>JAYTVC010000017.1:0-28094 GCA_043744215.1 Pseudomonadota bacterium
CCCGCGCATGTACGCGAGGGGCGCGATTTCAATGGCGCCGCGTTCGAACAACTTGCCGACTTTTTCGTAGCCCATCAAATCATACAGCGCGTCGTACAACGGCCGTAAATACGGATCGACTTTTTGCGCCATGTCGCCGGGCAAAAATCCCAATCGCTCGCCCGCTTCCACGGCGGGGCGCACCAGGACGATGCGCTTAACCAGATCGCGCTCCAGCGCATCGACCGCCGACGCAACCGCCAAATACGTTTTGCCCGTGCCTGCGGGCCCGATGCCAAAAGTGATGTCGTGGGATTGCACATTTTTCAAATACTCCACCTGACGCGGCGTGCGGCCATGCAGGTCGGTGCGCTTGGTCAACAAGTGCGGCGAGTCTTGCGCTACGGCGGTCGGTTTATGCGGACGCGGTGCGGTGTGAGTCATTTCGACGAGTCCCAATTGGATATCCTCCACGTTGATGCCGCGAATGCTGCGCTGATAAAAATATTGCAAGGCGTGGGCGGCGAGCGCGCAATTTTCTGGGCTGCCTTGCAAACGAAAGTGCTCTGCCCGATGGGAAATCACCACGTCAATGGCGGCTTCAATCTGGCGTAAATTTTCATCCAATGCACCGCACAGGTTGGCTAAGCGCTGGTTATCCAATGGCGTAAAAACCAGTTCGACAGGTTTGGGTTTATTGCGTTGAGAGTCGGTTGAAGCGGTCATACACCCAGCCGCTGCATCGGCGCTTTGATGGCTTCGTTCAAGGTTTCCAGGCTTTCATTCAGATGCGCGCGCGCCTCTTTGCTCATGCCCGGTTTGGCAAGCGCGGCCTGGATGCCCGATTGTAAATGCTTCGCGTTCTCGCGCAACAAACTGCGCACGTCGGCCGGGCCCGCTGACGGGCGAATCAGGCTGTTGGCTACGCGGCGCAAATGTTCGCGTTGCAAATTGCGGCGCAGGCCGTTGATGTCACCGCCCGTGCGCAATTCGCTCCAGATGGCATTCTGCAATGTATCGAACAACTCGGATAATTTCAGCGCCTGATTTGGTTGATCGAGTTTGCTTTCTGAATCAACGATACGAGCGGCGACATTTTCATTCATCACTTGATCGAGCACGCTACGCTGCAAGGAAATAATTTGACCACTCAGCGAATAATCCGGATTCACTACCGCCTCGAAATGATCTGTCGTGAGGCGACGCATGAATTCAGGTCGGAACTTGAAACTGTCGGCAGAAAATACGCCCGTCTCCAATAATTTCAGTGCGCGGCGCTGCTTGCCGACTTCTATGGGTGTAAGTGGCGCGCGTGGGCTGCCCGCGTGGTCGCGCACGCTGACGAGGCCACCGATATATTTGGCCGACAGATTGGCGGCAAGTTTCACCTGATCCAGCGCTGCGTCGAAATTACGCCGCAGCACGTCGTAAGATTCGCCGGGCTTGAGTTGCTTGTCTTGCAACCTGTCCCACAATTCTCGCGACAGTTGCAGCCGGTGCTGATAAAACGCCAGCGGGTCGGAGCCCAGATCGCGGCGATTCACTTCCGGATCCACGCCTTCGGCCGTGCCGCCGTAACCCGCTTCGTTGTCGGTGCCGAAAGCGAATTGTGGCTCTGCGCTGCGCGCCGCAATTTTTTGCAATTCGTTTTTTTCGTTGACAGCATCAATGGGTTTGTAGGCATATTCTATCGCCCAGTAATCGTAAGGCCCCAGCGTACTCATCACGTATTCGCCCTGCTTGCCGCCGCGGACGGCGAGGTTGAGGCCGTTGTAATCCATCACCGAGCCGGTGAGCCCGTGTTGTTTGGTGAAGGCCGAGTCGTTCAATTGTTCGAGCGAATAAATAGTCGAAGCGCGGAAGTTGTGGCGCAGGCCCAGCGTGTGGCCCACTTCGTGGGTGATGACATCTTTTAATGTGGCCTGCACAAACGCTTCGGCCTCGACACTATCGGGCTCAATATCGCCACGGGCTTCGAGCAGATCCAGAGCGAATTCGATTTCATTGCCCATTTCGCTGGCGTATTCGCATAACGGTTCATTGCGTTTTTGCGCGATGGCCGGGCGCGGCAATTCTTCCGCGATACGGCGGCGCGGGCCACGCGTCCATACGTCAGATACGCTGATGTCCGCGTCGAGAATTTCGCCGCTACGCGGATCCACCTGCGACGGCCCGATAGCGAAACGCGCATCGGTGCCGAGAAACCAGCGCACCGACGCATGGCGCACGTCCGCCGTGTCGAATTCGCTGTTGTCGGGCTGGTAGCGCACTTCAATCGCATCTTTAAAACCAATGCGCTCGAACGCCTTGTTCCATTCGAGGATGCCTTCTTTCACCGCGTTGTGATACTTGTACGGCACATTGCTGTCTATCCAGAAAACAATCGGCTGCACCGGCTCGCTGATAATCTCAGCAGGATTTTTTTTCTCCAGCCGCCACCGTTTTACGTAGCGCACTTGCGGTGTGTGTTTCGCGTCGTCTGTGAAATCCAAACGTGAAGTGACAAAATGCCCGACGCGGTCATCGGCCAAACGCGGCGCCATCGGTTCGGGCAATTTGGCGAAGTTATAATAAAAACCCATGAACAAACTACGCACATCTTCCAGCGTGCCGGGCGGCGTCATCGATGGCGGCGGTGCAACGCCGGGGGGCATCAGCGGCGGCAGCATTAAGCGCGCCAACGCATAGTGGGCGGTGACGTTAAAGCCCGTCGTGTCTGCCGTGTTGCGTAGCGTGGCGAAGCTGGTATTTTTCGCATCGAAATAATACGGTTGCCGATACGCAGCTTCGAGCATAGTGGAGGCCATGGGAATATCGACATAGAGCAGCAAGGCGTTGGCATCAATCAACACCGATTTACGTTGAGGGTGCGGCGCGCTGACCACGTTGGTGGAGGTCAACATGCTGTCGGTGAAACTTTGCCGCACGGCGAGCGCAATCGGCGCGTATTCTTTGGCGGTGAAATCAGTATTGCGTGCGATAAGTTGTACGGCATTGCCGATGCGTTTGAAATACACCACATGGCTGCGGTTCATCATGTTGCCGTAAAGGCCGCGTTCGCCGACCGACTGCGTGACGCCAACGGAAAGGAAAAACGGCTGCTCGAATTGTTCGGGGCTGACTTCAATCCAGACTCTATCGTCATTGCGATAAAGTGAAAAATATCCCGGCGTGTGTTTGGCGTCTTTGATGATGTCGTTGAACGGCCGCAATAAAGACGGCGACGCGGGCGGCGCCGATGCTTTTAAGATCGCTTCGAGCTTTGCCGCTTCGCTTGTCGGCATGCCTGCATTAGCATCGGCGCGTTTCACCGCTGCGGGCGTCGCGCAGCCGCCGAGCATAACGGCAAACAACATCGTGAAAATAATCCGCTTCACAGCTACGCCTTTCTCCTGCATAAATTTCCCCAAAACGAATTATCGTAACATATTGATTATATTCAATATTTTATTGTTTTTGAACGTGCTCACCGCGCAGCGTATACCGCACGGCATCCGTAATTTTTATGTCAATAAATTGACCGATCAAATCAGCAGGGCCAGGGAAATTCACCACACGATTATTTTCGGTGCGGCCACACATTTCATGGGTATCTTTTGCCGACACCCCTTCTACCAACACGCGTTGCACACTATGCATCATGCCGGCATTGGTTTGCGCATACAGTTCGTCCAAACGTTTTTGCATACGCGCGAGGCGCTGGGTTTTAATGGCTTGGGGCGTATCGTCTTTTAATTCTGCAGCGGGTGTGCCTGGGCGCACGCTATAAAGAAAACTATAGCTGCCGTCGAAGCCGATGTCTTCCACCAACTTCATCGTCGCTTCAAAATCGGCGTCAGTCTCTCCGGGGAAGCCGATAATAAAATCGGAAGTAATGTTAACCTCGGGTCGTGCGATTTTCAAACGGCGGATAATCGATTTATATTCCAGCACCGTATAGCCGCGCTTCATGGCGGCAAGAATGCGGTCGGAGCCGGCCTGCACCGGCAAGTGCACATGGCTCACCAGTTTGGGCAACGTCTTGTAGCAATCGATCAGGCGCTGATTGAATTCCAGCGGATGCGACGTCGTAAAACGAATGCGCTCAATGCCTGGAATCTCGTGCACATATTCGAGCAGCAAGGCGAAATCGGCGATGTCGCCATCGTGCATGACGCCACGATAAGCGTTGACGTTTTGTCCTAGCAACGTGACTTCCTTAACGCCACGCCCGGCAAGATCGGCGATGTCGGCGATCACATCGTCGAAGGGTCGGTTCACTTCTTCGCCGCGCGTATAAGGCACCACGCAGAAGCTGCAATACTTTGAGCAACCTTCCATGATCGACACAAACGCCGTTACGCCATCCACGCGCGCAGGTGGCAAGTGATCGAACTTTTCAATTTCGGGAAACGAGATGTCGACTTGTGCGCGGCCCGTTTTGCGCCGCGCGTCAATCAGGTCGGGCAAGCGGTGCAAAGTTTGCGGGCCAAACACCACATCAACGTAGGGCGCACGCCGCACAATCGCTGCGCCTTCCTGGCTCGCCACGCAGCCGCCAACGCCAATAATCAAATCAGGGTTTTTGAGTTTGAGTTCGCGCAGACGGCCCAGATCGTGAAAAGTTTTTTCCTGTGCCTTCTCGCGCACCGAGCAGGTGTTTAGCAGAATGACGTCGGCGTTATCAGGAGAATCGGTTTGCGTGAGGCCGTGGGCGGCGTGCAACACATCGGCCATTTTGTCCGAGTCGTACTCGTTCATCTGGCAGCCGAAAGTTTTGATATACAGCTTACTCATTAAAACTTTTTGCCGGCCTTTTTGAGTTCACTCGTTTCTTCTTCGCTGAGCAACCAGAGATTGAGCACAAAGCCTGCGATGTCAATTTGATACAGCACCTTCGCGCTATCTGGCAATGAAGCAGGAAACACGATCATGTTGTTTTGATTAAAAATGCGCACACCCGGCGCCAGGCGCATAACCTGACTGCCGATTTTGACGGAAGCAGCATCCGCGCCATTGAGCGTGCCGGCCACAGCCGCTTCGGGAAATGGCCGCGCGTTTGCGGCGAAAGAAATCGCGCAAAAGAACATTGCAATAACGAGAGGGTAAAGTGTTTTCATCAGCAGTTACGACGATACGCGCACGGGAAAGTTGCCGCAAGCAGCATCAGTGAATAATGATAGTATCGACTGAATGTAAAGAAAAGAGATGGTGGCGAATCCCCGATTCGAACGGGGGACCTGCGGATTATGATTCCGTCGCTCTAACCGGCTGAGCTAATTCGCCAAAATTTGTCGTCCGGCATGGCCGCAAAACAAAGGGAAACGGATTCTGGATTTTCGGCAGGAGTTTGTCAAGGGAGGCACCCTCTTGGTTGCGCAAAAGGGTGCCTTAATACTGTACTTATTTAACGCGCCGCTTCCAAGCCGATGGCCTCGCAGGACGCTAACAACTTGTTTTAATTTAATTTTTTTGCAATTGCAAAACTACTTTCTCCCCGTCCCACCTGTTATAACTTCATCAGCGCGATATGGGATCACTTTCGAGCTGACTGGCGCCAACGTCCTACTAGAGCCGCCGAAAGTTCCGCCGTGAGATTTGGGGGTGTTCGCTATGGGGCCAACCGTCCTGCTTTGGCCACCGAAAGTTCCGGAATGAGATTTGGTGGCGTTCGATAGGCCAGCCGACCTGCCAGTGCCACCGCTGCCGATTTCTGCAAATGCCGCATTGCCAAACATTAATAGTAGGCTTGAAGCCAAAGTTGTTCTCAGCATAAACTTTTTCATATGAATACTCCTTAAGTTAGAACACGGGTTAATACTCCTCAAGTCTGAACACCGATTAACGGACAATTTGTCCAATAAAGTTACTGCGCCGCACCAAGAACAAATTCAAGTGTATAAATAATTTTTTTAACAGCAAAGTAGGATAAAAACAAATAAATGATATAATTCAATAAGTTAGAAAAAATAAATAATTTGCAAACTCAAAATATTGGGACTATAATCCCACAAACACCATGAATACTCGCACATTAGAACAAACCATTCAATCCGCCGTGATGGCGTTGCTACGACCTTTGGTACGCATATTGCTGAAACATGGTGTGGCGTATGACACTTTCGCCGATTGGAGCCGCTGGGTTTATGTCGATGTGGCCGATAAAGAATTCGGCTTGCCAAATCGCAAACAATCGGCGTCGCGCGTGTCGATTATCACCGGTCTGTCGCGCAAAGAAGTGGCGCGGTTGCAAGAGATCGAACCGTTTAGTAGCGAAGCTAAAGTCGAAGTGTACAACCGCGCCGAGCGGGTGATCAGTGGCTGGCTGCGTGATTACCCGGGCACAAGCAACGGCGAACCGGCAACTTTACATTTGAATCAGGGCGAAAAGAATTTTACCGCCTTGGTTAAACGCTATAGCGGCGATATGCCGGCGAGGGCGGTGATGGACGAACTGTTACGTGTGGGTGCGATGGAAAAACAGCAAGACGGCTCTTTGCGCCTAGTCAAACACATCTATATTCCGCAGGCTACAGATGCGTTGAATATCGCCATCATGGGACGCAATGTGAGCGACCTGATTAGCACCATCGACCATAACCTGTCGTGCAGCCCAGATCAGCTGTTTTTTCACCGAAATATGTTTTCTAATAATTTGCCCGACGAGGCGCTTGATGCAGTGAGAACGGAAACGGCGCGGCATGCGCAGGCACTGGTAGATATCGAAAACAAATTATTGGCAAAGCATGACCGCGACGAGACCAAAAATAGCGGCGGTACGGGAAGAAACCGCGCATCAATTGGCATTTATTATTTTCAGGAAAAGTACGACCCGGCTAAAGAATAAGCCCATTGTCACCGAATGACCGAGACGTAACGTTAAATCACCATATGGCTTCCATGGAGAATTACATGAACACTTTTATCAAACGGAATATCAAGTATTTTCAGTCACTCTTGCTGGCCTTGACGCTCGGCGCATGCGGCGGCGGCACTCAGGTAGCTGAAGTCGGCGGTAACGGCACCGGCATCACCGCCTCCGGCACCATTACCGGTTTCGGCAGCGTGTTTGTCAACGGCGTGAAATTTTCGACTTCCACCTCCACCAGTATTTCAGATGACGGGGCGAACAAAACGGAAAGCGAACTCAAAATCGGCCAGGTCGTTGAGATCAAAGGCAAGTCGGTTGATAGCGCCAACGGCAACGCCGACAGCATTCTGGTCATCAAGGAACTTAAAGGCCCTGTCGATAAACTCTACGACGCAAGCGTAACGCCTAAAACAATTGGCGTGCTGGGTCAAACGGTCATCATCGACAACAACACCATTGTCGATAACAACATCGGTGCCAATGGCCTCGCAGGTCTGGCAATCGGCGTGCCAGTGGAGGTAAGCGGCTTCCGCGAAACCAGCGGCAATCTACGCGCCACGCGTATCGAGTTGCAAAACAGTGCCGCCGCCACGCAATACAAACTGCGCGGCTCCATTGGCAGTATTGCGAGCGCAACATCGTTCAAGGTGGGTAATATCACAGTGAATTATGCCGGGGTAACGGTGCAAAATCTGCCCGCCGGCGGCTTGGTGCCGGGTCTGCAAGTGGAAGTAAGAGGCGGCAAACCCGACAGCAACAATGTGCTCACCGCCACCCGTGTTGAAGTGAAAAAAGGCGTGGACGGCAAAGAGGGCGACAAGGCCGAAGTGGAAGGCCTTATCACCAACTTTGATGCCAATTGCAAATTCAATGTGAATGGCCAGGCTGTCGATGCTTGCGGCAGTGTGCAATTTCAAAACGGCGTGAAAGCCGACCTTGCCGATGGCAAACGTGTCGAAGCCGAAGGGAGCTTGACCAACGGTGTGCTCGTCGCCAGCAAAGTGGAGTTCAAGGCCAATGGCGGCAGTAGCAGCGGTGGTGGTAGCGGCGACATCGAAGCCGAAGTGAAATTGTCCTCACTCGTGCAGAGCACGACGGTCAATACCATCAATGTGCTGGGCAAATCGTTCACCGTCAACAGCCTCACGCAGTTTGAAGACGACAAGGACAACACCCGCCCATTCAATCTCGGCAATTTCGCGACCGTGTTAAAACAAGGCGACCACGCCACGATCACGGCTTTTGCCGACGCGGCCGGCAATTTGACGGCCACACGGGTGGAGCGTGATGGCCGCTCGGAAGTGTTCGCCCAGGGCAAGCTGGAAAACCTGACCGCCGTCACGATGACCATCCAAGGCGTAGCGGTGACCATCGGCACTTCGACCAAGTTCAGAAAAATCGACGGTTCCGCCTTTGCCAGCTTCACCGAATTCCAGGCAAGTGTTGCGGGGAAAACCGTTTTTATCAAAGCAAAGGGCACCAATAACGGCGCGGCAGACAACACCGTCAACGCCACCAATGGGGAAGTGGAGATTGAAGACTGATCTCGGTAGTAAAACTAATATCAAAAATAGCAGCGGCGAATCTGTCGCAAAGAATCACCCGCACATGAATGAATTGAACACTAACGTACTCTTAAAGGAGAACAACATGACACTACTTAAAAAATTGCTGGCCTTGGCTCTGCCCATCGCAGCACTGACGCTCGGCGCCTGCGGCGGCAGCACCAACGTGGTTGACGGCGGCATTGGCGGCACGGGCATTTCCTCTTCCGGAAAAGTTACCGGCTTCGGCAGCGTCTACGTCAACGGCGTGAAATACAAAACGGATGCAACCGCCATTTCCGACGATGATGCCGATGATGGCAACCGTATCGGCGAAGACAAACTCAAAGTCGGCCACGTGGTGGAAGTGAAGGGCAAGTCGTCCGACGACTCCAATGGCATTGCCGACGCGATGGAAAAGGCGTCCGAAGTCAAAGGCCCGGTCGATACGATTTTTGATACCCCTACCAAAACCCTCAAGGTCATGGGCCAAACCGTGTTGATCGACAATAACACGGCCATCGACAACAACATTGGCGCGAACGGCCTGACTGATTTGAAAGTGGGCGACCTGGTTGAGGTGCACGGCTTCCGCGATGCGACGGGCACCATTGTCGCCACGCGTATTGAGAAGCAAGGGCCTGTGGCGCAATATCGCGTGCGCGGCGCCATCGCGAGTCTCGATGCTGCCACCAAGACCTTCAAGGTCGGCGACTTGACAGTCGATTACGGCACCGCGACTGTGCTGCCCACGGGCGTGACATTAGTCAACGGTCAGCGCGTTAAAGTCAAAGCCGACACAGCACCTGCTGCCGGCAAGCTCACCGCGACGCGTGTCAAAGTGAAAAAAATCGAAGACTCGGCCAAGTCTGAATTGGAAGGCGTCATCACCAAATTCACCTCTGCAACCGACTTTGAAGTAAACGGCCAGAAAGTCACCACCGACGCCAACACGCGCTTTGAACATGGCACGGCGGCTGACCTGAAAGAAGGCGCACGCGTTGAAGCCAAAGGCACAGCAGCCAACGGCATACTGACGGCAAGCAAAATTGAGTTCGCAGGACGTGAAGGAAACAAGGGTGACGGCGAACATAACGAAGCCCACATCAAGTTCTCTGGCCTCGTTGCCAGCTCGAGTCTTGCTGATAAAACCATCACCGTGCTTGGCCAAAAGTTCACTGTCACCGCCAACACCATGTTTGAAGACCGCATCAAGAACTCGCGTCCCTTCAACATCGGCAACTTCGACACGCTGGTGAAAACCGGTGCCCACGTACAGATCACCGCTTTCAAAGATGGCGCAAATCTGGTGGCCTCACGCGTCGATGTGAACAACCGCACTGATGTATCCGTGCAGGGTCCTGTCGCCTACACGACCTGCGCGACGGCGCCTTGCCCCATCAACACCGTGGGCGGCGTAACAGTCACGACGGACGCCACGACGCGATACAGCATTGACGGGAAAGTGCTTTCGGATCTGACAGCCTTTATCGGCAAAGCGCCCGCCGGCACCATCATCAAAGT
This sequence comes from Pseudomonadota bacterium, assembly GCA_043744215.1. Lineage (GTDB taxonomy): Bacteria > Pseudomonadota > Gammaproteobacteria > Burkholderiales > JBEEJL01 > JBEEJL01. Next base: position 9,898 of record JAYTVC010000017.1, read on the forward strand.
GAAAACCAAAGCGATCACTGCGGCGACGGACACTGCAATTGACGCCACCGGCGCCAATCAAGGCGAAGTGGAAATCGAAGACTGAGCATCGTTTAGCCTTACGCAATAAAACAAACGGCCCGCATTGCGGGCCGTTTTTTATTCAAACAAAAATAAACGTAACTATTTGATTATATTCATTTTTTCACTTACACATTGAATCGGAAATGCATCACATCGCCATCTTTGACGATGTATTCTTTTCCTTCGAGGCGCATCTTGCCCGCTTCTTTTGAACCCTGTTCGCCCTTGTTGACGAGGTAGTCGTTGAACGCAATCACTTCGGCGCGAATGAATCCCTTTTCAAAATCCGTGTGGATCACACCGGCTGCTTGCGGCGCGGTGCTGCCTTTGTGGATGGTCCAGGCGCGCACTTCTTTCACGCCAGCGGTGAAATAGGTTTCGAGCCCGAGCAAATCAAACGCTGCGCGAATCAGACGATTGAGGCCCGGCTCGTCGAGACCCATGTCTGCGAGAAAAACTTTTTTGTCGTCGTCGGACATGTCGCCCAGCTCCGCTTCGAGGGAAGCGCAAATGGCGACGACCGGCGCGTTTTCTTTTTTGGCGTAGTCGCGCACTTTGTCGAGCAGCGGATTATTTTCGAAGCCCGTGTCGTTCACATTGGCCACATACAAAGCAGGCTTGGCGGTGATGAGGCAAATGGGTTTCAGCAGCGCTTCTTCGTCTTTGTCGAGCCCCATGCCGCGCACGGGGTTACCTTCGTTCAAATGTTTTTGCACACGCTCAAGCAGCGCAGCCATTTTGATCGCTTCTTTGTCGCCTGCGCGTGCGAGTTTATTGGTGCGAACCACTGCTTTTTCGACTGTGCCCAAATCTGCCAGCGCGAGTTCAGTATGAATGACTTCTATGTCGTCGATAGGATCGATTTTCCCCGCGACGTGGACCACGTTGTCGTCAACGAAGCAGCGCACCACGTGGGCGATGGCATCGGTTTCGCGGATGTTGGCGAGAAACTGGTTGCCCAAACCTTCGCCCTTCGATGCGCCGGCGACAAGACCGGCGATATCGACAAACTCCACAATCGCGCTTTGGATTTTCTGCGGAATGACAATCGCCGCCAGTTGCGCGAGGCGCGAATCGGGCACTTCAACAATGCCGACGTTAGGCTCAATAGTACAGAACGGATAATTCTCCGCCGCAATGCCCGCCTTGGTGAGCGCGTTAAACAATGTGGATTTGCCTACATTGGGAAGACCGACGATACCGCATTTGAGACTCATGGTGTTTCCTGGTTTGGGTAAAAAACTTTCACCACAGAGGCACAGAGACACAGAGAAAGTCAAAATAAAAAAAATTATGTAAAACAAATATTTTCCTCGCTGCAGTTGGAATCTCAACTTGGGGAAAAATTATTTGGCTCTGCTTTTCTCTGCGTCTCTGTGTCTCTGTGGTGAAGATTTTTCAATCAATTTTAAAATGTAAAAAAATCGATGGGCACGCTTCGCTTTGCCCATCCTACGCACTTATTTTTTCCATGCCGCAATTCGAATATCAACTTTGGAAAATTATTTGCTTTTCTCTGTGTCTCTGTGCCTCTGTGGTGAAGGTTTTTCAATCAATTGTAGAATATAAAAATCGATGGGCACGCTTCGCTTTGCCCATCCTACACGCTAATTTTTTCCATACCGCAGTTGGAATATCAACTTTGGAAAATTATTTGCTTTTCTCTGTGTCTCTGTGTCTCTGTGTCTCTGTGGTGAAGGCTTTTCAATCCGTTTTAGAATGCAATTCTTTCATCGCCGCGCTGTGGTCGCCCTTCACTATCAGCGGCCATAGTTTCAGCGCTTTGCGCATGGACATTTCTATTTCGTCCATTTCGTCGCAACTTGGTTGATGCAGGACATAATTTACGACCTCATGTTTTTCCCCCGGATGGTCGATGCCGATGCGCAGGCGCCAGAAATCCGGCGAGCCGAGATGCGCGATGATGTCGCGCAAGCCGTTATGCCCGCCGTGACCGCCGCCTTTTTTCATGCGTGCTGTGCCATTAGGCAAATCGAGTTCGTCGTGCACGACTAAAATTTCTTCCGCTTCAATGCGGTAAAAACGCGCGGCAGCGCCTACCGACTGGCCGGATTCGTTCATGTAAGTCAGCGGCTTTAACAGCCACACCTCGCTACCGGTTTTATTCACGCGCGCGATTTCCGCGCCGAATTTGCTCTCGCGGTTAAACCGCGCGCCGGTTTCTGCTGCGAGTTGATCGACCCACCAGAAGCCTGCGTTGTGGCGCGTATCGCGGTATTCATTGCCGGGGTTGCCAAGTCCGACGATCAGTTTGATTTGGCTCATGACGTTATTATCGCGCCGAATAAAAATGATTTGTACAAAAAATGAAGCCCATCACTTCGACGGGCTTCAATATTTTCAAATCCACAGACGAGCAACTTATTTTTTCTTGTCGTCTTTTTTCGCATCCTTGCCAGCAGCGGCAGGTGCCGCTTCTTTCTCTTTCTGCTTGGCGGCCGGTACATCGGCAGCGGCAGTGGCGGCAACGGCAGCTTCTTCAGCAGCCACAGCACGCGGAATGATGATGGTTGCAACAGGAGGATCTTCTTTCTTGGTGACTTGCACAAAACTCACGCCTTTTGGCAACGCTATTTGCGACAGGTGCATCGAGTGGCCGGATGCGAGCGTTGTCAGGTCCACTTCGATGAATTCAGGCAAGTCAGCGGGCAAGCAGGAAATGTCCGCATCGTTCATGATGTGGCTGACCATGCCGCCGGAAATTTTTACGCCCGGGCAGATGTCGGCATTCTTGAAGTGGAACGGTACTTTCATGTGGATTTTTTTGCTCGGGTCGATGCGCTGAAAATCCACATGCAACACGATCTCGCGGAACGGATGACGTTGCACATCACGCAGCAACACTTGCTGTTTCGCGCCGTCAAGTTCCATGGTGAGAATGGATGCGTGAAACGCTTCCATGCGCAACTGGTGATAGAGCGCGTTGTGTTCGAGTTCAATGTTTGCGGGGGCTTTATCTGCACCGTAGAGTATGCCGGGGACGCGTTCTGCAATGCGCAGGCGGCGGCTCGCTCCGGTGCCCTGTACTTTGCGTGTTGTTGCTTTGACGATGATTTCCATTTGATGCTCCTGATGTTTCCGCTTGCCGCGACCAGCTTGCAGGGGTTAAAAAACTGATGTTAAAAACTGAATATAATCAAATAGTTACAACTTATTCCATAAACAATGAACTGACGGAATTCTCTTCGCTGATGCGCTTGATGGTTTCGGCTAGTAAACCGGCGATGCTGAGCGCGCGAATTTTTTTGCATTGCTGCGCGTTGGCACTGAGTGGAATCGTATCCGTGACAACCAGCTCATCAATCACGGATGCGCTGACGCGCTCAATCGCTTTGCCCGACAACACAGGATGCGTACAGTACGCGAGCACGCGTTCAGCGCCGTGATTCTTGAGCGCCTGCGCTGCTTCACATAATGTATTTGCGGTATCAACCATGTCGTCCATGATGATGCACGTGCGGCCTTTCACGTCGCCGATCACGTTCATCACTTGCGCCACGTTAGGTTTCGGGCGGCGCTTGTCGATGATGGCCAGATCCGCTTCCAATCGTTTCGCCAGCGCCCTTGCGCGCACCACACCGCCCACGTCGGGCGATACAATCATTAAATTCTGGTAATCGTGCTTCCATACATCGCCGAGCAAAATCGGCGTGGCGTAAATGTTATCAACGGGGATGTCGAAAAACCCTTGGATCTGATCCGAGTGCAAATCCATCGTGAGCACGCGATCCACACCCACGCCCGACAACATATTCGCGACAACTTTTGCCGTGATCGCCACCCGTGCCGAGCGGGGACGGCGATCTTGCCGCGCGTAACCGAAATAGGGAATCGCCGCAGTGATGCGCCCCGCCGACGAGCGGCGCAAGGCATCGGCCATCACCATGATTTCCATCAGATTGTCATTGGTCGGCGCGCAGGTCGATTGCAAAATGAATACATCTTTGCCGCGCACATTTTCCAGCAACTCGATGTTCACTTCGCCGTCGGAAAAACGGCCTACCGTGGCGCGCCCCAGATGAATGTTGAGGTGCTTCACCACGTCTTCCGCCATTTTCGGATTGGCGGTACCAGTGAAGACCATGAGGTTGTCGTATGCCACGGGAACTCTCGAAAAAATCAAAGGCGGAAATCCGCCTTTGTAACCATTCTGGCTGGGGAGGTAGGGATCGAACCTACGAATGCCGGAATCAAAATCCGGTGCCTTACCACTTGGCGACTCCCCAATTTCACTAGCCCATAATTTTCGACGATAACTTCGCGATACTGCGTTGCGAATAAAAAATAGCTCCTTATATATCCAACTATATACTGCGTCGCTATTTTTTATTCGCGCCTTGTCTCGCTGTGTTCTCGTCAAAAATTATTTGGGCTTAATACTTTTTGACTTCAATTCATATCAAACCATGTGCGGCGGCGTTATTTTTTGTTTACGCCTAGTCTTGCCGGTCTTTAAAAACCCGAAACTCCAACTTAATCAGGGCATCACCATTCATTGTTCCGCTAAGTCCAGGAGCGGATGCCTTGCAGTGCTTTTGCTACAAACCTTATTTTTCAACAATCATGCAGCGGATGTTTTTGCAATCCTTTTGCCACAAAACCCTGCATGTTTGCCGGCCGCTGCGCGAATACCACGTCAGCCTGTTCGCGCGATGTAAATTCTGCAAATACACACGCGCCGGAACCAGTCATGCGCGCGCTGCTCTTAAATGCTTTGGCCTGCTCATCCAGCCACGCGAGATGCTGTTTAACGGCCGGATATTGACTACAAACCACCGCCTGTAAATTATTCCCCTGCACCGCCGGAGAAAAGTCCGATATTTTGATGGTTTTAGTGTTTCGTGTCAATTCCGGCGCTGAGAAGACCAAGGGAGTGGAAACCATAACGGGCGGCTGTAGAACCACGTACCAGGCGGGTTTAAGGTCAACCGGCTGCAAAATCTCGCCGATGCCTTCGGCAAACGCGTTGCGGCCAAAAATAAAAACCGGCACATCGGCACCCAATTGCAGGCCCAAAAGCTGCAAATGCTCGCGCGATAATCGGGTTTGCCACAAATGATTCAGCGCCAATAAAACCGTGGCGGCGTCCGAACTGCCGCCGCCCAATCCGCCGCCCATGGGCAGGTTTTTTTCCAGTTCAATATCTGCGCCTAGGGTGCAGCCGCTTTCCTGCTGCAATAATTGAGCGGCGCGAACGCATAAATCGTCTTGCTCATTGACACCGGGAAGGGAATTCATGCGCGCAATCACGCCATCGTCGCGCACGCGGAAACGCAACACATCGCCGTGATCGATCAAGCGAAATACCGTCTGGAGCAAATGATAGCCGTCAGGACGACGGCCAATAACGTGCAGAAAAAGATTCAGCTTCGCCGGGGCCGGATAATCCGGTCCCGGCAGAAGTTTGGTCATAGGTTGCGGAGAAAAAATTACTGGTTGTTGCGTGCCACCCAATTGTCCACCGACACTTTAATGGACAAATCACCGCGCACCGCCGTGATTTTACGCGGCACTTTGGATGTAACATCGCCTTCCGGTTTAAAATAATCCCCGTAGCGGATATTCCAGCCGTCCTGGGTCAGCGTATCAAATTGCCCGCCCGCGTTCGGTTTGGACTGGAATGCCGACGAGGGCGATGCCGTGCCTTGCACCCAATAGTCGAGGCCGTTTAACGGAAACTGATAGCCCAATGCTTTTTGCAGCAACTCTTCACTGCTGCCGGACTGGAGAAAATGCCCTTCGGAGGTCATCAACTCAAAGCCGCCGTTTTTTTGCGTGAGCAATGCGAGGGTTTTGCCTGTGGGCGCCATCATCTGAATGTCCTGCTCTTCACCATAGCGCACCCAGCGGATTTTGCCGTGGTATTCACCTTTGGCACCGTCGATCACGTCGATGCGGCCGCTCATGGAAAAGAAACGCATTTTCTCGCCCGGCGATTGCGCAATGGCGGGGGTGAGAACAGACACAGCAAGAACCGCTGCAACAGATAACGCGTGCTGGCGAATGAAAGTGAATATCGACATGGCACCACCTAATTTGAAAGTGAACGAAACGGGATTGTAACGCCAAACGGCGGGATGTTCCAAAGGCTAATTTTCAAGTTAACAAATGGGCTGATTGGGCTAATTCTTGATTTCATCGCCCACGACCCAGCTATCAATCACCAGCTTGATCACCATGTCATCGCGGCGCAGGGCGATTTTTTTTGGCACGGTTACGCCGTTGCCACCTTCGGGCTGCACATATTCGCCATAAACAATTTTCCAACCGTCTTGCGTCAGTGTCTCGATGCGCCCGTCAGGGAACTTCTGCGTTTCGTAATTTGTCGTTGGCGAGGTGCGCCCGAGAATCCAATGCTCGAGGCCGCTCACGGGAAGCGCATAGCCAAGCACATCGCGCATGAGTTGCTCACTGTCTGCGGACGTATAAATTTTTTGCTCTGCCGTGGTCAGTGTGTAGCCGTCAGCCGTTTTATATAACCGCGCAAGAATTTGCCCCAGCGGCGACAGGATTTGAATTTCATGTTTCTCGCCCTCGCGCATCCAGCGGATATTGCCTGAATTGCCATTACCCGCCTGCGCGATGCTGATGCGGCCAGAGAGCTTGTATTGGGTAATCGGTTTATCGATAACGATGGGTGGTAATGGAGAAGTCGATACGGGCGGCGTGGTGACGCAACCAGAAAGCGCAATCAAAACACTGAAAATAAGAAACGGAAATAATCGGGAAAGGCTTGGCATCAATCGGGGGTTTTTGATGGCAAGCGGGTTGATTGATTGACGCATTATGGATGGTAATGAAAGCCAGTTTTTTTGCGATATGCCCCGACAATTTGGGGCTTTTCAGAGATAAAACTTGTTCAATCTTTCCGGAATTCTGTGCTGAAAACAAAGTCAAGTTGTGAAAAAAATTCAATGTAATCAAATAGTTATAAATGTCTACCCGATGCGGGCAATTTGCTAATTTTAATTACTGAATTTTTTCATCACTGCCTGCAACGCCTCGTTATCCGGATGTTCCTTGCGTGCGCCATTCCATAATTTCACGGCTTCATCGCGCTTGCCTTGCGCCCACAACACCTCACCCAAATGTGCGGCAATTTCCGCGTCGGGTTTTTTGGCATAGGCATCTTTCAAAATCTCCGCGCCTTTGCTCAGATTGCCCATGCGGAAATATACCCAGCCTAAACTATCCTGAATAAAGGGATCGTCCGGCGACAGCGTAAGGGCTTTTTCGATCAACGACAACGCTTCGGGAAAGCGATTGGTGCGATCGGCCAGGGTGTAGCCCAGCGCGTTGTATGCGTGGGCGTAGTCGGGTGCAATGGTGATGAGTTTGCGCAAGTCCTGTTCTAGCACGTCGATCATTTCGAGCTTCTCGGCTACCATGGCGTGATCGTAGAGCAAGTCCTGCGTATCAGGATATTTTATCAACGATGCACTGAGCATATCGAATGCTTCCTGGTTGCGCTTGGCGTCGCGCAGCAAGGATGCATCGGCGAGGATGATTTGAATTTTCTGTTCCTGCGAATCCGCCGTGATGGTTTTCAAATGTGCGCGGGCGGCATCGAGTTTGTTTTGTTTGCCCAGCATGGCTGCGACTTTTAGTTGCGCAGGAAAATATTGCTCTCCTTGGCCCACGGCACGATAGGCGGCGGCAGCTTCGGCGTAGCGTTTGCTTTCTTCGTGGTTTTGCGCGATGTAAATCTGCAGCACGTCCGGTTCTTTGTAATTGTTGGCCTTGGCCAGCGTGAAATATTTTTCTGCGCCTGCGCTGTCGCCGTTTTGCAGCATCAGCAAGCCTATCGCGACAATCATGTCGGGGTTGTTGTTGGCTGCGCCAATCAGGGTTTCAAATTCCGCCTGCGCGGCTGGAAAGTTTTTTTCTCCCGCGTAAAGTTGCCCCAGGGTTAATCGCACTTCGCGCGCCTGCGGTTGGCTTTGGAGAAATTTTTTCAAATACGCAATGGCCGGTGCAGAGTTGGTAATCGGCTGACGCAAAGCATCGGCATGCAGCAATGCCGCTTGTTCCCATTCCGGTTTCAGTTTTAGCGCGGCGGCCGTTTCACTCTTTGCCACATCGAATTGCTTGGCGGCCATCGCCGCCTGAGCAATAGCGAAATGAGATTCCGGCACTTGCTGATATCCCTCCGCCACATCACGCACCAGTTGCAACACGCCAGCTTTGTCCTGCTGCTTGGCAAGCAGCGCATTGATTTGCAAAAAAGTGCGGCCTGCATCTTTGCCTTCGGACGCGAGTAATGATTTTAACGGCGCGGCGGATTCGCTCAATTTGCCTTGGCTCACCAATAGGGCCGTCACCGTTTGTGCGGCAGTGGTGGCTTCCGGCTCCAGCTCCTTCCACAATTGTGCTGCGGCTAATGCCTTGGGCAATTGGCGCGCGCTAAGAGCTATTTGCGTCGCACGCTCGGCCACGCGCGGATCGCGCGTCGATTTTGCCAAATCATAATAAGCCTCGGCCGCCACTGCACCGTTGCCGCGCTGATTGGCCACTTCGCCAACGAGAAAAGCATAGAGTTTATCGTCATCCAATTCTTGCGAGGGCAAATTGCGCGGTTTGGCTACGGGCTTGACTTCAGCCTGTGACAATAAGATTTTGGTTACGGGTTTTGCGGTTTGCTCGCCAGCGGCGCTATCGGCCTCGGCGGATTTCATTGGAGCAGCCGCACAACCTGCCAGCACAACAGCAGCGCAGGCAAGCAGAGGAAATGTGAATTGCATGATCTTCAGCCTTGCGCGAAGTCAATATAGCTTCGCAAATGAGTTAAAAAATGTAATGTGTTTTCGTCAGGTTATGATTCACGGCCTGCAAGATAGTTCTTCTTGATTTGATTCAGTTTAGGTATATTTGCGTCACTCCACAAGCATTGCGCCGCTAAATACCGTGAACTTTTCGCCATGACTACAACAGAAACCGCTTTAAGATTGCATGCCACCAGGCTGGTGAAGCGATACGGCAGGCGCCTAGTCATTGACGGGGTTGATCTATCGCTCGAGGCAGGGGATATTCTCGGCCTGCTCGGCGTCAACGGTGCAGGCAAATCGACGACGTTGAATATGCTCACAGGGAATATCATCCCCGACAGCGGCGATATAAAAATTTGCGCCGCCGATCTGCAAAGACAAGCCATTGCGGCAAAAAAACATATTGGCTATTTGCCCGAAACCGCCCCGCTTTATACTGAATTGAGCGTCGATGAATATTTGCGCCTCGTGGCAAAACTGCACGCCGTGGCTGACGTCAGCCAGGCCGTCGAACAAACCAAGCAACGCTGCGGCCTTAGCGACGAAGGGGCGCGGCTGATCGGCACATTATCCAAGGGTTTTCAGCAACGCGTCGGCATTGCGCAGGCGATTGTGCACCAGCCCGATGTGATTATTCTCGACGAGCCCAGCGTCGGCCTCGACCCCAACCAATCAAATCAGATGCGCGAACTGATTAAACAATTGGGCGCCGAAGCGAGCGTGATTTTCTCCAGCCATATTCTGGCCGACATCGAATCAGTTTGCAGCCGTGTGGCGATTTTGCACCAGGGCAAAATCGTGCTCGACGAAAACCTGGCTGGATTTGCTTCGCGCCACGGCGCCAATCTGGAAACGATTTTTTTGCGGATTACTTCAGCGAAGGAAAACGCGGCATGACCGGCGTTATTTTACGTAAAGACCTGGCGCTGCTGGCGCGCTCGCCCGCCACCTGGCTGATACTCGGCGCGCTGCTGTTTTTGCTCGCCTGGCAATTCATTGGCCGCATGGATCCTTACCTCGCATTGCAGCCGGAGTTCGCCAAAATGGCCACGCCGCCCGGCGTGACCGAATCGGTGATTGCACCGGCATTCGTTGCTACTGCGTGGATGTTGCTCTTGCTCGCACCGATACTCGCTATGCGCCTCATCAGCGAAGAAAAACGCCAGCGCACTTTGACCTTGCTTACCAGCGCACCGGTTTCCATCATGCACCTTGTCGCGGGCAAATTTTTTGCGTTACTGCTGATGTTGGGCACCGTGATTGTTTTCGCCGCGCTGCTCGCCGCGTCAATCAGCATGGGCGGTCCACTGGATTGGGGTTTGATTGGCGCCAATATAGTGGGCTTGGTTTTATTTGCATCGACCATCGCCGCGTTTTGTCTTTTTGTGTCGAGCTTATCCAGTCATCCGCTGATGGCGGCACTGGCGGCGCTGGTGCTGTTGATGGTCATTTGTTTTTTGCCCGCCACCATTACCGATAACAAAGCGATTCAAAATATTTCGCCGCTGTTTCAATTTGAATCGTTTAATTTCGGCGTATTGAGTGCCGGTGCAGTCACGTATTTTATTACGCTGACTATTTTATTTTTATGCTTAACGGCCGCCGCGTTAGATCGTGCAAAACGCTTTCCACAATAATAAATACTGTTAATAATCAATGAGTTACATAAATAAACATGTCGCAGGATTATGGCTCTGTACCGCGCTATTTTTAGTGTTGGTTGCGAGCGTGATCACGTTCGTTCATGGCCTGAATGCGCAACACGATGTGACGTTGAACGCGCGCCAATCGTTGTCGCAGGCGAGTGTGAATGTGTTGCGCGACATGCGCGCGCCAGTGAGCATCACTGCGTTTATTTCCAAAACAGAAAATGGCGAGGCGAAAAAAACCATTGCGCAATTTGTCGCGCTGTATCAGCGCACGAAGCCGGACATCACGCTGCGTTTTGTCGACCCCGCCGCCGACCCGAAAGCGGCCCATGATGCCGCGATACGCTCCAACGCCGAGATTTCAATCGCCTATGAAAACCGGCGCGAGAATGTCACCAGCGTGAGCGAGCCGGTGTTCACCAACGCCATGCAGCGCCTGCTGCGCAACGCACCGCGACCGATTTTATTTGTCAGCGGCCACGGCGAACGTTCGCTCACCGGCCGCAAAAACGATGACCTGGGCGACTTCGGCGCGCAGGTTGTCGCGCGGGGGTTTGTGCCTGCGCCGCTCAACCTTGCCATTACACAAGCGGTGCCGGATACCGCAGCGCTGCTGCTCATCACCCATCCGCAAATCGACTGGCTCGCAGGCGAAGCGAAAAAAGTGATGGACTACATCGCCAACGGCGGAAATGTTTTGTTATTACTCGATGCTGAGCCGTCACGCGGTTTGCAACCGGTTATCGAAGCGTTCGGCCTCGTGCTGTCCGAAGGAAAAGTCATCGACCCGGCGGCGGCGGAAATGAATGCCGACGTAAACTGGAGCCTCGCTTCCGCTTACGGGCAACATGCCGCCGTACAAAATTTTGATTTGCAAACGGTGTTCCCCTACGCACGGCCTATTTCTGTGGAAGGTCATGATGGTTGGAAATCCACGTCGCTAATTGAAGTGGCCCCGCGAGGCTGGGTAAAAACCGGCAGTGGCGATGCAAAAACTTTCGACGACAAAAAAGACATCAAGGGCCCGGTGATTATCGGCGTGGCGCTCACCCGCAACTTGCGCGACAAACCCCAGCGCGTGATTGTGGTCGGCGGCGGCGCATTCCTCGCCAATTCGTATCTGGGCAACGGCGGCAACATTGACCTCGGCCTCAACCTCATCAACTGGCTGGCCCAGGAGGACAACCGCATCAGCATCCAGCCGCGCGCCACCATCGATAGTCGGCTCGCCTTGTCGCGCACGGCGCAGATGTTGCTGGTGCTGGTGTTTCTCATCGCTGTGCCTCTCGCCTGTTTTGCCATGGGCGTGCGGGTGTGGTGGAAGCGGCGGTAATTTTTTTGGAAACAATCATGAAACCGATTGAAGTAAAACCCGATGCTCGTTTTGAAACCATCATGCCGAAACATGATTTTGCCGATTCCTATCAAGTAACGGTGAACGCGCCGAATCTCGACGCAATGCGCGCTGCGCAGGCTATGTTTGAACACCCGCCAGCCTGGGTGAAAAATCTATTGTCGGTACGCAATCACCTCGTGAAATGGTTCGGTTTGAAGACGGCGGCATTGCGAATGGATAATTCGGCGAGCAAAACCGTCGGTAGCTTTCCGCTGATTAGCGAATCGCCCGAAGAAGTGTTGCTGGGCTTCGACGACAAGCATTTGAATTTTATTATTTCACTGCAAGTGACGGCGCTGGATCAAAACAACAAGCAGGTAAAAATCACAACGGTGGTGCGCACGCATAATCTGTTCGGCCGCGTTTATCTGGCTACCATCATGCCGTTTCACAAACTCATTTCGCAAACCATGCTCGCGCGCGCCGATTTTATTTCTGCGCAATAAACCATGCCTGAATTACCCGAAGTCGAAACCACGTTGCGCGGATTAGCCCCGCATCTGCAAGGCCAAACGATTAAAGGCGTGGTGATCCGCAATGCCAGTTTGCGCTGGCCGATACCCTCGGATTTAGACAAAAAAATGACCGGACTCACGATAGATAATCTCACGCGGCGCGCGAAATATATTTTGCTCGATTGCGGTGCCGGACATTTGCTGTTGCATCTGGGCATGTCGGGCAGTTTGCGCGTGTTGCCGAAAAATACGCCGGCGCAAAAACATGATCATTTCGATTTGGTTTTGGAAAGCGGTAATGTGATGCGACTGACCGACCCGCGCCGCTTCGGCGCGGTGTTGTGGGTGAAAGGTGCACCGGAAGAACACGCCCTGTTGTGCAAACTCGGCGTCGAACCACTGGATAAAATTTTTGATGGCGAATGGTTGTTCCAAGCCACACGCAAACGTAAAGCCGCCATCAAGTTGATGATCATGGATGCGCATATTGTCGTGGGCGTCGGCAATATTTACGCAAGCGAGGCGTTATTCAGCGCCGGCATTCGCCCGACGAAAAGTGCGATGCGGGTGACGCGGGCACAATGCGATGCGTTGGTGCGCGCGATTAAATCAACACTGAAAAAATCCATCCAGGCCGGCGGCAGCACGCTGCGCGATTTTGTCGGCAGCGGCGGCGAGCCGGGATATTTTCAGCAACAATATTTTGTTTATGGCCGCGAGGGCGAACCCTGCCGACGCTGCGGTGCGTCCGTTAAGCGTATCCGCCAAGGCCAGCGCTCGACTTTTTATTGCCAAAACTGCCAGAAATAATTGATAATAATCAAATAGTTACAACAACATCTTCAAGCGGCTTGGTTTTACCTCCCCGCTTCGCTTAAACTGCCAAATTACGCTTCAAAATCAACAGCTATGCAACGTGCTCCGCTAGATAATTTGCTGCAACAGTTTTTCAATTGGCGCGTACAGCTCTCGCGGGAGTTGTACGCGCTGCAAAACTGGATGCGCATTGAAAAAATTTCCAACGCCGCAGTGAGCGAAAAAATTCCGCGCCTGCTCAGCAAACTGGAAGAAGAAAAAATCACCATCGCAGTCGTGGCGGAATTTTCGCGCGGCAAAACCGAATTGATCAATGCGCTGTTTTTCGCCGACCACGGCAAGCGCCTGCTGCCTTCTGGCGCGGGCACGACGACCATGTGCCCGACGGAAATTCTGTTCGACGCCGAAATAAAACCCGGCCTGCGCCTGTTGCCCATCGAAACGCGCGAGCATTCCACCAGCCTGCACGAATACAAAAAACATTGGGACGAATGGATAGCCGTTGATTTCAACATGGACGATCCCAACTCCGTCTCTCATGCCTGCCGCCCGCTGGCGGAAACCATTATGGTGCCCGTCGCCACGGCGGAGCGTTACGGCATGTACGACCCCGCTGCGGACAACGCGGCGCTGGTGCAGGAAGGCATGATTGAAATTCCCCGCTGGCGCCACGCGGTGTTTAACTTTCCCCATCCGCTATTGAAACAGGGGTTAGTCATCATCGACACGCCGGGCCTCAACGCCATCGGCACGGAACATGAACTCACGCTGAGCACCATTCCCAGCGCCCACGCAGTGCTGTTTGTGTTGGGCGCGGATACGGGCGTGACCAAATCGGATCGCGCGATGTTTGTTGACCACATCGCCAGCGCGGGCATTGCGCGCGGCAATTGCGTGGTGGCGCTGAATAAAATCGACACCATGTGGGATGATCTGCGGCAGGCCGGCGAATACGATGCCGACATAGCCGCGCAAGTAAAAAAATCAGCGCAGTTGCTCGGCATCGCGCAGGAACGCATTTTCCCCGTCTCGGCACAAAAGGGCTTGATTGCGCGCGTGCAAAACAATCTGCCATTGCTCGAACGCAGCCGCCTGATGGCGCTGGAAAAAGCCATCGCGCAGGAATTGCCCCAGGCCCATCAGCAAGTGATGCAACTGGCGCTGAAGTCGGATGTGTTCGACTTGTTACAGCGATTGGAACTGGACCTCGATGGTCGGCAAGACGACCTGCGCGAGCGGCGCGAAGAACTGTCGTCGCTCGAAGGCAAAACGCGCGAATCGCTCAACCTCAGCGCCGACGAAGCCGTCACGGCGCGCGAATCATTCGAGCGCGTATCCGAGCGCCTGGCCAAGCTGGAAATTATTATCAAACGCCAAGGCAACGGCTTGCTCAACACCCTCAACCCGAAATTGTGGCACTTGCAAGTCGGCGCCGCGCAACAAAAAATGGCCGGCAGCATTTTCAGCAAAGGCGTGGTCGATTCAATGAAGTATTTTCTTGGCGACTCTCACGAAAATCTTACGTCGGCGCGGACACAAAGCGACGAGCTGCACGGATTGGTCGGGGCCATCTATGAACGTTTTTCCAGCGAACACGGTTTCCGCCAGCCGGTGCCTGCGCCGTTGTCGCTTGACCACCATTTCGCCCAACTGGATTGGCTGAATGAAAAACTCGACCAGCGTTTCAGCTCGGTGTTGCGCGTGCTGGCCAGCGCAAAATCGGCCGGCACCCGAAAATATTTTGATGCCCTCGCCGGCAGCGTGCTGGAACTATACGACCACGCCCACCGCGATGCGCAACAATGGCTGCAGGATATTCTGCGGCCGCTGGAATCGGAAGTGCAATCGCGCCGCGACCGGCTGACGCAACGGGAAGAACAAATGCACTTGGTCGCGCAAAGCGGCCAGTCTGCGGCCGAACAAATGCAATTGCTGGAGCAGGATGCGCGAAGCCTGGTGACGCAAAACGAAAAGCTCGCTGAGCTGCGCGACCGGCTGAAAAAAATCCTCCCGGAAGACGCCGTCTGGTGGGCGCAAAGCGAAGCGGCCTGATTATTTTCTTTTGCGCTCGCGCCAAGGTTTTTGGAGAGCGAGTATTGGCTTACTTGTAAGTAATTGATTTTATTCAATATAATCAAGTGTTTTTCAGATTTACTTCTATCTTGTTTTTTCAGCCTTTGCCCTATTAAATAGTCGTTTGTGAAACGGCTCACAGACCCGCCCGCCGCCCCTGCGTACTATGGGGGTCGAATCCATGTCATCCAGCACTACGCTTTGCGCAAGCCAAGCCAAAACCAACTATCCGCATCAACGAGGTCGAGAAAATGCATAACCCAAAATCCACGCTCATTGCCAGCCCGCGCTCTACCATGCTGCGCAGCCCTCTGGGCACATTGGTGAAAAACCCGACGGCGACTTTTATTACCGCGCCCACTTCGACGCATATTTCGGGCTTGATGGAACGGTTTTTCCATTGGCGTTATGAGTTGTCGCTGGAACTCGAAGCCGTGCGCAAGTGGCTGGACAAACAACAACTGCGCAGCCCTGCCATCGACGACAAAATCGCCCAACTGCTGCACAAGCTGGCGGAAGAAAAAATCACCATCGCCATCGTAGCGGAATTTTCGCGCGGCAAATCCGAGTTAATCAACGCCATTTTCTTTGCCGACTTCGGCCGTCGTTTGCTGCCTTCCGGTGCCGGCACCACGACCATGTGCCCGACCGAATTGCTGTGGGATGAAAAATACGAGCCGGGCCTGCGCCTGTTGCCGATAGAAACCCGCGCCACGACGCAGTCGCTTTACGATTACAAAAAAACGGCTGAACCGTGGACAGTGTTTCCCTTCGACATCAACGACCCGGAAACCATTTCGCGCGCCTGCAAACACCTGGCCGAAACGACGCAGGTGACACTCGAAGTCGCCGAGAGCTATGGTCTCTACGACCCCAATGCCGAAGACCAGCCACAAATCAAAAACGGCATGATCGCCATTCCGAAATGGCGCCATGCAGTGTTTAACTTTCCGCATCCGCTGCTGAAACAAGGCTTGGTCGTGCTCGACACACCGGGCCTCAATGCCATCGGCACCGAGCCGGAACTGACTATCAACATGATTCCCAACGCCCACGCCGTGTTGTTTATTTTGGGAGCCGACACGGGCGTGACCAAATCGGACCGCGCGATCTGGAACGAGCACATTGTCGGCTCGGGGCTCGCGGACAAAAACTGCATTATCGCGCTCAATAAAATCGACGGCATGTGGGACGAACTGAAATCACCCGCCGCCATCGACGCCGAAATTGACAGTCAGGTTGCCAAAACCGCCGAGATGTTGAACGTGCCGCCAGAGCGCGTATTCCCCCTCTCGGCACAAAAAGGGTTGGTGGCAAAAATCAACCGCAACCACGCGCTGCTCGACAAGAGCCGCCTGATGGCGCTGGAAAAAGCGTTATCGGAAGAATTGCCCCTCACCCATGGCGGCCTGATGCAGGCCGACATCAAAAAAGATGTGGCGGAATTATTCATGCGCATCCAGGCAGCGCTGGATGGCCGCCGCGAACACGTGATGGACGAGCGGCAAAAACTCGAATCATTGCGCGGCAAAAACCGCGAAATCACCGAGCTCTCTGTCATTGAAGCACGCACCATCCGCGAAACCTTTGACCGCGTATCCGAGCGCTTCAGCAAACTGCAATCGGTAATCAGCCGCCAAGGCAAAGAGCTCGGCAACTCACTCGATGTCGCCAGAGTGCGCGAACAAGCCGAAGCCGCGCGGCAAAAAATGTTATCCAGCACCTTCAGCAAAGGTGTAGTTGACACCATGCACGATTATTTCAAGGCGGAGAAACATCAACTGGAACAGGCGCGCGATCTGGCAGATGAAATTCACACCCTCGCCGATTCCATCTACTCGCGCTTTATCGAAGAACACGGCTTCAAACAAACCGTGCCGGCACCGCTGGCCTTCGACAGCCACTTCCGCGAAATCGAACGCCTCGAAGCGAAACTGAAACAACGTTTCGGCAACACCCTGCGCATCATCACCCAGGCTAAAACCACCTACACCGAAAAATTCTTCATCGCCCTGGCCAATCAAGTCGTCATGATGCACGAGTTTGCGTTAGACGAAACCCGCGCGTGGCTCAACGCCGTGCTCATGCCGCTGGAAAACGAAGTGCGCGTGCGCCGCATGTGGCTCAACCGCCGCGAAGAAGACATCGGCCGCGCCCAAGGTGCCAGCCACATCCTCGAACACGGCATCACCGCTCTCGACGGAGAAGAACGTGTCGCCATCCGCCAATTAGGCGAGCTCAGCGAACTACGCAGCAAATTCGGCTCGGCCATGAACCGGGAAGAATTGCAGGTGGATCAGTTAGCAACGCGTTAAGTATTGTTAGCTGAAATAAATGAAAGGCGCGGTGCAATGCACAGCGCCTTTTGTTTTATGTGCGCAAATTACTTTGAGCACGGTTCCAGAGTTTTGATGCTGTTGTAGTTTTTCCAAAACATCCATTTCAAGAATTTAAGGGACTAGCCTCAGCTTCTTTTTAACTGCCCGTGCAAATTCAAACCCTCAGCAAACCACGGAACGCCCTGGCGGCATAGTAAGATTGCGCGCCGTTATGATAGACAAATACATGGTCGTAGCGGCGATCGGCAAACAGCGCGCCGCCGAGTTTTCTGATCTCTAGCGGTGTTTTTAACCAGCTTGACGTTTTCAAATCAAAATTTCCCAGTTGCTGCAACGCTCGATATTGCGCTTCGCTTAAAAGTTCAATGCCCATGGCGGCGGCCATGTCCATCGCGTTATTTTCCGGTTTGAATTCTTTGCGTGAGTCCAGGCCTTCGCGGTCGTAACAAATACTTCTGCGGCCTCCGGGACTTTCTGCCGAGCAATCATAAAAAATATATTCGCCCGTCTTTTTGTCATAGTCCACCACATCCGGTTCGCCGCCGGTTTTTTCCATTTCGTTGAGTGCCCAAAGTTTTTCAGCATGGGCTTCGAGCTTGGCTTGCACTTTGGTCCACTCA
>JAYTVC010000018.1:0-27977 GCA_043744215.1 Pseudomonadota bacterium
GCATTTCAGCTATAAATAAAGCGGGTAGCGCAAACTTTATGCAGCGGAGTTTGCGGCACTTTTTCAAGCCGGTTTAATCAAACCATTATCCACCGCTACTTTTCGTTACGGAGGTGTGACATGCGACGCCGACTTTACTTTGTTCTTCCCAATATTCTTAGTGCCCGACAAACCATGAATGACCTGCTGCTGGCTCGCATTGAAGAACGGCACATTCACTGTTTGGCAAGAGAAGACGTTCCACTCGCCGGATTGCATGAGGCAAACTTGCTGCACAAAACCGACATCGTGCATGGTGCGGAGCTGGGTTTGCTCATTGGTGCGGTTGCCGGTGCCACACTTGGCGTTATTGCTGTTCTGTCGCCACCGAAAGGCATGGATTTGCAACTGGTTACGGTGCTCGTTACAGCGCTTCTGGGCGGATTGTTTGGCGCGTGGGTATCAAGCCTCGCGGCGGCCAGCATCCCCAATTCGCGCCTGGTCATGTTCGCGAAGGATATTGCCGAAGGAAGAATCCTGATGATGGTGGATGTGCCTTTGTATAAGCTCGAGGCCATCCGTTCGCTAGTGGAGAAGCGCCATCCCGAAGCGGCGCAAGGAGGAATAGAACCAACGATACCGGCATTCCCATAATGTGCGCAGTACATGCGCAGCAGCGGCAACGCGCCGCATCGGTTCGCCGCACTTTTTCGGCGAAGCAGTAAAAAAGCCCCGCGACGCGGGGCTTTTGTTTGTCGTTCAGAATATTTGAAAGCGGGTTGCCGCTGCCATGCGACGCAGAGTAGTATGACTTGATACTATTCAATATTTTTTCAGGAGGGATTATGGCGCTTCGTATGTCAGTTATTCTTGTGATGATGGTGTTCTTCAGTGCATGTAGCCAAACGGCTTTCCAACCGCCGCCGCAAACACCCCAAACCGATTACAGTGATACATCCGGCAAACGCTTCCTCGCACATATCAAGACATTATCTTCTGACGAATTTGAAGGCCGCGCGCCCGGTTCGCGCGGCGAAGTGTTGACCGTTGAATATCTCACCAAACAATTTCAGCAAATGGGCCTTGCGCCAGGCAACCCCGATGGCACGTACGTGCAAAAAGTGCCGCTGGTCGGTTATACATCATTACCTGAAGCATCGTTCGCTTTGGGCCCGACGAAAACCGAGTTGAAATTTCCGCAGGATTACGTCGCCTGGTCAGCCACGCAGCAAGCGGAAATTACGCTGAACGATGCCGAGATGGTGTTCGTCGGCTACGGCACCGTCGCGCCGGAATACGATTGGGATGATTACAAAGGCGTGGATGTTAAAGGCAAGACCATCATCATGCTTATCAACGATCCGCCGTTGCCCGACCCGCTTGATCCGGGCAAGCTCGACGCGAAAATGTTCAAAGGCGATGCCATGACTTATTACGGCCGCTGGACGTATAAATTTGAAATGGCCGCCAAACTCGGTGCGACGGCGGCGATCATCGTTCACGAAACCAAACCTGCGGCGTATCCATATTCTGTCGTGATGAACAGTTGGTCGCGGGAAAATTTCAGCGTTAACGATGGCCCGAATACCCACTTCCCGCCCATTCCGTCCTGGATACATCTCGACCGCGCCAAACAATTATTTAGCGCCAGCAATCTCGATTTTGATGCCATGAAAAAAGCCGCCCTGAGCCGTGACTTCAAACCGGTGACACTCAAAACCAAAATGAATATGCGCGTTAAAAACACCTGGCGCACGGTAGATTCAAATAATGTTGTCGCGAAAATTGAAGGCTCTGATCCCAAGCTAAAAGACGAAGTCGTCATCTACACTGCCCATTGGGATCACTTCGGCATGGATGAAAAATTATCGGGATCGAAGACACAAAAAATTTATCACGGTGCGCTGGATAACGCTTCGGGTGTCGCCGCACTACTGGAACTTGCCCGCGCTTTCAAACAACTGCCAGTTGCGCCAAAGCGGACTATTGTATTTATGGCAACCACCGCCGAAGAACAAGGCCTGCTCGGCGCGCAATATTACGCAGTACATCCGCTTTATCCGCTGAAAAAAACCCTCGCCAATATCAACATGGACGGCATGAACATGTGGGGCCGCACCTCCGATGTTGAAGTGCTGGGTTTCGGCAACTCAACGCTGGAAGATGTGTTGAACGATGCCGCAAAAAAACAAAACCGCAGTGTCAATCCCGAATCACGTGCCGAACTCGGCGGCTACTTCCGCTCTGACCATTTCGAATTCGCCAAAGTAGGGGTGCCCGCGTTGTATATGAAAAGCCGTACCCAATACATCGGCCAATCAGCCGATTACGCCAAACAAAAAGTCGATAACTACATCGCCAATGATTATCACAAAGTCACCGACGTGATACATGACGACTGGGTGACTTCGGGCGCGGTGGAAGATATCGCGTTGCTGTTCGACGTAGGCATGCGCGTCGCACAAGCCAATGCTTATCCGCAATGGAAGGCAGGATCGGAGTTCAAGGAACGACGGGATGTGATGATGCAACAGGCGGAACGCAAATAATTTTTTCGGCGATGAAGACCGCGCAAGTAATGATACCCATAGGGCTCCAAGGTTTGCGTCAAACATTCAATCGCGAGGGTTGACTGTTTCTATACTCTCGACTACAAATAGCATGTACGGATGCTTCTTCTTTTTGGCGACGTCAGTTGAAGCATGAAGTAATTATCCTAGTGGCCTGATTATAGAAAGAAACCAAGAAACAAGCCTGACCGTATCTCCAGTCTCAAGTGGTGAATGTGCGACGCACCAAAATCCAAAAGACTTTGGCGGGGCGCTTTTAACAATCAAAAGCAATCGAGGAGGAGTAATGAATTACCAACCAATAAGCCGCATTCGCGGCGCATCTTTTATTACCTATGTCTTTTCTTTGTTGGCGGCAATTGTTTTTGCTGTAACGTCTTTTGCGGCGCAGCCGGATCACGATGCCCCCAAAAAGAAAATCACTAACAGTATCTACATAGTGCGCATGGCTGATCCGCCTGTGGTTGCCTACAGCGGCGGCATAGGCAGCCTGAAAGCAACCAAACCGGCGAAAGGCAAGAAAATCGACGTAACCAGCACTGATGTGATTCAGTATTCGGCTTATCTCGATTCACGACATGATGCGGCGGTTGCGAGCGTCAATGCCCGCAAACTGTACGGTTACAAGATTACTTTTAATGGATTCGCAGCAGAGCTGACCAGCCAGCAGGTGGAAAAATTAAAAAGTGATCCTGGCGTATTGTCAGTAGATCAGGACGAACTCCGCTCAATGGATACGTCGTCAACGCCGTCTTTCCTCGGCCTTGACACACCTAGAACCGGCCTGTGGAATCAACTCGGCGGCGTAGGCAGCGCCGGCGAAGGAGTCGTTATCGGGATTGTTGACAGCGGTTTCTGGCCAGAGCATCCCAGCTTCTCTGATCGCACGGGA
Organism: Pseudomonadota bacterium; assembly: GCA_043744215.1. GTDB lineage: Bacteria > Pseudomonadota > Gammaproteobacteria > Burkholderiales > JBEEJL01 > JBEEJL01. Next base: position 3,442 of record JAYTVC010000018.1, read on the forward strand.
ACGAATGGCAATTTCACCAAAGACGGCAAACTGAGCTACCACCAAATACCCGGTTGGAACGCCAAATGTATGCCGGGCGAACAATTCACCGCAACCGACTGCAATCAGAAAGTGATTGCCGCCCATTACTACAACGCGGGCTGGGGAGGAAATGCAGGCATCAAGACGCTATTCCCGTTTGAATTTAATTCTCCTCGTGACTGGGATGGCCATGGCAGCCACACGGCGTCCACTGCCGGGGGTAATAACGGTGTAGCAGTAACGGGTCAAGCTTCCGTGTTTGGCAAAATCAGCGGTATTGCGCCACGGGCACGTATTGCCGTATACAAAGTTTGCTGGGCAAGTACGCCTACCGGTGGCGGTTGCTTCGGCTCCGACAGTATCGCGGCAATTGATCAAGCAGTTGCCGACGGTGTGGATGTGATCAATTTTTCCATCAGCGGCACCAGCACCAATTTCCGTGACCCGGTTGAAATTGCGTTTATGTTTGCAGCAGACGCCGGTGTTTTTGTAGCAGCATCGGCGGGCAATAGCGGCCCTGCTACCAGCACCGTTGCCCATCCGGGCCCGTGGCTGACTACTGTTGCAGCGGGAAAGCATAACCGTAATGCTCAGGGTGGTGTGACGCTGGGTAATGGGGTGACTTACACGGGCGCTTCAGTCGCATCGGCCATAGGCCCGAAACCACTGATTGATTCGACAGCGGCGGGTTTGCCGGGAGCTGACGCTACGGCGCTCGCCCTTTGCTTTGCAGCCGAAGATAACGGCGGTGTAGCCGTGCTTGATCCGGCAAAGATTGCCGGCAAGATTGTCGTGTGTGATAGAGGTGTTAATGCACGTGTAAATAAGAGTTTGGCAGTGCAGCAGGCTGGTGGTGTCGGCATGATTTTACTTAATACCAGCACCAACTCACTGAATGCAGATTTCCATTTCGTGCCGACTGTGCATCTTCAGGTTACGGATCGTGCGGCGGTTAAGGCTTATGCAGCTACTGCCGGCGCTACGGCCAGCATTGGGCAAGCGACGGTTGTCTTTAACGCGGCTGCGCCGTTTACTGCTTCGTTTTCGTCGCGTGGTCCGCTCCGTGCTGGCGCAGGCAACCTGCTCAAGCCTGATCTGATTGCGCCGGGTCAGGATATTCTGGCGGCTATAGCACCACCGGCTAATTCTGGAAAATTGTTTGAGCTTCTCAGCGGCACTTCCATGTCCAGCCCCCATGTGGCCGGCCTCGGTGCGCTGCTGAAAAACCTGCATCCTGACTGGTCGCCGATGATGATCAAATCGGCATTGATGACTACGGGTACCGACGTGCTAGATGGCGGAACACCGGCACCGAACACCAATCCGGTATTGATTTTCCGCCAGGGTGCCGGGCATGTGAAGCCGAATAGCGCGGCTGATCCGGGTCTTGTCTTCGACGCGGGTATCACCGATTGGCTGGGTTTCCTCTGCGGCACACAGTTGCCGAGTTCGTACTGCACTTCGCGCGGCATCCCTGTTCTTGATCCGAGCAACCTGAACGTGGCATCGATTGCGATTGGTGCTATGCCGGGGGCGCAGACTGTTAAACGCCGCGTCACTAATGTAGGCGGCAACCCTGCCACGTACACCGCCACGGTATCCGGCTTGGCAGGTATTACGGCAGTGGTCAGTCCGGCGTCGTTGACCTTGGCTACAGGTGAAACGAAAGAGTTTACAGTCACCTTCACGAATGTAAGTGCTCCGGCCAATGCGTATGCAGGCGGTCAATTGTCACTGAGCGACGGCGTGCATAAAGTGCGCATTCCTTTGGTGATCCGTCCTGTTGTGTTTTCAGCCCCCGCCGAAGTTGGCGGTTCTTATAGCGTGAAGTTTGGTTATACGGGCGCATTCTCGGCAACCGCGCGCGGGCTGGTTCCGGCAGCCACGGCAAACCGATCGGTTGCCACTGGTGGGCAGGTACAGTTTCAGGTGACGGTGCCCGCAGGTTCGACCTACGCGCGTTTCTCGCTGTTCGATTCTGAAGTCAGCCAGGTCAGCGATCTTGACCTTACAGTTGTCGGCCCAGGCGTTTCCGGTTCCAGCGGAGGTGCCACGTCTGCCGAAGAAGTGAACTTCGTCAATCCGCCAGCCGGTAATTATACCGTCACGGTGGATGGCTTTGCGGTGCCTAGCGGCGCGGCGAACTTCAAGCTGTTCAGTTGGGCATTGGGTTCAACGGCAACGGGTAACATGACCGTCACCGCACCTTCATCGGCAACAGGCGGTACGACTGGCGCCATCGGTATTTCTACCAGCGGCCTCACCGCCGGCACGAAGTATTTGGGCTCGGTGGTGTATGGCGGAGCGGCGGGTTTGCCTAACCCGACGATTGTTCGAGTTGATCAGTAAGTGCATTAAACGGCTGTAACAGTTTCATTACGCACTGTTGAAAACTAAAAAGCCGCGTCTGTCGACGCGGCTTTTTTATTGAGCTTTCTGTTCGAGATGTCCGTAAAAATCAGACTAATTTTATTTGCACGCTGACTGAAATGAATTTATAAGTTGATACGCTATCGCTTGGCTTAACCTGACCAATATTTATTCTTGCCGTTGATATAACCGGAACTTCTCATGCCGATCTCCGGGCCTTGAACCTTCCCAGATTTTTTTCCAGCGTGCATCTTGCGGCGCTTCTTGTTTAGCGTCGTCTTGGACCAGCAACATCTTACAATTATTTTCACCGCGTTCCTGGGGTTTGGTGATCAGTGATAAATAATAATGAAGCAACGCGCGCTGGCCGTCACCGATATTTTTGCTGGCGATGCAGTGGGCGTTTTTCGGTAACACGCTTCCCAATTCTGTCATCACGCTGCGATAACTTCTGCCATGGTCGATGTAGGGCAACCATAGCGCCATGGCGAGCACCCAGAACATGGTAATGCCGGCGGCCCAGTTGACGACTGCGCGGCGGTTATTGCGGCGGGTGTGCCAGACGACGAATAGCCAGATAATTGTCAGCGCGAACGCGAGCACAAACGCGAGCGCGTGAAATTGCGGCGTGAAGCCAGGCTGGTATTCGACGACGCGCTTTGCCATTTTTTCGGGGAATCCGGCGAACATGGCGGCGTACCAGAGCCACATCACAAAGGCGAAAAAACCGAAGGTCATCATGCCGAACCAGTCGAGGGCGCTGGCGGCCCCTCTGCGCAGATAATCGATTCCGGGTGTGGCAAGCAGGGCGAGTGGAATCAGCAGCACGATGGCGCTGACGTCACTTTTTTGTGGTGCGAATGAGAGTGCAAAGAAAAACACTATGAATGTCATCAGCGGCATTTGCAACGCGGGGATATGCAAGCCGCGCCGGCCATGATGCCACAACGTCCACGCTGCCAGCGGCAGCGCGGGCCAAGCGTACCACGGTAGCAGGTTGAGGTAAAAAAGCAGCGTGTTGAATACGCCGCGCTCAAGGCCGCTGTTAAAAAACAATGCGGGGTTTTGAAGCGATAGCCATTGCTGAAATAATTCGGGTGCGCGTTTGTAGAGCGCGAGGGGCCATAAGGTAAACCAAGGCAGCGCGGCCACTAATGCCACGGCCCATGCCTGCAAAAAGCGTGGCGTGCGCCATTCGCGGAACGCGAGAGACAAAGCCGCGCCGGCAGTGACGACCATCAGCGGTGCGATAAATCCCTTGGACATGAAGCCGATGCCGACGCCGGTGCCTATCGCAAAGCCACCGACAAATCCGCTGATGCGGCTTTTGGCAAGGCCGAAGCATGCCATGGCGATGCCGCTAAGCAGCGCGACATCGCTGATCATTTCGTGGGATCGCACCAGCAAACCTAGACAGCCTATCAGCAGCAACACCGCCATACGGCCGTTGCGATGGCCGTGCAACGTGCGGGCAGCGAGGGCGACGAACAGCATGACGAGGGCCATGAAAAACCCCGTGGCCAAACGAGCCGCATCGTGCACGGGCAATAGCCAGCTGAAAGCTTTGGCGAAAAAGGCCGCAATGACGAAATAAAGTGGCGGTCGATCGAGGTGAATGTCGCCCGCCAGACGGGGCAAGACCCAATCGCCGCTTTGCAGGATGTGATAAATGAAACCAAAGTTGACGGCTTCATCCGGCTTCCACGGATCGTGCCCGATGAGGCCGGGGAGAATAAATGCGATGCCGACCAGAATAAACAGCAGGGTTTTAACCGTCGTGCGCGTACCGTCGTAAGCGATTTCGTTCCAAGGTACGCGCGCGGCGGGTTGTTGCATCGAGTGACGTGGTTATTCGATTATTTTAATCAGTTGGCCCGGTGCAGGTTCGCCCGACGGATACATGCCGTTGAGCAAGCGCAGTTGTTGTTCACCGAATTGGCCCAACGGCGAGCTGCGCGCCAGGGCTGCGAAAGTCATGCCGCGTCCCGCGCTGATATTGCGCACGGAGTAGGGCCGCGCCAACTGGCGCTCGTTCGGTGTCATGGCGTGGAAACCATTTAATACGCCACGCAATTCATTGCGCGAACGCGCCATGGCTTGTGGATCTTTTGCTTGTGGCACAAACAGGAATTGTTGCGAGTTGAATGTCAGCAACGTGGCTTCAATGGCTTTGCCGCCTTTCACGCCCTGAAAATCCACTGCGGGGTAGCCGCCCACTGTCGTGCGCGACATACGTCCGTCATCGGGGGCCAAGACTTTTTTGATAATTTCCGTTTCATTCGCCCCTGCCCCGGTGACGCCGGCCATGATCAATGCCGCGTCGCCAGCGGCGTTAATAATAACGAGTTTGTCGGGTGAGTTTTGGAACTTCCAGCCTTGCGGCACAGTGATCGTCATACCCAGCGGCTCGTGATAAAAATTATTTCCGCGCGTGACACCTTGTTCGCGGCTGTCACCAAACACCATGTTGGAAGTCATTTGCAAATAACGGTCACGGCCCGCATCGGCATTGGGCGTGGGCGGGTACTTCGCCGCGATGTCGATAATGTCATTCAAGCGCTGATCGTTTGACGGGTGCGTGGATAAATAATCCGGCATACGCTGTGGTGTTTTACCCTGCACGCGTGCGCGTTCTTCGCTCGCAAGCTCCTGCGCTTTCAAGGTACCGATCACACTGATCATGGTTTTCGGATTGTAATTGCCACGCGATAAATATTCTGCGCCGAGTTGGTCGGCCTGCAATTCGTGCTCGCGGCCGTGTTTCATCACCAGCGATTGCCCTGCCGCGCCGACAATCTGCCCCGCCCCTTGTACACCGCCATAAACTTGACCAAGGATTTCAGCAGCGACTGAACCCAGCTGCGTAAATGTCCCCTCAGTTTGTGCCTGTGCGCCGTGGCGCGCAGTGGCGTGGCCAATTTCGTGCCCGATAACACCGGCTAATTCCGCTTCGCTATTCAGATGCGCCATGATGCCGCGCGTGACATAGATATAGCCGCCGGGCAGCGCGAAGGCGTTGATCTCGGGCGAATCCACCACAGTAAAATGCCAAGGCAGGTTCGCACGGTGGGAATTTTTGGCCAAGCGCTGACCGAGGTCATTGACGTAGGCTTGGAGCGCCGGGTTGTCGTACACGCCGTATTCTTTTTTTACTTCACCATCGGCCTGTAGGCCCATGGCGATTTCGTCCTTCTCACTCATCAGCAGAAGTTCGCGTTTGCCCGTGACCGGATTAGTAGAGCAGGATGCAAGCAATGTAACGGCAATAGCAGCAGCAAGGGTTTTACGTAACAGGAATTGAGTCTTCATAAGTGTCCCCAGTGATTGGTGTGAATGTTTGACGGGTTTATACAGGAAAAAGTTTACCAGAGCGCGCGGCTCGCAAGAAACAAAAAGGCAGCCAAAGCTGCCTTTTTGTTTCGAACAATTGTTCACAAGCCAGCTTATTTGGCTGCTGTGCCCAAGTTGTATTTCTTACGGAATTTATCTACGCGGCCGGCGGTATCGACAATCTTCTGCTTGCCCGTGTAAAACGGATGGCACTCGGAGCACACTTCGATGTGCAGGGCTTTTGTCATGGTGGAACGGGTTTTGAATTTGTTGCCGCAACTGCAGGCGACATCAATTTCGTTGTATTCGGGATGGACTTCGTTTTTCATGATGCATCCTTGGACGAGCGCCGGCGGGGTGTGCGCCGACTGATTAAAAACGCAATTATCGCTTATCTGCGAGGCTCAAGCAAATTTCCCCGACAAAATACACGGACAAGCGCCTGATTGAATTGATAAATTATTGAATATAATCAAATACTTAGCCTTTACGCATTTGATCGAAGAAATCCGAATTATTTTTGGTGGATTTGACTTTATCGAGCAGAAATTCCATCGCTTCCAATTCATCCATCGGGTAGAGCAGTTTGCGCAGAATCCAGATTTTTTGCAGTTGGCTTTGTTCGATCAGCAACTCTTCGCGGCGCGTGCCGGAGCGGTTGACGTTGATGGCAGGATAGATGCGCTTCTCGGCCATGCGGCGGTCGAGATGGATTTCCATATTGCCCGTGCCTTTGAATTCTTCGTAAATCACATCGTCCATGCGCGAGCCGGTATCGACCAGTGCCGTCGCAATAATCGTGAGTGAGCCGCCTTCTTCGATGTTACGTGCGGCACCGAAAAAACGCTTCGGTCGTTGCAGCGCGTTGGCATCGACACCGCCGGTAAGGACTTTGCCTGATGCAGGCACCACGGTGTTGTAGGCGCGGGCGAGGCGGGTGATGGAGTCGAGCAAAATCACCACATCTTTTTTGTGTTCGACCAAACGCTTGGCTTTTTCGATGACCATCTCGGCCACTTGCACGTGGCGTGTGGCGGGTTCGTCAAACGTTGAAGATACCACTTCGCCGCGCACCGAGCGCGTCATCTCGGTCACTTCTTCGGGGCGCTCGTCGATGAGCAGCACCATTAAAATTACTTCGGGATGATTCGACGCAATAGCGTGGGCAATGTGTTGCAGCATCACCGTCTTGCCGGATTTCGGCGAAGCCACGAGCAAACCGCGCTGGCCTTTGCCGATGGGCGCGATCATGTCGATAATGCGGCCGGTGATATTTTCTTCCGCTTTGATCTCGCGTTCGAGCTTGAGTGGCTGGGTAGGAAAAAGCGGCGTGAGGTTTTCAAACAGGATTTTATTTTTGGCGTTTTCTGGCGCGTCGCTGTTGACCTTATCGACTTTCACCAGCGCGAAGTAACGTTCGCCTTCTTTTGGCGTGCGTATCTCGCCTTCTATCGAATCGCCCGTATGCAGATTGAAACGGCGAATCTGCGACGGGCTGACATAAATGTCGTCGGGCCCGGCGAGGTACGACGTGTCAGGCGAACGCAGGAAGCCGAAGCCATCTTGCAGCACTTCCAACGTGCCTTCGCCGAAAATGCTTTCGCCTTTTTTGGCCTGGTTTTTTAACAGCGCGAAAATCAATTCCTGCTTGCGCAGGCGATTGGCGCCCTCAATTTCATTCTTTACCGCCATGTCGACCAAGTCGGTCACATGGTGGTTTTTAAGATCGGATAAATGCATTACGGATTAGGTCACTCATGGAGTTGGGGAAATAAAATCGTCGGAGATGCTCAGGGATTTGCTACAGAAAGGAATGCCCGGGAGGCTGGCACAGATTTTTTTGGCGGTAATATGAAGTCGCTGCCGCCCGGGTGTTTAGATAATACTAAGAGCTTTAGATATTGCTGTCAATGAAAGCCGCAAGCTGCGATTTCGACACTGCGCCGACCTTGGTCGCTTCCACATTGCCGTTCTTGAACAGCATCAAAGTGGGGATGCCGCGAATGCCGTACTTGGGCGGCGTGGCCTGGTTTTCGTCGATGTTTAATTTGGCAACTTTTAGTTTGCCGTGATAATCCCTTGCCACTTCATCCAAGATCGGCGCAATCGCTTTGCATGGCCCGCACCACACCGCCCAGTAATCGACTAATACCGGCGTCGTTGATTTTAATACCTCTGCCTCAAAATTGGCATCGGTTACGTGTTGAATATGGTCGCTCATGATTGTGCTCGCAGAAAAAAAGTGGGGGTAATGCGGGAGGGATAATAGGGGCGCTGCCCTAGTGCTAGCTGCTATCCTAACCAAAAAAATAGCATATGGGAAGCATCTTCCGCATACTAATAGTGAGGGCGAAAACCCCAAACGCAAGAGGATAGCTATGTGGCTGATAAAAATAGGATTAAGTGTGGCTGCCCTACTGGCTGCCGCCGAAGTCGCCAAACGTTCACCTTTCTGGGGCGCGTTAATTGTTGCGCTGCCGCTGACTTCGATGTTAGCAGTGGTGTGGCTATATAACGATACTCACGACAGCGCCAAAGTCAGCGAATTTGCCCGCGACATTTTTTATCTCGTGCCGCCATCGCTGCTATTTTTCGTACCATTCTTATTCGAAACCAAAACCCACTGGCCGTTCTGGGCAAACTTTGCCGCCGGCATGATTGTCATGGCCGCAGGCATGGCCACCATCAAGTTTCTGATAAAATAGCGCCATTGGTAAAACAGCACAGGAATCAAACATGACTTACGTTGTGACCGAATCATGCATCAAATGCAAATACACCGATTGCGTCGAAGTCTGCCCCGTCGATTGCTTCCGCGAAGGCCCCAACTTTTTAGTTATCGACCCCGATGAATGCATCGACTGCACTTTATGTGTAGCCGAATGTCCCGTCGAAGCCATTTTCGCCGAAGACGATGTGCCAGCGAGTCAACAACACTTCACCGCGCTGAATGCCGAGTTGGCAAAGCAATGGAAGCCCATCGTTGAATTGAAACCCGCGTTGCCTGAAGCAGAGAAATACAAAGACATAAAAGACAAGTTCACATTGCTGGAAAAGTAATGTTTGATTTTGTTGAGTTTTTTAAGGGGCGCAATGGCCCCTTTTTTTGTTTGCAAAAATGACGGAATAAATGTTCCTGATCGTACTGGCGCTTCGCGATTCCAAAGCTATCTATCGGCCTTGCCAATGAAGGCTCTGCGGAACCAATACCCTATCGCGACCATCTTCAACCTCGTCAAATCATCGCGCTAGTTTGCTGCTGCAACGAATGAAAGAACAATGGTAACCTTCCTCTCAGAAGATGGTGCTCAGAACACGGCCAACGTAAAATATTCAATATAATCAAATAATTAGTAAAACAATGATTTTCAGCTCCTGGGAATATCTGCTGTTCATTACCGTGCTGGTGCTGGTGTATTTTTCCATTCCGCAGAAATGGAGAATAGGGCTGCTGCTGATCGGTTCCTATTATTTTTATATGTCGTGGAAATGGCAGTATGGTTTCCTGACGCTGTTTACAACGGCTGTGAATTTTTATTGTGGTCGGCGCATCGGCCAGGCTGACGACCAGCGTGAGCGCAAGATTTGGTTGGCGCTTGCCTTTGTGTTGTCGCTCAGCACACTGGTTTATTTCAAATACACCAACTTTTTTATCGGCGCTTTTGCGGATATGGCCGCTGCAATGGGTTGGCATGTTGCACCGCCGGTGCTCGATATTTTGTTACCGGCCGGCATTTCATTTTTTACTTTCCATGCGCTCAGTTATCCAATCGATTTATATCGTGGGCGGGTGCCGGAAGAAAAAAGTCTGCTGAATTTTGCCACCTACGTGGCTTTTTTCCCGCTCATGCTGGCAGGACCGATTGAGCGGTCCACCAATCTGCTGCAACAATTCAAACAGACCCATCACTTCGATTCGACGCGCCTGATTGAAGGCGGCAAACTGTTCGTATGGGGCCTGTTCAAAAAAGTGGTGATCGCCGACCGGCTGGCCATTTATGTCGATCAGGTTTACAGTTCGCCCGCATCGCATAACGGCACTACGCTGGCCATCGCGACGTTGTTTTTCGCGTTCCAGATTTATTGCGACTTCAGCGGGTATACCGATATGGCCATTGGCACCGGCCGCATCATGGGATTCAGATTATTGCAGAATTTTAATTTACCTTATCTGGCAGATTCCATTTCAGATTTTTGGCGGCGCTGGCATATATCGCTGTCGTCGTGGTTTGGCGATTATTTGTATCGCCCGCTCGGCGGTAATCGCGTGGGTGTTCCGCGCTGGATAGTGAATATTTGCGTCGTATTTCTGGTAAGCGGGTTTTGGCATGGCGCCAAATGGACATTCATCATCTGGGGTGGTTTGTTTGCGATTTATTATTTGCTCGAGCACATAGGCGACAAGTTGATTAAAGCCTGCGCCCTTGACGCCTATCGGCAAAACCGCGTTTATAAAATATTCAAAATAATCATAGTTTTTGCGATGGTTGATTTTGCATGGATATTTTTCCGCGCGGCTAATGTGGGCGATGCGTTGCTGATTTGCAAAAAAATATTCACCGATCTGCAACCCACTTTTTACCAAGGTGCCCATGCCGTGACGACTGCGCTATCGGCCGCGCTGATTGTGTTGCTGTGTGTGGTGCAGGTGTGCCAATACAAAGGATGGGCATCCATACATTTTGCGCCATCGCGCGCGCCGGTTCCGTTGCAATGGGCAGCGTATGTCTTGATGCTGTTGGCCATAGCGATGTTCGGCATTGATGCCAACGCATTTATTTATTTCCAATTTTGACGGGCGGCCATGAAGCTTTTATCAACGGATATCCGTAACGATGGCCGGTTTCAGCAGAACCTAAAGCGGATGCTGCTGTTCATCGCGTTCTTTTTTATGGCTGACCGGGCGTGCAATTTTTTTCTGCAAGGCGGGTTGGAGCGGTATTACGGATTAACGGGCCGCCCTGAAATTGCACTGGTCGGGCACTCTCATTTATTGCTGGGCGTTGATCATGTCATGCTCGAAAAAGGGTTGGGTGCTCCGGTAGCCAAATATACCCGCGAGGGCGTCAACGTCGCCGACCGCCTGCAAATGATTAAACAATTGTTGGCGCACAACCCCAACACTAAAATTGTTGTCTACGGTGTGGATGCGCATTTGTTTACGGGAGAGGGCCTGAGCAAAAATTCGTACAAGCTTTTTTATCCGTTTCAAAACGATAGCTCGATTGATCGCTATCTCAAGGCCAACGAGACGGAAGCGTTTGCTTATTACCGCCACAAGCTCATCGCATCCAGCCGATACGACGAAAAATTATTCGTTGCCGCCATGCGCGGCTACCTGGGAAAATGGGATAGCTTCAAGTTTGCCACCGTCAATACACAGCAATTGAAAGCGGATATCGCCACAGATAATTTTCGCAAAGTAAAATTTGAGTCGGAAAACATCCAGACTTTCCGCGAAACCCTCGCTTTGCTCCACGAACGCGGCATCAAAACGGTATTGTTTTTTATACCGACCATCGATTTGTTGAACCAAGCGCACCCGGAATCTTTTGCCAAGGCGGTGGCTTTGTTCAAGCAATGTGAGCAAGACTTTCCCGGCTTGGTTTATCTGGACTATAACGAGCCGTATTCCCATGATGCAACGCTGTTTGCAGATGCTATTCACCTGAACGCAAAAGGGCAGCAAGCGATTTCTCCGAGGCTGGTTGCGGATATTAAAGCCTTGCGCTGATCGCGGGCCACGCTAATAACGCGGCATCAATTGGGACATTTTTTTTGCGCCACCGGCCGCTTCGCGTAACCGAAACTCGCACTTGCATGATGCGCATTACCTCATCCACTGTGCTAAAGGCCGAGAAGGCAAAGCAATGGTAGCCTCATCGTTGAATTGAAACCTGCGTTGCCTGAGGCGGATAAATACAAAGATATTAAAAACAAATTTGATTTGCTGGAGCGATAGAAATTTTTTGTAGGCTGGGCTCGTAAGTCTTGCTTCAATGTTTGTTATGTAGTTTAGAGTTTCACAGTGAATATTTTGGTTTTGTTCTCGGAAATTTTGATATGTGGCTCCTTGGTGGAGCCATTTTTTTAATCGCGGTAATCGCTTGGTTTCTTAATCACAAAGCCAATCCCGCCTTGTAAATTCTACTTTTTCAAATTTCTAACTTTCTGCATTGCACCAATTTCATGCGTATAACAAATACCGCGCACTAAGTACTTGCATAAATACAATAGCCATTTTCACAAAATAATATTTAACTAATTGATTTTATTTAATAAAATATAGTGGCACATAGCTTGCAGTGCAACGTGTATGGAAACGGGAAGTGCAAGCCGAGAAACAAAATCCACATGCTGTTATTGCGGCGTAGGTTGTGGCGTGATCATCGAACATGATGGTGCGCGCATCACCGGTGTGCGTGGCGATCCGGATCATCCGGCCAATTTCGGCCGGCTCTGTACCAAGGGCGCGACTTTGCACCTTTCCGCTGCGCCGGATGTGCGCGCGAAGTTTCCCGTGTTGCGTGTCAAGCGAAACGCACAACGCAGCCGCGTTGGCTGGGACGTTGCCCTCGATCACGCCGCAGAAAAATTCTCTCATATCATCCGCGAGCATGGCCCCGACGCTGTCGCGTTTTACATTTCCGGCCAACTGCTCACCGAAGACTATTATGTATTTAATAAACTCGCCAAGGGTTTGATCGGCACCAATAACGTCGATAGCAATTCGCGTTTGTGCATGAGTTCCGCGGTGGCAGGCTATAAGGCGACACTCGGTGCCGACGCGCCACCCGCCTGTTACGAAGACATCGATCATGCCGAATGCATTTTCATCGCCGGTTCCAACACTGCATACGCGCATCCGGTTTTGTATCGGCGAATTGAAGAAGCGCGCAAAAAAAATCCTGCGCTGAAAACCATCGTTGTCGATCCGCGCAAAACCGATACTGCGCGCGAAGCCGATTTGCACTTGGCGATTTTGCCAGGCAGCGACGTGGCGCTGTATAACGCGATGTTGCATGTGATGTTGCGCCAAGGCTGGTGTGATCTGGATTATCTGCGCAGTCATACCTCGGGCTTCGATGTGCTGAAGCAAACTGTGCGCGATTACACGCCGGAAATGGTCGCTGATGTGTGCGGCGTTTCAGCCGGGGATATTGTCACGGCGGCACAATGGTTCGCGCAATCGCGCGCCACCCTGTCGCTGTACTGCCAGGGTTTGAATCAATCCACTCATGGCACGCAGAACAACGCAGCGCTGATCAACCTGCATCTCGCCACCGCGCACATCGGCAAACCTGGCGCGGGGCCGTTGTCGCTTACCGGCCAGCCGAATGCGATGGGCGGGCGTGAAGTCGGCGGCATGGCGAATCTCATGAGCGCGCATCGCGAGTTGGCGAACCCAGCGCATCGCGCGGAAGTGGCGAAGTTGTGGGGGCTTGATGGCGTGCCAGGTACGCCGGGAAAAACTGCGGTGGAAATGTTTGAAGCGGTGCGCATCGGAACCATCAAGGCCATCTGGATCGCTTGCACCAATCCGGCGCAATCAATGCCCGATGTGAAGCTGGTGTGCGAGGCTTTGCAGAAAGCCGAGTTTATAGTGGTGCAAGAAGCGTTTGCCGATACCGACACGACTGCTTTCGCTGATTTAATTTTACCGGCGACAACCTGGGGCGAAAAAGACGGCGTGGTGACCAACAGTGAGCGGCGCATCACACGCGTGCGCGCCGCTGTGCCCGCGCATGGCGAGGCACGGCATGATTGGCGTATTGTGCGCGATTTCGCTTTGAAGCTGGGTGAAAAACTCGGCAAGCCGCAAGCCGCGAAAATGTTTGCTTACCCAAACCCCGAAGCGATTTTCAATGAACACCGCGAGAGCACGCGCGGGCGTGACCTCGACATCACCGGTTTGAGTTATCAATTATTGGAAACCCAGGGTCCGCAACAATGGCCGTTTCCCGAGGGTGCAAGCAGCGGCAAGGCGCGCTTATACGCGGACGGGAAATTCACCACGGCCGATGGCCGCGCGAAAATTTTCAATGCGGTGTATCAGCCCACCGCAGAAAAAATCAGCGCGCGCTATCCACTACATTTCAACACCGGCCGTTTGCGCGACCACTGGCACGGCATGAGCCGCACGGGAAATGTCGCGCGGTTATTCAACCATGAAGAAGAGCCGTTGCTCAGCATGCACGCAACTGACATGGCGCGCCGCCACATCAAGGATGGCGACATCGTGCGCGTCAGCAGCACGCGCGGCGACATCGCGGTTCGCGTCAGTGCCAGTGACGGCATGACGCAAGGACAAACATTTTTACCCATGCATTGGGGCGCGCGCTTTATGAATTCTGCTGGCGCGAATGCGTTGACCAATAACGCATTCGACGCAGTCTCCAAACAGCCCGGATTGAAACATGCCACCGTACAAGTTACCAAACTCGATTTGCCTTGGCAATTAGTCGTGATGCGTAAAACCGGCGGCACGCAAAGCGCCACGCAAATCATGAGCCGGGCGCAGCCGCTGCTGAAAAAATTTGCATACGCTTCGCTCGGCCTGTTTGGCCGCGATGATTCCAATGTGATATTTCGCGCCGCCAGTGAATCTTCGCAACTAATTAATTATATTGAAGAAATTGACGACATTTTTAATATTGAAAATGAATTCAGCTTAAATTATCTCGATCAGCATCGCGGTATTTCCAAACGCGTGATGCTGCGTGAGGGGGTGATTCAAGGCGTGCGTCTGAGTGGCGAAACCATTGCGCGCGATTGGTTAAAAGACTTGATGGCGCAGAATTTACCCGCGGAAGAGTTGCGTGAATGGATGCTTGCGCCGCTGCAAGCGCCGCCGGCCGGCAGCGTGACGCGCGGACGCATTGTGTGCAATTGTTTTGACGTGGCGGAAAAAGAAATCGTCACTGAATTCAGCATTGGGGTGGATTTGCCAGCGTTGCAAGCCAAACGCAAGTGCGGCACCGAATGCGGCTCCTGTTTACCTGAGTTAAAACGTCTTTCGGCCATTCATTTCAAGCGGGCGGCATGATGAGTTATGCCCATTACATCAAGCAAATCGGCCGCGGCGCAAACGGCGCGCGCGATTTGTCCGAACACGAGGCATATCAATTATTTTCCGCCATGCTCGACGGCGGTGTGCCCGATTTGGAATTGGGCGCCATCATACTTTCGCTGCGAAACAAAACTGAATCGCTATCTGAACTCATCGGTATGCAGCGCGCCGCGAGCGAACGCGTGCATCGGCTGACATTACCGGCGGGCCTAGCGAGACCTCTGGTGATACCCACATATAACGGCGCGCGACATCAGGCGAATTTGTTGCCGCTGTTGGCGCTGTTGTTAAAACGCTTCGGCATTCCAGTATTGCTGCACGGTTGCCTTGAAAGTAACGGTCGCGTGGCGACGGCGTATATTCTGCGCGAGCTTGGCATCATGCCTTGCGCCAGCTTGTCTGCCACGCAAAAAGCGTTGGACGCAGACGGCATCGCGTTTGCACCGACTGCGGTTTTTTCTCCCGGTCTCGCCAATTTGCTGGCACTACGCACGCGGCTTGGTGTGCGCAGCGCGGCGCATTCCATCGTCAAATTGATTGATCCATTCAACGGTGCAGGCTTGCGCTTAGTCAGTGTGAGCCACCCAGCCTATTTGGAAAAAATGCGCGGTTTTTTTGCAGCGACCGGCCATGCCACGTTGCTGATGCGCGGCACCGAAGGCGAGGCGTTCGCCAACCCGAAGCGCAGGCCGCAAATCGAATTTATCAATCAAGGGTCGGGTGAAATATTATTTGAAGCCGAAGCGGGCACGCTGAAATCCTTGCCGGCATTGCCGGACAATATCGACGTAACGACGACTGCCGATTGGATAAAACATGTGCTCGACGGAAAAATTCCGGTGCCTCATCCGCTGTTGAACCAATTGGCGTGTTGTTTATATGCCAGCGGATACAGCGACGATTTTAACCAGGCCAAAGCGATTGTCGCGATGGAAACCGGCATAAAAGCAGCGGCATGAAAACAACGAACGGAAAAGTGTATTTGATTGGCGCGGGCCCTGGTGATGTCGAGTTGCTCACGCTCAAAGCCGTGCGCGCGCTTGGCTTGGCCGACGTGGTATTGCTCGACGATTTGGTCAGCCGCGATATTTTGCAATTCACCCAATCAGGCGCGCGAATCATCGAAGTTGGCAAACGCGGCGGCTGCAAATCGACACCGCAGGCGTTTATTGAAAAGTTGATGGTGCGTTACGCGCGGCGTGGAGCAACCGTCGCGCGGGTGAAAGGTGGCGATCCGTTTGTATTCGGCCGTGGTGGCGAAGAAATGCAAACTTTGCAAAGTGCAGGCATTGAAGTCCAGGTCATCAACGGTATTACCTCCGGCATTGCCGCGCCAGCCGCGCTCGGCATTCCTGTCACGCATCGAGGTTACGGCCACGGCGTCACTTTCATCACTGGCCATACGCGCGACGGCACACCGCCCAACTGGCGTGCGCTTGCCCAATCGAATACGACTTTGGTGATTTATATGGGCATGGCCAATCTGGCGTCGATTGTCGCAGCTCTGATTGAAACCGGCATGCGCGGCGACATGCCAGCCGCCGTGGTGCAAGACGCGCTGAATAAAAATCAGCGCAGTGTGGTGACGACGTTGAAGAATTTATCTGATGCGGTGAAGTGCGAACAGCTCGGCAGCCCGGCGATTGTAGTAATCGGTGAAGTCGTCAATCTCGCTGCTGTGATGCAGCAGGCGCGACAAAATTACTTGGCAGCGTAATTGTTTAATTTATTGATTATATTGAATTATTTATATCAGGTAAAAACATGAAAAAACTAAAATTAGTGATGGTCGGCAACGGCATGGCAGGCGTGAGAACGCTGGAAGAATTATTAAAAATCGCGCCGGATTTATATGACATCAGCGTGTTCGGCGCCGAGCCGCACGCCAACTATAACCGCATTTTGCTATCGCCGGTGCTGGCGGGCGAGATGACGGTTAACGACATCATGCTCAATGATGTCGATTGGTATAAACAAAATAACATCACGCTGCACCTGAACAAAAAAATCGCCCAGATTGATCGCCGCGCGCACAAAGTCATCGCCGCTGACGGCATGGAAGAAGACTATGACCGGCTGCTGATCGCCACGGGGTCAAACCCCCTCATGTTGCCGATTCCCGGTAAAAATTTGCACGGCGTGTTGAGCTACCGCGACATCCATGACACGGACGGCATGATAGCCGCAGCACAAAAATATAAACATGCCGTCGTCATCGGCGGCGGCTTGCTCGGCCTCGAAGCGGCTAACGGTTTGAAATTGCGCGGCATGGAAGTGACGGTAGTGCACTTGGGCGAATGGTTGATGGAACGCCAGCTCGATAAAACTGCCGCGATGATGCTGCAAAATTCATTGGAACAAAAAGGCCTGAAATTCCTGTTACAAAAGCAGACAGCAGAATTGACCGGCAACGCCGAAGGCCGCGTAGCGTCAGTGAAATTCAAGGATGGCGCAGAGATTCCTGCCGACCTGGTGGTGATGGCCGTCGGCATACGCCCCAACACTGAGCTGGCTGAATCGGCCGGTATCCTTTGCAATCGCGGCATCGTGGTCAATGACACCATGCAAACTTACGACCCGCGCATTTACGCCGTGGGCGAATGCGTCGTGCATCGTGGTGTAGCGTATGGCCTGGTCGCACCGTTGTTCGACATGGCGAAAGTCTGCGCCAACCATCTTGGGCAAATGGGCATCGGTGCTTATAAAGGTTCGGTCACATCCACCAAACTCAAGGTCACCGGCATTGATTTATTTTCTGCTGGCGATTTTATCGGCTCTGATGATAGCGAGGAAATCCTGCTGCACGACGCCATCGGCGGCGTGTATAAAAAACTCGTCATCAAGAACGACAGGATTGTCGGTAGCGTGTTGTATGGCGACACAGCGGATGGTTCTTACTATTTCCAATTGCTGCGCGACAAGCAAAACATCAACGAAATCCGCGATAACCTGATGTTCGGCCAAAACCATTTGGGCAACAGCGGCCATCAGGGGCAAAACAAGGCGATGGCGATGGCCGACACGGCGGAAGTGTGTGGCTGCAACGGCGTGTGCAAGGGAGCTATCGTCAAGGCGATTAAACAGAAGGGCCTGTTCAGCCTCGACGATGTGCGCAAGCATACTAAGGCCTCGTCGTCGTGTGGGTCATGCACTGGTTTGGTCGAGCAGATTCTCGCCAGCACCGTCGGCGGGGCCTATTCAGCACAACTGACGACGACCAAACCAATGTGCGCCTGCACCGACCACACGCATGAGGAAGTGCGCAAATCGATACGCGAGAGAAAAATCCTGACGATTCCCGAAGTGATGCATTTCATGGAATGGCGTACGCCCAACGGCTGCGCCAGTTGCCGCCCGGCGCTGAATTATTATTTGCTCAGCACCTGGCCGCATGAGGCGATAGACGACCCGCAATCACGTTTCATCAACGAACGCGCGCATGCCAACATCCAGAAGGACGGCACCTATTCCGTGGTCCCGCGTATGTTTGGTGGCGTGACCAACGCGGGCGAATTGCGCCGCATCGCCGATGTAGTGGACAAGTATCAAATCCCGACAGTGAAAGTCACCGGCGGCCAGCGCATCGATTTGCTTGGCGTCAAAAAAGAAGACTTGCCCGGCGTGTGGGCCGACCTCGCCATGCCATCCGGCCATGCGTATGCCAAGGCCTTGCGCACGGTGAAAACCTGCGTCGGCAGCGAATGGTGCCGTTTCGGCGTGCAGGACTCGACGCAAATGGGCATCGACCTGGAAAAAACTTTCTGGAAAATGTACGCGCCGCATAAAGTGAAATTCGCCGTCAGCGGTTGCCCGCGCAACTGCGCCGAGTCCGGGATCAAGGATGTCGGCGTGATCGGAGTCGATTCCGGTTGGGAAATTTACGTCGCCGGTAACGGCGGCATCAAAACCGAAGTGGCGCAATTCTTATGCAAAGTGAAAACGGCAGAAGAAGTGCTCGAATATTCCGGCGCGTTCATCCAGCTCTACCGCGAAGAAGCGCGCTACCTAGACCGCACTGTGCATTATGTTGCGCGCGTCGGTCTCGATTATGTAAAACAAAACGTGCTTGATGATGCAGCGAAGCGCAAGGCGTTGTACTCACGTTTGCTCTACGCCCTGCAGGATGAAAAAGACCCGTGGGTGGAACAGGTACAGGGCATCAAGCGCCGTGAATTTGAATTACTCGAGGTGCCAGCATGAGCGAATGGAAAAAAATCTGCGCTGTGAATGACATCGCGCGCCTGGGTTCGCGCGTGGTGAAGCGTAACGAAGGCGATATTGCCGTGTTCCGCAATGCTGAAGATGAAGTGTTTGCCTTACGCGACAAATGCCCACATAAGGGCGGCCCGCTATCGCAGGGTATTGTGTTCGGCAAAACTGTCGCCTGCCCGTTGCATAACTGGAATATCAAATTGGATGATGGCTGCGCCATCGCGCCGGATGAAGGTTGCGCGCAGAAGTTTGCGGTGAAGGTTGAGGGCGGTGAGGTTTATTTGCGGATTTGAGAATTATTTTTGGCAAAAAATAATTCTATCCACCCACTATTAAGCGCATGGAAATGTCTCTAGCCCTTGAAGGACAGAGGATTCCACCCTTCGATATATTTTATTTTACTTGGATACTACGATGAAATCATCCTTCCTCAAAGCCGGGCACACGCCAACATTATTCGCGGCATTTTTATATTTTGATTTGAGTTTTATGGTGTGGGTGATACTCGGCCCGCTCGGGGTCCAAATCGCCAAGGATCTCGCGCTCACGCCAGCCCAGCGTGGCTTGATGGTCGCCACTCCAGTGTTGGCGGGTGCGCTGTTGCGTTTGGTGATGGGCGTGATGGTCGATCATCTGAAACCGAAAATGGCCGGTATCATCGGCCAGGTGATCGTAATCGCCTCGCTGTTTGCCGCCTGGTATTTCGGCATTCATACTTATCAGCAAGTGTTGATTTTCGGCATCGCGCTTGGTGTCGCCGGCGCGTCCTTCGCTGCCGCGTTGCCTCTCGCTTCGCGCTGGTATCCGCCAGAACACCAGGGAAAAGCGATGGGTATTGCGGGTGCGGGCAATTCAGGCACGGCATTTGCGGCATTGTTAGCGCCTGGTCTCGCTGCAGCTTATGGTTGGAATAATGTGTTCGGCCTCGCGGCCATTCCGTTGGTGTTTGTGTTGGTTATATATTCGTTACTGGCGAAAGACAGTCCCGAATGCCCGCCGCCCAAAGCCTTGTCCGATTATTTAAAAGTGTTAAAAGATAAAGACGCTTGGTGGTTTATGCTGTTTTACGGCGTGACCTTCGGTGGCTTTGTCGGCCTCGCGTCGTCGCTGACGATTTATTTCAGCGATCAATATGGGTTGAAGCCGCAAGTGGCCGGCTATTTCACCGCGGCCTGCGTTTTCGCCGGCTCATTGGTGCGACCGGTGGGCGGCCTGATTGCGGACCGCATCGGCGGCATTAAAACTTTGTCGGTGTGTTACATACTAGCCGGATTATTTTTGATTATCGTCAGTTTCGGTTTGCCTAAAGACTGGATGGCGCTTAGCGTATTTGTTTGCGCTATGCTGGCGCTGGGAACCGGTAATGGCGCGGTGTTTCAATTGGTGCCGCAACGCTTCAGAAAAGAAATCGGCGTGATGACCGGTTTGGTCGGCATGGCGGGCGGTGTTGGCGGATTTTATCTGGCGTCGTCGATGGGATATTCAAAACAGCTCACTGGTAATTATCAAATCGGCTTTTTGATTTTCGCCGCGCTGGCATTTTTTGCGCTCACCGGGCTAACAGCGGTGAAGCGCCGCTGGAGAACAACGTGGGGCGCGGCGCATATGACGGCCGCTAAAATATAATGGGAAATTACTTAATATAATCAAATAGTTATGATACTACGCGATTATGACTATTGTCCCTTCACGCAAATAAAGACCGCAAGCAAAACGTTTAAAATGAAACATGCCTCTTAAATTCACCATCGGCCATTCGACGCAAATCGGCAAGCGCGAACGTAACGAAGATTTTTACGGCATGGTTACGCCGGATGGCTCCGAGCTGGCGATCAAAGGCGCGCTGTTCGCGCTGGCCGACGGCGTGTCAGGCAACGGCGGAGGGCGCGAAGCGGCCGAATACACTGTGCGCGGATTGCTCGCCGACTATTACGCGACGCCGGAGACATGGGAAATTTCCCTCTCGCTCGACAAAGTTTTGACGGCGATTAATCGCTGGATCATTTCGCAAAGCTCGGCAAAAAAAGAATTCGCCGGTATGTCCTGCACTTTAAGTTTGCTGGTGCTACGCGGCAATCGATATTTTATCGGCCATGTTGGGGACACGCGCGTATATCGCTTCTCGAAGAACGTCTGTGAAAAACTCACGCAAGACCATGTGTGGGACCGGCCGGATATGCAGCATGTGCTCAAGCGCGCAGTCGGTCTCGATCAGCATTTGGTACCCGATTACCTAGACGGTGAACTGCTGCCCGATGATATTTTTTTGCTATGCTGCGACGGCGTGTGGGAGCCGCTAGGTGACAAACGCATACATGAAATTTTATTTTTGCACACTGACCCGCAACGTGCGGCGGAAGAGCTGGTAAGCGCCGCGTTACAAGCTGGCGGCGGTGATAACTCGACCGCCTTGGTAGTGCGCGTCGATAGTTTGCCGAAGGAAGACTGGCGTGATTTATTGCATGCTGGCAAACAATGGCCGTTGCCCGCGCGCCTCAAGCCGGGCCAGCGCATCGACGCTTTTGAAGTGTTACAACTATTGCATGAATCGCGAGCCACGCTATTGTACAAAGTACGCTCGGACGAAAGCGGACAAATTTGCGCGCTGAAAACCTTGCAGCCAACATTTGCCGATGATAAACAAAGCTGTGAAGGTTTGCTGGCGGAAGAATGGCTGGCCAAGCGCCTGGTGTCGCCGCATTTCCCGCACATCATTCCGCTTGCCGGCGATGCGCGGCATTTTTTATATTACGTGATGAGTTATCACGACGGTAACACGCTGCAACAGCAATTGGAGGCGGGCACACATTTCACCGTCGCCGATGTAACGGATATTGCCACCCGCACGCTGAAAGGCCTCGGTGCGCTGCATCGTTTATCGGTTACGCATCGCGATATCAAGCCGGCCAATCTGCACATTGGCAAAGACGGCGGCTTACGCATACTCGACATGGGCGTGGCGCTGGCGGCCGGCGTGCCGTATCCGGAACTGCAGGGCAATGCCGGTACGCCAAGTTATATGGCGCCGGAGTTATTCGACGGTGTTGCAGCGTCCGCACAAAGTGATTTATATGCGACGGGCGTCACGCTTTATCATTTGCTTACGCGCAAATATCCTTACGGCGAAGTCGAGCCGTTCCAGAATCCGCATTTCGGCGAACCTGCGCCGCCTACACGCTACCGGCCCGATGTGCCGATGTGGTTGGAAAACATTATCCTCAAAGCCGTTGCGCGCGAGCCGAAACAACGCTTTGAAACAGCGGAAGAAATGCTGTTAGCGTTGGAACGCGGTGACGCCATGCCGCTCGACGCGCCAGCACGGACACCGCTGATTGGACGAGGCAGACACCAGCTATGGAGAGTATTCACAGTGGTATCGATAGCCGCCAATCTACTGCTCGCCTATTTGTTAATAGTGCGATAAGCGGGCGAATTTGCTCGCCTTGCTGCCAGGGAGTAAAATCTATTAGACCAAAAAGTTTATTAACACGGAGCCACGCCATGGAACACAAATTACCCACACTGCCTTACGCAATGGATGCCTTGCAACCACATATTTCCAAAGAGACTTTGGAATTTCATTACGGCAAACATCATCAGACTTACATCACTAATCTGAATAATTTGATCAAAGGCACCGAGCACGAGAACGCCAGCATTGAAGACATTATCAAAAAATCTTCCGGCGGATTATTTAACAATGCCGCGCAAGTGTGGAACCACACCTTCTATTGGCATTGCCTGAAACCAAACGGCGGCGGCGAACCAAGCGGCAAATTGGCCGACGCGATCAAAGCCAAATTCGGCAGCTTCGATGAATTCAAAAAACAATTTACGCAAACCAGCATCGGCACCTTCGGTTCCGGCTGGGGTTGGCTGGTGAAAAACGCCGACGGCACAGTGGAATTGATGAGCACATCCAACGCACAAACCCCGATGACCAGTGGCAAAGTCGCGCTGCTCACCTGCGACGTGTGGGAACATGCGTACTACATCGACTACCGCAACAAGCGTCCCGATTATCTCGCGGCATTCTGGAATCTGGTGAACTGGGATTTTGCAGCAAAAAATTACGCATTGTAAATATTTGATTTTATTGAGTTTTTTAGCCATTTCTCGATGTAGAAATGGCTTTTTATTTGGCTTTACCGGTGACGCGCAAACTTGTGCATCCAAGCTCGAGTCGCTACACTGAAACAAACCTGAATCATTCTGTCGGAGTCCTCATGTCTTCCAATGCAACCCGTAACAAAATCAGCACCTTTCATCCGCCGCTACGCACGCTGATGGGGCCCGGCCCGTCCGACATCAACCCGCGCGTGCTTGGCGCGATGAGTTCGCCCGCCATCGGATATCTTGATCCGATTTTTGTCACCATGATGGAAGAATTAAAAACGCTGTTGCGCTACGCCTATCAAACCGAAAACGCGCTGACCTTCCCGATCTCTGGCCCTGGCTCGGTCGGCATGGAAAGTTGTTTTGTGAATATGGTTGCGCCCGGCGATAAAGTAATTGTGTGTCGTAACGGCGTATTCGGCGGCCGCATGATTGAAAACGTCGAACGCGCCGGCGGTGTGCCGGTCATCGTCGAAGACACCTGGGGCGAACCGGTCAGCCCGCAAAAATTGGAAGACGCGCTCAAAGCCAATCGCGATGCGCGCGTAGTCGCATTCGTGCATGCGGAAACCTCCACCGGCTGCATGTCCGACGCCAAATTACTCACCGAAATCGCGCACAAATACGATTGCATGGTGATCGTCGATGCCGTGACGTCGTTGGTCGGTTCACCGCTCAAGATTGACGAGTGGGGCATCGACGCCGTGTATTCCGCGAGCCAAAAATGTTTATCGTGCACGCCGGGCCTCTCGCCCGTGTCGTACAACGAGCGCGTGGTCGATTACGTCAAAGGCCGCAAGGATAAAGTGCATAGCTGGTTCATGGATTTGAATTTGATTTTGAATTACTGGGGCAGCACCACGCGCACTTATCACCACACCGCGCCGGTCAACAGCTTGTATGCGTTGCATGAATCGCTGCTGTTGCTGCGTGACGAAGGCCTGGAAAAATCCTGGGCGCGCCATCAGCGCCATCACCTCGCATTAAAAGCCGGCCTCGAAGCCATCGGCCTGCAATATGTGGTCAAAGAAGAAGCGCGCCTGCCGCAAATGAACGCGGTGTATGTGCCGCAAGGCGTGAATGAAGCCGAAGTGCGCAAAACTTTGCTCAACGAATTCAATTTGGAAATTGGCGCAGGCCTCGGGCCCTTGGCCGGTAAAATCTGGCGCTTTGGTTTGATGGGCTACTCTGCCCGTGCAGAAAATGTCATGCTGTGTTTATCGGCTTTGGGCTCCGTGCTCTCCGATATGGGCTTGCCCGTCAAAGTCGGCGTCGCCGAAGCGGCCGCGCATGATTCGTATGCCAAACAACACGCCGACGCCAGCAAGGTTAAACGTAATCTCGCGGCCGCATAATATTATTCATGCTGAAAAAATACCCGCTGCGGCGGGTATTTTTTTGTAGTTTTTTTGTAGGA
>JAYTVC010000019.1:0-27556 GCA_043744215.1 Pseudomonadota bacterium
GCGTATCAGCAATACCAGATCATGAGCCGCGACAAAGTATTTAATGTCGATCGGCGCATGAATCTCGAAGCGCAAATTCAACTGAGCATGCAGCCGGTAGATGCGGCGCGCACTTCTGCACAATTACAAACCCGCTACGGTTTGACGCGCGATCAATTCGTCACGCCAGTGGCGGGCGGCACGCCATTTAATTCGTCGGACTCGGTGAGTTTTATGCACAACGAAAGCGCGACCTTTCCCAACGCGGGCACACGCTGCGCGCCCACCATGCAATTGGAAGCGGAATTGATGCAAATCATCAGATGATATAACTATTTGATTGTATTGAATAATTTGTCAATTAAAAACATAAAAAAGCGAGCAACGATGAGCGCCATCCCGCCTAAAAAATTTCCTACGCAAGCAACGATCGGTATTTTTTCACCCGGAGGTTTGGTCGCGGATCCGGACAAAATTGGCGCTGCCGCGCGTTATTTTGAACGCAAAGGCCATGCGGTATTTCTCGATGAGCGCGTCGCCAATCAATGGAAGTATTTCGCCGGCACCGATGACGAGCGCCTCGCGGCGTTCAATGCGATGCTGCGCCACCCCGACATCGACGTGGTGATGGCGGCGCGGGGCGGTTATGGGCTCTCGCGCATCGTGCATCGCATTGATTTTGCCGAAGTCGCTGCGTCGGGCAAAATTTTTATCGGCCACAGCGATTTCGATATTTTTCATCTGGCCAATCTGGCGATCAATGGAGGCATCGGTTTTTGCGGGCCCATGGCGGCAGTGGATTTTTTCAAGTCTGAACCCGGCGCGTTTACCGAAAAACATTTCTGGGGCCTGTTCGGCGCGGAGGAATATTCCCTCGACAGCGTCCATTGCGCACATGCTTATGCGCCGCAGGATATTGACGGCATTATATGGGGCGGCAACCTGTCGGTGCTGGTGCATTTGATCGGCACGAAATATTTTCCGCACATCAACAACGGCATTTTATTCATTGAAGAAATCAACGAAGAGCCGTATCACATCGAGCGCATGTTGCTGCAACTCAAACATGCGGGCATTTTGGCTAAGCAACGCGCCGTCATTTTTGGCCAATTCAACCGTTGCCTGCCGACGCAATTTTCCAGCCAGCCGTACAACATGGACGATGTGATGATGACCGCACGCGAGATGATTGCGTGCCCGGTATTGACCAATTTGCCCTTCGGTCATGTTGAAAACAAGATGACTATCCCCGTCGGCGCGAAGGCAAAAATATCAATAAAATCAAATAGTTACGATATTATGTTGAGTGAATACAGCGCGTAGACAACGCGCTGAAATGCGGCGATTGGTGGCCAAAAAATGGCGAAGAAAAAATTCAGCAGGAAAAAAACTACGCGGATAAATTCACAGTCATGGCAAACATGACAACAGAAAAAATCAATTCGTCATCACCTGATTGCGCCCCTGATCTTTCGCCTGCTGGAGCGCAATTTCTGTCGCTTGCAACAAGGCATCAGGCTTGAGATCGCGCTCGGCGTAATCGCACGAGGCGACGCCCACGCTCATGCTGGTGCGCATGGTGCCGTGAATGGTGTCACAGGGGCGCGAGGCCAGCACCGAGCGCAGTTTTTCAGTAGCGACATAGGCCGCATCGGGTTTGCATCCGGGCAGCACAATCAGAAAACGCCCGCCGCCCCAATAGCCAACTGCGTCATAGGGGCGCACGACACCCAGCACGCGTTTGGCCGCTTGCTGTATCACCGCGTCGGCGCTGGCGGCGCCGTAGGTGTCGCGGATGAAATCCATGTGGTCGAGTTCGGCAATGGCCAGCGCAAGAGGTTCACGTGCTCGGCGGGCCCGGTCGATTTCACGGGCGAGAATGGTGGCGATGGCAGTGCGGTTCCAGGTACGGGTGTTTGGGTGCAACAGCGTATCGCGCTGGCTTTGGTTGAGTTCTTCAATCAATTCAATTTGCGTCTCGCCCATGCGCGACATATGCAATTCGGTTTCTGTCCACTGCACCATGTCGCGCAGCGTGAGCAATTCTTCGGCGCTGAAATTGCGCGGTTGTTTGCTGAATACGGCCAGCACGCCGAGACGGTGACCGAGTGCATCGAGCACCGGGCAGCCGGCAAAAAAACGCAATTTCAATTCGCCGGTGACATTGGGGTTGGCGGCAAAGCGCGGATCGGCTAATGCATCGGGCACGACCAGCGGTATACCTTGCGCCAGGGTTGCCGCGACAAAACAGGATTCTGACGGGCTGGTTTTGAAAGCGTCAGCGTCTGCTCCCCATGCAGGGGCCCGGCCCGGCACCGGCAATAAAACCGCTTCGGCCAGAAACAGCCGCGCCGCCATCTGTTTGATGCGGCTGAGCCGCGAGAGCATGGTATAGGCCAGCGGATAGAGCCGCTCAAGCTCGTCTTCGCGAGCGAGGGTATTTTCTGCGTGCAGGGCTTCGGTCATGTTTATTCTATAGCTGATGAAGGCGTGAACTAACGCCCTTGAGATAGCCGCCAATCTAAACTAAACGGCATGGCTTGCCAATAGAGTTGAATGGGTATTTGAAACGCGCCTTAAAGTGCGCGCTTGAGCATGGTTTTGAAGCGTTCGCTCGCGGCCACCAGCTCGCGGCGGATACCCGGCTCGAAGGCCGAGTGCCCTGCGTCGGGCACGACGATGTACTGCGCTTGCGGCCATGCACGATGCAGATCATCGGCGCTGACAGCCGGGCACACGGCATCGTAACGACCCTGCACGATAACACCGGGGATGCTGTGTAATGCGCGCGCGTTATCAAGCAATGAATTCGGCGGCAGAAAAATATCATGCATGAAGTAATGGGCTTCGATGCGCGCAAGGCCCAGCGCCACCACGTCGCCAGCGAAGTGGTGCACCAGATCAGGGTTGGGTAACAGGGTTGAACACGAGCCTTCATACACGCTCCACTTACGCGCGGCCGGCATGTGCACGGCAGGGTCGGCATGGGTGAGCAGGGCGTAATAGGCCTTGAGAATATTGCCCCGCTCGTGAGCCGGCAAATGGCCGGCAAATGCGTGCCAGTGCTCGGGGAAAATATTTTTCACGCCATACAAAAACCAGTCGATCTCGGTTTGCCGGCATAAAAATATCCCGCGCAAAATCAAACCGAGGCATGGCTGCGGATGTGCTTGCGCGTAGGCGAGGGCCAGCGTGCTGCCCCATGATCCGCCGAATACTAGCCATTGATCGACTTTCAAATGGCGGCGCAGGGTTTCCATGTCTTGAATCAAATGCGGCGTGGTGTTGTCGATGAGCTCGCCCAGGGGTGTCGAGCGGCCCGCGCCGCGCTGATCAAAAATAATAATGCGATAAAACGCCGGATCAAAAAATTGACGGTGCGTCGGCCCCGCACCCGCGCCCGGCCCGCCGTGCAGGAACACCACGGGCACGCCGCGCGGGTTGCCCGACACTTCCCAATACATCGTGTGCCGTCCGTCGAGGACCAGCATACCGCGCTCATAGGGCTCGATTGCAGGGAAGAAGGTATTTTCTGTTTCAGTTGCCGGGTCGATAGTCAGTGTATGCATGAGGTTTTGTGCATTGTTAAAATATTAAATAAAATCAATATGTTACTAAGATTCACGGTTTATTGAGGGCGAAATTCCCGCGCAGGTTATCAGCAAAACCTTACTCAAATTTACGACAATATTCGTCGCGAGCGTAAAACATTGTGACGATTCCTTGACACATGGTGCATCACAGCATAGCCTGCAAGGCAACCTGCAAGACAAATAGACCATCCAGAAAATAAAATTCGTGCAAACCGCATGGGACGCTCATCAATCATTTTCATTAGGATAACCAATGCTATACCAGTTTAATGAAATTACCCACACCGCCGCCGCTCCTCTTCTTTGGTGGAGCAAGATTGGCGCAAAATTATTTTCCCATCCGCTGAGCGCGCTCTCGTATAACCCGATGAGCCGTAATCTGGCCGCGAGTTTCGAGGTGATGACGCGGCTGATGAAGCGTTATGAAAAACCCGAGTTCGGCATCACCGATACGGTCATCAAAAATAAAACCGTCGCCGTCACCCAAACTATCGCGCTGCATAAGCCGTTTTGCAATCTGCTGCATTTTGCCCGGGCCGCCAAAACAAACGACCCCAAGGTGCTCATCGTCGCCCCGCTGTCGGGTCACCACGCGACGCTGCTGCGTGATACGGTGCGCACTTTTCTGCCCGACCACGAGGTCTATATCACCGAATGGATTGACGCGCGTATGGTGCCATTGGCAGACGGCAAATTTCATTTTCACGACTACGTCAGTTATGTGCAGCAATTTATTCACCTGCTGGGTCCGGACGTGCATGTGATTTCCGTGTGCCAACCCACCGTGCCCGTGCTGGCTGCCGTGTCTTTGATGGCCCAGGCCGGCGATAAAGTTTTTCCCCGCACCATGACGATGATGGGCGGCCCCATCGATGCGCGCCGCAGCCCTACCAGTGTGAACAGTTACGCGCGCGAAAAACCGATTGAATGGTTTGAGCGCCGCGTGATCGCCCGCGTGCCGATCAAATATCCCGGTGCCGGTCGCCGCGTGTACCCGGGTTTTTTGCAGCACATGGGTTTTGTCGCCATGAACCCGAATAAGCACATCCAGTCGCACTGGGATTTTTTCGATCATCTGGTGCAAGGCGATGGCGAAAGCGCCGAAGCCCACCGCAAGTTTTACGATGAATACAACGCCGTGCTCGATATGCCGGCAGATTATTATCTTGAAACGGTGAAAATGGTGTTTCAGGATTTTGATCTGGCAAAAGGGAAAATGCGCGTCAATGACGTGTTGGTCAGGCCCGATGCGATCAAGAAAACGGCGCTGCTCACGGTTGAAGGCGAACTCGACGATATTTCCGGCGGCGGCCAGACCGAAGCGGCCCACGATTTATGCAAAGGCATTCCTGCTGCGCGCAAGTTTCATTACTCGGCTGAACAATGCGGCCACTACGGCATTTTCAGCGGTCGCCGTTTCCGCGAAAAAATTTACCCGCGCATCCGCGATTTCATCCGCGATTTTGATTGAGCTTTGGCAGCCACAAAAAGCCGGCGCCCAGCGTCGGCTTTTTTGTTTTGACTATCGTACAAAGCAGGCGTAAGTTGGCTTATCGGCACCCAACATAGGAGCAAAAAATGGACAAAAAAATCGGCCAGGATGACGTTATGGATTTATTCCGCAAAATGATGAACCCCATGGGCCTGCCGGCGCAGAACCCGTTTTTGCCCGTGATCGATCCGGAAGAACTGGACAAGAAAATTTCCGAACTCAAGACAGTGGAAATGTGGCTCAACAGCAACCTCGCGATGTTGCAACTGAGCATCAAGTCACTGGAATATCAACGTGCGTTGCTGACATCGTCGGACGAAAAAAATCGCGGAGAAGCCAAGCCGTTTGAGAATCCCTTCGCCAATCCCGAGCTATGGCCGTGGAATATGGTGAAGCCAGCGGAAGCCGCCGAAAAGAAAACGCCGGCAAAAAAAGCAGGTGCAAAGAAACGCGGCAGCAAATAATATTCAATATAATCAATAAGTTACGTATTATCTCGGATGGCGCGGTCCAGCGTGACAAAACGGCAGGCGTAACTATTTTTTTCGTCGGCGGACATTGAAGCCGAGGCTATTTCTCGCCAATCATTTTTATCCAGTGGCGGAAAAAACGTATCGCCCTTCACATCGCAATCCACTTGAGTCAGATAAATGCGATCGGCCATCGGCAACGCCTGCACGTAGAGCGTGTTGCCGCCGATAAAAAAAATTTCCTCCGCCTTACCGCACGAATTTATCGCTGCGTGCAGCGTTGGCACGACGGTGCAGCCCGGCGCGGAAAATTTTTCATTCGCGCTGACAACAATATTCAATCGGCCCGGCAACGGTTTGCCGATGGACTCGTGTGTCTTGCGGCCCATGATGATGGGGTGGCCCATGGTGAGTGCGCGAAAATGTTTCAGGTCGGCGGGCAAATGCCACGGTAAGGTGTTGTTGGCACCGATGACGCGGTTTTTCGACATGGCAACGATGAGCGATTTGCGCATGGTCACACCGCTATAGGCGCTTTGATGGCGGGATGCGGATCGTAATTTTCCAGCGTGAAATCTTCGTACTTGAAGGCGAAAATATCTTTCACCGCCGGATTGATAGTCATGGTCGGCAACGCACGCGGCGCGCGCGACAACTGCTCGCGCGCCTGATCCAGATGGTTCGAATACAAATGCGCGTCACCAAACGTGTGTACAAAGTCGCCTGCTTTTAAGCCGCATACCTGGGCCACCATCATGGTCAGCAACGCGTAGGACGCGATATTGAACGGCACACCGAGAAAAATATCCGCGCTGCGTTGATACAACTGGCACGACAATTTGCCGTCGGCCACATAAAACTGGAACAGCGCGTGGCAAGGCGCCAGCGCCATTTTGTCGATGTCAGCCACATTCCACGCCGACACCATCAGGCGCCGGGAATCGGGATTTTTTTTAATCTGCTCGATGACTTGTTTAATCTGGTCAATATGTTTTCCGTCCGCCGTCGGCCACGAGCGCCATTGCACGCCATACACCGGCCCGAGATTGCCTTGCGCGTCGGCCCATTCATCCCAAATGCTGACATGATGTTGTTTGAGATAATCGATATTGCTGCTGCCCTGCAAAAACCACAGTAATTCATGCACGATGGATTTCATGTGACATTTTTTGGTGGTCACCAGCGGAAACCCTTTGGCCAGGTCGAAACGCATCTGATAACCGAATACGCTTTGTGTGCCGGTGCCGGTGCGGTCGGATTTTTGCGTGCCATGGTCAAGCACATGTTGCATCAGGTCGAGATAGGTGCGCATAAATAGGGACGCAGATAGTTAAAATTCTGTGCGTATTTTAGCACGCGCGCTTTTCTGTGCTTGTCGCGTCAAACTCGCCAAGCGGGCATAATGGAAAGTCTGAGGAGAAAAATATGTTGGCCAAACTGAACGAATACGCGGCGGATATTTCTGCCGAAGCATTTGCCGCTGCCAGCCATGTGCTGGTGGTGATGCCCAAAGCCAAGACTTTGCCGACCGACAAAAACCTGCCCGGCGCAGCCTTGCTGAAAAAATATCTCGCCCGCAAAAACATGAAGCCGGAAGATTTGGCCGATACGCCAACCGCCGGCGACAACGGCCAGGGTGGGCTGGCAGTGTGGGTGATGCTGGATGAAACCGCTTCCACATTTGAGCAGCACACGGCTATTCGCAAAGCGCTGCAACTCTTGCTGGACGAAAACCCCGAAGCCATCACCATTTCAGCCACCGGTAACGCAAAGCAAAAACAGCACGCAGCCGAATTGGCGTGCTATGTAGGCTGGGTAAACGCGACGCCGATGCCGTCGCGCAAGAAAAAAACGGATAAAAAAATTCTCAAGCAGATCGTGGTGCACGGCCATCAATCGGCGGACAAACTGTCACATGTCGCCGCGCAAGCCGAAGGCAATGTGCTGGCGCGGGAGCTGACCCACACGCCACCCAACGAGCTCACGCCCAAAATTTATCGCAATAAAATTAAAGCGCTGGCGAAAGCGCACGCCTGGAAAATGATCGAGCACGATATGAAGGCCCTGCGCAAAATGGGCGCGGGCGCGTTTGTCGCCGTGGCGCAAGGCAGTGTGGAAGACGATGCGGCAATTGTGCATCTGAAATACACACCGAAAAACGCCAGGCAAAAAATCGCGTTAATCGGCAAAGGCATTTGCTTCGACACCGGCGGCCACAATCTCAAGCCTGCCCGCTACATGCACGGCATGCACGAGGATATGAATGGTTCCGCTGTTGCACTGGGCATTTTGCTCGCGGCAACCCAATTGAAGTTACCGTTGCAAATCGACTGCTGGCTGGCTATCGCGCAAAACCACATCGGCCCCAATGCCTATAAACAGAACGATGTGGTCACAGCGCTAAACGGCACGACAATTGAAATCATGCACACTGACGCCGAAGGCCGCATGGTGCTGGCTGATACGCTCACGCTGGCTGCACGCGAAAAACCCGCCTACATGATCGACTTCGCCACGCTCACCGGCACCATGATTTCCGCTTTGGGCAACCGCTACAGCGGCGTGTTGAGCAATCGTGAAAACCTGATCGAAAAAGCGCTGGCTGCGGGCAAGCAAAGCGGCGAGCGCGTCAACCCGTTTCCACTGGATGCCGATTACGATGTCGCCCTCGACAGTAAAATTGCCGACGTGAAACAATGTATTTTGGAAGGTGAGGCCGATTCGATTTTGGCGGCAAGATTTCTGAATAAATTCAACAATAATATTCCGTGGCTGCATGTTGATCTGTCAGCCAGCCGATGCGAAGGCGGATTGGGTGCCGTGAGCGAAGCGGTGACAGGATTTGGCGTGGGCTTGGGTCTGTCGATTTTGCAGAGGGCGTAAAGCTTCCTGTTTTTTTGCTCGCTCTTCCGCGCATGTTTCAAACGTATCCAGGAGTTTGCATTATGGGCAACCAACTTTTTGCAAACGATTGCACAATGGGATTTCAAACTGGATAATGCGAATTTCAGGCTTTATGAAAACTTTGGTAATATGCAATCCCGGCTTGAAATGGTTCCCTATAAATTGTTGCGCAAGGCCAAAGTCGCCTGAGTTCGGACGCAATTAAAAAATAATAATAACTAATTGTATTTTTGAGGAGTTTTTGAATGGATTTTGCGAAGCGGCAGCGTAGCCCGGCCCGACATATGGCAGGGTTGGTATTTGTAGTGTTACTGCATATTGGCATCGTCTATGCTCTCGTGTCCGGCCTCGCTCGAAAAGTGGTGGCGGTTATTCAAAAGCCTGTTGATGCCAGATTAGTCGAAGAAATTAAAGTTACGCCGCCGCCCGAACCCCCCAAGCCGCCGCCTAAAGAAATACCCAAGACCGCGCCGCCACCGCCGCCTCAAGCCTATGTGCCGCCGCCGGAAGTGAAAGTGGATATCGCGCCTGCACCGGCAACTATTGCTGCGGTCGTGTCTGAAAAACCGCCCGAGCCCGCGCCGATTGTGCGCGAGCCTGTTGCGCCTGCGCCAACGCCTTCTCCACCTGCGCCGCCACCTGCGCCGCCTCCGCAAAAAGTAAAAGTGGGAGTCGCTTGCCCCAACGTAACTGAGGTGGTGAGTGATCTTAGGGGTAAATTTGAACGGATTGCCCAGAAGGAAGGCATTGAATCGGCGGAAGTAACCGTTGAATTTACCGTGGACGCAGAGGGCAATGTCAAAGATGCCAGGGTCCTTAATTCCACAAATCGTGCAGTGAATAATCTGGCTTTAGCGGGCGTGCGCAATTTAGGCTGTAATGGTCAGGGGCGGGAAGTGAAAGTGGAAGTGCCTTGGGCCTTCAAAATCGCCGATTAGCAATAACTGAACGACAGGGTTGCTATGGGATAAAAGTGGCAAAAGTATTTTCGCAATCATTCTTTATGTGGCTTAGTGTTTAAGATTTTTTGAAGTATTTTAAAAACGCATTCATTCAGGGTGCAAGAACCGGAGGACTTATGTTGAACACCAAACGTTTATCCGCGCTGCTCATGGCGCTTTTCATGCTTGTCGGCCCCGTGGCATCAATGGTGGTGGCAACCACGGCTCACGCGCAAACGGCGCAGGTTACACCGCCTTCGACCGATGCGCCTAAAGCGGATGCTGCGCCCGTGCCGCCGCCCATGCCGGCAAAAACGGCGGTAGTCGAAAACCCCTACGGCCTCGAAGCAGCATGGAGAGACGGCGATTTTGTGACCCGGGGGACATTTATTATTCTCGTTATTATGTCCATGGGTAGCTGGTACATCATGATCACCAAACTGTTTGAACAATTCAAACTGATGAGGCAAGCCAGCACAGCGAGCAAAACTTTCTGGACGGCCGGATCAGTGCAGCAAGGCATCAGTGGCCTGAAAGATGGCAGTCCGTTTCGCTTCATTGCCGAAAGCGCGGTTCAGGCCCAAGCGCATCACTCAGGCGATCTGACGGAACATATCGACCGCAACACCTGGGTCACCATGTCAATCCAACGTGCAGTAGATAATGTGCAAAGCCGCTTGCAGGATGGCTTGGCGTTTCTTGCGACGGTTGGTTCTACGGCGCCATTTGTCGGCTTGTTTGGTACGGTGTGGGGTATTTACCATGCGCTGACCGCCATCGGTATATCAGGCCAGGCTTCCATCGATAAAGTAGCCGGCCCGGTTGGTGAGGCGCTGATCATGACGGCCATCGGTTTGGCAGTAGCAGTGCCAGCCGTGTTGGCCTACAACTGGCTGGTTCGTCGCAACAAGCTCTCGATGGAAAAAGTACGTACCTTTGGTGCCGACTTGCACTCAGTGATGATGAGCGGTGGCCGCGTCGGCGAAAGCGGACGTGCCCCTGCCAAAAAAGCCGGTTAAAGCATTTCGCGCCATCAACGATTCAGATGAGGTAACCCCATGGCCATGAGTTTTGCCAGTGACGGCGAAGAAGACGAAATCGTTTCTGCCATCAACACCACGCCCTTGGTGGACGTGATGTTGGTGCTGCTGATTATTTTCCTGATTACCATTCCGGTGGTGGCGCACAACGTACCGTTGACATTACCCAAAGAAACGAACATCCCGCGTGAATCGAAGCCGGAAAATATCAACATCGCCGTCAATAAAGATGGCGTGATTTTCTGGAATGAATTGGCGATGAAAAATACAGACGAGCTTCTGCAACGGTTGAAAAAAGTGACGGTTCTCAAACCGCAACCCGAAGTGCATATTCGAGCAGACATCGATACCAAGTACGAATTTATCGGGCGCGTCATCATCACGGCGCAGCGGGCGGCGATACAGAAAATCGGTTTTATTATCGAACCGCCACCGCGCGGATAGTGTAAAATATTGAATATAATCAATAACTTACATATGAAGCGATATCCTCATTTGGAGTAAGCAACATGGGAATGAATTTAGGCTCAAGCGGATCGGGCGAACCGGAAGTCATGGTCGACATGAACACCACGCCGCTGATCGACGTGATGTTGGTGCTATTGATCATGCTCATTATCACCATCCCGATTCAACTGCATTCGGTCAACATGAACATGCCAGTGGGCAACCCGCCGCCGCCAACCAAGCCGCCCGAAATCGTTCACCTCGATGTCGATGCGGATGGTGCCATTATTTGGAATCAGCAAATTGTTGACCGCGCTACGCTTGAAGAAAAACTCAAAGCTATTGCTGCATCGACTGACCAACCCGAAATCCATTTGCGGCCGCACCGTGCCGTCAAATATAAAGTGGTCGCCGGTGTCATGGCCGCTGCGCAACGTTTGGGTGTAACCAAAATCGGCCTGGTGGGCAATGAGCAGTTTATGAATTAATGTGGTTGTGGTTTAGGTAGTTGAACAAATAAAAGTAGTTGAATAAATAAAACAAGCCGCGCAATTTCCATTGCACGGCTTGTTTACTTTTATCGGTCATGATCGAAACCGGCACGCAAAAGCGCCATTCACTCTGCATAGAATCTGTCGAAACCGATTCACTTTACCCATGTTTGGGATGAACGGACTTCAATATTCATCAGACAAATCAATCCTTGTCGATGTATAAGCTTTTGTTTTATTCCCCGCAATACATTCGGTACTTCCCTCAAAAAACCATTCGTCCTGAGCGGGCCACATGCCGTGCCGAAGGGCTGGTTCAGGTTGCCGTTTGCACCTGTTGATTCGCCGCAGAAGAATAGCCTGCTGTCGATGTTTTTAGTCGAGCCACCTGCCATTCTCCATACCCGCCCTAGCGAAACGCATTGCAATCGCAACCCTTCCCAATATCGAAAAAGCCGCGCAACAAAACTCGCTCTATCCAGCGGCAAATTTCATCTGAAGCAGGGGAGCGAAACAGGTTTGTCTTGCAAGCCGCAAGCCGCCAGCCGCCAGCCGCAAGACGCAAGACGCAAGACGCAAGACGAGCGTCGGGTGCGCGATGCTCTATTCTTGTGCCGCTATTGCCCGTGTGTCGTCTTACAGGCGGGTGCTCAACAATCGATGCTGCGCTAATTTCATCCGCGGGCCTATCGCACAAATAAAAAATGAGAAATAAAAAAGGGGCCAGATCGGCCCCTTTGAATTGATGCAATAACTTTACAATTAGAACTTGTAGCTCACGCTTCCGTAGAACATACGGCCTCGTGGATCAGCTACCTTCGGGTCGTAACCAACCTGGAAGCTTTGTCCTTGAACCGATGCAGGAGGATCTTTATCCAGTGCATTTTTCACGCCCAAGGCCAGCTTCATGCCTTTAACGGGCGTCCAACCACTTTGCACATCCCAGGTTTGGTAGGACGACACGCGATGTACGCCGTCTTCATCCAGGTAACCGGAATTGTAGTTGTTGATGAGGGTCAGGTTCCAATAGCTGCGGTCAAAGCCGAAAGTCAGGGCATGGCGCCAACGGGGTATTGCGCTACCGTCTTGGAATTCGCCCACGTTATTGATGAAATCGCCACCTACTTCACGTTGGTAATCGTATTTCTTGACATAGGTGCCATCAAGACCAACACGGAACTGGCCGATGTCATTCTTGGGTAAACGCATATTGATATTTACGTCAAGCCCCGTGGTTTTGGTTAAGCCAAGGTTTTGTGCGAACTGGTCAACCAAATCAATCGCGCAAACTACGCCTGCAGGCGTCCATGAGGTTGGGTCGCCTTGGTCGTCTGTTGTGCAGCTGCCATTTGCCAAACGCGTACCACGATGGATCAGGGTACCGTCGTATTTGGCAAAATTTTTGCCAAATAACGTGGCGTCGCCCAATGCGCCGATGGAGTCTTTGCGTTCAATTCCCCAGAAATCAAGCCCAACAGTAGCAAAGGGAGCGGGTTCCACCACAATACCAAATGTCCATTGTTTGGATTTTTCAGGCTTGAGATCTTTATTGCCACCCAAACGGCTGTTGAATTGCGCGTCGCATTCCAAACTGGAATTCACGTATGCCGGAAAACTGGTGGCATTCGGATCCGGGCAACGCACTGGGTCACTTTGAGCGCCAGCAATATTGCCACGGAACTGCGGTGTAAAGAGATCAGGTAACGTCGGTGCATGGAAACCCGTGTTATAGGAGCCTCTCAACAGCAGCGGTTTGATTGGATTCCAGCGTAACGCAACTTTGGGGTTGGTCGTGCTGCCGAAATCGGAGTACTTATCGTGACGCACCGCTAACTGCGCTTCGAGGCCTTTAACAATAGGGATATTAAATTCAAGGAAGGCGGCATTGATACCTCGGCTGGCGTCAATGGGCTGTAAAGCGCCACCCCCACCTTGTACGTCGCCGGAAGACAGAATGGCCAAAGGATGGTCGCCGAGTTTTTCAATGCGTCTTTCGGCGCCGAGGGCCAAGGCCAACGGTCCGCTAGGCAATTGCAGTAACTCACCGGATACTTTTGCATCTACAGCTTTAGTACTTCCCTTTGATTGCCGAACGTCTTCAAGAATCTTTGCGCTGTTCAGCAACGCCTGACCTACGGCATCTTGCCCGCCAGCGAAGGGGTTGATGAGACCAGTCAGCATGGCGGCTTTTAATTTCTTTTCCGACAGCCAACCATCCGTGTAAGTATCTCGCGCACGGTTCAAACTATAGTTGGCGGCAGCTTCATAATCCCAGTTGCCGAAAATGCTGCCTTTGGCGCCGCCGATAAAGCGCGAGGTGTAGGAAGTAGGCTCGTTGGTTCGTAAGCCAGCCGCATCAGCACGCCAGCGTAAAATGAGGTTGCCCGTCGGCGTGACGGTCGCTCCCGTAGAGGGATCAACAAATGGTTTGGGATAGTACTTCCCGCCAGCTGGGTAGATAAAGTTTCCATTGCCGCTAAAGTCGTTTACCGGGGTAGGGGACGAACCGAACGATATTTTGTTTTTTACCCACTCCATTTCACCAAACAACTGGTGGTCTTGCGCCAACTGAAATACGCCGCGGCCAACATAACTCTGTCTTTCCGTTGGCGGATAAATATCCAGAAAAGCGGTAAAGTCTTCACGGCAGGTGCGTTGTTTCGGTGCTGGTGCACCAGTGGTCGCGTTAATTTGGTAAGAGAAGGTTCCTGGAACACAACCTGTTGCTGCGGAAGGGTTGATATTGCCTGGTCCGCCTGTCCAACCAATATTTGCCGGGTCTGTGTTGCCGCTGGTTTTTGTAAACCCTAAATCCGGACGAATACCCGTGCTGGCGAATTTACGCAGACGTGCAGGCAAGGCCGTCGCTTCTTCGTAGTCAAAGGTGCCCAGAATATTAAACCGGTCTTTACTCAGATCGCCAAAACCGCCGGCCAAGGTGATCTTGTTGGTATCTGCGCCGCCTTTTTCTGTGGCCGAGGCGTAGACACTGGCTTCTGCTCCGGTGAAATCTTTACGCAGAATGAAGTTGATCACGCCGCCGATAGCGTCGGTGCCGTAAATAGCCGATGCGCC
Source organism: Pseudomonadota bacterium (assembly GCA_043744215.1). Taxonomy (GTDB): domain Bacteria; phylum Pseudomonadota; class Gammaproteobacteria; order Burkholderiales; family JBEEJL01; genus JBEEJL01. Next base: position 14,433 of record JAYTVC010000019.1, read on the forward strand.
GTCTTTCAGGATTTCAACGCGTTCAATCGCGGCAAGGGGGATGGAGTTGATATCCACTGCGCCGCCGTCGAAGGCATGGTTTGCCAGACGGCGGCCGTTCAACAGGATCAGCGTGTTCGATGAGCCCAGACCGCGCAATGATGCGCCGGCAAAACCTGGCTTGCCCGAGTCGCCTACGCCGGCCGAAAGATTGTAGCCGCCGGTGTTGGATGCAATGCGATCCAGCAGGTCGGAGGCTGTAGTCACGCCAGCCTTTTGGATGTCTTCACGTTTGATAACGGTAATCGGCACGGCAGCTTCGCCTTCAATACGCTTAATGCTCGAACCCGTGACCTCGATTTTTTCAACTTTTTCTGCTTGCTGCGCCATAGCCGGCAAGCTTGCCAGCGACGCTGCCAACCCTACGCCAACGGCGTATTGGACCATGACGGTCAAATTTTTCATTCGCATACTCATGATTGGATTCCCCTCTTTGCTCGATGTTGAAACAAAAAAACATTCCCTTGGTACTGCATGGCCTAGAGAGTAATAGAGTCGAAAAAAATAGACAAGGGGATTTGGTGGCGCGAGAGGCCTTACAGGGTGGCAAGCGGGAGTGTGGGATGCCCCATTCAAACCGTGGGAAAATATATCGCTGGCTAAGTAGTTATTTTTAATAAAAATTCTTGCTTTCATGGCGCGATTCAAACCAAAAGTGAGCGCGTCGGCTGTTCCGACGGGCGCATAAGCCCACAGGCATGCAGGTTTTTATGTCGCTTTTGTGCAACATTGCAGAGCCGATATTGCAGTGCAAAAATACTTGTCCAGCGCATTTTGTTGCAGCATTGGGGGGGTATTTCCAAGGCGTTACAAAGCGTCCGTTTTGTTGGTATAATCTTCGGCTTATGAGCGGCAAAGAAGAATGGGCATTGCGCCCATTTTTTGTTTCCGCACTTTGGTAATGGGCATTTTGTTACCGCATCGGGCAGAGGCATGCAGGCATGGTAGGGCGCACGGGAGATTGGGAGCAAAAACTGGAATTAACGCTCGCCGGTTTGGGCTACGAGTTGGTGGATTTCGAGCGGGCGTCCAAAGGTTTGATGCGCGTGCTGATTGATACGCCGGACGGTATTTCTGTCGATGATTGCGAGAAGGTGAGCCACCATTTGACGCGCTTGTTTGAAGTGGAAAATTTCAGTTACGAGCGGCTGGAAGTGTCGTCGCCGGGTTTGGATCGGCCGGTAAAAAAATTGGCTGATTTTGAACGTTTTGCCGGTGAACAAGTGCAAATTAAAATGCGCATGCCGATCAACGGCCAACGCAATTTCACTGGTGTGTTGCGCGGCGTAAAAGATGACAAAGTGCAATTGGAAACGGATAACGGATGGGTGGCGCTGGATCTAACTAATCTCGAAAAAGCGCACTTGGTGCCCAGTTTGTAACTATTTGATTTTATTGAATTTTTTGAGCCTTTAGGCTGCGTAATTTGGTCGGAGAAGCATAAATGAATCGCGAAGTTTTATTGTTGGTTGACGCGCTGGCGCGTGAAAAAAACGTTGAAAAAGACATCGTGTTTACCGCGCTGGAATCGGCGTTGGCGCAAGCGACCAAAAAACCGTTCAAGGATGACATCGAGGTGCGCTGTGAAATCGACCGCGAAACGGGCGAGCACAAAGCCTTTCGTCGCTGGCAAGTAGTAGAAGACAACGACCACGAAGAACCCGCGCGCCAATTGGCGATGACCGATGTGCAGGAACAAAACCTTGAGCTCGAATTGGGCGACTACGTTGAAGAGCCGATGGAACCGGTGCCTTTTGGCCGCATCGGCGCGCAGGCGGCGAAGCAGGTAATTCTGCAAAAAATCCGTGATGCCGAGCGCGAACAGATTCTCAACGATTTTCTCGAGCGCAAAGAATTCCTCGTCACCGGCACCATCAAGCGGATGGAGCGCGGCAGCGCGATTATTGAATCGGGCCGCATCGAAGCGTTGTTGCCCCGTGATCAAATGATTCCGAAAGAAAACCTGCGCGTGGGCGACCGCGTGCGCGCGTTTCTGGTAAAGCATGATCGCGTCGCCCGCGGCCCGCAGTTGGTGCTCTCGCGCATCGCGCCGGAATTTCTGGTGAAACTGTTTACCCTTGAAGTGCCAGAAATTGAAGAAGGCCATCTGGAAATTCGCGCCGCCGCGCGCGACCCAGGTGCCCGCGCCAAAATTGCGGTGAAGTCCAACGATCCGCGCATCGACCCTATCGGCACCTGCGTCGGCATGCGCGGCTCGCGCGTGCAAGCAGTCACGGGCGAGCTCGCTGGCGAACGCGTGGATATTATTTTGTGGTCCGACGACCCGGCGCAGTTTGTCATCAACGCCCTCGCGCCGGCCGAAGTCAGCTCCATTGTGGTGGATGAAGACAAGCACAGCATGGACGTGGTGGTCGATGAAGAAATGCTCGCGCAAGCCATCGGTCGCGGCGGACAAAACGTGCGCCTGGCCGCCGAATTGACCGGCTGGGAGCTCAACATCATGACGGTGGAAGACGCGGACCAGAAACATACCGCCGAGCACTCCGGCATCCGCGAATTATTTATGCAAAAACTCGATGTGGATCAGGAAGTCGCCGACATCCTGGTCGAAGAAGGATTCAGCACGCTGGATGAAGTGGCCTACGTGCCGCTGGAAGAAATGCTGGAAATCGAAGCCTTCGATGAAGACACCGTGAATGAATTGCGCAGCCGCGCGCGCAACGCGCTGCTTACCGAAGCCATCGCGTCGGAAGAGCAAGTGGAAAACGCCGCCGAAGATTTAAAATCCATGGAAGGCATGGACAAAAAAACGGCGCGACTGCTCGCATCCAAAGGCATCATCACCATGGATGCGCTCGCTGATTTGGCGGTCGATGAATTGGTCGAGCTGACAGCGATGGATGAAGAGCGCGCCAAAACGCTGATCATGACGGCGCGCAAACCTTGGTTCGAGTGATCGTAACTCATTGATTATATTCAATATTTTTGAAAGCGCATCATGCGCAAAAAACCGGAAACACGAAACACATGGCCCAGAAAAACGTAGCGCAATTCGCAACTGAACTGAATCTGCCCGCAACCTTATTGCTGGAGCAGTTGCGCGCGGCCGGGGTAGAAAAATCCGCGCCCGAAGACAGCCTCACGGAAATAGACAAGGCGAAACTGCTCGATTATTTGCGCGAAGTCCACGGTAACAAAGAAACCAAAACCAAAATCACGCTGGCGCGCAAACAAACCAGCGAAATTAAAAAAGCCGACGCCACCACCGGCAAGGCGCGCACCATACAAGTGGAAGTGCGCAAAAAACGTGTCGTCGCCAAAGCCGACGAAACGCCCGCGCCCGTCGTAGTAGAAGCCGTTGTCGAAGCGCCCGTGGCAGCGAAAAAGCCGGTAGAAATTATCGACGAAGCGCAGCGCCTCAAGCGCGAAGAGGAAGAGCGCCGCCAGGCCGAGTTGATGGCACGTCAGGCCGCCGACGCGTTGGCCAAACCCAAACGAGGCCGACCGAAAAAAGTCATCGAAGCGGAAGCGGCGGCCATTGTGGCGCGTGAAGCGGAAGCGGCAGCCAAAGCAGCCAGCGAAAAAGCCGCTGCAAAAACAGCGCCTGAAGCCAAAGCGAAAACAGAACCTGCAAAAGCCGACGCGGCCAAGCCTGCAACCCCTTCCACTGAAGGCACCTTGCATCGCCCAACGGTGAAACCCGGCGATAAAAAGCCGGTGAAAAAAGCCAAGCCCACCACGACCTGGGTGGACGAAGCGGCAAAAAAACGCACCATCAAAACCCGTGGCGATACTTTCGGCAGCACCCGCGACGGCTGGCACCACAAAAAAGCGGCGCGCCACAAGGCCGATGAAGGCGAACACGCTTTCTCCATGCCGACCGAACCCGTGGTGCGCGATGTGGCTGTGCCTGAAACGATTTCCGTTTCTGCGCTGGCACAAAAAATGTCGGTTAAAGCGGCCGAAGTGATCAAAGCCTTAATGAAAATGGGCAGCATGGTCACCATCAATCAAGTGCTCGATCAGGAAACCGCCTTGATCGTGGTCGAAGAAATGGGCCACAAAGGTGTGGCCGCCGCGCTCGATAGCCCCGAAGTATTTCTTGACGACGCAGCAGCCCCGAGCGATGCCGTCGCCGAAGCGCGCGCGCCGGTGGTCACCGTGATGGGCCACGTCGATCACGGCAAAACTTCGCTGCTCGATACCATTCGCCGCACCCGCGTTGCCAGCGGCGAAGCGGGCGGCATTACGCAACACATTGGCGCGTATCACGTCGAAACGCCGCGCGGCATGATTACTTTCCTTGACACGCCGGGCCACGAAGCATTTACCGCTATGCGCGCACGCGGTGCGAAGGCGACCGATATTGTTGTGTTGGTCGTCGCCGCCGACGACGGCGTGATGCCGCAAACCATTGAAGCCATCGCCCACGCCAAAGCGGCGGATGTGCCCATCGTGGTCGCGGTAAATAAAATCGACAAGCCCGAAGCCAATTTCGAGCGCATCAAACAAGAGTTGGTATCGCAATCGGTATTGCCAGAAGAATACGGCGGCGACGTACAGTTCATCCAGGTGTCGGCGAAAACCGGCAAGAACATCGACGGCTTGCTTGAAGCGATTTTGCTGCAAGCTGAAGTGCTGGAATTGAAAGCGGTGAAAAACGCACCGGCAAAAGGTCTGGTGATCGAATCGCGTCTCGACAAAGGCCGCGGCCCGGTTGCCACGATTTTGATTCAATCGGGCACGCTCAGGCGTGGCGACAATTTATTGGCGGGCGCAGCCTTCGGCCGCATCCGCGCTATGCTCGATGAAAACGGCAAACCGGTGGACGAAGCGGGCCCGTCGATTCCCGTCGAAGTGCAGGGCTTGTCCGACGTGCCCCGCGCCGGCGAAGACATTATGGTCGTCAACGACGAACGCAAAGCGCGGGAAATCGCGCTGTTCCGCCAAGGCAAATTCCGCGACGTGAAGCTGGCCAAACAACAGGCCGCCAAACTGGAAGACGTGTTCGCCGAAGCGGCGCAGGGCCGCATCAAATCACTGCCGTTGATTATCAAAGCCGACGTGCAGGGTTCATATGAAGCGTTGGTGCAATCGCTGCAAAAATTATCTACCGACGAAGTGCGCGTGCAGATTGTGCACACGGGAGTCGGCGGCATTTCCGAATCCGATGTCAATCTCGCGCTTGCCTCCAAGGCGGTTATTATCGGTTTCAACACGCGGGCCGACACAACGGCGCGCAAACTGATTCAAACCGCCGGCGTCGATGTGCGTTACTACACCATCATCTACGAAGCGGTCGATGAAGTGAAAGCGGCGTTGTCAGGCATGTTGGCGCCCGAACGCAAAGAGAGCGTCATCGGCACGGTGGAAATCCGCGAAGTGTTCCGCATTTCCAAAGTCGGCGCTGTCGCCGGTTGCTATGTGACCGACGGCACCGTGAAACGCGGCTCGCCAGTGCGCGTGCTGCGTGACGATGTCGTGCTGCACACGGGCGAGCTCGATTCGCTCAAGCGTTTCAAAGACGACGTGAAAGAAGTGAAGTTCGGCTTCGAATGCGGCTTGTCGCTGAAAAACTTCAACGACATTCAAGTGGGCGATGTGCTGGAAGTGTTTGAAGTCACTGAAGTCGCGCGCACGCTTCAATAATATTTTCGCCATCACACATTATCAGGAGCGGGCGCTGCCCGCGTCCGTCCATGGCAAAACATACTGATCGCACCAAGCGCGTCGCCGAACAAATCCAGCGGGATTTGTCAGACCTGATTCGTCTCGAACTTAAAGACCCGCGAGTCGGCATGGTGACGTTGACAGACGTTGAAGTGGCGCGTGACTACTCCCATGCAAAAGTTTTTTTCACGGTGATGGGTGTCAATGCCAAAGCGGTTGAAAGCGCGGAAGGTTTGAATCGCGCCGCCGGCTTTTTGCGCAGCGAATTGGGCAAACGATTAAGCATCCGCATCATCCCCCAATTGCATTTTGTGTTTGACGAATCGGTGGAGCGGGGCGTGCGTTTGTCCACTTTGATCGATCAAGCCAACGCGACCAACCCTTCGCCGAAAGATTTTGATAAAAAATCATAACTATATGATTTTATTCAGTTTTTTAATCGTTTTGGGCGTAGGTGTGGCGGGAGTTTTTTTGCGCTCGCCGGCGCCGGAATGGCAGGTCACCGCCGGCGCGCCGCCATCATCAACTGAGCCCTCTGCGCAAAAAACCGCGCCTCACTTCAGCTCGGTTTTACTCCCCGTTTCGGCGCCATCCAATCACAGCAGCAATATTATTTTGCTGGCCGACGGCACGCCATTGGTTGTGTGGTTTGCCGGCGCGCGCGAAGGCGCGACCGATGTGCAACTGGTGATGGCGCGTCGGCAAAACGGCGCGTGGTCGCAAGCGGAGCCGATACAAACCGTTGAAGGCAACGTCCGCGCTTTCGGCCATTACACAAAAAAAATTGGCAACCCGGTTTTGTTTGCGGATGTTGAAAGCGGCAAGCATAAAAAAATCCATCTCGTGTTTGTGACGGTTGCGCTGGGCGGCTGGGGCGGCAGCCGCATCGCCCACAGCGTCTCGGAAGACGAAGGCCGCACATGGTCGCCGCCGCAGTTGTGGGTGACCAGCCCGTTTCTGAACATCAGCACGCAGATCCGCCATCCGCCATTGCCCATTACTTTTGCCGATGGGAAAACCGGCTGGCTGTTGCCGGCGCATCATGAGTTCATGCAAAAATTTCCCGAGATGCTGCTGCTTGATGCGGAGGGGAATTTTTTGACCAAGCAACGCATTCCTGTGGGCAAAAAATTAATACAACCGAATTTTGTGGCGGCCGATGAAAAAAATGGCGTGCGCAATGTGCGCGCATTTTTCCGACCGACCGGTGCGCAAAATCAGGTGATGACGGCCAGTTATCAATCGGCGTGGGATAGCGCATTGCAGGGCACCGCCTTGCCCAATCCGAACGCGGGTATCAGTGTGATTCGGCTCAGCGACGGGCGCTGGTTGCAGGCGTTGAACCCGTCAGTTGAAAATCGCCATCGCTTATCAATGGCCGTCAGCGATAACGGCATTGATTGGCGCATTGTCGCTGATGTGGAAAACGGGGCGGACGATAAAGAATATTCTTATCCATCGCTGGTTGCGCGTGGCGATGACATTCATCTGACCTACTCTTATTTGCGCCAGGCCATCAAGCATGTGCAGTTCAACACTGCCTGGCTTGATCAGCAACGGGCCAACACGTTGGCGCACTAAACATCGCATGCATAAAATTTTCTCTACGCTCGCCATGGCCTGTCGACGGCTCGGCCTTTCACCCTTGCAGGTTTATGCGGTGATGTCGGCCGGTTTGCTGCTGTTGGTGATGGGCCTTGCGCGCCTCGGCTTCTGGCTGTGGTTCAAAAATGAAAGCCCGGCCGTCGATAGTGCTGCGCTCACCCACTCATTCTGGCTTGGCATGCGGTTCGATTTGCGCATGGCGATTTTCGCCGTGGTGCCGCTGCTGCTGCTGGCGGCCTTGCCGAAATTTGGCGCGCGCATACACGCCTTGGCGCAGCCGCGCGCGTGGCTGGTTTACGCCGCGCTGGTGTGGGCGGCGCTAGGTTTATTTTTGATTTTCGATGCAGGTTATTTCGCGTATTTACAATTGCGTCTCAACGCCAGCCTGCTGAATTTTATGCGTGACGCGAAAGATTCCCTCAGCATGGTGCAACAATCCTATTCGGTGCTGCCCATTGTGCTGGCGTGGCTGGCATTTGTGGCGCTGGCCGTGTGGTTGCAGAATACATTGCTGCGTGCATGCCAAGCTTTGCCGGCATTGGCACAGCGGACACGTTGGAAAAAAACCTTCATCGGCGCGGGCGCGAGCTTGCTCTTGCTGTTCGGCATCCACGGAAAATTTTCGCAATATCCATTGCGATGGAGCGATGCATTTTCGTCGGGCAATCCGTTCGCGGCGGCAGTGGCGCTGAATCCGGTACTGAATTTTTTTGACACCTTGAATTTCAAACAAGGCGAGTTCGACGAAAAGGCCGTGCGCGAGGCCTATCCGCTGATGGCGAAATATCTGGGCGTAACCGAGCCTGATACGGCGACGCTGAATTTCCGACGCGTAGTGAAAGCGAAACCCAACGCGTTGTCTGGCCAGCCGAACGTGGTGCTGGTGCTGCTCGAATCTTTTTCCGGCTACAAAACTACCGTGTTTGGCAATCCGCTCAAGCCCACGCCGAATTTTGCCGCCATGGCGGAGCAGGGCATTCTGTTCACGCATTTTTTTACCGCCCATGCGGGCACGGCGCGAGGCGTGTTTGCCACGGTGACGGGTATTGCCGACGTAGCCACCGCCGATACCACCAGCCGCAATCCTCTGGCGGTGAACCAGCACACCATCATCAACGCCTTCAAGGGTTATGACAAAAATTATTTTATCGGCGCGAACACGGCGTGGGCGAATATCCGCGGCGTGCTGAAAAACAATATCGACGGTGTAACGATTTATGAAGAGGAGCATTACACATCGCCGCATAACGATGTATGGGGAATCTCGGATAAAAATCTGTTGCTCGAAGCGAATAAAATTTTGCGCGAAAAAAACAAACCGTTTTTCGCCATGATTCAGACGGCCGGCAATCATCGGCCTTATACGATTCCGTCAGAGGATACCGATTTTGAAATTAAAACCCTGAGCGATGCGGAGCTTAAAGCAAACGGCTTTATCAGCAACGACGAGTTTAATGCATTCCGCTACATGGATTACAGCATCGGCAAATTTATTGACGCGGCGAAGAAGGAAAAATATTTCGACAACACAGTGTTCGCATTTCTCGGCGACCACGGCATCACCGGCTCAACCGGTGCGCACATGCCACGGGCGTGGAGCGACTTGCGTCTGTCCACCGGCCACACGCCGTTTCTGATCTACGCGCCGAAGTTGTTACAGCCTGCGCGCTACGACAAACCGGGCCAGCAGGTCGATGTGCTGCCCACTATTGCAGGCTTATTTAATTTTAGTTATCTCAATAAAACCCTCGGCCGCGATTTGCTTGACGAAAAATTTGATGACAATCGCAATAGTTTTATCATCTATCACTCCGATGGACCCGAGCTTGGTATCGTTGATCGCGAACATTATTTCACCATGCAGGCCGATGGCAGCCATCCGCATTTGTACGATTGGCGTTCGCCCAATCCTTTGCAAAGCCCCGTGCAAAACAAACAAAAAATTGATAATAATCAAATACTTACAAAATCCCTGCATGAGACTGCGCGCTACATGCTGACGCACAATAATAAGGAAGCGCACCCATGAATATGGTGAAGCTCGGCTACGGATATGTCGGGCACATTTTGTTGTGGACGTTTGTGTTGCGCGCGCTGTTAGTGCCGGTGACACCGGCGTGGTTCATGCAATCGCCGACAGAAAAAATGGTATGGCTCGCGCTGTTGTTGATTCCTGCCATCATTATTTCGTGGTTCAGCCTCGGTATGTTCAGCCAATTGTCGGCGCTGTTTGCCGTGTTGCTATGGATAGCACATTATCATTTTGTGCAGGCCGCGCCGACGACGGTGCAACCGCAATGGCTGTTGTTCGCCGCTGTGGTGCTCGCAGGTTTGCTTTATGCGTCGGCGCTGGGTTTTTTGGCGGCAGATTTTTACGCCTGGGGCTTTTATCCACGCGTGTTGGCTGTTGTCGTGGCCGTCATCGCCTTGGTGTTGTGGACAGTCGCACCGGCGGTATCGTGGGGTCTCGCGCTGGCGTTGTTGTGTTTTGCGTTTTCCATCGGGCCGTCAAAAAACCTGTGGGATTATTTGTTCGATCCGATTTTATTTTTCACCGCATTGTTTTTTGCCGTGCAAAGTTTCTGGCGGCATTGAGATGGAAAGACGCAACCTGTGCGGCGTGCTGCTGCTGGATAAAGCCTTTGGCCATTCATCCAACACCGTGCTGTTGCGCACGAAAATTCTGTTTAACGCCGTCAAGGCCGGGCACACAGGTACGCTCGATCCCTTCGCTACCGGCCTGTTGCCGATTTGTTTTGGTGAAGCGACCAAGTTCGCCGGTTACATGCTTGATGCGACCAAGGCCTACGATGCGACAATCAAGCTGGGCTGGACTTCCACTACCGGCGATGCCGATGGCGATTTGGTTTTTCAGCATGCGTTCAGCGGCGACGGATCGGAAATTGAAACCGTGCTGCAAAATTTTCGCGGCCACATTTCGCAAACGCCGCCCATGCATTCCGCCATCAAGCTGAACGGTAAGCCGTTGTATAAAATGGCCCGGGCCGGTATCGAAATCGAACGCGCCGCGCGTGAACTCACCATTTACGAATTGACCCTGCTCGCGCGCCGCGACGACGAGCTCGACATTCGCGTCGTGTGCAGCAAGGGCACCTACATCCGCGTACTGGCGCAAGACATCGGCGCCGCGCTGGGCTGTGGCGGCTATCTCGCGGCCCTGCGGCGCACCGGCACCGGCGGTTATCGATTGGAACAAGCCCACAAGTTTGAGGCGCTTCAATCCATGAGCGGCGCGGCGCGCGAGGCCGTTTTGCTGCCTGTCGATACCTTATTACAGGATTTACCCGCCACCACCATCGGCGACGAAGAAGCGCGCCATCTCACCCAGGGTAAAATCGTGCAGCGCAAAGAAAAAATAAATAATTCATTATTATCAAGGGTTTATGTGGAAGATGGCCGATTTTACGGTTTGGCGAATTTTGAACCCGATGGCCGCATCGTGGCTTCCCGCATGATGGGACCACAAACCCTGCAGGAATAATCACGCATCCGACTTGAGCTTGATACCCGTTCAATAGTAAAATGCCCGGCTTAGGACAAAGATCATATTTTGGAGAAGTACCATGACCATGAACGCCGTGCAAAAAGCTGAAGTTGTCGGCCAGTATCAGCGCGCTAAAAACGACACCGGTTCGCCCGAAGTGCAAGTGGCGCTGATGACCACACGCATTAACCAGCTTGCCGATCATTTCAAAGCCCACGTTAAAGATCATCATTCACGTCGCGGTTTGCTCAAGCTGGTCAGCCAGCGCCGCAGCATGCTTGATTACCTCAAGCGCAAAGACGCCGATGCCTACCGCGGCCTGATTGAGCGTCTCGGCCTGCGTAAATAATCTCTGCGTCTGCTTGAATTGAGGCCGGAAAAGTAAAACAACCCGATGAGAGCCTCATCGGGTTTGTTGTTTCTGTAGTCGTATTTTTTGTCGTAACTGGTTTCACCGTTGACGCCGCGGAATTGTCCGCAGCGTATTTAGAAAATTACCGAGAAGGATATTCCCTTGAAAGCGATTAAAAAGACATTTATGTTGGGCCGCCACCAAGTCAGCATCGAGACCGGCGAAATCGCCCGTCAAGCTGACGGCGCTGTGTTGGTCACGATGGAAGATACGGTTGTGCTGGTCACTTGTGTAGCGAAAAAAGACGTGAAATCGGGCCAGGATTTTTTCCCGTTGACGGTTGATTATCAGGAACGGACTTATGCCGGCGGTAAAATCCCCGGCGGCTTTTTCAAGCGTGAAGGCCGTCCGTCGGAAAAAGAAACCCTCACATCACGCTTGATCGATCGCCCGCTACGCCCGCTGTTCCCCGATGGTTTTTATAACGAAGTGCAAGTCATCGCCACCGTCATGTCGAGCAATCCGGAAATCGATTCTGATATCCCTGCGTTGATCGGCGCGTCTGCCGCTGTTATGTTGTCCGGCTTGCCGTTCCAGGGCCCGATCGGCGCCGCACGCGTAGGTTATGTCGATGGCGAATTCGTATTGAACCCAACCAAAACCGAACTTGCCACCACCAAGCTGGATTTAGTCGTTGCCGGCACCAGCCAGGCAGTGTTGATGGTGGAATCGGAAGCGCAACAATTACCCGAAGACATCATGTTGGGCGCTGTTGTGTTCGGCCATCAGCAAATGCAAAGCGCGATCAACGCCATCATCGAACTCGCCAACGAAGCGGGCAAGCCAGCGTGGGATTGGAAACCGCCGGTGAAAGACCCTGCGCTGGTCGAGCAGATCAGCCGCATTGCCAAAGCTGATCTCGATGCAGCGTATCGCATTAAATCCAAACAGGCCCGCACGGAAAAAATCAATGCCGCGCGTGACCGCGTAAACAGCGAGTTGGTGAAAGATGATTCCTCCACTGAACACGCCAACCTCGTGTCGTCATTGTTCTTCGACATGGAAGCTAAGATTGTTCGCGGCCAGATTCTCGATGGCGAGCCGCGCATCGACGGCCGCGACACACGTACAGTGCGTCCGATTTCCATCCGCACTTCCGTATTGCCACGCACGCACGGTTCAGTTTTATTTACTCGCGGCGAGACGCAAGCCATCGCAGTCGCCACGCTCGGCACTGGCCGCGATGAGCAAATCATCGACGCGCTGCAAGGCGAATACAAAGACCGCTTCATGCTGCATTACAACTTCCCACCTTACTCGACCGGCGAAACCGGCCGCGTAGGCACACCGAAGCGGCGCGAAATCGGCCACGGCCGTTTGGCTAAGCGCGCGTTGATCGCCGTGTTGCCGACGGTAGAAGAATTCGGTTACACCATGCGCGTAGTTTCCGAGATCACCGAATCGAACGGTTCCAGCTCGATGGCGTCCGTATGCGGCGGCTGTCTCGCGCTGATGGATGCGGGCGTGCCGTTGAAAGCGCACGTGGCCGGTATTGCCATGGGCCTGATTAAAGAAGGCAACCGCTTCGCCGTGCTCACCGACATCCTCGGCGACGAAGATCACCTCGGCGACATGGACTTCAAGGTCACGGGCACCAAGCAGGGCATCACGGCGCTGCAGATGGACATCAAGCTCACGGGCCTGTCCCGCGAGATCCTCCAGAAGGCGCTCTACCAGGCCAAGGAGGGCCGCCTGCACATCCTCGGCAAGATGGCCGAGACCCTGGCCGCCTCGCGCGAGGAGCTCGGCAAGTACGCGCCGCGCATCTTCACGCTGACGGTCAAGCCCGACCGCATCCGCGACATCATCGGGCCGGGAGGCAAGATGATCCGCGCGATCATCGAGCAGACCGGCGTCGCCATCGACGTCGCCGACGACGGCACGGTCTCGATCGCGTCGCCAGATGACGTGTCGACGAAGAAGGCGCTCGAG
>JAYTVC010000020.1:0-2206 GCA_043744215.1 Pseudomonadota bacterium
CCCCACTCAAGCGATTATTGCGCCCTATCAGCTTGATGCGCGCCGCTGCATTTCTTATCTCACCATCGAACACCACGGCAGCATTCCCGAGGCGTTTCGTCCGCTCATCGGCAACCGCATTTACGGTTGTGATGATTGCCAGCTCGCCTGTCCGTGGAATAAATTCGCGCAACTCAGTGACGACGAAGACTTTGTCGTGCGCAACGGACTTGATGATGTGAGCCTGATAAATTTATTTGCGTGGAGCGAAAGTGATTTTCACGAAAAATTATCTGGCAGCGCCATTCATCGCATCGGCTATGAACGCTGGTTGCGCAATATCGCCGTCGGCCTCGGCAATGCAAAAAATCTCGGCGAAAAAAAATCCATCATGATAGTTGCAGCATTGCGCGCGCGCGTGGATGATGCGTCAGCGCTGGTGCGCGAACATGTTGCCTGGGCGCTGCGCCAGCATCAAAAATAAACCTAAATTATTCATTATAATCAAATACTTGCGATATGCCCACACTTACTCAATTACCTGTCTGGCAAGCCCTCGTCGCCCATCAAACTGAACTATCGAAAATTTCTTTGCGCGAATTATTTGCCAAAGACCCGAAGCGCGCCGAACATTTTTGTTTGCCGGTGGGCGAAATATATCTCGATTATTCAAAAAACCGCATCACGCAGGAAACCATGGTGATGTTGTTGAAACTCGCACGCGAAGTGAATCTCGGCGCGGCCATTGAAGCAATGTTCAACGGCGAAAAAATCAACACCACGGAAAACCGCGCCGTGTTGCACACTGCATTACGCAACCGCAGCGGTAAGCCGGTTGTCACCGACGGCAAAGACGTGATGCCCGACATATTAGCGGTGCTCAAAAAGATGCGCGCATTTTCCGACGCGGTGCGCAGCGGCGAATGGAAAGGTTTTAGCGGCAAACGCATTACCGACATAGTCAACCTCGGCATCGGCGGCTCTGACCTTGGCCCGGTGCTGGCCTGCGGCGCGCTGAAACATTACGGCCATGCTGAACTTGCAATGCATTTTGTTTCCAATGTCGATGGGACGCACCTCGTCGAAACTGTAAAGCGACTGAACCCGGAAACTACGCTATTCATCATCGCGTCAAAAACGTTTACCACGCAGGAAACCCTCGCCAACGCCACCGCAGCGCGCGACTGGCTGTTAAAATCTGCGCCGCGCGAAGCTGTGGCAAAACATTTCGTCGCGGTATCAACCAACGGCAAAGCAGTGGCGGCCTTCGGTATCGACACGCAAAACATGTTTGGCTTTTGGGATTGGGTAGGTGGCCGTTATTCGATGTGGTCGGCCATTGGCTTGCCCATTGCGATGTCAATCGGCATGGATCAATTTGAACAAATGCTCGACGGCGCTCATGAAATGGATGCCCATTTCCGCAGCGCCAAATTCGGTGCCAACATGCCCGTGCTGATGGCGCTCGTTGGCATATGGCATCGCAACTTCTGGGGCGCAGCATCGCACGCGGTGTTGCCCTACGAGCAATACCTCGCGCGTTTTCCTGCCTATTTGCAACAGCTTGATATGGAAAGTAATGGCAAACGTATCGACAAAAACGGCGAGGCCGTCCATTACGCCACTGGCCCGGTGATCTGGGGCGAGCCGGGCACCAACGGCCAACATGCGTTCTATCAATTGATTCATCAGGGTACCGAGTTGATCCCTGCGGATTTTATTGCGTCGATTCATAGCCTCAACCCCGTCGGTGCGCAGCACGCCATGCTGCTGGCCAATTGTTTTGCGCAAACCGAAGCGTTAATGCGCGGCAAAAATGCAGATGAAGCGCGGGCGGAATTATCGGCGCAAGGCTTATCGGGCGAGGCGCTGGAAAAATTATTGCCGCACAAGATTTTCCCCGGCGACAAACCCACCAACACGCTGTTGCTCAATAAATTGACGCCGCACACTTTCGGCATGCTGGTGGCACTCTACGAACACAAAGTGTTTGTGCAGGGCGTCATCTGGAATGTAAATTCGTTTGATCAATGGGGCGTGGAATTGGGCAAACAGTTGGCCAACAAAATTCTGCCGGAGCTGGATCCAGCCGGTACAACAGGCGTCCATGACAGCTCTACCGCCCGTCTCATTGATACCATTCGCCGCAAGCCTGTGAACTAGCGCACAACCTATTGCTCAAAACCGCACAATACGTGGGAAATTGTGCGGTTTTTGCTGCCAATTT
>JAYTVC010000021.1:0-7028 GCA_043744215.1 Pseudomonadota bacterium
GCCAATGATAGTGTGGATTGCCCATGCGAAAGTAGGTCACTGCAAGGCACCTATGCACAATAATCAACCCCGATCCCAACAGGTCGGGGTTTTTTATTGCGCGCAAAATGAAATCTACGTTTAGATAATTCATTGGCGGCCAAATATGCGCCGCCATAAAAAGGTGCAGTAGAATGGCACCATTCATTCTGGTAACGTCATTTGCATGGCAGCCATTTCTGCGCTAAACCAAACGATTGTTCGTCTTGATGCTTCGTGTATCCACGAAGCTTTGGGCGTGCTGACAAGTGATTTCAATATCGAGATTCTTGATACGGTCGATTCAACCAACACGTATTTAATGCGCCGTGCCAACACGCATGCGCCACACGCTACGTGCGTCGTTGCGGAATCACAGACGGCTGGCCGCGGCCGTCAAGGGCGTGAATGGGTGTCGGTGCCGGGTGGCAGCCTCATGTTTTCGCTGTTGTGGCGCTATGCGTTGCCCGTGTCGCGTCTCGCGGGTTTGAGCTTGGGCGTAGGCGTCGCGATGGTACGCGCGCTGAATGAGATGGGAATTCAAAGTGTAATGTTGAAATGGCCCAACGATCTTTTGCATCATCATCGCAAGCTTGCAGGCGTGTTGATTGAGACGGGAGGTGAGTCCAACACCAGCAGTTACGCAGTGATTGGAATCGGCATGAATGTTCATCTCGACGAAGCTGCCCGTGCAGAGATTGCGCAAGCGGTGACTGATTTGGCTTCTGTGTCATTGCAGCCAATTGATCGAAACATTTTATTGGCTGCACTGTTGAAGCATTTATCCATCGTACTCACCGAGTTTGAAAAAAATGGCTTGCGTTTGCTGCGTGATGAATGGATGCAGTATCACGCGTATCAAAATAAAAACGTGCGCATCAGCGGGTTGAATCAAGCCCAGATACAAGGCACGGTCATCGGCATCGCGGAAGACGGTGCCTTACTCATCCGTACTGAAGCAGGCGACATACGATGTAGTGTGGGCGAAATCAGTTTGCGACTTGCAGAATAAGCCATGACAAATTTACTCGCCATCGACGCCGGCAACACGCGCATTAAATGGGGCGTGCATGATAGCCGCGAATGGATTGCGCGCGGAATGATCGATACCGCGCAGGCGCCACAACTTAAAAGCGCGCTCAGCAATGCAAAAATATTCAATATAATCAACACGATACAAATATCCAATGTGGCAGGCGAAGCGGTGGCCGAAACCTTATCGCATCAACTCGATGCCATCAACGCAGAAAAAAATTTCGTCCGCGCGAAAGCAATGCAATGTGGCGTCATCAACCGCTACGAATCACCCACGCAACTTGGTGCAGACCGCTGGTGCGCGTTGATTGCCGCGCATCATGTCCATAAGGGCGATGCCATTGTCGTTATGGCCGGCACTGCCATGACAGTTGATGCGCTCACACAAGAAGGAGAATTTCTTGGCGGCGTGATCGTGCCCGGTCTTGCGCTGATGCAAGATTCTTTACGTGCGCGCACCGCCCAACTGCGGCCCGAGACCGGTGTGTTCAAACCATTCCCAACCAATACTCAAGATGCAATTCACGGTGGTATGATTCAAGCCAGCATTGGTGCGATTATGCAAATGCGCGCGGCGATGCAACAGGCTGGGCATGCGAATCCGGTGTGCATCATCAGCGGCGGTGGCGCGGTATGGCTGGTGCCGCACCTTGATCAGCCCGTCGTCCGTGTAGAAAATCTGGTGCTCGAAGGTTTACTCCAAATAGGTCGATCATGAAACTTTGGTTTTTTCTGCTGCTCACATTTAATCTTGCGCTATTCGGTTACATGCAATTTGGGCAACCCGATGCGGGTAATACCAACGTCGTGCAAGAAGTGAATCCGGAAAAATTGCCGCTGCTCAGCAACAAGTCTGCTGCTGTTGCGATAGTTTCGTCTGGCAAAGAATCCGCCGCAAAACCCACAGCAGCAAACGAAACAGCCACCAAAGACGCTGCCACCAAAGACACTGCCACCAAAGAAGCTGCGGCCACTGCTGCCAGCAATGCACCACCACCACCGCCGGCAAATGTGTCTGCACCCGCACCCGCAACCACGCAATGTGTGCAATGGAACAACATCAGAGCCGACGATGCGCCGCGCGCGCGCGCCGCGTTAATTGCATTACAACTCGGCGACAAACTGAAAGAAAGTCAGGCCGAAGAAATCACCAATGGCTACTGGGTTTTTATTCCGCCCCTGGCAACCAAAGCCGTCACTACCTCCACAGCAGCAACGCTCAGAAAACAAGGCGTCAAAGACCTGTTGGTATTGAATGACAATTCCATTTCACTTGGCGTATTCGGCACCGAAGAAGCTGCCACCCGTCACCTCGAGCAGCTTGAAATAAAAGGCGTCCGCGCCGCCCGCACTGGCCCCCGGCCCGGCGCGGCCAAAGACGTATCATTCGCCGTGCGCGATGCGACCGCTTCACTGACGGCAAAATTGAATGAGCTGCAAAAAGATTTTACCGGCAGCAGCTTGAAACAAGGAGCTTGTTCTTGATTGTCCCTGTAAACGGGGCGATATGAACAACTTCCGCCAGGCGATCGCGAATCCCAATAATAGTTATCGCTAAAATGTCCGTTAACCCATCGTTTGTTGGGCTACGCTATCGCAAACCCAAACTATATTTTTTATTTTGAATGTTGAATGGCAGCGAGAATTTCGGTGGCGGATTGGGAGTTCTGGATGATGATGGTTGAAATATTTTCTTCATTTGCGTTATATTGTAACTATTTGATTATATTGAATTTTTTATCATTGTTGCATGGAAATAAATAATAAAAAAACCAGCATGCGCTGGTTTTTTTTATGGCACAGAAAAAACGTCGCGGAATATTGTTAACTCAACTTCCCATGACACTGTTTATATTTTTTTCCTGATCCGCACGGGCAGGGATCGTTGCGGCCCACTTTGTCATTGGCGCGCTCGAAGGGTTGCGCCGGTTGATCGGAGTCGGCCGCTTCGGTGAGCGCTTCGTCGTAGTCGGCGTGATGGTACTGCACGTTGCGCGCAGTGGCGGGGGATTCTTCCACCGCTTCGGCGACAGCTTCGAGTTCTTCTTCGCGTTGCACTTGTACGTTGGTGAGGATTTGCGTCACGTCGCGTTTGATGCGTTCGAGCATGTCGCTGAATAGCTCAAATGCTTCGCGTTTGTATTCCTGCTTGGGATTTTTTTGCGCGTAGCCGCGCAGGTGAATGCCTTGGCGCAAATGATCCAGCGCCGCGAGGTGTTCGCGCCAATGGGTGTCAAGGCTCTGCAGCATGACGGCGCGTTCGTAGTGGTGCAGCACGTCTTTGTCGATGTCGGCGAACTTCTTTTCGTATTCCTTGTTGCAGGCATCGACCACGCGCTTGTGGATTTCTTCATCCGTCAGGTTCGGTTCGTTTTTCAGCCATTCCGTTATTGGCGACTGCAGGCGGAAATCGGTTTCCAGCGTGCGCTCGAGGCCGGGCGCATCCCATTGCTCTTCCACCGTTTCTGGCGGGATATGGGTGTTGACGGTTTGCGTCAGCACATCGTCGCGCATGGCTTTGATGGTAGGTGAGACATCACTCGATTCGAGTAACTCGTTGCGCTGTTGGTAAATGACTTTGCGCTGGTCGTTAGCAACGTCGTCGTATTCGAGCAATTGTTTGCGAATGTCAAAGTTGCGCGCTTCGACTTTGCGCTGTGCATTTTCAATGGCGCGGTTGACCATGCCCGCTTCGATGGCTTCGCCTTCGGGCATTTTCAGGCGCTGCATGATGGCTGATACGCGATCACCGGCAAAAATTTTCATCAGCGGATCGTCGAGGGATAAATAGAAACGGCTGGCTCCCACGTCGCCCTGGCGGCCGGAGCGGCCACGCAACTGGTTATCAACGCGACGCGATTCATGGCGTTCAGAGCCGAGAATATATAAGCCGCCTTTTGCGATGACTTCAGCGTGCAGATTGACCCACTCGGATTTTATTTGCGTAATCTTCGCTTGTTTTGCTGCGTCGGAAAGCGCTTCGTCGGCCTCTACCGTTTTAATCATCGGTTCCGGGTTACCGCCCAGCACGATGTCGGTGCCGCGCCCCGCCATGTTGGTGGCGATGGTAATCATTTTCGGACGGCCCGCTTGCGCCACGATATCGGCTTCGCGCGCGTGTTGCTTGGCGTTCAACACTTGGTGCGGCAATTTTTCTTTATCCAGCAGGCTTGATAACAATTCGGAATTTTCAATCGAGGTTGTACCCAGCAACACAGGTTGGCCGCGTTCGTAACAAGTTTTAATTTCCTGGGCGATGGCCTTGTGTTTTTCGTCAGCGGTGCGGTAGATGAGATCGCTGCGATCCGCGCGCACCATCGCCCGATGGGTCGGGATGATGACCGTTTCGAGACCGTAGGTTTGCTGGAACTCGTAGGCTTCAGTGTCCGCCGTGCCAGTCATACCCGATAACTTTTGATAAAGGCGAAAATAATTCTGGAAGGTAATCGACGCAAGCGTCTGCGATTCGTTTTGAATCTTTACGCCTTCTTTTGCTTCGACAGCCTGATGCAAACCATCGCCCCAGCGACGGCCGGTCATCATGCGGCCAGTGAATTCATCGACGATCACGATATCGCCGTCGTTCACCACATAGTGCTGGTCTTTGTGATAGAGCGCATGGGCGCGCAGGCCAGCCTGGAAGTGGTGCATCAAAATAATATTGGCCGGATCATATAAACTGCCGCCCACTGGCAACAGCCCGGCACCGGTGAGAAGCTGCTCCGCTTTTTCGTGGCCGCTTTCCGACAGCGTGATCTGCATGGATTTCAGGTCGGCCCAAAAATCGCCGGGGCCTTCTTCGGTTTCTTGCTTGATCAGTTTCGGCACCAGTTGATTGACGGCAGCATAGAGCGCGGTAGAGTCTTCGGCTTGGCCTGAAATAATCAGCGGCGTGCGCGCTTCGTCGATCAAAATCGAATCGACCTCATCGACCACGGCAAAATTCAGCCCACGCATCACGCGATCGTTGATCGAGGTGACCATGTTGTCGCGCAAATAATCAAAACCGAATTCATTGTTGGTGCCGTAAGTGATGTCGGAGGCAAAGGCTTTTTGTTTTTCGTCATGGGCCATTTGCGACAGGTTGACGCCGACGCTCAAGCCGAGGAATTGATGGATGCGTCCCATCCACTCCGCGTCGCGCTTGGCGAGATAATCGTTTACCGTAATCACATGCACGCCTTTGCCTGTCAGCGCATTCAGGTACGAGGGCAGAGTGGCGACCAGCGTCTTGCCTTCGCCCGTGCGCATCTCGGCGATTTTGCCTGCGTGCAACACCATGCCGCCGATGAGCTGCACATCGAAGTGGCGCATACCCAGAACGCGCTTGCTCGCCTCGCGTACTACAGCAAAAGCTTCGGGCAAAATATCGTCGAGGGTTTCTTGTTGGGCGAGGCGCGCTTTGAATTCGACCGTCTTCGCGCCGAGTTGCTCGTCGCTGAGTTGTTGCATGGCCGGCTCATGCCCGTTGATGGTGACAACGGTTTTACGGTATTGCTTAAGCAGGCGTTCGTTGCGGCTGCCGAATATTTTTTTCAGAACGTTGGAGATCATGAACAAGACTTTGTGTAAG
The DNA here is from genome assembly GCA_043744215.1 of Pseudomonadota bacterium. Classification (GTDB taxonomy): domain Bacteria; phylum Pseudomonadota; class Gammaproteobacteria; order Burkholderiales; family JBEEJL01; genus JBEEJL01. The sequence goes on from JAYTVC010000021.1 coordinate 5,627, forward strand.
AAAAGCGTATGTAATTATGACGAAAAAAAGCAGGGTTAACAGGACTATTCGCGGCAGGGTCAGCCCCATCTTCCTCGAATACTCCGGTCAACCCTGCCGGTTGTTTGGGTACAGATACAGTCGCTCGTCGCAGCAATGACGGTTGAATTAACCGACGTTTGCTAACCACCCACTTGCAAGAACTGCCCCGGGTTCAACGCTACGCCGCTTTCACGGACTTCAAAATGCAAATGGGGTCCAGTCGAGCGGCCCGTGGTGCCGACTTCGGCGATGCGCTGGCCTTTGAGCACCACATCGCCCGGTTTCACCAGGCTTTTGGACAAATGCGCATAGCGCGACACCAAGCCGTTACCATGGTCAACTTCGACAATATTACCATATTCACCATGGGGCTCGGACGTGACCACCACGCCGCCCGCTGCCGTCGCGACGGTTGTGCCAGCAGGCGCAACGAAATCAATGCCCGCATGAAACGCCTTGCGACCGGAGAAAGGATCAAGGCGGAAACCGTAGTTGGATGAGTGATAGCCCTGCTGCACCGGTAACACCGTGGGCAACGCTTTTTTGCGCAGGCTTTCCTGCATCAACATTGAATCGAGTACGCCCAGCTTGTCGCCGCGGTCTTCCACTTGCATGGAGAGCTCCTGCAACTGCTTGTTGAATTCGTCGAGAGAAATATCCGATTGGTATTTGGCGTCCGGATTGGGACCGCCACGACCGGGTTTTTCGCTGAACTTGAATTCCGAAGGTTTCACGCCCGCCGCCTTCGACAAACGCTCGCCGAACGCATCGAGGCGCATCAGGCGTGCCTGCATTTCGCCCAGCTTCACCGCCAGCGCATTCAGATTATCTTTCATGACAACCTGATTTTTTTCCGATTCCTTGCGATACAAACCGGATAACACGCTTTGCAGGTATGGGTTCTTGATATCCACCGCCTGACGTAGCGTGAAGGCATACATCAGGCTGCCGAACAGAAACATGGCAATCACCATACCGACGCCCGCCATCGCCAATTGTGCATGGGACAGCGTAAAACTGCGCGGCGAAGCTAATTTGTTTGATACGATAATAATATTCATCGTTACCTCATTTGATCGCAGCGAGTCGTGAATGGCATCCAAAAAACTAGACGCTTACTTCAACGAAATCCCCGTGCTCCAGCATATTGATCTGGAACGTTTGGGGGCGCTGCAAAAATGCTACGCTGAAACCGTCTCGCCTGATCTGGCCGCAGCCAGTCGAGTCGGAACTTTAGAAGGCCATGCCTTGGTAATTATGGCCCTGAACGGGCCGGTAGCCGCAAAGTTAAAACAGCAAATACCGAGCGTGCTTGAAAAAATTAAACAACAATATCAGCAGGTTACATCAATACGCGTTATCGTGCAAGGAAATATGTCAC
>JAYTVC010000022.1:0-26587 GCA_043744215.1 Pseudomonadota bacterium
ATTCAATTCGCGCGGCTTAATGACTTTCTGCTCGCGCAAATATTTCGCCATCACGTCCCAGATCGGTTCGCCAGTCGCGCCTTCCGCCACTGGCGCCCAGCCGGCAACTTTGTATTTTTTGCTCGCATCAATCGGCTTGCTATTGAGCGTCATGTCGCTGATGCGTGCGCCGGCTTTCGCGGCCGGGTCGCACACATATTGCATGCCGCCCACGCGCACCATATCGCCGCCCTGCTGGTAATACGGGTCGGGATTAAACAAATTGTCGGCAATGTCTTCGAGAATGGTCTTGATGGTTTCGCCAGTCATTTCCGTGACGGTGGTGTACGGATAGGTGATCGCTGTCTGGTCCATCAGATGTTCGTAAGTGATCGTCTGCCCCGGCAGCAGCGACGTGCCCCAGCGGAAGCCGGGCGAGAACGCGATCTCGGCGTTTTTCATCGCCATCAAGCCGTCGAGAATCAGTTGATCGAACGAACCGTTGAAATTGCCGCGGCGGTACAGCAGGCCTTCACTCACCGCGAGTTGTTCGCCGAGCTTTGCTTCGTGCGGCGCGCGGTGTTTGGCGATCAATGCATGCATTTCCGCGTCGGCGGGCAGCAGGTTGGCGAACACAGGTAACAATTTATATTTGAAATCGCTGACCTTGCCGCCCTTCACTTCCAAATCGAGCACGCCCAAAAATTTTCCGTTGGAGCCTGCATTCGTTACCAGCGTTTGTCCGCCGGGATTTTTGATAATCACCGGCGCGGGCACACCGTCGTGAGTGTGGCCGCCGAGTATGGCGTCGATGCCGCGCACGCGCGAGGCGAGTTTGATATCCACGTCCATGCCGTTGTGCGACAACAGCACCACCGCCTGCGCGCCTTTGCTGCGCGCCTCGTTCACCACCTTTTGCATATTTTCATCCTGAATGCCGAAGCGCCATTCAGGCGTAAAATAACGCGGATTTGCGATGGGCGTGTAAGGAAACGCCTGCCCGATAATGGCGACGAGAATACCGTTGAGTGGCTTGATCACATAGGGCTTGAACACGGCTTCGTCGAAATCCGTCGTGCGGACATTCTGCGCGACAAATTCGATTTTGTTTTTGAAATCGTTCTCGACGATCTGCTTGACGCGCTCGGCGCCGAGAGTGAATTCCCAATGGCCGGTCATCACATCGACGCCGAGCAATGTGCACGCATCGACCATATCCTGGCCTTTGCTCCAAAGCGACGTAGCCGAACCCTGCCAAGTGTCGCCGCCGTCGAGCAGCAAGGCATTGGGCCGACTGGCGCGCAGTTGTTTAATCAGCGTGGCAAGATGCGCAAAGCCGCCGACCTTGCCGTAGGTTTTTGCCGCTTCGGCAAAATTCAGATAGGTAAACGCGTGGGCTTCGGCGGTGCCGGGCGCGATGTTGAATTGCTTGAGCAGCGCATCGCCCACCAGATGCGGCGCGCGTCCCCTGCTCTCACCCAACCCCAGATTCACATTCGGCTCGCGAAAATAAATCGGTTTGAGTTGCGCATGGCAATCAGTGAAGTGCAATAACGACACATTGCCAAAACGCGGCAGCTCGTAAAAGTTGCTGCCTGTTTTTTGGGCAGTGCCTATTGTTTGGGCAGTGGTACTGCAGCCTTGCAACGCCATGCCGCCCGCGGCCGCAACGGCCAAAGTCTGCAAAAATTCCCGGCGATTCATCGACATGAGATGTTTACGTAACTATTTGATTATAATGAATTATTTATTAACGGGCGAATCAGGATCGAGCAACAGCGCGACCACATCGCGGATCTGATTTTCGGTGAGAATTTTCTGGTGCCCAAAGCGCGGCATATTGGAGCAAGCATTGTAGGCCTGCGCGTTATACACCTTGGCCCAAGTGTATTTCACCATCGGCTCGGCGTTGCCGCGCAATTTTCCGTATTGATACAAACTCGGGCCGATGGTGCCGAAGGAAATTTCTTTCGGTGACAGTTGGTGGCAGGCGTAGCAATTGCCGCCGGATGCCTTGGTCGCATCGTCGGAGAACTGTTTACCCACACCGCTTTGTGCGACCTTCTCGCCTTCTTTCCAATCGCCGATAAATTTTCCATCGGCCGGGTACGCCACGGCGGCGAGTTGCGATTTTTCAATCTTGTCGCGCGATTCTTTTGACACCGGCGCTTTTTCGGCGGCGCTGCAAATTTTTTGCGATTCATCCTGCTCGAGACGATCCAGCTTCGCCTGGCCTTTTTCCGCGAACGACGCTTTTAACATGGTTTGCGCGAGACTTGAAACATCGCTATTGCTCAACGTGGCGCAAGCCGTTATGAAAACCGTTGCGGCCACTACGATAAAAACTTTTCGCTTATTCATGTCATCTCCCTAGCGTTTAATGGCGGGTGCGTTGAACGTGCCGCCGTTGGCGTTTTGCGCCAGGAAACTGGTGAGCGCAATCGACGCGTCGGATGTGAATTGCAAGTCCGGAAAGCGCTGCTGGCGGAAGCAATCGTTCAGCCGCCACTGCATGGTGCGCAACTCGCCTTGGGATACGCGATAGGCCGGCCACGTCGTATACGCTTTTTGCGCGTCTTTCGGATCCGTGAGATTGGGTAAATCCTGCAGGCGAATGCGCTTGCCCGTTTCGCCATGACAAGTAGCGCAGGCAAAATCGTGAGGACCGCCGCGGAAGTAAAACATTTTTTGCCCCAATTGATAGGACTCGATTTCCTTCGGATGTTTGGTCGGCACATTCATTTTTACGCCGCGCGATGCGGCCGTCACATAAGCAGTCAGCGCTTCGATGTCCGATCGTTTGGGGCCGTTGCCGAAGGGATTTTTCTTCGACTCTTCTGGTGAAACTCCTTGCTGTGTCACCATGCAATGAACGAGGCGCGTTTCCAAATCCATCACTTTGTCGGCGTCGGCAAAATAGCGCGGCAACTCTGCGTATACCCCATTCACCACGCCGGGGCCTTTACCTAAATCGCATTGCTGAAACGAGATTTTTTTCGGGCCGCGTGGTTGCTTCCACATCTCTTCGCCGCGCGCTTCCCATAGATCTGCCGGATTGCCGTCAGCGAGCGCATCGCGGTAGCGGGCGATTTCGTCGGTGATGGATTTTTCTTGCGCACCGGAGAACTGGCTGGTGCTCGCAAGTAAAGCTATTAGCACGATGGCTTGAAATGATTTCATGATGCTCCCCCAATCACATGCATAAAATTACGGTCGAAAATAGGCAAAGCCTTCCTTGGCCTGCAAGCGCGCCACTTCCACCGCGCCGGACGGGACGATTTGTGCGTCAGTCAAAACTTTGTTCTTGTCGATACCGCGCGCGGTCAGTGTGTTGTTGCACACCTTGAAAGTTACTCCCTGTTTCACCAGATCGTGTACCGCCGCGTCGAACGGTTGGCCGTTTTTATCTTTCGCGTCTTGCAACAGAAAATCGATACCTTTGGCGTGGGTGACGACGGTGATTTTGGCCGTCGGGTCTTCGGCCAGATGGTTGCGAATATTGCGCAAGCCGTTGCTCGCCTGCTCATTGCCTTCGTTGATGTGATACACCACCTTAAGCCCATCACCGGCGGCGAACGCAGAAAAACTAAGCAGGGCAATGCAGAATGCCAAAAAACTTGCCGATAAAATATTACGGATATTCATGTTGCCTCCTCGGGTTATTTTGAACCGACTCTTGCTGGCCGGATGCGGAAAAAAGCGGCGCAAGTTTACTTGCGCCGCTGTTCTCTAATTTATCACCGCTTCATCGGTGCGGGTATCACCCTTGCTGTCCACCCAGGTGATCTGCACTTTGTCACCTTTTGCGCCACCTTTGAATTTGAACGCCAGCGTCGGATTTTTCGACACCGCTGTGCCCCATTGCGCTGATAGCACGGTCTTGCCGTTCGATGTTGCGGTTACCTGCTGAATGAAATGCGCAGGCACCAGATTGCCGGCCGCATCCTTGCGCTGGCCGGTTTCCATTTCGTGACTCATCAACGCCCTGACTTCTACAACATCGCCGCTTAACGTGGCGCGGATTTTCATCGGATCTGCCATAATGGATATTCCTCGTAATATATTGATTATATTGAATAATTTATCGTTTAGCCGCCGCAGCCGCCAAGCGTGACTTTAATTTCTTTCGCCGCCGTATAAAACTTTCCGTCGGCTTTAATGAGCGCGATGACGTTCGATGTCTGCGCCATTTTCACGCGGGTGGAAATGCTCGGCTCGGTGCCGGCGGGAATATCAAAACTTGCCGTGAGCATGTTGGGATTTTTTTCAATCAGGATCGCGATGGATTCCACCTTCGACATATTGGCCGTGATGCTGATCGGCACTACCGCGCCATTCTCCGCGATGTCCGGCGTGCTGCCCCAGGCGACATCTTTGGTTTCGGTCGAGGCCGAACCGCCCAAGGCTTTGAGCGTATCGTTGAGGCTCTTGGTGTCGAACGCGGCCTTATTCCAGTCGGCGGCCAACGCCTGGCCCGGTTTCAGCCAGCCGGCTGCAAGCGCCAGCGCCATGATGGTAATGCCGCCACCGGTTTTCAAAACTTTCCTGCGCTGCTCGTTCATATCCATTGCTTTCATTTCTGTTGTCTCCACAAATTCACAAAAAAAATCTGGCAATATTACTGCCACCCCGTTGCGCCTAGTTCATCAATGCAAAGCATAAACGATTCGACCCTGCTTTGCGGCGACAATTCTGCGCGATGTGACACTACTTCGCCCCACCCAAAATCCATTGCACCATACTCTTGATGTCGCCTTCGGCCAGATGTGCGTGGGGCGGCATGGGCACATCGCCCCAGGCGCCGCTGCCGCCGGCCTTAACCTTGGCAAGCATTTTCGCCTCTGCACCGGCGTCGCCTTTATATTTTGCGGCCACTTCGGTAAAACCCGGCCCGAGAATTTTGTTGCTAATGCCATGGCAAGCAAAGCAACCGGATTTGTTCGCCAATTCCTTTGCCGACACGGTCGTCGCAGCAACGCCCGCCGCCGCAACCGGCGCGGCAGCGCCTTTAGCGGGTTTGGCACCCGGCGGTTTGGTGGTATCCGTGCCGATCGCTTCGCCGACCGCGCGTGTTTGTTCGGCAATGTTGCCGTGGGCGTTACGCGCGAAATCCGGCAGCGATGATGCGACATTAATTTCCGTCGCGCAGTCTTTCATGCACGCCACATTTTTCACATCGGGTTTGCCCTTCACGTCCCACAGGCCGTGCTCTTGCGTCATGCCATTGCGGTTGGGCAATTTGTTTTGCACCTCGCGGATGTTGGCGTCGCTCAAGGTGAAATCCGCTGGAAGCACGTCACCCAGATTCAACAGATAGGCCACCACCGCATACACTTCTTCGGTGGAGAGCGACTTGGGCGCATTCCACGGCATGGCGCGATTGATGTAATCCCACAGTGTCGAAACGGAACTGAGTTTTGAAAGGGTGGTGCGCGTTGGCTGTTCGCCGGCAAGGGTTTTCGCGCGGCCGGTCTTGATGTCGTCCGCCGTGACGCCGCCGACCAGCGGCGGGAATATTTCATTGCTCTCGGCGAATGTGCCGTGGCAAGACGCGCATTTCGCTTCCCACACCACCTGGCCTTTGGCGACGCTGCCTGAACCTTTGGGCAAGCCGGTGAAATCGGGACGCACGTCGATATCCCAGGCTTTCACTTCATCGCTCGTTGCCGCACGCCCGACGCCTGGAAAGGATTTTGTTTCCGCAAATACGGTTGCGGAAATCGCCAGCAGCAAGAGCAAAAATAACGGCTTAGTAAACCTGGACATTGCTCACCTCGCCCGATTCCGCCAGCTTCCAGGATTGGATAGCATTGTTGTGATAAATCGAGCGCGAGCCGCGCACTTCGCGCAACTGGTTGATTTTCGGCTGCACGTAGCCCGTGTCGTCCATGGCACGGCTTTGCAAAATGGCCGGGCTGCCGTCCCACACCCAATCGATGTTGAATCGCGTGAGCGCTTTCGATAGCACGGGCGTTTCCAGCCGTGCCGTTTTCCAGTTACGTCCGCCGTCGAACGACACATCCACGCGCTTGATCGCGCCGCGGCCAGACCAGGCGAGGCCGGTGACGCTGTAAAAACCTTTGTCGAGCAAAGTCTGGCTGCCCGAAGGCGTGGTGATAACGGACTTTGCTTCTTGAATCGACGAATACTGGCGATGTAAACCGTTAGGCATCAAATCCACATAATGCAAAGTTTCATCCTTGGTGCCATAGGGCTGATCGCCCACTTCGATACGGCGCAGATATTTGACGGACGACACGCCCTGCACGCCCGGCACCACCAAACGCAACGGATAGCCGTTCTCTGGGCGCAACATTTCACCGTTCATGGCGTAGGCGACGATCACGTCATCGAGGGCGCGCTCCATTGGAATAGTGCGTGTCATGCTCGAACCGTCGGCGCCTTCAGCCAAAATAAATTTGCCGTTTTTCGTGTCATAGCCGCAATCGTCGAGCAGCGTAGAAAGCAGCACGCCAGTGAACTCGCTGCACGACAACATGCCATGGGAATATTGTACGGTCGGCACTGCCACATTGCCCCACTCCATGCCCGTATTCGCACCACATTCAATAAAGTGAATGCGCGATACCGACGGCAAACGCATCAAATCGTCCATGGTGTAAACCTTCTGGTTTTTCACCAATCCGTTGATCATCAGGCGATGCTGGCTCGGATCGATATCGTGCCAGCCTTGGTGATGGCGCTCGAAATGCAATCCGCTAGGAGTAATAATGCCGAACAGGCTTTGCAGCGGCGCGAACGACACTGACGAAGCGCCCACGCGGGTGAGGCCGGGGCTTTCGCGGCGCTGGACATTTTTTTCGTATTGCGACGGCAGGCCGTAACCGTTGGTGACCACGGGTTTACCAAGCGTGGTGCTGTGCGCAGGCAGTTTCAAAATGGCCGCTTCGCCCTCCGCGGCAAAGGCTTTACCGCCGATTGCGACGGCAGCGCCGCCCCCAAAAGCCATCGCCTTGCGCAAAAAATCGCGCCGCCCCGCTTTCACTTGGGCGATGTCTTCCTGACTGAGAAAATTTTCCGGCGCGCGCAGCAGGCGGCCAGGTTTGATATTTGTCATAATCTTCCGCCGTTAGGCGACAAAATTCTCCGAGACGTTTTGCAATTGGGTGCGCATGGCGGCCGAATCATCCAACTGGCCCGCAATGCGCACGCACACGCTGCGGCACAACTCCGTGCTGCTTTGGTCGGCTATGGCGTACATCACCTGGTTCGCCTGCTTGCGCCGCGCGATGATGCCCGCGTCGTGCAAGACTTTAAGATGCTTCGACACATTGGCCTGATTGCCATTCACGTCGTCCATCACCTGCTGCACAGATTTTTCGCCACGGCATAAGGCGCCGAGAATCTTGAGTCGCATAGGCTGCGCCAGCACACCGAAATACGCTGCCACGCTGGCGAATATCGCGTCGGCATCCTGATTGGCATCTGTGGCTTTTCTCATTTGCATGGTTGATTGACCTCGCGTTTTAAAACGGGATGGTAGCGTTGAAAGCAATATTACTACTTGACTGTTCAGCAATATAGCTTTTTTGTATAAATATATTCTTTTATTTATAACTTATTGTTTTTAAACATTATTTATTAACCAAATAATCCCTGGCTAAAGAAAATATCTAATGGAAACACTCTCTGCTCGTGATTTCATCCATTCCCTGCGATATTTTTTTCTCCCTGTTAAAGTATGGGATGCTGGAAACCAGTAAGCAAAAAACTGAGACGACAAAACGATGAGTGAAACCGAAAAAGCTGACACAACGGAAACCGTGTTGGCATACACCCGCGCGTGGCTGGAAAAGGCCGTCATCGGCCTGAACCTGTGCCCGTTTGCCAAAGCGGTGTATGTCAAAAACCAGATCCGGTTTGTGGTGAGCGATGCAACGACAGAAGACCAACTGTTAAACGACTTGATACGCGAGCTGCAACATTTGGCCGATGCAGATGCGGCTGTCACCGACACCATGCTGTTGATTCATCCACATGTTTTGCAAGACTTTCTCGACTATAACGATTTTCTCGACGTGGCCGACGCGGCCCTGGATGAACTGAATCTTGCGGGGGAAATACAGGTCGCGAGCTTTCATCCGGACTACCGGTTTGCCGAAACGGAAGCGGACGACATCACCAACTTTAGCAACCGCTCGCCCTACCCGACCTTGCATTTGCTGCGTGAAGACAGCGTCGAGCGAGCCGTGGCTGCGTTTCCCGAAGCGGAAAAAATATTTGATGCCAACATGAAAACCCTGCACGATCTGGGCCATGAGGGATGGGCAAAACTGGGTGTAAGCATTTTGAAAAATGGCGACAACAAAAAACCCGGCTAAGCTGCGTTAACCGGGTTTTCTAAAATTGGTGCGCCCGGAGCGATTCGAACGCCCGACCCCTTGGTTCGTAGCCAAGTACTCTATCCATCTGAGCTACGGGCGCAAATGAAACTAACTAGAAAAAACTAAGGTAAATATTATAACAAATTACTGGCGGAGAAGGAGGGATTCGAACCCTCGATAAGCCTTTTGAGCCTATGCTCCCTTAGCAGGGGAGTGCCTTCGACCACTCGGCCACCTCTCCGGAAGTCGCATAGGATACCGGTTTTCTCTCTATGCGGTCAAACCCGAATGCGATTTAGGTCGCTTTTTCCAGCTCAAACGCCTTGTGCAACACACGCACGGCGAGCTCCAGATATTTTTCATCAATGACGACAGATATCTTGATTTCGGATGTGGAAATCATTTGGATGTTGATGGCTTCGTCGGCCAGCGCTTTAAACATTTTGCTGGCCACGCCGACGTGGGAGCGCATGCCGACACCGACGACTGAAACTTTTGCGATTTTATTGTCGCCGGTAATTTCTTTTGCGCCGATTTTCGGTTGCACTTGTTTTTGCAGGATGTCCATGGCTTTTTGGTATTCACCGCGATTCACCGTGAACGAAAAATCCGTGGTGCCGTCGTGGCTCGCGTTCTGGATGATCATGTCCACATCGACGTTTGCCTCGGCGACGGTGCCCAATATCGAGTAGGCGATGCCGGGTTTGTCGGGCACGCCGGTGATGGTGATTTTGGCTTCGTCGCGGTTGAAGGCGATGCCGGAGATGATGGCTTGTTCCATGTTGTCTTGTTCCTCAAAAGTGATCAGCGTGCCCATGTCGGTGGAATTGACGTCATCGAAAGATGACAATACACGCAGTTTGACTTTGTATTTGCCAGCAAACTCTACCGAGCGGATTTGCAAAACCTTCGAACCGAGGCTCGCCATTTCGAGCATCTCTTCAAACGTGATAGTTTGCAAACGTCGCGCTTCAGGCACCATGCGCGGATCAGTGGTGTACACGCCATCGACGTCAGTGTAAATCTGGCATTCGTCGGCCTTCAGCGCAGCGGCAATGGCAACGCCGGTGGTATCCGAGCCGCCTCGGCCCAGCGTGGTGATGTTGCCTTTGTGATCTACGCCTTGAAATCCTGCGGCGACAACGATGATACCTTCGGCTAAATCTTCGCGGATATTTTTGTCATCAATCGACAAAATGCGCGCCTTGGTGAATGCATCATCCGTGCGTATTTTGATTTGCGCGCCGGTGTAACTCTTGGCTTTGAGGCCGAGGCTTTTCAGGGCAATGGCCAGCAAACCGATGGTAACTTGTTCACCGGTTGAGGCGACCACATCAAGCTCGCGCGGATCGGGATCCGATTGCAATTCTTTGGCGAGTTTAATGAGCCGGTTGGTTTCACCGCTCATGGCCGACACGACGACGACAATCTGATTGCCTTCGTTGTACCAGCGCTGTACGCGCCGGGCCACTTCGCGGATACGCTCGGGGCTGCCCATCGAGGTGCCGCCGTATTTTTGTACGATTAAAGCCATATTTTTGCAAGCCTGGTCGGCGATCCCGAAGAAAAAGCGTAGATTTTAACTCAGCGAGAGAGAAAAAACGAGCCGCCATTGATGGGGGCAACATGTCGGGTGATACAATCCTCATCATAACAATCGATCAACCCCACTTAAATTTTATCGCTTCATGCAAATTACCCGCCGCCTGGAGTTCGATGCCGGCCATCGGCTTCCCAATCACAAGAGCCAGTGCCGGCATGTGCACGGCCACCGTTATGCGATTGAAATTACGCTGGAGGCCGACATTATCACCCGGCAAGGCGTGTCGGAAGAAGGCATGGTCATGGATTTTTCCGACGTCAAAACCATTGCCAAAAATGTGCTGATCGATAAATGGGATCATGCGTTTCTCGCGCACCGGCAAGACACGGTCATGGTGGAATTTCTCGCCAGCGTGCCCGGCCATAAAACCGTGCTTTTCGATGCAGTACCGACGGCAGAAAATCTGGTACGCAGCGCTTTCGAAATTTTGCGCAGCGCCTACCATGACCAATACGGCAACCATTTACAATTGGTGAAAGTACGTTTGTATGAAACCCCGAACTGCTGGGCTGATGCGTTTGCGTAATTCGCCCTATCGCTGATTGGCCGTTCAAGTGTGAACCAGGTCGCAGCAACAAACCGCATTAAAACTATATTATAGGCGTTGCGTTCCATCTCGATACCCTACTAACAGAGATAACAATTAGGAATAGCCATGGCTGCAAGCACAAAAATATTGCTGATCGAAAACAATCCTCACGAGGCTGAGCGCCTGCGCCAGGCTGTGTTGAAGCTCAGCACTTCACCGGTTGAAGTCAGCGTCGCCTCGACATTTAACGAAGGCCACGCCTTGCTTTTAACCGGTGCCTACAACGCCGTGCTGGCTAATCTGAATTTACCTGATAGCCGCGGTACCGATACTGCGCGCGCCATTTATGCACGCGTACCCGATGTGCCGCTGATTGCCATTACCACGGCTGACAAGGAAGACGCCGGCTTGCAAGCTATGCAACAAGGGGCTGCCGGTTACCTGGTGCAGAGTGAAATCAGCGTCAGCATGCTCAAGCGCGAATTGCGCCATGCCATTGAACGCAAACATGCCGAAAGCAATGTCCGGGCGGCGCAGGAAGAAAAAGACATGCTCATTGCGCAGCTTAATGCCGCCCATGAAGCGCTGGAAAAATCCCGTGCCGCTGTCGGCGAGTTAGCCATACGCGATGAATTGACCGGTGTGTACAATCTGCGCGAACTGGGCCGTTTATTGCACGAGGAAATCGAACGCACTCGCCGATCAAAATTACCCGTTGCACTGGTCATGATGGGTATTGATAATTTCAATAAAATCAATGAGTTATACGGATTTACTGTTGGCGATAAAATCCTGTTGCAATTGGGCAGCCTGCTGTCGACCAACTTGCGCGCCGCTGATAAACCGGCACGGTACGGAGACGACAGATTCGCTGTGCTTTCACCCGATTTACCCAAAATGGCCGCCGCTGCCATGGCCGAGCGCCTGCGCGGCATCGTAGCTGCCAACATTTTCACAATCAGCGGCGAAGACCGTAAAACCCTGGTCATCCCCGTTACCGTCAGCCTAGGCGTCGCCATTTTTCCCGACCACGGCGACTCGCTCGAAGGCATATTCAAAGCCGCTGAAACCGCGCTGCTCCATGCAAAAGATCTGGGCCGCAATACGGTAGCGAGCCTCAAAGGCCCTGTCGCATAACGTTACTACCCGCGTATTTTGTGACAATCGCGCGCGCTGTGTGTTTTCTCACAGTATTCCTTTACGCCTGCCTATAAGCTATGGCTATACAATGCGTTTAACTGCGCCGCGGGTGCCGATCATGTGCTTATTTCGGCCATAACTTCAGGAATATCGCTACTGCACGACCATGCAATTCAAATTCAAACTACTGCGCTATTTCTCTATCGCCAGCCTGATTTCCATCGTGCTGGCGGCAGCGGCATTGGTGGCGTTCTATCGCTACACCGCCACGCAAAGCATGGTGAAAGAAAAGCAGGAGCAAAATCAGGCGCTGGTGCATATGTTCTCAGAGACGCTATGGCCAAACTACGCTGCCTTTTTCAACACCTATTCAGCCAAAAGCCCCGATGCCGTCCGCAGTGATGCGCGCACGGCGCAACTGATCGACGCGGCAAAAAGAAACCTCGGCACTTTGGGCGTAGTAAAAATCAAAGCCTTCGATAACGCCGGCAACACCATATTTTCGACAGAACCCCGCCAGATTGGCGAAAACCAGATAAGCAACGTCGGTTTGAAAAAAGCCTTCGGCGGCGAAATTTATAGCGAACTCAATTACAAAGATAGCATCAACGCCACAGATCAACATGGCGCGGTGTATGACCGCAATCTGCTGTCGACATACATCCCCATACGTAATACTACTACGCAAAAAATTGACGGCGCGTTCGAACTGTATGCCGACGTAACCGAACTTTCCCAGCGCATTGCCGCCACACAACGCAACCTGATGTATGGCGTAGTGGGCGTGCTGGGCGCGCTCTACGGCGTGCTGTTCCTGATCGTGAAGCGGGGCAACGACGTGATCCGCAGGCAGGCAGTCGAGGGCACGCGCGCGCAACGGGAGTTGCAGCTGGCGCGCGATTCACTTGAACAGCGCGTACAGAAGCGTACCGAAGCGCTTAAAAAGGTCAACGCAGATTTGCAAGGCGAGATTGCCGAGCGCAAACGCAATGAAGGCCGCATACGTGAAATGGCGTACTTCGACCACCTGACCAAATTGCCCAACCGCGCCTATTTCAAATCGCAACTGGAAACGGCGATTGCCTACGCCAAGCGCAAAAACCAGATGCTGGCGGTGATGTTCATGGATCTCGACCACTTCAAGCGCATCAATGACACGTTGGGCCACACCATGGGCGACGATCTGCTGCAACAAGTGGCGCGCCGCCTCACCCAATGTGTGCGGGGCGAAGATGTCGTCGCATCGCTTACCAAAATGCCAAAAGAAGAAATCGGCAACAGCGTCGCACGATTGGGCGGCGACGAATTCACATTACTGATTTCCGACGTAGTCAGCCCTTATAACGCAGGCAAAGTCGCGCGCCGTGTAATCGATGGCTTTACCGAACCTTTCCGCCTGGGTATTCACCAGGTGCAAGTCAGCCCGTCTTTGGGCATCTCGTTTTATCCGTTCGATGGCGAAGACGTCGATAGTTTGTTGATGACCGCCGACACAGCCATGTATCACGCCAAAGAACAGGGCCGCAACAACTTCCAGTTTTATTCCAAGTCGATGAACGCCGCAGCGTTTGAAAAACTGTCGCTCGAGAGCAGCTTGCGCAAGGCGCTGGAACGTAACGAATTCGTGTTGTTTTACCAACCGCAAATTGAGGCGCACACGCGGAAAATTGTCGGCATGGAGGCGTTGATCCGCTGGAACCATCCGGAGATGGGCCTCGTCGCGCCATCACATTTCATACCGCTGGCCGAAGAAACCGGCCTCATCGTGCCGATAGGCGAATGGGTGCTCAATACCGCTTGCCGCCAAAACAAGATTTGGCAAAGCGCCGGCTTCCCGCTTATTCGCGTGGCCGTCAATATTTCCAGCCCCCATTTCCGTCAGGACCGCCTGCTCGAAGCCACCTCTCTGGCGCTCAACGGCAGCCAGCTCGACTCCAGCTATCTCGAACTCGAAGTGACGGAAAGTTTGTTGATGCAGAATATCGAAGCCACTATCGTCGTGCTGGAAAAACTCAAAAACATGGGCATCAAACTTTCCATCGACGACTTCGGTACCGGCTATTCATCGCTCAACTACTTACAGCGCTTTCCCATCGACTCGCTCAAGATCGACCGCTCCTTTGTAAAAGACCTGGCTACCAACCCCGACGACTCCGCCATCACCCGCGCCATTATTGCCATGGCCCACAGCCTAAACCTGAGCGTCGTCGCTGAAGGCGTGGAAACCGAAAAACAATTGGAATTGCTCATGGCGCAGGGTTGCAAAGAAATGCAGGGATATTTATTCAGTCAACCAGTGCCGGAAAAAATCGCCACCCAATTGGTGCGCGCCGGTTATATCCACGCAAAACCTAAAACCGAAGATGTCGATGCGGCGGCAAATTTGCTACGGCTGGTGAAATAAATCTTCGCGCGCCAAAAACAAAACGGCCGCTTATGCGGCCGTTTTTTATGGTTAATTCACGAATAAACCACCCTATTCCGTCTTGGATTTTTTTCCGACTTTAATAGTAATTTCCTGCTCGGTCTTATCTTCGTGCAGGACGGTTAACTTCAGCAATTG
Organism: Pseudomonadota bacterium; assembly: GCA_043744215.1. Taxonomy (GTDB): domain Bacteria; phylum Pseudomonadota; class Gammaproteobacteria; order Burkholderiales; family JBEEJL01; genus JBEEJL01. The sequence continues at coordinate 14,160 of JAYTVC010000022.1, forward strand.
ACCCGGTTCTTTTGCCATAAGCGTTTTTGCTTTGCTGGCAGGGCAACCGGGGATCTTGCAATCTTCTATGCGGGTAATGAGATCTCCAGGACGAATACCTGCGGCTTCCGCTGGTGATCCGTTAAATGCTTCTTTAACTTTTGCCTGTGCAATATTCGGCTTGAATATTCCATCCACCCCGATCTCCACTGACATCCCGATGGAGCCTTCTTCCGCGATTGCTGATGAAGCAGCAAAAAGCAAGCTCACTGCAGTGACATATTTGATTGGCTGCAAAATTTTGCTCCTTCAATCAGCTTAAAGTTTTTGGCGGATGGGGTGAGATTCGAACTCACGAACGGTTGCCCGTTGCCGGTTTTCAAGACCGGTGCAATCGACCACTCTGCCACCCATCCATAATATTGATTTTATTCAATATTTGAAGGGTATTATACTCTGCTGCACCAATGTTTCCAATGCAACGGAAGCACTCCTTGCAACTTTGCCCCGGCTTGCGTAGTCTTACGCCCGTAGTCTTCTTCTCTCCAAGGAGTAAATATGCAACCTGATCAGATAAAAAGCATTTCCACCGCAGGCTTTGGCGCGCTATCAACCAACAAAGTGCTGCGCAATACGTACATGTTGCTGGCATTGTCGATGATTCCGACGGTGTTCGGTGCGTGGCTGGGTATGCAGTTGAAGTTTAATTTTTTATCCGGCGCGATGGGCTTTATTGCGTTTCTTGCCATCACCATGGGTTTTACTTTTGCGATTGAGAAAACCAAGCACAGCTCGCTCGGCGTAGTCGTGTTGCTGGCGTTTACATTTTTCATGGGCTTGATGTTGTCGCAGATGCTGGGCTACATCATGCACTTCAAAAACGGCAGCACGCTGGTCATGGCGGCCTTCGGTGGCACGGCCACAATCTTCACCGGCATGGCGCTGCTTGGCACGGTGATTAAGAAAGACTTGTCCTCGATGGGGAAATTTTTATTCATCGGCATGTTGCTGGTGCTGCTCGCGGCGTTTGCCAATATTTTCCTGCAAATCCCGATGCTGCATGTTGCAATTTCGGTGCTGGTGATTGGTATTTTCTCCGCCTATATTGTGTATGACGTACAACGCATAGTGAACGGCGGCGAAACCAATTACATCACTGCCACCTTGGGGCTTTACATCAGCCTGTTCAACGTGTTTCAAAGCCTGCTTTCATTGCTGGGCATTTTCGGCGGTAATCGCGAGTAGGTTTTTTTGCCTCATAAAAAAAGGCGGCCAAGGCCGCCTTTTTTGTTGCCGCATATTCATTCTCGTTCAAACATCGCGATTGATTCCACATGCGCAGTGTGCGGAAACATGTTCACCACGCCTGCCGCACGCATCACATAGCCTTTGTTATTCACCAACTCTGCCGCATCGCGCGCCAGGGTTGACGGGTTGCAAGACACATACACGATGCGCGCCGGCGCATCCTCACCCAATGCCTTCACCACTTCCATGGCGCCATCGCGCGGCGGGTCGATGAGCATTTTGTCAACGTGGCCCAAGGCTTTTAATGAATCTTCAGTCGTATGAAATAAATCTGCGACGCGGAATTCGGCTATGTCACTGAGTCCGTTTCGCGCAGCGTTTTGCGTAGCGCGCCTCACTAAATCTTTGCTCCCTTCGATGCCGATCACTTGCTTTGCACGGCGTGCGATGGCGAGACTGAAGTTGCCGAGGCCACAAAATAAATCAGCCACGCGGTCATTGGGCTGCACATTTAAGAGCTCAATTGCCCTGTTCACAAGTATTTGATTGATTTGAGGATTTACCTGGGTAAATTCCGTCGGCGAATAGGGCATCACGACATTGAAATCGGGCAAGCGATAATTCAGCTCCGGCGCATCGAGCGGATAAAACGGTTGCACGGTTTCAGGCCCTTTGGTTTGCAACCAGAATTGAATGCGATGTTCGTCAGCAAATTTTTTTAACCGGGTTTCATCGTTTGTGTTTAATGGTTCGAGAATGCGCAACACCAGCACCGTCACATCATGGCCGACCGCCACTTCCACTTGCGGCAATTTTTCTTTTACGCTGAGTTGCTCAATCAATTCGCGCAGCGGCACAATCAAATCGGAAACATGCTGCGGCAAAATTTCACAGCTCACCAGCTCCGCCACATAGCGCGAACGCTTTTCATGAAAGCCCACCAGCACGCGGTTTTTCTTATGCACAAAGCGCACCGACAAGCGCGCACGATGGCGGTAATGCCAGGGCATGCCATACACCGGCGGCAAAATCAGTTGCGGCTTCACTTTACCGATGTGCGTCAGGCTGTCTTCCAGCACGCGTTGCTTCACTGCCACTTGCGCGTTGTGATCGACATGCTGCATGGCGCAGCCGCCACACAAATCGAAATGTCGGCAGCCTGGCTGCACGCGCATTGAGCTGGGTTTGGCGATGGTTTGCACCTGGGCCAATTCGTATTTCGGTTTTTTGGAATACGGCACATAAGTGACCAGCTCACCGACCAGCGCGCCGTTAATGAAAATGACTTTGCCTTCGTGGTGCGCGATGCCGCGCCCTTCCTGATCGAGGGATTCTATTTTTGCGGTCATGAAAAATTTAGTGGGAAGTTGAAATGTTTAGAAGTTTTATTGTAAGTGCCGCCGAGGAAAAATTGCAGCGGTCATACGCTTGAAGCCGAGCGCTTGTTGCCGCCAAAATCCTTCTCCGTAATCATGGCCCTGCAATTGGTCTGCGATGCCCGTGGCAAAAATGCCGCGCGAAAAATTTGCCGTGCCAAATAAAATGTCCCACACCGGAAACAGCACAGCAAAATTACAGCCGTGTTTGCGTCCGGCTTGCTCGATATTGATGGCGTGATGGACGCGGTGAAAATGCGGGCTGACCAAAAGTTTTTCGCCGATGCGTCCAAACGTAAACGGCACATTGGCATGGGAAAAACTTTCTACCATTCTTATCAGTATGATCAGCAACACAAATTGCGAAGGCGGCACGCCGATGAGCAACGACACAAGCGCAATCCACCCATCGCGTAGCAATCCATCAAGAATATGATTGCGATCATCGCTCCAGAAACTCATCGCGCGCTGGCTGTGATGTACGCTGTGCAGCGCCCAGAAAAAATTAAATCGATGCTGCAAACGGTGACGCCAATACTCTGAAAAATCCAATATAATCAAATAGATACAGAAGCTCAACAACGGACTCATCGCCAGTACTGGCGCAAAATCTTCCAGATTATGCGGAATCACATCATGCAAGCGTAACCAACCGTGTATGGTTGATTCCAGCGGTGTGAGCACGACAAAAAAAATCAGCGGCAATACGCCAAGTCGGCTCAGCAACGTGTAAACGACATCCACGCGCGTCGCTTTGCGGTCGGCCCATTGCTCAACGGGAAACAGCGCCTCCAGCGGCCGCATCAACATATAGAGCAATCCAATTTCAATCACGCCATATAAAAATACGCCCAGCGCATTGAACGATTCTTCTACATAAGCCATGCCGCCTACGTTATAAATGAGAGGTTGCAGGATGTACTCAAATAACCAGCCGTGCACTTGCGCAAAAATATTTTGCAACATTTCCATCATCGAGTCGGTGCGAGTTTTTGCGGAATAGTGGCGAAGCACATTCTGCGTTCTTTCAAACCGCTGATGAGCGGATCGAGTATCGGCGCGAGCGGCTGTTTACGCGAGCGCACACCGAGATGCATGAGCAGAATGTCGCCGTCCCGGATGTCACGCAATGCTTTTTTCAACAGCAAATCATTAGGGTGGGTTTCGCTGGGAAATTCGTCACCGAGGAATCCCGCTTTGGCCCAATCGATATGCTGCGTGTAGCCGCATTGCGCCGCATAAGTCAGCGCGCGCGGCGTGGTGCGTCCACCGGGCGCGCGCCAAATTGCGGCGAATTTTTTGCCCGTCATTTTTTCAAATGCCGCATCTGGCTTGCGTAATTCTGCGCACACGCCTTGCGCATCGAGCAACGCGGTTTTACCTATTGTGCTCACATACGCCACTTTATCCGTGCCGACATCGCGGCGAAAATAATTATGTGCCCAGCTATGGCTGCCGAACGCGTGGCCCTCTGCTACCCGCGCTTGCCAATAGGCTTTCCAACTGTCGTCAAGCGAATAATCGCCGCGCATGGTTTTCTCGTTGGCGAGAAAAAATGTCGCCTTCACTTGATGCTTGTTGAGCGTGGCGGCGATGTCTTCTGCCTGCGCCATGGTGCCGGTATCAAAAGTAAAATAAACCGTGCTGTTACAGGTTGATGCCGACGCCTGGATGGCGAACAACGCAACTGGCAACATCGCAAAACAATCAAAGGCGCGGCGCATGATGAAGTAAATAAATGCCATGGGGTGAATTTCCTACGGGAATGGACTGAACTATTTTTTTTGACGTCATGTCGACCACAGCAACGCGTTTCATCCAACGGCTGGTAATCCACAGTTGCTTGCCGTCGCGGGTCAACTCCATGCAATCGGGGCCACCGGGCACAGCGATGCTGTCTATTTTTTCCAATTTTTGCTGATCGATAACGGAAACTGTGCCGCCCACACGATTGGAAACCAGCACGCGGCGGCCATCGCCCATCGCGAGGAAATTATGCGCACCTTTATCGGTAATAATTTTTTTCACCATTTTCTGCGTGCGCCAGTCGATCACTTGCACGTAATCTGCACCCATCATGCCAACTAAAAGAAATTTATCATCCGGCGTGACCCAAATACCGGCAGGCGTCGGCCCGACAGGGATTTTCCATTTAATCGTTTGCGTCGCCAATTCAATCGCCGCGATTTCATTACTGTCTTGCAAGGTCACGAACACCAGGCTGCTATCCTTGTTGAACGCGAGATGGCTCGGCATACGGCCGATAGCAATGCGCTTTTGTAATTTGAAATCGGCGGCATGATAAATATCGACGCGGTCGAGGCGCAACGAGTTGGAGACAAACCATTTCTTGTCGGGACTAAAACCAATTTGGTACGGGTCGCTCACGCCGGCAATACGCTTGTTGATCTTGCCGCTTTTCGGGTCGAGCAACACCAGCTCATTACTGGCCGCATTGGCCACGATCAGGTTTTGATCGTCCGGTGTCGCCATCAAGTGATGGGGCTCCTTGCCGATGGGAAAGCGTGCCGTTTCCTTGAACGTTTGTGTATCCACCAGGCTCACTGTCGCATCGGCGGAATTGAGCACGACTGCCGTCTGCGCATTCGCCATGGCAGCGAACCCCACAAACAGGTAACAGAATTTTTTTGACAAGTTCATCATCAACGCAGAATTTTCCGCCATAACAAAATGGATTACAAAGATAATTTTAACATGATTACGCGGCCGCCTTGCCACGTAGGAAAAACCGAAATCCCCCAAAAGTTTCCGTTTTTTTCTACCGGTGGGATAATAATCAAAGCGCCTCCGGACTTCACCCCATGAATTTTTGCAGCCATTGCGGCACCACCGTTAGCCTGCGCATCCCCACCGGCGATACGCTGCCCCGCTACGTATGCGATACCTGCGGCACCATCCATTATTCGAACCCGAAAATGGTCGTCGGTTGCATACCGGAATGGGAAGACAAAGTATTGTTATGCAAACGCGCCATCGAACCGCGCCACGGCAAATGGACACTGCCCGCAGGCTTTTTGGAAAACGGCGAAACCGCCAATCAAGGCGCCGCGCGCGAAACGCTCGAAGAAGCCAACGCACGCGTAGAAATCGGCGCGCTCTATACGTTTTACAATTTGCCTAGCATCAACCAGATTTATGTTTTATTTCGTGGGCGATTGCTAGACCTGGATTTTTCAGCGGGAAGCGAAAGCCTCGACGTGCGCCTGTTCGACGAACACGAAATCCCATGGGACGAACTCGCCTTCCCCACCATCAGCGAAACGCTAAACCATTATTACACCGACCGCCACAACGGCGGATTCGGGTTTCATATGGGCGACATTGTGCGCAAGCCACGCTGAGTTTTTAGATGCCGTTGATATCGTTCGTCAGCAGAAAAACGCAGCGCTACGCGATTGTCGTTCCTATTAAAACGAGATGCCATTTTATTTGCGCGCGACAATTCAATCTAGATGCCCGCATTCACGAGAATGATAGCGAATGATTTTGCCACCTACAGCATGTATTATAACTATATGATTATATTGAATATAATATTACTTCTATATTTTATTATGTCCTCACAGCGTGCTTTGTCATTTGCAGATCTTGCATCACTTTTCCACCGTTCAACACGATGACCCGTTGCGCCATGGCAATGGTTTCGGGCCTGTGGGCGATGATAATGCGTGTGAGTTTGAGCTGCTGAATGGCGATGTTGACGGCCTGCTCGCGCCGCACATCGAGGTGGCTTGTGGCCTCGTCAAGGAAAAGTATTTTTGGTTTTTTGTACAACGCGCGCGCCAGTAAGATGCGTTGTTGCTGGCCACCGGAAATCGCCGAGCCCATATCGCCAATCAAGGTGTTGTAGGCCATCGGCATGGCCATGATTTCCTCGTGCACTGACGCCATCTTGGCGCAGAACTCGATAAAGTTCTGATCGGGCGTGGCATCGAAAAAGCTGATGTTGTCGGCAATCGAGCCGGCGAATAAATGGTCGTCCTGCATTACCGTGCCGACCATATCGCGGAAGGCGCCCAAGCCCAAACGATTGAGCGCGATGCCGCCGACCAATACCTCTCCTTCTGTCGGCTCCAAAATCCCGAGCATAATTTTCAACAAGGTCGTCTTGCCACAACCGGACGAGCCGGCAATGGCTACCGATTCGCCGCTTTGAATTTTAAGATGGCAGTCATTCAGCACATACGGCTCTTGGTCAGCATAGCGAAATTTTAGATTGCGTATTTCTATCGAAGCTTCCGGCAACGGACTATCTCGATGGACGTTCGCCGCCCCCATCTCTTCCGGCGCAGTCAGCACAATATCCGCCAAGCGCTCGCCCTGGAGTTGCAGCATTTTCACATCTACCCATTTGTCGATAAGGCTGCTGACGCGGCTGGCGAACTGGTCTTTGTAGGCTATGAAAGCAAACAGCATGCCGACGGAAAACTTATTTTCCAGCACCAACAAAGCGGCAAACCAAATTACGGCAATCCGTTCCACGCCGAACAGTGTGCCGTTTAGCACATGAAACGTGAGCGTTAATTTTTGTATGCGCAAATCCGCATTGATCTGATCGACCAACAGATTCAACCAACTTGAGCAGCGCTCCTTCTGCCGGTTGAACAATTTGATGGCACGTACCCCGCGCACAGTCTCGAGAAAATGGCTTTGTTGTTTGGCGGTGTGAATGATTTGCTCTTCAGTCGCGTTACGAAACGGACGATACCAGGCCCAGCGCATGAGGCCGTAAATCACCACAGCCAAGACTGCAAAGACAGAAAGAATCGGGCTGTAAATCAGCATCATCACCAAGGTCGCGATAGTCATCAGCCCATCGACAATTGCTTCAATGAAACTGGTGGTCATGATGCGCTGGATGGTGGTGACTGAACCAAAGCGCGATACCACATCACCCAAGTGCCGCTTCTCGAAAAACGGCACGGGCAGGCGCAACAAATGGGTGAACACATTGCCCATCCATTGTAGGTTCAACGTGGTACCCATATACATCACTGCCCACGAGCGCAACGCACCGACAGCGTGTTGCACCAAAACCAGCAATACGAAACCCACGCCAAGCGTGGTAAGCAAATCCTTGTCGGAAGAAATAAGCACGCTATCGACTACCCATTGCATAAAGAATGGGCTGACCAGAGCGAAGATTTCCAGCGCCAGCGTAAGCACTAATATCTGTAGCAACGAACGTTTAAGCCCAGTGACGACTCCGAACATCTCACGTAATCGCACTCGTTGCGTTTGGGTTTGCGGCTTGAATTCGGCGCTGGGCATCAGCTCCAGCGCGACGCCTGTGAAATGTTTTGACGCTTCGGCGTAAGAAAGTTTACGCATACCAAAGGCTGGGTCGTGAACGGTGATCTGTCTACTCGTGGCGCTTTTCAATACAACAAAATGATTCGTATCCCAATGCAAAATGCACGGTGTTTTGAGGTTCACCAGATCGTTCATGTCCAGCCGCAGGGGCCGTGTGGTAAATTGTAGCGCGCTACCCATTTGCATGATGTGCGCTAACGTCGTTCCCTTCATCGAAATGGAGAATTTTTTGCGTAGTGTGGCGAGGTCGGTACGAAAGCCGTGGTAACTGGCAACCATCGCCAAACATGCGACACCACATTCCGTTGCTTCGGTTTGCAACAGCAAAGGTAGTTTGCGGGTGAAGCCGAGGTGGAGGTTGTTTTGTGCAGACATTTTTTTATTCTTGCCGTAAGAGCGGAATGTTTCGTAACTTATTCATTAAGATAAATATAAATTTATATATTTATCAGTCCTCGTACATCGGTAATCCTTTCCTGATAAAACTGTTTCGCATCGCTGAGCCCGATATCGGCGAAGGATTGCCGATCCGCTCTTTCCGTCTTTCCCGTGAAAACGGAAATTCGTTGTGAGTTTTGATGCGCGCAAAATGGATTCCGGCTTACTCGAGTATGACAGCCATCACCACCGCCCCGTAATACTAAACAGCGGCTCTAGCACCCACTCATACAAACGCCGCTTATCCAGCAGCACGTCGGCATCAAGCTGCATGCCGGCCTGCAATTTCTGCGGCTGGCCGTAAGCGGTAATGTTTTGCGAGGCCAATGCAACGGTGATGCGATACAACGATTCATTGTTAAGGCTTGCAAGCTGCAACTCTCCCGGCTGCAAGGCGCTACGAGAAATTGCTTTCACCACGCCCTCATGCTGGCCGAATTTTTGGTAGGGGTATGGCTGGTAGCGTAGCAACACCTTGTTGCCGGGCTGGATGAAACCCACCGCCCGGCTGGGCGCATACAACTGCGCTTCCATTACCGAACCGCCGGGCACAATGCTTACCAATGCGCTGCCGGGGTTCACCGCCTGCCCGACATCCACGAGGATTGACGTCGCAATGCCATCCTCGGGTGCCGTCACCACAAACTCCCGCCGTGCTTCGTTTTCGGTGAGCTCCTGTTCGGTGGCGGTAATATTGCGTTCAATGGCCGCAAGCTGGTTGCGGCCTTTATTGGGCAAGCTCGCTAACTCATATTGCACACCATTGATTTCTCGCTGGGCGCTCAACTTGTTGCGCTCAAGGGTTTGCAGTCGCGCCTGCTGGTCCAGCAATTCTTCATTCTTTTGCTGCAGCACCAGATCGGATATGAATTTGGATGCATGCAACTCGCGGTGGCGGCGCAAGGTTTCTTCCGCCGATTGCAAACGGCGGCGCTGGGTTTCCTGCTCTACATTTAATTGTGTCATTTCCGCGCGCAAGTCTAGCAGCTTGCGCTTTAGCGCAGAGCTTTCCTGCTGTTGCAGCGATTGCTGCTTCAGCCAATCTTCGCGCAAACTATCGCGCCGTTCCTGTACCTGCCTGCTCACTGCCGCTTGCGTGTTGCCCTGGACGCTGGATTGTTTTTCGGATGAGATAACGTACAACGTATCTCCCTTACGAACAGCTTGACCCTCCTGCACCTTGCGCACCAGCACCAGGCCCTGTTGCGAGGCCTGCACTTTGATCAAACCCTGATCCGGCACCAGTTGGCCAGTAACGGTTGCTTTTTTGGTATATTCACCGAAGGTAAGATAAGCGACAAGCAAACCGGTGATAGCAACGGCAACGAGAGTCAAATACGTAAACGAAACCGGGCGTATCAGGACGATGTCTCCTAGCCATTTTTGTTGCTGGCTGGTAAGGACTTCGGGGCGGAAAAGTGGCTTAAGCAACTTGGAAATCTAATTGCATTCTTGCGGCGGGCCAGCAGCAAAAACTACTCCGACAAAAAGACCGAAAATCAGTCCTGCTAAATGTGCCATCGTTGCTGCATTCGGGTTTAGCAGTTCAGCTGAAACTATGCTAATGGTACTAACGCCTGCTATGAGGATATAAAATCCATCAGGAAATTCTGAGTGTGTCCATCGATACGCACCCAAGAATAAACCAAACAGCGTAAATATGCCGCACGATAAACCTGTAAGAGCCTCAGATTTTCCCCAAAATGCGTAGGCAACATAAGCCACTACGTTACCCATCATGAACACTGTGATCGCCCATTTGCGCCAAAGTAGCCACACAATGGGAGCCACAAACAACGCCATGCTCATATTTGCAAACCAATGCGCCAAGTTGCGATGAAGAAAAGGGCCAACAACAGCACGCCACCAATCACCACGAAAAAAATCTGCGTATACAAAACCAATATGCCGAAGTAGGGGCTCGTGCCCTCCAAATGCATCCTCAAGCAACCATTGCAGGGCACCGATGGATAAAAATGCTACGAATGTAAATATAAACGCATTTCGAGCTTGAGCATGGCCCTGTATCCAGCAATAAAACCTCGCTCTTTTTTGCAATGCGCTGGGATGACGAAGATAAATAAAATATTCAGTAGAGACTACCGTGAATAGCATCAGAATAATTAGAGTGGGAGAAATTTCAGGCGGCACTTCACCCATCGCCAGGGCCTGTAACAGGTCGCGTCTATACATTGTTAAAATCAGCAGTAGAAGTGTAATTATTATCAGATACAACACCAAAACCCAATGCATCCGGCGATTAAAATTTCTTGATATGCTGGCGCCGAGTTCAGGCACGCAGACTGGCGGCAACAAATGCGTTGCACCTGGTACGCCAATACAGATACGGTCTATAGGCTGCCATGCCTTAATTTTTGCTCGAACGTTCGGCTGGCCTTCTGCAATCAGTCGATTACCTCGCCACGCGGACCAGCCAGCTAGCGTATTTGAGGTAAAGGCGGCGTCGTATTTCCAACAATCGATGCGGTTGCGCGTCAAACTCAAAGTGTTCAATAGTTTCATAAAATTTGGAAAGACTTTTGCCTGTTAGTCGACGCTTTGTTATTTATGTTATTTCCCAGCTAACACCTGTTAGCTGGGAAATAAGCTTGCAAAACTACTTGCAGATTGGGCTCCTAAAGTAGGACATCCCTGCATAACATGCAATCGCAACTAGCCCGACAGCAATAACTGGGGCGGTGGCCGCACAAGCCATCAAACCAACAGTAGCAACAATACCATCCCCTTCACTGAGCGCGCCACTAACGTCGTTAATTTCTTCAAATGATAATTCACGCATGTTATTCCCTTTCTTGAGTTGTTGAGCTTCAAAAATGCCGTGTCCCGCAAAGCAACCCTTTCGCGTCACGACACCAAGAGACTACGCTCGGGGGGGGGGGGGGCTGTCAAGAAAAAATTATCCTATTTTAAATTTTGGCGGCTGAATGCTACCTTGATAATTGTGATAAAAAATCGATGCCGGTGTATCTGAATTCCATGGGGAACACTTGCTTTCGCAAGTGACAGCGAATCCATTTGTTATATAGAGAGATGAATTGTAACTATATGATTATATTTAATATTTTATCAATTCTCTTCAAAGAATCTTCCCCGGATTCATGATGTTATGCGGGTCCAGCGCGCGCTTGATGGTGCGCATCATTTCGATTTCAGTCACGCTTTTGCAGCGCAATAATTCATCGCGCTTTAGTTGGCCTATGCCGTGTTCGGCGCTGATGCTGCCGTTCAACTGATTGACCAAGTCATGCACTACGCGGTTCACTTGTTCCGTTTGCGCGATGAACGCGGCGTTGTCTTGCGCGTCGGGCTTGGAACAATTGAAGTGGATATTGCCGTCGCCCATGTGTCCGAACGCGACGATACGAATGCCGGGAAATTGTTTTTGCAGCGCCGCGCTGGCCTGCTGAATGAATTGCGGCACGCGTGACACAGGCACCGATACGTCGTGTTTGATGCTGATGCCCTCGATGCGCTGGGCTTCGGAAATATTTTCGCGCAAATGCCAAAGCTGGTTTGATTGCGCTTCGCTGCGCGCGATGACGATTTCCTGTATCGGGCGATGCTCGATGAACTTCACCAGCGCATCCTGAAAGTCCTCGGTGAGATCATCCTGCCCGCGGGTGTCGGTCAATTCAATCAGTGCGTACCACGGATATTTTTGTGCGAAAGCATCGTGGGTGCCGGGGATATGGCGAAACACCAGATCTAAACACACGCGCATCATCACTTCAAAACCGGTGAGCCGGTCGCCGAAATTTTGTTTGATGGCATTCAACAATGCCAGGGCGTCATCGGCATCAGTGAGCGCAACCAGCGCCGTCGCCCGTGCCGTCGGTTGCGGAAATAATTTCAGCACAGCGGCCGTTACAATGCCCAGCGTTCCCTCGGCGCCGATGAACAATTGCTTGAGGTCATAACCTGTGTTGTCCTTGCGCAAGCCACGCAAACCATTCCAGATTTCGCCATTGGGCAAAACCGCTTCGATGCCGAGCACCAGATCGCGCATGTTGCCATAACGCAAAACGCCGGTGC
>JAYTVC010000023.1:0-6834 GCA_043744215.1 Pseudomonadota bacterium
CGACACCGACACCGACACCGACACCGACACCGACACCGACACCGACACCGACACCGACACCGACGCCAACTCCGACACCGACGCCGACGCCGACTCCGACTCCGACTCCGACTCCGACACCGACGCCGACGCCGACGCCGACTCCGACTCCGGTTGTTTACCAAGCCGAAAACGCGACTGTCGCAGGCTTTGACACGGGTATTTTTACTTCGCCGCGCATCAATTATTTCGGTACTGGCTATGCGGATCAATTCTGGGATGTCGGCGACCGCATTACTTTTAGTGTCACCGTACCGATAGCCGGTTCGTATAAGTTGGATATGCGTTATGCCAACGGCTATCCAACCGCGGGCTCCTTTAGTTTGTACATCAACGGGACAAAAAACCGACAGGTTTTATTTCCCAGCACGACACTGTGGAGTATCTGGGGGGTGAAATCCGAGACGGTGACGCTACCCGCAGGCACCAGCGCGTTAATGTTTCGATTCGATGCGACCGATGCGGGCAACATCAGCTTTGATCAAATGACGGTTTCGTTCGCGTCTTCAACACCAACACCGACGCCGACACCGACACCCACACCGACGCCCACACCGACGCCAACGCCAACGCCAACACCGACACCGACACCGACACCGACACCGACGCCGACACCAGCTTCACTACCCGCGCCGATTGCGTTCCCATCCGTTGCGCCTGGTAAGGCTCCCAATGGTTCAGGGGTGGTGAGCGCGGCTTTGGTTTATGGCGCAGGGGCGGTGATTTCGACCACCAGTGCGCAGGTTGTGGCGCCAGGCAGTCGCCCAACGATTACACTTTCTTCAGCAACAACGGCAAGCGGCGCAAATACCGTCGTGGCAAGCGGAAGCGGGAAATATTTTCCTGATCCAAAGCAGGTGCTGGATGGTAAAAAGACGCCAATCACTTTGCAGGAGTCGCCGGGATTTGATAAAGACACGGGTATTTATTGGGGCCGCTGGGGCGCCACTTCGCAGGATGGTGGCAAGATAAATGGCACCGTTTTCACCGGCAGTTATCAAACCTTGTATACCCCGCATGTGACAAGTCCGGCGGAATTGGCTGCACTGAAAACGGTTGCCAGCGGCAGCCATGCCAATCCGGTTTTGGTCAATGGCCGCTACCAATACGTGGGCGGGCCGAGTCCTGTCAGCAGTGAAGGCAATGTTGGCAAAGTAAACAGCCTTAACGTGCAAGCTAATTTTTCTACGCAAATGATTACCGATTACTCGGTCAACTTGCAATTTGATGCCGCCTCCGGCAAACAGGTGTGGGACGCACATTCGAAAGCAAACGATCCAAACGCCACGTTTGCGGCGTTTGGCGCAACCGGCGCATCCAATGCCAAAGGGATTGATTTGAGCGGTACGTGCACGAATTGCGCCAACGGTAACATGGTCAACGGCAATGCCCGCGGTTTGTTCACCGGCAACGATGCACGGGGTTTGATGACAACATTCGAATTGCAAAACGGCACAAACGGCACCGTCGTCACTGGCGGCGGGGCGCTCAAGCGCCAGTAAACCGCAGGGCAAAACCTAAAAAAGCCGGCGCGTAAATGCCCGGCTTTTTTCATTTTGCAGACGCTTTCTTTTTTAAAAAATTCCGCTACAATTTTATTTTGGGAAACGCTGATGCAGTTCGCGTTAATCAGCGCTTCCTTATCAACGGCGAATTAAAACGGTACGATAGACGCATTGAAAGATAGATATGCATCGCCGCCGAATCGTTCTACATGACCCAACCGATCTAGAAGCGATGGTTTTTTTCGCGCACTTGTATTTCGCGCAGTTGTATAAAGTGATGCCGGGTGCAAGAAGCGATGCCGGTTAAATGCCTGACACAACAATTTGCCGCCAGCCGCCGCGCCATAAATGGCCGGATAAAACGTTAAAAATTGAATATAATCAAATAGTTATGAATAATCCACATTTGCTCGTCGACACCTCGCCGTGGGTCGTCCGCTTTGCACCGCGCATCGCGAAAAACGGCAGCGTGCTTGATCTTGCTTGCGGCTCGGGTCGCCATGCGCGCTATCTGGCCAGCATCGGCTTGCAAGTGGAAGCGGTGGACCGCGATGTGTCGGCACTGCGCGCGCAGGCGCTGCCGAAAAATATTTTTCCGTGCGAAGCCGATGTAGAAAATGCGCCATGGCCCTACGACAAGAAAAAATTCGACGGCATAGTTGTCACCAACTATTTGCATCGCCCGCTGTTTGAAAAAATAATGGCCACGCTGAAACCCAATGGCGTATTGATTTACGAAACTTTTGCGCTGGGCAACGAAAAATTTGGTAAGCCGAGCAACCCCGATTTTTTGTTGCGGCCGGATGAGTTACTCGAGGTTGTGCGCGGCCACGCGCAGGTGATTGCCTACGAGAATGATTATGTGGAGCGTCCCAAGCCGGCCATGGTTCAGCGCATTTGCGCCATTAAACAGTAACCGTCTTCCGGCTGTTTATCGCTATGGCGTATTGAGGTAAACTGACGACTTTTCCACGAGACTCTTTCCATGTTAACCGGCAGCCTGGTCGCTATCGTTACTCCCATGCACGCCGATGGCGCGCTCGATTTTCCCCGCCTAAAAAGTCTGATTGATTTTCATGTGAAAGAAGGCACTGACGGCATCGTCATCGCCGGCACCACTGGCGAATCGCCTACTGTCACGCCGGAAGAACACTGCGAGCTCATCGCCGCGACGGTGAAATACGCCGACAAGCGTATTCCTGTCATTGCCGGCACCGGCGCCAACTCTACGCGTGAAGCGATTGAACTGGCAAAGTTCGCCCAACAGGCAGGCGCCGAATACAGCTTGACCGTGGTGCCCTATTACAACAAGCCGCCGCAAGAAGGCTTGTATCAACATTTCAAAGCCATCGCCGAAGCGGTGGCAATGCCGCACATTTTGTACAACGTGCCGGGCCGCACGGTCGCCGATATGCACAACGACACCGTGTTGCGCCTCGCGCAGATTCCCAACATTGTCGGCATCAAAGACGCGACAGGTGATCTCGCGCGCGGCAGCGATCTACTCAAACGCAAGCCGAAAAATTTTGCCGTTTACAGTGGCGACGATGCGACGCAGCTTGCATTGATTTTGCTCGGTGCGATCGGTTCGATCTCCGTCACTGCCAATGTCGCGCCGCGCATGATGCACGACATGATCGTTGCGGCACTCAAGCGGGATATTGATAACTCATTGATTATTAACAATAAATTACTATCCCTGCACCAGAAATTATTTGTCGAAGCCAACCCGATTCCCGTGAAATGGGCGTTGAAAGAAATGGGCTTGATCGAAGCGGGGATCCGTTTGCCACTGGTTGAA
Source organism: Pseudomonadota bacterium (assembly GCA_043744215.1). GTDB lineage: Bacteria > Pseudomonadota > Gammaproteobacteria > Burkholderiales > JBEEJL01 > JBEEJL01. The sequence continues at coordinate 3,346 of JAYTVC010000023.1, forward strand.
TTGAATGTTGCGCAACACGCCACGGTGCGACAGGCGCTGAAAGATTCGGGCGTGATGTAATTTTTGCAGCTAAATTTTTTTGGAAACAAAGCAATGACCATGAAAAACTTTTTGAAACGCTCATCCTTGGTTGTCCTGATATTGATGGGTGGCTGCGCCAGTTGGCTTGGAAGCGATAAAAACGAATATCAAACGGCAGCCAAACAAGCGCCGCTCGAAGTGCCGCCGGGGTTGAGCACGCCCAATACCGATGATCGCTACGTCGTGCCCGAAGTCAAAGGCGGGGCGGTGAGCGCCGCCGATTTTGGCAAAGACAAACCACCGGGCAAAATAGCGCTGCCCGCAACGGGCGCCGCAGCAAATAGTGTATTGCCCGCGTTAAATGATGTGCGCGTCGAGCGTGCCGGCAGCCAGCGCTGGCTGGCAGTAAAAGGCACGCCCGAACAACTGTGGCCCGCCTTGCAGGATTTCTGGAAAAGCGCCGGCTACGAATTGTCGCTGCAGCAAGCGGACATCGGCGTGATGGAAACCGATTGGAAAGAAAATCGCGCCAAGATCAAGCAGGACATCGTACGCAACACCATCGGCAAGTTGCTCGACGGTCTCTGGTCTTCATCGGAGCGCGACAAATTCCGCACACGCATTGAGCGTGGCAGCGAGGCGGACACAACGGAAATTTACATCAGCCACCGCGGGTTGGAAGAGGTGTATACCAGCGAAGCCAAAGATCGCGTGGTATGGCAACCGCGCGCAACGGATGTAGAAATGGAAGCGGAAATACTCAATCGCCTGGCGCTGAAACTGGGCGCGGCGCAAGCGCCTGTCGCAACGGCCAATGCGGCGACGGGCACCGCCAATGCGGTTGCCGCTGCGGCCAAAAAATCTGATCGTGCCAGCTTGAATGTCGGCGCCGAAGGCAGCAACCTAAGCGTGAACGAGAATTTTGAACGCGCATGGCGGCGCGTCGGCTTGGCGTTGGATCGCGTCGGCTTTACCGTGGAAGACCGTGACCGCTCCAAAGGCATTTATTTCGTGCGCTACGATGATCCGCAAGCGGTTAAAAAAGACGACAAGGGATTGCTGGCCAGCCTCGCCTTCTGGCGCAGCGACGACAAAAAATCCAAAGCGACGCCTTATCGCATCCACCTGAAAAGTGCGGCAGCCGCCGATACGCAGGTTTTTGTCGAGAACGGTGACGGTGCGGCGGAAAAATCCCCTACCGTCGATCGCATTCTTAATCTCCTGCTCGCGGAACTCAAATAGGCATCATGCGCTTCGCCTCCCTCGGCAGCGGCTCTGAAGGCAACGCGCTGATTGTCGAAGTGGGCGATTCGCGGCTGATGCTCGATTGCGGTTTCAGCGTGGCCGAAACCGTGTTCCGTTTGCAGCGCCTCGGCCTCGAGCCCGAGCAGCTCGACGGCATCGTAGTCACCCACGAACATTCCGACCACATCGGCGGTGTCGCGCGGTTTGTGCGGCGCTACGGCACGCCGGTGCATCTCACCCACGGCACTTTCAGCATGACCGACCCCGATGGCTGGCCGGCTGATTCCGTTTGCATCATTGACAGTCACACGCCGTTCCATATCGGCGATATTGAGGTGTTGCCGTATCCCGTGCCGCACGACGCGCGCGAGCCGGCGCAGTTTGTTTTTTCCGATGGTGCCAAACGTCTCGGCGTGCTGACCGATACCGGTTGCTCTACGCCGCACATTGAAACCAGCCTCGCCGACCTTGATGCCTTGGTGCTCGAATGCAACCACGATCTGGAAATGCTGATGCGCGGGCCGTATCCCGCCGGCCTCAAGCAACGGGTGTCAGGCCGGCTGGGGCATCTGGACAATGTGAGTGCAGCGGCATTGCTGAAAAACATCGCGCAAAATAAATTTCAGCATGTGATTGCCGCCCATATCAGCAAAAAAAATAATACCGACGAGCTGGCTTGCGCCGCCCTCGCGGGCGCATTGAACTGCAAACAGGATTGGATTGGCATCGCAGGCCAAACCGATGGTTTTGCCTGGCGGCAAGTGGCGTAATTTGTAAACGCTGCCGGAAATAAAAATGTAGCGCGAAAAAAAGCCGACCCGAAGGTCGGCTTTTTTATTATCTGCCGAAGCAGAATTACTTCTTCATTGCAGCGTCTTTAGCGGCATCAACGGCTTTAGCGGCGGCATCTTTAGCAGCATCTTTGGCAGCATCAACAGCTTTGGCAGCGGCATCTTTGGCAGCATCTTTAGCAGCGTCCATTGAAGCACCGGCAGCACCTTTGGCCGCATCGGCTGCAGCGCCTACGGCACCGGCAACACCAGCCGTACCAGCACCAGCAGCTTTGGCAGCGTCAACGGCAGCACCGGCTGCGTTTTTAGCTGCATCGGTTGCGGCACCGGCAGCAGCGCCAGCAGCATTTTTAGCGGCGTCGGCAGCACCGGCAGCAGCGTCTTTCATGGCGGCAGGCACTTCAACTTTCGGGGCTTCAATTTTCGGGGCTTCAACTTTTTGACCGCAAGCGGCTACAGCGGATGCCAACAGGGCGGCGAGAACGAGTGAGTATTTCATGAGTACATTCCTTCAGTTAGGGTTAAACAAAATCTTGCCATTGGTTTACTACAGCCACGCAACAGGCTTGATATTGCTTCAAAGGCTGTAGTACGGCTTGTAAAACTTTTCAATTATGCTGCAAAACAATATAAATGGCAATATTTCGCTGTAAACAATGACTTGAATCAGTCGGGCACGCTATTTTTCGAACCTTGGAAGCCTGGATAAGTTCCTGAAATAATTTAGGCTATAAACCCAGTCAGGCTATAAACCCAGCCAAACTATAAACCCAACGTAGTGGCGCTGAGGCTGGGCTCGGAAGCTTCGGTCAATTCGGCAAAACGCAATATGAGCCCGGCACAACCCTGAATATCATTGATGGCAGCGACGGCGCGGGGATGATCAACATGCAGCCGGTGCCAATAGCTGTGATCGTCGGCAGTAATAAACGCATCCATCGCGACGTGCCCCCGGGGAGTAGTTTTGCTGATGCTGATGCAATCGGCATGGGTGCGCAGCAGATTGATCATGCGCGGCGCAAAGCGTTCGAGATAATCGGTTTGATGCACAATGATGTCGAGCCGGCGTTTGCGGCCGCTGCGCAAAAAATGGCTGAGCTGCTCAATGCGCTCAGGCTGATTGAAGCCGTACTCCGCCAGGGAAATATCGAACACGCGGATGTGCCGCACCGCAGTGCCGATCACATCATGGATGGCGGTGAGCGAATCGGCCATCGTATCGAGGCGACGATGGCTAGCGGGAACGGAATGGGTTAGGGGCGACGAGTTCACGCGGAGACTTTAATTTCCAAACGTAATATAACCATAATTATACCAGTCAAATAAACGTTGTTTAGCAGCCGGTTCCAGACGAGCGGGCAGGGCAACTTGCCGCTGATTAGCCAGTTCATGCAAAAAAGTTACTTCCTGCGGCAGGGCCTCGCAGCTTTCG
>JAYTVC010000024.1:0-6743 GCA_043744215.1 Pseudomonadota bacterium
GGGCGCCCATGAGGGGGAAATGATCGGGTCCGCCTGGCTCAACACGGTTTGCGGATTAAATCCATCCGCATCGGCCACTTGTAATTGATAACGCGCGCCGCCCTTCACCACATATGCAATACGCGTGTTGAATACGCCTTTGCTGCCGGTGAGCGCTTCGTAAATCTGGTTGGCGATAGTGTGGGCCGTGGTGCGCGCATTAGCCTGATCAACGCCGGGGTAACTCAAACGCAGCAAGCCATCCTGCTTCAACACATCCTGCAACCAGAAGCGCACTTCGTTTTTGCCGCCGGCTTGCGGCGCCACTGCGCCGATAACCACGACATCAGCGGTACGCGCGCGCCAGTCGGCGTAGTTGATCATCGCCGGGTCTGATGGCAAGGGATTGACGGCGCTGCTATCGACCATGCGGAACAAGCCGGTGCTGACCAGATCGCTTTTGATAATGGCGGTGATTTTTTGTGGCAGCGCTTCCTCGCCTTGAAACGGCACGATAGCGATGGGAATCTGCTTCGCGCCTTGCGTGGTGACGTCGATGGTAAGTTGCGCCCTCGCGCTGCCCACGGCAAAGCAGGCGAGCAGGACGATGATTTCAAGCCACAAATAGCGTCTAAGAATTGTCGATGTCATATTATTTCTCGTGTGTTAAAGCCAAATCAAATGAGCGGAATTGCTGCCGCAACTTCGGGTCATCGGGCAACGGTAGCGGTTCCGCGCGCTTGATGCCGCGCATGACGACATCGTTGTAAATTTTATTGCCACTGCCGCCGATCGGGTCCATGCTCAGCACCTCGCCCGTCGGCAACACCACCAATTTTACTACCAGTCTTGTGCCGACCGGAACCCCGTCGGGCACATCTGTATTGCTACGGATTTTCTCGCGGATTTTAGCAATGTAATTATCCATTAAACTTTTCTGCGCTGCGCGCTCGGAATCCGCTTTGGTTTTTTCTGCCTGCTGCCGCGCCAATTCTTCCTGCTGGGCTTTTTGCGCCAGTGCTTCCTGTTCCTGTTTTTCTTTTTGTGCCTGGGCTTCCTGTTGTTTGGCTTTTTGCTGGTTCGCTTCCTGCTCTTTGCGCACTTTTTCTTTTTGCTCTTTTTCCTTTGCTTCTTTTTCCTTGGCTTCTTTTTCCGTTTGCTCTTTTTGCTTGCGTTCTTTTTCCTGCTTTTCTTTTAAAGCCAGATCGGGTTTCGGTAGCGGTGCGGGCTCGGGTTCCGCTGCGGGTGCGGGTTCAGGTTTGGCTACGGGTGCCGGTTTGGGTTCTTCTGCTTTGAGCGGCGGCTCAGGTTTTTGTTCCGGCGCAGGCCGCGCTTCGGCCACCTTCTGCTCGGGCAGGTTATTCCATAATTCGACCTGAACCGGTGGTGGTTCTTTATTGCTCCAGTTCACGCCGAAAAATAATAAGGTAAATAATGCCAGATGCACCAGCACAGCCATTGCGATGGCGGGGCCTTTGCCTCGGCTTGCGCGCGCTTCCTGAACCACGCTTAACCTTTACCCGGCTTGGCTAACAGGCCGATGCGCTTGACTTGATTCTGCTGCAGGATATCCATCACGTTCAAAACTTCTTCATATTTCACGGCCTTATCGGCGGCAATTACCACGGGCTGATTAGGGATCATGGTGAGGCTGTCTTTGATCGAGCGCACCAGCTCCGCGCGATTAACTTCACGCTGGCTACCCGTTTCGCGGTTAATCAAAATGATTGTGCCTCCTACTTTTATTTGCACCTCCAACGGCGCGTTAGAAGCGCTCATGGATTGGCTCATCGACGGCAAATCAATCTGGCCCGGATTGATCAGCGGCGCGGTGATCATAAAAATAATCAGCAGCACCAGCATCACGTCGATGTAGGGCACAACGTTTATCTGGTTAATCTGTTTACGTTCTCTTGGCATGTGAGCGCCTTATTGAGCCTGACGTTGCAAGATATTGGAAAACTCTTCCATGAAACTTTCCAGCCGGATGGCCAAGCGGTCGATATCATGGGTGTAACGGTTGTAGGCGACCACGGCGGGAATCGCCGCAAACAAACCCATCGCCGTGGCGACCAGCGCTTCGGCAATGCCGGGCGCAACGTGGGCGAGCGTGGCCTGGCCTACATTGGATAAGCCGCGAAACGCATTCATGATGCCCCACACGGTGCCGAACAAACCGACATAGGGACTGACCGAACCGACCGTGGCGAGAAATGACAAATGCGATTCGAGCGAATCCATTTCGCGCTGATAGGTTGCGCGCATGGCACGGCGCGTGCCATCCATCAACGCGCCAATGTCGCTGCCGCCCCGGCCTTTGAGTTTGAGAAATTCCTGGAAGCCCGCTTCGAATATGCGCTCCATCGCGCCCGTTTCGCCACGGCTGCCAGAGATGCGCTGATACACCTGGCGCAGATCGGTGCCGCTCCAGAATTCTTTTTCGAATGCATCGGTGTCTTTGTTTGCGCGTTTGATGGCAAACATTTTCATGAATATATAAAGCCAGGACATGAATGAGCTGGCGAGCAATAACAGCATCACCAATTGCACCAATACGCTGGCGCCGGTGATGAGATGCAAAATCGAGAGATCGGCGTTGACGTTCACACGCTTCCTTTCATGTCAAATTATTGTTAATAATCAATAACTTACGTAATGATACCGGTAACGAAATCGGCTTCATGGTAACGCTATTTACACTGGCAATCGAGATCGTGGCGCGCGTTAAAATTTCATCATCACGTTTTATTTCCTGTACAAATTTCAAACTGCACGGGCCGTGGGATGCGATGCTTGCGGTCACATCAAGCAAATCGTTCAAGCGCGCGGGTTTCATAAATTTAATTTGTACTTCATGCGCAACAAACATAATGGATTGTTCCCGCGCCAAAGCGGTTTGATCGAACCCCAGATCGCGCAACCATTCAGTCCGCGCCCGCTCCATAAAGTTCAAGTATTGGGCATGGTACACCACGCCGCCCGCATCGGTGTCTTCAAAATACACCCGCACCGGCCACACAAATGCTTTGCTTGTTAACGACGGGCTTTTCAAAACGGGTTAAAACAAATCTGCGGCAGGTTTGATATTGGCCTGCAAACCGAAATGCTGATAGGCCAGCGCCGTCGCCATGCGGCCTCGCGGCGTGCGCTGCAAATAACCTTGCTGAATCAGAAATGGTTCGAGCACATCTTCAATCGTGTCGCGCTCTTCGCCGATGGCCGCTGCGAGGTTATCCACACCAACGGGCCCGCCGGCAAATTTTTCGATCACGCTCGACAACAATTTGCGGTCCATTACGTCAAGGCCAGCCAGGTCGACATCGAGCATTTTCAGCGCATCGTCGGCAACCTGCTGGGTGACGATGCCGTTGGCTTTCACTTCAGCGAAATCGCGCACGCGGCGTAACAAGCGGTTGGCGATACGCGGCGTGCCGCGCGAACGTTTGGCAATTTCGTGCGCACCCTCGGGCGCTGTTTCCACATTCAACAACGACGCCGAACGCTTCACGATGCGTGTGAGTTCTTCGGCGTTATAAAACTCCAATCGCGCCACGATACCGAAACGATCGCGCAACGGATTGGTGAGCATGCCCGCCCGTGTGGTCGCACCGACGAGGGTGAACGGCGGCAAATCGAGTTTCACCGAGCGCGCCGACGGGCCTTCGCCAATCATGATGTCGATTTGGTAATCTTCCAGCGCGGGATACAAAATTTCTTCGACCACCGGCGACAGGCGATGAATCTCGTCGATAAACAACACGTCATGGGGTTCGAGATTGGTGAGCAATGCGGCGAGATCGCCCGCACGTTCGAGCACGGGGCCGGAAGTCTGGCGCAGGTTCACGCCCATTTCGCGCGCGATAATGTGCGCCAGTGTGGTCTTGCCCAAACCGGGCGGGCCAAACAATAAAACGTGGTCGAGGGATTCTTTGCGCCCGCGCGCCGCGTCGATGAATATCTGCAATTGCTCACGGATTTTTTCCTGCCCCACATACTCGTCCAGCGCCTTCGGCCGCAGCGCGCGCTCCAGCGCTTCTTCCTGCTTTGATTCGGGCGCGGCGGAAATCAGGCGGTCGGTTTCTATCATGTCTTATCAGTCATTAAGTATTTCAAATTAAAAATACTGCTGTCACTCTGAGCGGTTGCGAAGGATCTGATTTTGCTCACATCTCCATCTCTGTCATCCTGAGCCATAGCGAAGGATCTGCTTCTAAAGCCACAGCAGATTCTTCGGGATAAAACCCCTCAGAATGACGAGGTGTGAATTAAACCGCAACAGCAACTATGCCGCCTGTTTCATTTCCGCCTTTGCTGCACGTTCACTTTTCGACAGCGCTTTGCGTATATATAGTTGCTTCTCAACCATCGCCACCACTTCGCCGCTTTCGTCGGTGACATCGACACGCATAATCGGCTCGTACTTTTCACCGTTGTCGGTTTTGGCTTTCACCTCATTGAGAAACGCCTGCTGCAATTTAAATTCTGCATATACCGTACCCTTGCCCGGCTTACGAAAATGAATCGTCGCCGATTTGTCCCACACGATGTAACCCTTGCCCAGATTTTCCGCCGTCATGATCATAAAAAACGGATCGGTCATGGAGAACAAGGTGCCGCCAAAATGCGTGCCCACATAATTGCGGTTGTACCAGTGCATTTTCATGCGCACGCGCACTTCGCGAAAATCGTCGGACCAATGCATCACGTGAATGCCCGCGCCAAGAAACGGCGGCCAGCAGTTCATGCCGAAGCGCAGCAGTTTCGCGCCGAGGTTCAGTTTTTTAATCCAGCCTTGTCCTGACATTTACGTTAAGCCTTTGATAATGATTTCAATGCCGCGCGGATTTTTTCCGACAACGTCAATCCTTCGGCAATATCTTTTAGCGCGCCTTGCGCCTCGCGTTCATTATATCCCAGCGCCAACAGCGCATTCAGCGCGTCGCTGCCGGTGGTGGCCGCCGGTTTTTCCAGGCGGCCCGTGACGGTTACATTCAACTTATCTTTTAATTCCAACAGCAAACGCTCGGCAGTTTTTTTGCCCACGCCGGGAATTTTTGTCAGCCGCCCGACTTCTTGCGCCGACACCGCATGCGCAAGATCACTTATCGACAAACCACTCAACACCGACAACGCCAGCTTTGGCCCGACGCCGCTGATTTTGAGTAACTGGCGAAACACGCGCCGCTCTTCGTCCGTGCCGAAACCATACAGCAGTTGCGCATCTTCTCGCACCACAAAATGCGTGAGCAGGGTCACGCTCTCACCCGTCGCGGGCAAATTGTAAAATGTACTCATGGGCACGTCGATTTCGTAACCGACGCCGTGGGCATCTACCAATACCTGCGGTGGATGTTTTTCCAATAATTTTCCGGTGATGCGTCCGATCAAACTAACCTCCCTTTTTTCACTCGATAGCCTGCCGTTGCCAATTTACCCAAACCCAGTCCGCCATGTGCATGACAGATGGCGCAAGCCAGCGCGTCTGCCGCATCGGCGCTGGGTACGCCTTCCAAATTCAATAATCGTTTGACCATTTCCTGCACCTGTTCTTTATCAGCATGGCCGTTGCCGACGACGGCTTGTTTGACTTGCAACGCGGTGTATTCGGCGACAGGCAAATTTTGCAGCACCGCTGCGCAAATGGCCGCGCCGCGCGCCTGCCCTAATAATAAAGTGGATTGCGGGTTGACGTTGACGAAAACTTTTTCAATCGCGACTTCAGTTGGCTGGTGCAAGGAAATGATTTCACCGACACTATTCAAAATGACTTTGAGTCGATCAGGCAATTCTCCAACAGGCACTTTGATCACGCCGCTGGTGATGTATGAAATTTTTTGCCCGGTTTTTTCGATCACGCCAAAACCTGTGAGACGCAAACCGGGATCGATGCCGAGAATTCTTGTGGAGCTACTCATTACGGCGTTGCCCCCATCCCCACCCTAACCCTCCCCTTGAAGGGGAGGGAATTTGCAGAGAGAAGTTAAATAAATAATTCAATATAATCAAATAGTTACTAAACATCCATCACGGCAGTGGTGTAGACTTCCTGCACGTCATCAAGCGCATCAAACGCATCGAGTAGCTTTTGCATTTTCACGGCGTCATCGCCGACAAAAATCGTTTCCGTTGAGGGCTTCATGGTCACTTCGCCGAACTCGGATTTGAAGCCGGCTTTTTCCAGCGCGGCTTTCACGCCGGCGAATTCATACGGGCCGGTGATGACTTCAATGCTGCCGTCTTCATTCGTCGTGATGTCTTCTGCGCCGGCTTCGAGGGCGGCTTCCATCAGCTTGTCTTCGTTGGTGCCGGGGGCGAAAACCAATTGGCCGCAATGCTTGAACAAAAATGCGACCGAGCCGTCGGTGCCGAGGTTGCCGCCGAATTTGGTGAACGCATGGCGCACATCGGCCACGGTGCGGGTTTTGTTGTCGGTCATGCAATCGACCATCACCGCTGCGCCGTTAATGCCGTAACCTTCGTAGCGAATTTCTTCGTAAGTCACGCCTTCGAGTTCGCCCGAGCCGCGCTTAATGGCGCGCTCGATGGTGTCTTTGGGCATGTTGTTGTCATACGCTTTATCGACGGCGAGGCGCAGGCGCGGGTTCAGTGACGGGTCGCCCTCGCCCAGTTTGGCCGCGACAGTAATCTCTTTTATCAGGCGCGTAAAAATCTTGCCGCGCTTGGCGTCGGTGGCCGCTTTTTTGTGTTTGATGTTTGCCCATTTTGAGTGCCCGGCCATATTGCTTTTTCACCCCGAAAGTTAA
>JAYTVC010000025.1:0-2031 GCA_043744215.1 Pseudomonadota bacterium
TATTTGTCGAAGTTCATCAAACAGGAAGACGTGCTCTCGCGCTTTATTGACATCGAGTTGCTGGTGGGTTTACTCGGCGGCATATCGGCGGCGCTGTTGTTTGTGGTGTTTGCGTGGCTCTCCGCGCCATTTCGCGCGGCGCTGTATGCGCTGATGTTTGTCATCGGCATGTTGGTCGGCATGGAAATTCCGCTGGTGATGCGCGTGTTGAACGAACGCAAAACCGAATTCAACGAGCTGGTGAGCCGCGTGCTGTCGTTCGATTATCTCGGTGCGCTGGCGGTGTCGCTGTTGTTTCCGCTGGTGCTGGCGCCCAAGTTAGGGCTATCGCGCACGGCATTTTTGTTTGGCATGTTGAATGCCGTCGTCGCGCTATACACCGCGTATATTTTTCGCAAAGAAATAAAACACGTCGCCGCCAAAGTGACGCGGGGCGTGGCCGTGCTTGCGTTATTGAGCGCGGGATTCATTTTTTCCGACCGGCTGGTGCAGTGGTCGGAAAAAGGCATCTACGGTGATGAAGTAATTCACGCGCAAACCACGCCGTATCAGCGCCTCGTGGTCACACGTTGGAAAGACGACATGCGGCTGTACATCAATAACAATTTGCAATTCTCCTCGCGCGATGAGCATCGCTATCACGAAGCCCTGGTGCATCCGGCATTGCAACCGCTGCCATGGGCGAAGTCGGTATTAGTGCTCGGCGGCGGCGATGGTTTGGCCGTCAGAGAAGCGCTAAAATATGTTAATATTCAACAAATTACGCTGGTTGATTTGGATGCGGCGATGACCGATTTATTTTCCCATTCCGAACCGCTGGTGAAGCTGAATCGCGGTTCGTTGAAAGATCCGCGCGTGAAAATAATCAACGAAGACGCGGGCCGCTGGCTGGAAAAAAACGATCAAGTGTTCGATGTGATTATCGCCGACTTTCCCGACCCATCCAATTTCGGATTGGGCAAATTGTATTCGGTGCCGATGTATCGCTTGATGGCCAAACATTTATCCGACAATGGTTACATCGTCATCCAATCCACCTCGCCGTTCTTCGCGCCCCACGCATACTGGTGCGTGAACGCCACGTTGAAAGAAGCGGGGCTCAACACCTGGCCCTATCACGCCTATGTTCCGTCGTTCGGCGAATGGGGTTTTGTGCTGGCGGGCAAGCGCCACGATTATTCGCCGCCGCAACATTATTCTCTCACTATGCGGTTTCTTGACGCGGAATCGACGCGGCTCATGTTCAAGTTCCCGGACGATATGAAAGAAATCGCCGTCGAACCCAATCGCCTGAACAATCAATCGCTGGTGCATTATTTCGAGCAGGATTGGCAACAGGTTATCCGTTGATGGATCGCAGACGTTTTTTGCTCGCATCGGCGGCGTCAGCCAGTCTCGCAAGTTGTTCTCCGTTACGTTTTTTTGAAACAACCCCGGTTATCCATTATCCCGGCATGGCGGCAGGCCATGCTTTGCGCGATGCAAAATCATGGCACGCGCCGTCAGCAGAACTCGCGACCGATGTCGTAATTCTCGGCAGCGGCGTGGCGGGTTTGATGGCTGCTTGGAAGCTGGCGAAAGCGGGGCACAAAAATTTCATGATGATCAGCGGCCCCGAATTCGGCGGTAATGCGGCGGGGGGCGCGTTTGGCGAGCTTGGCTTTCCACGCGGCGCTCACTATCTGCCGCTGCCATCAACAGAATCAGTTCACCTGCGCGAAATGCTGCATGACTTCGGCGTACTGCTCGACACACCCGACGCGGAGCGCCCGCTTTACGATGAAGCGGCCATCGTGCATTCACCGGATGAACGATTATTTTTCAATGGAAAATGGCAAGATGGTTTGCTGCCGGCGAACGACGATCCGCAACATGCCCGTTTTTTAAGCGCCGTCGAATCGCTCAAAACCGCGCGCGGCAAAGACGGCAAAAAAGTTTTTGCCATTCCCGTTGACATGTCATCCCGCGATGAGCAGTGGTTGCGCCTCGATCACATCAGCTTCGCGCAATGGCTCACGGAAAACGGTTACA
>JAYTVC010000026.1:0-24052 GCA_043744215.1 Pseudomonadota bacterium
ACACAAAAACAACGCGACGACAGCCGCAAAAAAATTCTCGATGATGAAATGAAGGCTGAAGAAAAACTTCTCACCGAAGCCAAACAAGCCCTCACCGAAGGCGAAGCCGAGCGCCGTGGCGACGAACGCAACTACGCCAAATACCAGGAGCGTGTGCAAAAACTGAAAGACGTGGTCGAGCAGCATGAAAAAAATATCGCCGCCCTGAAACGGGAAATGGCCAACGCAAAGTAAATTTTGCTCGGATAAATACGAACGGCCCGGCCTAGCCCGGGCCGTTTTGTTTTTGGCGTGGTTATTGCTGTATTCTTTCCTTGTATAACATCACATACGATTCGAGGTCGAATATGGCACCCATCAAAACCATGGCGAAACGGTATAGGTATTTTTTTACTCGTACCGGACACAAGGGATTTAGAAGTCAAAGAGCAAAGGAAGCGTTTAGTAAACATTTGATAGGAATTAGCGAGAAGCTTTTTCTCGCTGCGGTTCTGCCCTACATCAGCTATATGCTGCGACCTGAAGAGGTTAGGCTTGTACAAGTATTTATTGGCACAATTGTTTTTGTGTTGGGTGCGATTTATACGAGACAAGCCGGTCTCCAAGTATTAGACGATTTGGAAGCCAATAGGTTAGAAGTAATTAACGCAAACGAGGTAAGGTAAAAGCATTAATTTCCAAAAAAGTGTTTTGAAGTTTCATTCGTGAATATAGAACAAAATGCCATGAACCCCCGCTACACCGGCCTCGAATTGCTTTCCACCGCGACAATCCTGCTCGACGAATCGCTGTCGGTGCGTTACGCCAATCCGGCGGCAGAGACGCTGTTCGCGTTCAGCACCAAGACCGCCGAGCATGTTTCCATCGGGCAGTTGATGCATGGTAACGAGGCTTTTATGGAAACCTTGCGCGCCGCGATGGCGAACGCCACGGGCTTTAACGAGCATGAGCTGACGGTGAATGTCGGTAACCATCAACCACCGCTGCAATTGAGTTGCGTGATTACCCCGCTCGCAATGGAAGATATTGCTTTGCTGCTCGAATTCCGCCAGCTCAACCAGCAACTCAAAATCGCGCGGGAAGAACGCATTCTGGAACAGCAGGAAATGAATCGCCAACTCATTCGCAACCTGGCGCATGAAATCCGCAATCCGCTTGGCGGCATTCGTGGCGCAGCGCAGCTTTTACAACATGAGCTGCCGCGTCCTGAGTTACGCGAATATACGCAGGTCATTGTGCAGGAAGCGGACCGATTGCAAATGCTGATGGACAGCCTGCTCACGCCGCACCGCTTGCCACAACTTGCGGACATCAATATTCATGAAGTGTTGGAGCGGGTACGTAGCGTGATTACCGCGGAGTTTCCCAAGGGCATCAGCATCGTGCGCGATTACGATACCAGCCTGCCCGATCTCACCGGCGACCGCGAGCAGTTGATTCAAGCCTTGCTCAACATCGTGCGCAACGCGGCGCAGGCGATGCAAGGCAATGGCGTGATTACCTTGCGCACGCGCATCGCGCGGCAGGTGACGCTGGCGCGCAAACGTTATCGCCACGCGCTGCTGATTGAAATCATCGACAACGGCCCCGGCGTGCCGGACAATTTACGCGATACAATTTTTAATCCGCTGGTGTCGGGCCGCGAAGGCGGCAGCGGTTTGGGTTTATCGCTGGCGCAAACTTTTATCAACCAACATCACGGTATGATTGAATTCGATAGCATGCCGGGGCGAACGTGTTTTACATTATTGCTGCCGGTGATTGCTGTCTGATGGGGGAAACAAAACCTTTTCACCACAGAGACACAGATTCACCACAGAGACACAGAGACACAGAGAAAAACGGTTATTCAAGACTTCAATCTTGAACTTAGAGTAACGCTTACTTCGCACTACACTCAGTGTTTTTCTCTGTGTCTCTGTGTCTCTGTGGTGAGTGTTTTAGCCTTTACCTTAATTACATAACCTATTGATTATAATGAATAATTTAGTATGGATTGTTGACGACGACAAGTCGATTCGCTGGGTGCTTGAAAAAGCGCTCGCACGTGAAGACATCGCGTTCAAAAGTTTTTCTTCCGCGCAGGATGCACTCGCCGCGCTGGACACATCACCGCCGCAAGTCGTCGTGAGCGACATCCGCATGCCCGGCGCATCGGGTTTGGAGTTGCTGCAGGAAATAAAATTGCGCCACCCGAAATTGCCGGTGATTATCATGACCGCCTATTCGGATTTGGAAAGCGCCGTGTCCGCGTTTCAAGGCGGCGCGTTTGAATATTTGCCCAAGCCCTTCGATGTCGATCAGGCCATCGCCCTGATTCGCCGCGCGCTGGAAGAATCGCAGCGGCAAGAAGGCCCGGCGGCTTCCGTCGAAGCGGTGCCGGAAATTTTAGGCCAAGCGCCTGCGATGCAGGAGGTTTTTCGCGCCATCGGACGACTGTCGCAATCTCACGCAACCGTTCTTATCAACGGCGAATCGGGCACAGGTAAAGAGTTGGTGGCGCGGGCGTTGCACCGCCACAGCCCGCGCAAAGACAAGCCTTTTATCGCCATCAACACCGCCGCGATTCCGAAAGATTTATTGGAATCGGAATTGTTCGGCCACGAGCGCGGCGCGTTCACCGGCGCGCAAGCGCAGCGGCGCGGGCGCTTCGAGCAGGCCGAAGGCGGCACATTATTTCTGGATGAAATCGGCGACATGCCGCCGGAATTACAAACGCGATTGCTGCGCGTGTTATCCGACGGGCAGTTTTATCGCGTGGGCGGCCATCAGCCCATCGCCGCCAATGTGCGCGTGATTGCAGCGACCCATCAGGATCTGGAAATGCGGGTGAAAGAACATTTATTCCGCGAAGATTTGTTTCATCGCCTCAACGTAATTCGGCTGCGCTTGCCCTCGTTAAGAGAAAGACGCGAAGATATTCCGCTGCTGGCAAAACATTTCCTGCACACCAGCGCCCGCGAGCTGAATGTCGAAGCAAAGCGGCTCACCGAAGGTGCGCTGAAATATTTATCGGCGCAGGATTTCCCCGGCAACGTGCGCCAGTTGGAGAACGTCTGCCACTGGCTCAACGTGATGGCACCGGGGCAGAGCGTCGATGTCAACGATTTGCCGCCAGAAATAAAATCGACCGGTGAACCCGCGAACACAAACAATTGGCGCAGCGCGCTGGAAAATCTCGTCACCGCGCGCCTGGCCAAAGGCGACACGGGCATCATCGACGACCTGACCAAAGAATTTGAAGCCGCGCTGATTACCCGCGCCCTGCAACACACCGGCGGCCGTCGCATCGAAGCGGCGACCCTGCTCGGCCTCGGTCGTAACACGTTGACGCGCAAGATTCAGGAGTTGGGGCTGGATGGTGGTGGCGACGAGAAGGAATAGGGTTTGGTTTGTCATTCCCGTGAAAACGGGAGTCCAGTTGGAATGTAAGGCAGGCTAAAAATGGATTTCCGTTTTCACAGGAATGACACATGAGTCACGTAGGTCAGGTTGCGGCGCGTCTTTTAGCGCCGTTACCTGACAACCCGCACCAACTTGCTTATTTGCAGTGAACTTCAAGCCTCCATTACAATCAAAACAACATGAAATCCTTCCGCCGCCTGATCGCCTTGTTCGTGCTCGTCGCGTTTCTCCCTGCCGCGGCTTTTGCACAGGGTTGCGCAACGCGCTGCATGCAGTTCAGCAACGTCCCTGCAGTGACGGTCGCCGTTGCCGATATAGCGACAAGTTCAATGGACCATTGCGCCACAAAAACCGCTTCGAAAAAATCCGACTGCCCTTTTAAGGGCGCATGCGATTTTGCGCAAATCAGCGTGATGGTTTCTGCCCCCATTCAATTCGTCGCAGCAGCGCCGTCTTATCATGCTGTCAGCTTCGACACGGGCTTCTTTTCGCTCACCCATCCTCCCGCGCTTCGTCCTCCCGCCGCATAACAAAATTTGATACGCGTCTTTTCGATTTGAAAAGCGCTGGATCGATTCAAAATTTTTGCGGAGGTTCCATGAGACATTCATATTTATCGCGCGCGCTTATTGGCGCAAGCCTATTGCTGTTTGCGAATTTCGCCCACTCAGCTCCCATGGGTTTTGACGGAAGCTGGATGGGCATGGGCGACGCGTCGGAAAACTGGCGCGAGGGCTGGGTGAACTACGCCTTCACGCCGCGTGACGCCGTTGGAGCCGGCGCGATTTTCATGCGCTCCGACGACAAATTGCGCGAGCGGAGTCTGGCCGAAATCAACTACACGCGCCTGCTGCATCGCTGGAACCTGCCCGACGCGCAAGCCAATGTGTGGCTGTTCGGCAGCGTGGGGCGCATGACGGGCAATGATTTCGCAGGCGCAAAAACTGCTTATGCGCCGGGTGTGCAATTCGATTATGAAACCACGCGCGTTTATTTCGCGGCCACCTCGCGCCTCTATCGCGCCGACGGCATCAAGCACGATTTCAATTCAGTACGCCTAGGCGCGTCATTTTATAAAGCCGAGTACGACGAAATCCAGCCCTGGTTTGTGCTCGAAGCGCGCCGCATGCGCGGGCTATCGGATAAAATCGAAATCACTCCCATGCTGCGTGCCATCAGCAAAAATTATTTTATCGAAGCGGGTGTCAACAACAGCAGACAGGCTCGCTTTAACTTCATGTACATATTTTAGTTAGGAGATTTTCATGAAAACTTTATGGGTAATATTTTTTACTGTTGTCACAATAAACGCGCAAGCGGAAACCGTCAGCGCCAAAGTCAACGGCATGGTGTGCGCCTTCTGCGCGCAGGGCATCGAGAAAAAACTGCGCGCGCAAAATGCGACGCAGGATGTATTCGTCAGTCTTGAAAATAAAATCGTCGCCGTCGCGCTGAAAACTGGCCAGGTTTTGTCGGATGACACGATGAAGCAAGTCATCACCGATGCAGGTTATGCCGTCACCGAGATTACGCGCAGCGAAGAGACGCTCGATGCAGTGCGCGCGGCAGCGAAGAAAAAATGAGCACGCACGCGTCGCTCATGCAGTCGCAGATTCAAACCAAAACCACCGCGCTATCGTGGCTGTCCGTATTTACCAGCGCGGGCACCCTGCTATGCTGTGCCTTGCCAGCGGCATTGGTCGCAATCGGTGCTGGCGCATCGCTCGCCTCATTGCTCGGTGTGTTCCCGCAATTGGTGTGGGTGTCAGAAAATAAATCCGCCGTGTTTATTTTTGCCGCTGCCATGCTCGCAGTGGCCGGATATTTCCAGCTCCGCAATAGACGTGCGCCATGTCCGGTAGATCCGGTGCTGGCGCGCGAGTGTATGCGAACGCGCACATACACGTCGCGGATTTATCTGGTGTCACTGGCGATTTTTTTGGTGGGCGGTTTTTTCGCTTTCGTCGCGCCGCTGATCAACGCCGGGTAAACTAGAATAAATATTATTTGATCGG
Organism: Pseudomonadota bacterium; assembly: GCA_043744215.1. Taxonomy (GTDB): domain Bacteria; phylum Pseudomonadota; class Gammaproteobacteria; order Burkholderiales; family JBEEJL01; genus JBEEJL01. Next base: position 5,421 of record JAYTVC010000026.1, read on the forward strand.
GGGCGAATATGAAAACAAACCACCTCGCGGTTTGGGCGACCATCATTCTGAATCAGTTCATGGGCTACGTCTGGTATTCGCCTGCGTTGTTTCTGCACCCGTGGTTGAGTGGACAAGGCCGCACCATGCAGCAACTTGAGGCCGGATCATGGGAGCCGATTGCATTGGCGCTGATGACGTCGATTTTGACCGCGTATTTTCTCGCCTGGCTCATTGCGCGGCTGGATGTGCGCGGCTTTGTGGCGGGCGCAAAGCTGGGTTTGATTTTATTTGTCGGGCTGGTCTTGTTTTCGCTCGCGGCGCACTACCAGTTTCTAGGCGTCAGCAACCGTGTCATGTGGATTGATCTCGGGCAAGTGTTGTTCTATCTCATCCTTGCGGCAGGCATACTCGCGGCGTGGCGCCCATCGCGGTAAATAACAAATTATTCAATAAAATCAATAAGTTATATTGAAAACAATAAATACAGCAAGCATAGGCTTGGTAAAGCATGCAAAAATTTAGCCTCCTTCCCCATGCTAAAATTAGGGTAAATCCTTATTCATTCTCTAAATAATAAAGCGCATGATTTCCCTATGAATATTGTTATCCTCGCTGCCGGCCAAGGTACACGCATGCGCTCGGCGCTGCCCAAAGTGTTGCACCCCATCGCCGGCAAGCCCATGTTGGCTCATGTGCTCGACACCGCGCGCACATTAAACCCGACGAAAATTTGCGTCGTCTATGGCCACGGCGGCGAAGCGGTGCCGGATAAAATCGGCCGCGACCACATCGCCTGGGCAAAGCAGGAACCGCAACTGGGCACGGGCCATGCCGTGATGCAGGCGTTACCCCATCTCGATAGCGCGGGCGTCACCATGATTTTGTATGGCGATGTGCCGCTGACTAAAACTTCTACGCTACAACCGCTGATTCCATCGGCGAGCGCCGGCAAGTTTGCGCTGCTCACTGTCGAACTCGACGATCCCACCGGCTACGGCCGCATTGTGCGCAATGAACACGATCAAGTGACCGGCATCGTTGAACATAAAGACGCCAACGATGCGCAGCGCCACATCCACGAAATCAACACCGGCATCATGTGCGTGCCCACGCAAAAGCTTTCCGGCTGGCTCGGCAAATTGCAAAACAACAACTCACAAAAAGAATATTACTTGACCGACATCCTGAAAATGGCCGTCGAAGAAGGTGTCGCCGTAGAAACCTTTCATCCTGCCGAGGTGTGGGAAACCAATGGCGTCAACAGCAAAATGCAATTGGTGGAACTCGAACGCATACTGCAAGAGACCCGCGCTGAAGCGCTGTTGGAGCAAGGCGTGACGCTGCTCGACCCGTGGCGCATCGACATTCGCGGTGAATTGACTTGCGGTCGCGATGTCAGCATCGACGTGAATTGTATTTTCGAAGGCAAAGTATCGCTGGCGGATAACGTAACTATCGGCGCAAATTGCATTTTGAAAAATGTGTCCGTAGCCAGCGGCACAAAAATCGAACCGTTCAGCCATATCGATGACGCCATCATCGGCAGTGATTGCCGCGTCGGCCCCTATGCGCGCGTGCGCCCCGGCACCGTGCTGGCCGATAAAGCGCACATCGGCAATTTTGTCGAAATCAAAAATACGACTTTGGGCATCGGCTCAAAAGCGAATCATCTTTCATACGTAGGCGACGCGACGGTGGGCAATAACGTCAACATCGGCGCCGGCACCATCACCTGCAATTACGACGGCGTGAACAAACATCAAACGGTGATCGAAGACGATGTGTTCATCGGCTCTGACACGCAACTGGTTGCGCCGGTGACGGTGCGGCGCGGCGCGACGCTGGGCGCGGGCACGACACTGACCCACGAAGCACCGCCGGATACGCTGACCGTTTCGCGGACAAAGCAAGTGAATATTCCGACGTGGAAACGGCCGGTTAAAAAAGCAAAATAAATTAATTGCAATGCAACTTAGGAAATTATCATGTGCGGAATAGTCGGTGCCATCGCTCAACGTAACGTCGTCCCCATTCTCATCGAAGGCTTGCGCCGCCTCGAATATCGCGGCTATGACTCCGCCGGCCTCGCCATCATCAACGGCGAACTCAAACGCGTGCGCAGCGTGGGCCGCGTGGCGCAACTCGCCGAAGACACCAAGGCGCAAAAAGTGGAAGGCCATCTTGGCATCGGCCACACACGCTGGGCCACCCATGGCGCGCCGTCGGAACGCAACGCGCATCCTCATGTGAGCAAAGACGGCATCGCCGTCGTGCATAACGGCATTATCGAAAACTACGAAACCCTGCGCACCCAACTCAAGGCCAAGGGCTACGAGTTTACCTCGGAGACGGATACCGAAGTCATCGCGCATCTGGTGCATTCTTACCTCGCGCAAGCGGGCGATTTGTGCAAAGCCGTGCAAAAAACCGTCAACGATTTACATGGCGCTTATGCCATCGGTGTCGTCAGCGCCGACAACCCAACGCGCATGATTTGCGCGCGCGAGGGCAGCCCGCTGTTGATTGGTTTAGGCATTGAAGAAAACTTCATTGCGTCGGACGTTTCGGCGTTGTTGCCGGTTACACAACGCGTGATTTATCTCGAAGAAGGCGACGTGGCCGATGTCACCCTTAATTTTGTGACGATCTATGACCGCAAAGGCCACAAGGTCGAGCGCAAAATCCACACCAGCGAATTGAGCGCCGATTCGGTCGAGCTCGGCCCTTATCGCCACTACATGCAAAAAGAAATTTATGAGCAGCCACGCGCGCTCACCGACACCATCGAGCAAGTGTTGGCGCAAGGTTTCAAGCCCGAAGTATTTGGCATGGATGCGGCAAAAGTTTTTGCGGCCATCGACAGCATCGCCATCATCGCCTGCGGCACCAGCTATCACTCCGCCATCGTCGCCAAATATTGGCTCGAAGCCATTGCCAAAATTCCCTGCTCTGCCGAGATCGCGTCGGAATACCGCTACCGTGAATCGGTGCCGAACCCCAACACACTCATCGTGACCATCTCGCAGTCGGGCGAAACCGCCGATACGCTTGCCGCCCTCAAACATGCGCAAGCGCAGGGACACAAGCATTCGCTTACCGTGTGCAATGTGCCCGAGTCGGCATTGATTCGTGCCTCGACTTTGAATTACCTCACGCGCGCGGGCGCAGAAATCGGCGTCGCATCAACCAAAGCCTTCACTACGCAACTGGCGGCGCTGTTTATTTTTGCGGCCACTGTCGCCAAAGTGCGCGGCAAATTGAGTAAAGAAAAAGAAGCGGAGTACATTGAAGCACTGCGCCGCCTGCCCAACAAAGTGCAGCATGTGCTCAACCTCGAGCCGCAGATCACCACCTGGGCAGAAAAATTCGCCAACAAACATCACGCACTTTTCCTTGGCCGTGGCGTGCATTACCCCATCGCCCTTGAAGGTGCGCTTAAGTTGAAAGAAATTTCCTACATCCACGCTGAGGCCTACGCAGCGGGTGAACTCAAACACGGGCCGTTGGCCTTGGTCGATCAAGACATGCCCGTTGTCGCTATCGCGCCCAACGATGCGCTGCTGGAAAAACTCAAATCGAATTTGCAGGAAGTGAAAGCGCGCGGCGGCGAGTTGTATGTGTTCGCCGATGCCGATACCAATTTTCAAGCGAGCGAAGGCGTGCACGTCATCAAATTGCCCGAACACGAAGGCGTGCTGAGCCCGATCGTTCACACCATACCGTTGCAACTGTTGTCGTATCATGCCGCATTACAAAAAGGCACCGATGTCGACAAGCCGCGCAATCTGGCGAAATCCGTAACGGTAGAATAATTCAATATAATCAAATAGTTACATGATTAAATAAAGTAATAGAGCCGCGACAAAATGCGCCTTTCGCGAAATGAGTTTGTTCGCGGTTTGCGCCACGACATGTGAAATTATTTCGGCGCAATGAACCCGATGCGCCGCGCCTGCCGTTAATAAAGAAGGAATACAAATAATCAGGAGGCTCCATGTCCGGTTCCATCGCACGCGCTTGCACTGCACTTTTCATTCTTGCCTTTACACTTCTCGGTGGCGTCGCCCGAGCCGAGCCCTTGCCTAAAGACAGCATTCCCGACCCGCTCAAATCATGGGTGCCCTGGGTGTTGCATGGCGATGAAGAAAAGCAATGTCCCTTCTATTACAACAATGGCGATACGCGGCAATGCAGTTGGCCGTCACGGCTCACGCTCAACCTGAATGAAAAAGGCGGCACGTTTTCGCTTGATGTTCTCGCGTTTCGTACGGTATGGATGCCGTTGCCGGGTGACGCGAAACATTGGCCGCAACAAACGAAACTTGACGGCAAACCTGTGCCTGTTGTGACGCATGCGGAGAGCGAGGACATGCCCGGCATGCGCATCAACGCCGGCAACCACACGCTGACGGGCACGTTTGAATGGAGCGAGTTGCCGGAAAATTTGCCCGTGCCAAACGAGACAGGATTGCTATCGCTCACGCTCAACGGCGTAGCGGTGGCGACGCCCAAGCTGGATGAAGCGGGCCGTCTATGGCTCAAACAGGCAGCCACCAGCGAAACGGGAGCCGAGCGTATTGAAATGCGCGTGAATCGTTTGGTGAGCGACGACATCCCCATGACGGTCAGCACGCGCATTGAATTGATCGCGTCAGGCAAAAGTCAGGAAGTGGTATTACCCAACGCATTATTGCCCGGCTTTATTCCGCTTTCGTTGGAGAGCGCCTTGCCTGCACGCGTTGAGCGTGACGGTAGTGTGCGCGTGCAAGTGCGACCGGGGCGTTGGCAAATCCTGCTGCGGGCGCGCAACATGACAACGTTGAAAAGTTTGTCCCTGCCGAAAATTGAAAGCCCCATCGCTGCGCAGGAAGAAGTGTGGGCGTTTGAAGCGCATAGTGATCTGCGCCTAGTCACCATCGAAGGTGTGCCCGCCGTCGATCCCCAGCAAACTACTTTGCCGCCGGAGTGGAAACGCTTCCCGGCCTATCGCATGGCGCCGGGGGACGCGATGCAAATCAACCAAACCAAACGCGGCGATCCGGAGCCCGCGCCCGACCGTCTGGTGCTGATGCGCAACATCTGGCTCGACTTTGATGGCGGCGGTTACACCATGCAAGATCACATCAACGGTAACGTCACACGCGCGTGGCGTCTGGAAATGGCTCAGCCGCAAATTCTCGGCCGCGCCGAAGTCGATGGCGCAGACCAATACATCACGCGCATGGAAAAAGACGCCGACGCGAAAGCCGGCATCGAGTTGCGGCGCGGCCAGGCGAACATCGTTGCCGACAGCCGCCTCGCACCGGCCGCGCGCAGTTTTGCCGCCACCGGCTGGGCGCAGGATTTCAACCAACTGTCTGCCCGTTTGCACCTGCCGCCCGGCTGGCAACTGTTACACGCGACGGGTGTCGATCGCGTACCGGGTTCGTGGATGGAACGCTGGACATTGCTGGATTTTTTTCTGGTGCTGATCATCACGCTGGCCTGCGGCAAAATGTTCGGCTGGCCTTGGGCGGGTGTGGCATTGGTCGCGCTCGCGCTCTCGTATCATGAAGGCGGCGCGCCGCAATGGCTTTGGTTGAATCTGCTGGCGGTGCTCGCACTCCTGCGCGTGCTGCCCGACGGCAAACCGCGCAAAGTGTTGTCGTTGTATCGCTGGGTCAGCTTGCTGATGTTAGTGGTTCTCCTGATACCCTTTGCGGTAAATCAAGTGCGTCATGTTTTGTATCCGGTGCTGGAACGTCCCTGGGCAACCATTGGCAACGAGAATTCGCAGGCAGGTTACGAAGCCCCGGTTCAAGCAAGGATGATAGAAGAATCTGGAAGAGTGGCTGCTGCCCCTATGCCAGCCCCTGCCCCACAAGCCTCTATAGCAATGAAAGATCCTTTGGACGGAGCGAAAAGTAAGGGCAGACTGAACAGCGCGACACTCAGCGAAAGCGCTTCGGCCAACAGCTACGGCGAAAAAACGCAACAGCAACTCGCCCGCGTCAACAAGATCGACCCCAATGCAAAAATTCAGACCGGGCCCGGATTGCCCTCGTGGCGCTGGAACGATTACGACTTGAATTGGAGCGGGCCGGTTGAAGCCAAACAACAAATCAGCCTGTGGTTTATTTCACCGGCGATGAACACCGTGTTTACCGTGATGCGTTTAGTCTTGCTGGGTTTGCTGCTGGCATGTCTGGCTAATCTGCCGTTGCGCTGGCCCCGCTTCAACCGGCGCGGCGCGGCTGCTGCTACGCTCGCAATGTTTTTGTCGTGGGGGTTTGCCAGCTCCGACCAAGCCTACGCGGCCGATATGCCAAGCCCGGAGTTGCTCAAAGAACTAAAAGAAAAAATACTCATGCCCGCAGCGTGTTTACCCCATTGCGCATCGGTGGCACGGTTGAAAATTACGGTTTCCAACGGCAGCTTGCAACTCAGACTGGAAGCCCACGCAGAAGCGGACACCATGATTCCGTTGCCCGGCGGTGTTAACCAATGGTCGCCCGAACGCGTATTGCTTGACGGAAAAACCGCGCCGGGATTGGCGCGTGATGCTGCCGGTAATCTATGGGTGCAACTACCCCAGGGCGTCCACCAGATTTCCCTCGAGGCATCGCTCAGCCGACGCGACACGGTTCAGTTGCCCTTGCCGCTCAAGCCCCATCATGTCGAAGCGGATCTTACGGGCTGGACGCTCGATGGGCTGGGTGAAGATGGCGCGGCGGGCGAAAGTCTGGTGCTGAACCGCGCGGTGAAAGAAGCCGCGCGATCTGCGGCGGCGGCGGAAAATGCGGCAGACAATTTACCGCCCTTTGTTCGCGTCGAACGGATCCTGAATCTGGGGCTTACCTGGGAAATCATCACCCGCGTCGTTAGGGCGAGCAACAGCACTGCGCCGATACTGATTGAAATTCCGCTCATCGAAGGCGAGTCGGTCACCAACAGCGACGTGCGCGTGCAGGAAACATCAGGCCAACGCGTCGCGCTGGTTAATCTGGGTCCGCAGACGAATGAATTCAGTTTTGATAGCGCGTTGCGGGAAACTCAGCAACTCTCAATGAAAGCGCCGACGCAGACGAATCAGATACACACTTGGCGACTCAATCTCGGAACGCAATGGCATGCAACATTGAGCGGCATCCCTGTCATCCATCATGTGGATTCCTCATCCCAATGGCTGCCCCAATGGCAGCCCTGGCCTGGCGAAGAAATGAAATTGGCCATCAGCAAGCCCAAAGGCGTCGAGGGCCAAACTCTCACGCTCGATCGCAGCCGCCTAGACGTCAGGCCCGGCATTCGCGCGACAGACACGAGCCTGTTCCTATCATTCCGTTCCAGCCGTGGCGGACAGCATGTGATGCGCCTGCCCGAAGCGGCCGTATTGCAATCGGTCACGATCAACGGACAGAGCCAACCCATTCGGCTTGAGGGCCGCGAGATCCGTTTGCCCGTCGCGCCGGGCAAACAGGATGTCGTCATTAATTGGCGCGACCCTTCGGGCATCGCCATGCAATTTGTTACACCCGAAGTGCATAGCGGAGCGTCCGGCGTAAATAGCGGTGTCAGCATCTCACTCCCGCATGATCGCTGGCCCTTGTTTGTCGGCGGGCCACGCATGGGCCCTGCGGTATTATTCTGGGGCGTGGTGATCGTGCTGGTGTTGGTTGCTTTCGGTCTAGGCAAAGTTAGCTTCACGCCCCTCAAGTGGTATCACTGGTTGCTGCTGGGGCTCGGCCTCACGCAAACTTCGCTCGAAATCAGCGCAGTCATTGTCGGCTGGTTTTTCGCATTGGGTTTGCGCAAAAAATTTAGCGACGAGTATTCAAGCAACAGCTTTTTTAATGTTGGGCAGGTCATTCTGTTGTTATGGACATTCGCCGCTTTGATAGGTTTGTTCTGGGCGGTGAAAAACGGATTGCTCGGCATTCCGGAAATGCAAATCGTCGGCAACGGTTCCCAGGCATTCAACTTGAACTGGTATCAAGATAGAACCAGCGACGCATTGCCCGTCGCGTGGGTGATTTCAGTGCCGCTGCTGGCGTATCGCTTGCTCATGCTTGCGTGGGCACTGTGGCTCGCCTACGCGCTGCTGCAATGGATGCGCTGGGCGTGGGAGTGTTACAGCGACCGCGGCTATTGGCGAAAATTGAAATTGTGGAGAGCGGGGAAAACGGAAACCGCACAAGCCGAAACCCCCGCGATTCATCCGGGCACCTAACGCCCGCGCCCGGCTGCCCTGAGCAGCCGGGCAAGGTGGCGAATCAACCCATCCCTAAACCCGGCGACCCTTGCCGGCATGTTCCAACAAACAAAAGAAACCCCATGGCCGCCAGCAGTCTCCTCGCTCTAATCGACGACATCGCCACCATCCTCGATGATGTGGCCGTACTCAGCAAAGTCGCCGCCAAAAAAACCGCCGGCGTGTTGGGCGACGACCTTGCGCTCAACGCCGAGCAGGTTGCGGGCGTACATGCCGAGCGCGAATTGCCCGTGGTGTGGGCGGTGGCGAAGGGCTCGTTCAAAAACAAACTCATTCTGGTGCCCGCTGCGCTGGCCATCAGCGCATTCATTCCCTGGGCCATCACGCCGCTGCTGATGATCGGCGGTGCGTATTTGTGTTACGAAGGTTTTGAAAAAATCGCACACAAATTTCTGTACAGCAAAAAAGACAACGACGCGCACGAACAGGAATTGATCGACGCGCTCACCAACCCTGCCATCGATTTTGTCGCGCTGGAAAAAGATAAAATTAAAGGCGCCATTCGCACCGATTTTGTTTTGTCGGCAGAAATTATTGTCATCACCCTCGGTATCGTCGCCGGTGCCACGTTCGCCAAACAAGTCGCCGTGCTCAGTACCATCGCCATCATTATGACGATTGGTGTGTATGGCATCGTCGCCGGCATTGTGAAGCTCGACGACGGCGGACTTTATCTCAGCAAAAAAACCGGCGACAGCGCATGGCGCAAACTGCAACGCAGTTTCGGCGATGGGATCTTGCGCGCCGCGCCGTATTTGATGAAAGCCATCGCCATCATTGGCACCGCCGCCATGTTCATGGTCGGCGGCGGCATCATCGCCCACGGCATACCTGTTGCGCACGACATCATTCATCACGCCGCGCAAACCGCTGCCGCTATACCTAACGGCGGAAAAATTCTCGAAGCCATCACGCCGACATTATTGGATGTGGTTGTCGGCATCATCGTGGGCGCGCTGGTTTTGGTGGGTGTTGCTGGCGTAAAACGAGCTTTACAAAAATCAAAATAACTGTTTATAATCAAATAGTTATGATGCATCTCGGTAGCGAGCGCCTTGCGCGTGAAAGTGTGTTACAAATGATAGGCGCGCTGCCGCTTTGCCCATCCTGCTAACCCACTCAATCAAAAAAGCCGTTCGTCCTGAGCCAGTCGAAGGATAGATGTAAACACAAAAGAGGAAGCATCAAGTCATCATGCAAATGATTTCCCTCCCCAACAACGAAACCCTTCCCGCTTTCGGCCTCGGCACCTGGCGCATGGGCGAAAACGCGAGCACACGTAAAACAGAAATCACCGCTGTGCGCAAAGCATTTGAAATCGGTTATAGATTAATCGACACCGCCGAAATGTACGGTGAAGGCGGCGCGGAAGAAATCGTCGGCCACGCATTGGCCGACAGCATCGCCGCAAAAATTTTGTGCCGCGAGGACGCATTCATCGTCGGCAAAGGATTGCCGACCTACGGGGGAGCCGCATTAACGTCATGAGTAGCGGCATTCATGTTTTGCGAGTGTTCACGAAAGGTGAACAAATGAATTTAATGAACAAATTATGCCAACCGGTTTCACGGACGGATTTGTATGATTTGAATAATTGAATCTAATATTAATATAAATTAAAAGGTTATGATGCACCGCATTGTAAGGCGTCGCTTTACGCAGTACAATCTCCCGTGATCACAAGTTTCCAACATAAAGGGCTCGAAGCATACTTTCGCCGCGGCACCAAGGCGGGCATTCAAGCTCATCCCGCAGCCAAGCTGCGCATCTTGCTCACTGCGCTCGATTATGCAAAAAAACCAGATGACATGAACGCACCGGGTTGGCGCTTTCATCCGTTAACAGGTGATCGAAAAGGTTTTTTTTCGGTGACTGTTAACGGCAATTGGCGAATTATTTTTCGCTTTCAAAGTACAGATGCTGAGCTTGTAGATTATTTGGATTACCATTAGGAGCTGACCATGTCGCGAATGCATAACCCTGCTCACCCCGGCGAAGTGTTGCGTGAATATTTGCCGGAAACATTGCCCGTCGGCGAGGCCGCCCAACGCCTAGGCGTTACCCGCCAAACTTTATCGGCCTTATTGAATGGCCGCGCAGGCGTGAGCGCCAGCATGGCTCTGCGGCTCGAAGCCGCGCTCGGCACCAGCGCAGAAATGTGGCTGGAAATGCAGGCAGGTTACGACTTGTGGGTTGCGCGGCAGCAACGCAAACCGAAAGTGACGCGCATCGCAGTGTAGTACGGGAGCCATGCGTCAAACTTTGTATGGTTTATTTAGGCGCCTGCAGAAACTTCACCATGCAAATTCCAACTTCTACTTCGCCCGCAAAATCTTACTTCAAACCCTTCACCCTCCAGCCCGGCGAATGGCCTGCGCTGGCTTGGTCGTTCGTGTATTTTTTCTGTCTGCTGTGCGGTTATTACGTGTTGCGTCCGGTGCGGGAGGAGATGGGCATTCAGGGCGGCGTGGCGAATTTGCCGGTGTTATTTACGGCGACGTTTGTGGCAATGCTGGTGTTGGTGCCGATTTTCGGCTGGGCGTCGGCGCGGTGGGAGCGACGGCGGCTGTTGCCCTTCGCCTACTATTTTTTTATTGCGCACATTGTCGGTTTTTATTTTTTGATGGTGAACGGCGTGAATCCGGCGCGGGTCGCACAGGGGTTTTTTGTCTGGCTGTCGGTATTTAATTTGTTTGTAGTGTCGGTGTTCTGGAGTTTTATGTCCGACATTTTCCGCAACGATCAGGCGAAGCGTTTGTATGGTGTGATTGCGGCGGGTGGCAGTTTAGGGGCGATGGCAGGGCCGGCGCTGACGGCCGCATGGGTAGCGCAACTCGGCATTGCGAATTTGCTGTTGGTGTCGTGCATGTTTTTGCTGGGCGCGGTGTTATGCATTCATCAACTCAACCACTGGGCCGCACACGCGTCCCACCATGCGCCGGCAGAAAATCGCGGTGATGCGCTCGGTGGCAGTGTGTGGGCGGGGGCACGGCTGGTGTTGCGCTCGCGTTATCTGCTGGCGGTGTGCGGCTATATTTTGATGATCTCCACGCTGGGTACATTCCTTTATTTAGAGCAGGCGCGCATTGTGGCCGCTACGATTCCGTCATCCGCCGAACGCACGCAACTATTTGCGACGGTGGATTTGGCCGTGAACGGCTTGACGCTGTTTGTTCAATTGTTTGTCACTGCGCAATTGGTGTTGCGCTTCGGCGTCACGTTTTGTTTGATGCTGATGCCCGTTGTGAGCGTGGTGGGTTTTGGCCTGTTGGCTGCCGTGCCGACGCTGGCCGCGATCATCGGCCTCGGTGTTATCCGCCGCGCGATGGAATACGCCATCACCCGCCCCGCGCGCGAAGTGTTGTTCACCGTCGTGAGCCGCGAGGAACGTTATAAGGCAAAAAATGTCATTGATACGGTGGTGAACCGCGGCGGCGATGCGATGTCGGGTTGGTTGAACACGGGCGTGAAAATGTTGGGCGCGACCACGGCGCAAGTGGCGCTCACGGCGATTCCGCTGGCGCTGTTGTGGGCGGGGCTGGGATTTTATTTGGGCAAAGAGCAGGAGCGGTTCGCCAAGATTAAAGCAGAAGGACTTCCCCCTTGGAAATGGTAGGTCAGGTTGCCGATAGGCTACCTGACAGGGATAGAAATTTGCGCGTCAGGTAACGACGCAAAAAACCGTGTCGCAACCTGACCTACGGGATGAAGCGGTAAGTTGGCCGACAGGCTCAGAGTGAACGGATTATTTTGAGAAGCGGTAGGTCAGGTTGCCGATAGGCTACCTGACAGGAATAGAAATTTGCGTGTCAGGTAACGACGCAAAAAGCTGCGTCGCAACCTGACCTACGGGATGAGGTTTTTATCAGGAGTAAAACCATGAACCCGCAACGACGCGATGTATTGAAGGTGATGGCGGCGGCGGGCGCGATGGGCGCAACCGGCATGCCGGCTAAACGAATCCATGCAGAAGAAAATATTTTCATGCGCATAATTCCGAAAACCGGCGAGAAGATCCCTGCCGTAGGGCTCGGCACGTATCAGAGTTTCGATGTCAGTAACGATGCGGCGGAAACGGCGAAAGCCAAAGACGTGTTGCGGCGCTTTGTCGAGCTGGGCGGAAAAGTTGTCGATAGCTCGCCGATGTACGGCACATCCGAATCAACGGTGGGCGATTTGGCGGCGGAACTCAACGTGCACAAACAATTATTTGTCGCCACCAAAGTATGGACATCGGGGCGCGAAGCGGGCATCGGGCAAATGCAGGAGTCGATGAAAAAATTGCGCGTCAATAAACTTGACCTGATGCAGGTGCATAACCTGCTCGACATGGACACGCACCTGGCCACATTACGTGATTGGAAAGCCGAAGGCCGCATCCGTTATCTCGGCATTACCCATTACAACGATGGATCTCATGCAACGCTGGAAAAAATCATCAAGTCGGGCGGGATAGATTTTGTGCAATTCAATTATTCGATTGTGGAACGCGAAGCGGAGTCCCGCTTGCTCAAGGCGGCGGCGGACAGCAACACAGCCGTGATGATCAACCGCCCGTTTGCCCAGGCAAATTTGTTCAGCAAAGTGCGCGGCAAAAATGTGCCCGAGTGGGCGGCGGAATTTGATTGTCAAAGCTGGGCACAATTTTTTCTGAAATATATTCTCGCGCATCCTGCCGTCACGTGCGTGATACCCGCCACGCGTAATGTGAAGCATCTTGAAGACAATATGAACGCGATGCGTGGGCGTTTGCCTGACGAAAAAATGCGCGCGCAAATGGCGGCGTTAATAGCACGCAGTTAGTCGCCGGGGTTAGTCATTGTTATGCAAGGCTGCGTTTGATACATTTCCCACAAAAATCATAACTATTTGATTATAAACAATAATTTTTAATATCGCAATCTACGGTCGTATGAAAAGTTAACATTTCCCCAGGCCGCGTTGTCCTCGCCTGATGCTAAGATTTTGCTGGTTGCTAATTAAAAAAACTAGTGAAGTCCAATTGGGTCGGGATGCTTCGTAACGTACAAAAATATCGCCTTGCCTATCATTAGTATGCGCAGTGTTGATATTTTAAGTTCGCTCTAGTCTCGCCAGTTGATATAAAACCAGTTGATCAGCACTCCGCATGACCGCACCAGCGGTCACTCAAAAGTCTGTAACAATAAGGAGGTATCGAAATGGCAGTGAATCTACTCGACATGATGAAGGGCGCAATGGGTAATCAACTCGCTGGCTCAGCCAGCAAATTGCTTGGCGAAAATACAGACAGCACGCAATCGGCCATCAGTGCGATTCTTCCTGCGCTGTTGGGCGGCATGGTGAAGCAAGGTGCCACACTCGATGGCGCCACTAAATTATTAGGCACGATCAATAGCCCCAACATCAATACCAACATTATGACCAGCCTTGGCGGCTTATTCAGTGGTGGCGCGAATTCCAATACCGTTTCGGCAGTGGGCACCCAATTGCTGGGCAATTTATTCGGCGATAAGGTCGGCGGTCTGGTCAGCGCGATCAGCGCCGTGAGCGGCTTGAAATCTGCATCGACCACCAGCTTGCTGTCTATGGTTGCGCCGATAGTATTCGGCTTTATGAAAAATCATGCGGCGACCAACAACATCAATGCCAGCGGGCTGATGAATTTATTGGCGGGACAAAAAGAACATTTGCAAGGCGCGGTGGATAGCCGCATTGGCGGTGCGCTAGGTTTGGGCGCGGCGTTCAACAGCGCGGCAGGCGCGGCGGGCAATATTGCCGGTGCCGGCATGGACGTGGCAGGTGGCGCCGCTGCAGCGGGAGGCGGGCTGTTGAAAAAGAGTTTGCCCTGGCTGTTGATCGGCATTGGCGGGGTGATTGCCTTTTGGATATTGCGCGATAGCGGCACAAATGAAAAGACGACTGAAAAATCCGCCGCACCAGCGCCAACAAAAGTGCCTACTGCCGCGCCGTCGGTTGCAGCGCCCGCACTGACACCCACGCCATTACCAAGCATGGCAGCATCAGCGATAACGCAGGCAGCCGCGCCCGCTGCGTTAGCCATGAAGTCTATTCAGATTCCCGGCGGCGGCAAACTTGATGTAACGCCGGGGGGATTCCTTGAGAATTTTTATAATCTCATCAACGACAAGAACGCTGATTTGAGCAAGCCGTTGAAACTGGAAAACGTCAACTTCGCCACCAACTCGGCCAGGCTGACCGACGACTCGATAAAAGAAATCGCCAAAGTCGCTGCCGTGATGAAAGCGTTTCCCAACGTGGCGATTCGTGTAGAGGGCCACACCGACAGCAAGGGTAATGCAGAGGCCAATAAAAAATTGTCGGGTGAGCGTGCGTCATCCGTCAAGGCATCATTGGCAGGCATGGGCACCGACCCAAGCCGTGTTGAGTCCATCGGCTTTGGCGCCGAGAAATCCGTCGCATCAAACGACACCGACGAAGGCCGCGCGAAGAATCGGCGCGTAGAGGTGTATTTAACCAAAAAATAATGGGATTGAATGGACAAAAAAAGCCCCGCCAATGCGGGGCTTTTTTATCATCGATGTAATCAGCCTGCGAAAGTTAGGCAATTTCCCCGCGCACGACTTCTTTCATGTGCGCGATAGTCGGCTTAAGCTCCCGCTGCAACAATGCAACCGCGCGCTGCGGCTGCGCATCGCCACACATAAATATATCAATGGCAGCAAAACCCGATTCCGGCCATGTGTGAATGCTAATGTGCGATTCGCGCAGCAGCATCACGCCGGTGATTCCCATCCCTTCGCCGAAGTGATGGAACTTGGCGAAAATGGGCGTTGCGCCTGCGGCGAGCGCCGCGTCGTGCAGCAGCGATTCAATCAAGGCGGGATCGCTGAGCAACTCGGCTGAGACACCGTGAAAATCCGCCAGCACGTGTATGCCGGTAACTAAACCCGGTAAGGGCGCATTCATTATTTGTGGCCTCCGCCGCCATAGCCGCCGCCGTAACCGCCGCTATAGCCGCTACCACCACGGCTGCTCCAATTGCTGGCCGTTTGTTTATCGCTGCTTTCGGCGAGATTAATAATGATGCTGCCGACGAATACGACAATACCGTAAATCACATAAGTATATTTTGACATCAGTCATCTCCACCATCAAATCCACCATCATGTTGTACAAACAAACTCGGAAACCAGATGGGCGCCCAGATCATCAGCAATGCCACGACGATAATGATCAGGCCGATCATACCGCTGCCAAATGTAATGGGCAGGTTGAGCATCACAATAAGCGCAGAAAAAATCTTGGCTGCCGTTGTTGATGGCGCATTATCTTCGGCTGCGGCAAGCATGGCTGTGGCGGGATAGGGCGCATTGCTGAACCAGCTTTGCACTAATTCCACCGGCACGCGCGTGGCCGACGACCAGGTGATTTCGTTGGCAGTCGCTTCCATGCTGAGCTTGCGCACGCCGAGCGCGTAATCGCTGATGCGCACTCGGTCGCCGACGGAAATGCGCCAGTTAAACGCGCCAGCGGCGTAAATAACTTCGCCGCCGTAATCGTAAGTCTTGTCATAGCTGTCGTTTTGAAACGTGACGCTGTTGCGCGATAGGAGTTTCGGCCATTGATTCAGCACTTTTACGCGGTCCCAATTGCCGTCGCTTTCTACCAGCCATAAGAAGCCGGCTTTCTCGTTGAACAGCAAATATTCCACCCAAGTTGAAGATTCATCGCTTTCCACCTCGCGCGATTTTTGCAAACCGATGAGATTGTATTTCACGCCTTCGACAGTTGCGATATCCCCGAGCTTTAGCGTGGTGGTAACGCTTGCGATTTGCTCGCCTTTTTTTAATACCGCAGCGCGTTCAGTAGAAAAATCTACATCCGCATGGCAAGTCGGGCAGACAATATGAAATGCCATGCCGACCTGATATTTGATGCTGTTGCCGCAGGACGGGCACGACAACGCCGATGTTTTGCCGCGATACTTACCGGCGGTTTCCGAAATTTTATCCGGCGCGCGCAATAGCTGGCAGCGTAGATCTTCCAGCGTGACCGATTTGCCCGCGTAAATGTGCGGCGTGTCGCCATCGGAATAATCCAGCGTCAGAAAGCGCGCATCGAACCGGAAGTCGGCAGCGCGCGCTTCCCAGCCTTTGCCCACTTGCATCGGCAACTCGCCTTCGCCGGAAATGCATTTTGCCGTGCGCACATCGGCGGCGATAAACGGCACGCCTTCAAATGAGAGAGCCTGTCCCGGTGCCAGATCGGCGAAGCGCGGTGCGTCCGCAATCGCGGCTTGCGGCAGCGTAAAAATATATTGGCCTGAGGCATCGGACAACCAGCCCGGCGTGCCGTCGGCGAACAGCACATACCATTCGTTCCAGAAGCCCGCGTCGTAGCGCAATTGAATGCGGCCGACGACGCTGAACGGTTGGCCGTGGTAAATGCCCGAGGTGGTGATTTGGATCGGCGAATAGTCTTCCAGCGTGCTCGACATCTTGCCGATGTCTTTGACCGACTCGGCATCTTTTAACAGCGTGGCTTTGCAATAGGCGCACACCGCCATGACCGACGCGGCCGAGCGGAACGCGACGGGCGCGCCGCAACTGGGGCAGGCTACTTGATACATGAAAGGCTGGTTATTTTTTTGAATTTAGCCGACGAGTTTTTTCAGAATTTCCGCTTTCGCAGCATCGTACTCCGCTTGCGTAATCAGCGTTTTGTCCAACAGGCCTTTGAGTTTTTCCAAACGTGCGGCGGGGTCTTCGGCTGCAACAGCGGCGGGTGCGGTGGAATTTTGCGCAGTCTTCAAACTTTCCATCATGGTCTGGCCCATTACCACGCCTGCCGATAATCCTGCGCCGATGCCCGCGATGCCACCTTCATTTTGCGCGGCGAGCGGAATCGATTGCGCCACTTGATATTGGGTGAACTTCGCCATGTCGCCCATCATGCCCATGGAGATGCGTGTGTCGATGGCCTTTTGCAACTCTTCCGGCAACGAAACATTTTCGACAACAAAATTATCCAGCGTCACACCGTAGCGATCGAACACCGGTGTCATAGCCGCTTTGATTTTGTCCGACATCAAGGTCTGGTTGGCGGCCATGTCGAGGAAGGGCACGTCGGAACTGCCCAGCGTGTTGGTCATGGTGGCGATGGTGAGGTTACGCAATTGCTCTTCCACTTCATCGCGCGTGTAGCTGTCGCGGGTGCCGCTGATTTCGGTGTAAAACTTTTTTGGGTCAGCGATTTTGTACGAGTACATACCGAAGGCACGTAAGCGCACCATGCCGAAATCTTTATCGCGGATGGTGATCGGTTGCGGCGTGCCCCACTTGCGGCCAAGCTGCAAGCGCGTGCTGAAAAACACCACGTCGGATTTGAAAGGCGACTCGA
This sequence comes from Pseudomonadota bacterium, assembly GCA_043744215.1. Classification (GTDB taxonomy): domain Bacteria; phylum Pseudomonadota; class Gammaproteobacteria; order Burkholderiales; family JBEEJL01; genus JBEEJL01. The sequence goes on from JAYTVC010000026.1 coordinate 23,014, forward strand.
ACAGCTTGTCCCAGTTTTTCAAATAGGTGAGCACGGGCATCGTTTGCGTGGTGAGTTTATACATGCCGGGGCCGAACACGTCGGCAATTTTGCCTTCGTTCACGAACACGGCCATTTGCGATTCGCGCACCGTGAGGCTCGCGCCGTATTGAATTTCAAACTCCGCCATGGGGAAGCGCCAGGCGAGCACGCCGTCGCTGTCTTCGTTCCATTGCAGAATGTCGATAAACTGTTTTTTAATAAAGGAACTCAGGCTCATGGTGTTTCCTCTCGCATAAGGTTGTTAAAAAATTGTTAATAATCAAATAGTTACTACGACATGCAGGCCGCATTCAAAATGCCTAAACTCAACGACGCCAATCCCATCAACGCACCCATCGCGATATTATTACTCACAATCGCTTCATTCATTTGCGGCATCAGGCGCGTCATGATGGCGTAGCAAATCGCCTGCACCACGAGACCACCGAAGCCCCAGGCGAGAAACATGAAAAACGAATCGTTGTGCGTGATGCTCGAAGCGAGTGTCAGCGTATAGCCGATTACCGCGCCCGCGAGCGAACATGCCGCTGCCATGTTACCGTTGCGGATCAGCGTGATTTCATGGAATGGGGTAATCTTCTCGGTGTAAAGCCAAAAGAAAGCCGACAGCAGCACAAAGCCGGATAGCAAATGAATCAGATAGTTATAAGCCCCTAACATAATTTGCTTCCCGTTTATTGAGGTTTGTTGAATAGCACATTAGCAGGTGCAGGTTTCCACCGCAATCACACTAAAAAATGCCCGACCGCTTACTCATATTTTCCGTTTTCATCGTCGCCTCCTGCGGGCTTACTTACGAGCTGATCGCGGGTGCGCTGTCGAGCTATTTGCTCGGCGATTCGGTGTTGCAGTTTTCGTCCATCATTGGCTGCTATTTATTTGCCATGGGCGTTGGTTCCTATTTGTCGAAGTTCATCAAACAGGAAGACGTGCTCTCGCGCTTTATTGACATCGAGTTGCTGGTGGGTTTACTCGGCGGCATATCGGCGGCGCTGTT
>JAYTVC010000027.1:0-81086 GCA_043744215.1 Pseudomonadota bacterium
TCGTTCGCATCGAACACGCGACCCGTGAGCATCATGTCGCTCATACGCGCTACGCCAATCATGCGCGAGATGCGCACAGAGCCGCCGCCACCAACAAAAATGCCGCGCGTGCCTTCGGGCAAGCCGTAAAATGCGCTAGCTTCGGCCACGCGCAAATGCGCGCACGACGCCAGCTCCAATCCGCCGCCAACCACTGCGCCTTGCAGAACCGCAATCACCGGCACCGGGCCGAATTGAATCTGGTCAAACGCGGCATGCCACGCGCGTGAATGCTGCATGCCTTCGCTGACATTGCGTTCAGAGACTTCACTCAAGTCGAGGCCGGCGCAGAAATGCTCGCCTTCGCCACTGATGACAATCGCACGAATGTCCTTCGGCACGTTAATGAATGCCGTGTGCAATTGGGCCAACAGCGCATCGCTGATGGAATTGCGTTTGGCCGGACGATTTAGGCGGACGTGCAGAACGGGACCAGCCTGCTCGATGTGCAACAAAGGCAGCGCACCAAGGGGGCCGCTGGTGCCAGCCAGTGATTGAAAAGTTTGCGGCATGTTTTTCCTCAGGGTTTGATCACGCGCGCATCGTGCGGCGTGGCGTACAAGGCGTGCACATCGGCCTCACGGCGAGAGAGTACCATGCGCTGGTTGATGTAACCCTTGTCGGTAATTTCGCCGGCGGCAGCGATCGGCGAATCGGACAACAGCAGCGCGCGCGCGGGTGTTTGCGACGAGCCCGTGCCCTGCTGCTTTAGCGCGCGCAACACATCGCGCACATGGTCGTTGATTTGTTGTGCTGGCAGTGCGCGCGCCGCTTCGGTCAAAAACACCAGCATGCCGATGTCGTCGCGATCATGGCCGGTGACGACCACATCCTGCACATGGGGTGCCAGTGCCGACACCAGATGCACGCGTAACATGCCGACGGAAACCCAGGTGCCGCTGGTCAATTTGAAATCTTCGGCTACGCGGCCGTTGAACACAATACCTTTGCGCGCATCGTTTTCATCCGCCAGATAACCCGCGTCGCCGATGCGATAAAAACCCTGCTCGTCGAACGCTTCGCGCGTGGCCGCTTCGTTATTGCGATAACCGGGAAAAACATTAGCGCCACTCACGCGCATTTCCAGCTTGCCCGCATTGGGTATAAATTTGAGCGTCACACCCGGCAACGGCAAACCAATGACGCCGGGTCGCTCAAGCCGCCAATGGGCAAAGCTCACAGCCGGTGCCGTCTCGGTCGAGCCCCACGAAGTCGTGAGCCAGATGGGTTCATCGCGCACGCTTTTGACAACCGCTTCAAGCCGCTGCCAGGTCGAAACGGGCATTGACGCGCCCGCGTAAAACACCATACGCAAGCGGCCGAAAAATTTGCGCGCCAATTCCGGGTCAGACTCCAGCGCGGGCAGCAACATATCGTAGCCGCGCGGCACGTTGAAATAAACGGTGGGCTGCACATCGCGCAAATGGGCGATGGTTTTGCCGATGGCCTGCGGCATCGGCCTGCCGTCGTCGATATACATAGTGCCACCATTGCGCAAAACAATATTGACGTTATGGTTGCCGCCGAAGGTGTGGCTCCATGGTAGCCAGTCGAGCAGCACCGGTTTTTCTTTTTCAAAAAAACGCAACGCCTGCGCCAACATTTGCTGGTTGGCGCACAACATGCGGTGGGTGTTGATCACGACTTTCGGATGGCCGGTCGAACCCGATGTCAGCAGATATTTCGCATGGGTGTCGGGCGAGATTTTTTCGAAAGCAGTGTGTACGGCTGGCGTTTCTTTGCTTGCGAGCAGATGCGCAAATGAAACCGCTCCAGCATAAGTTTCCGCGCCTTTGCTGAATACTGCTGCCGCATCCACATCGCTGCCGGGCAACACCGGCGCGTAAGTCGCCGCGTCCGACGCATACACCAGCGCCGGATTCAGTTCGCGCAAAATCGCATGAATTTTCGTGAAATCGCCCTGCGCCAACCGTGAATAGCCGCTGCTAATGGAACACACCGCCGTGCCGATATGCATACCGGCGAGCAGCAGCACCAGATGATCAAGCGAGTTGTCGGACAACACCGCAATCGGACGCGCCGTCGGCAAATGCATCTCGATAAGTGATTGCGCCACTGCGCCAACACGCTGACGCAATTCGCGCCACGACAACATCGTCCATCCGCCCGCCGGGTTGGGTTCGCCAAAGGCCGGCGCGTCCGGTGTTTCTAGCGCCCAATGTTCAAGCCATTCACCCACGCATCGCGCGTAGGGCCGCAACGATTCAGGCGAATGCAACGTGAATGCTCCACCACCGAGATCGGTTTTCACCACGGCGGGCGGTGCCAGCATGGCGGGGTCTTCAAAAAAATGCATGCAGTGTTTGTCTCCGTCTTAGCCGCTCAGAATCAGATATGGAATGGTTGCAGGAAATTATTTGATTGAATTACATTTTTTTGGAAATTACTTAAGGGTTGTTATTTGCTTCAGAGACTACTGAAAATCAATTGTGCAAATATCAATGAAATATGGCCTATTGTGGATTCCGTTCATGGTTCGACGAGCTCACCACGAACGGACCCACAATAGGCCGTTCATCCTGAGCCCGTCGAAGGACACGAACAAAGTTTCTTTAGGTAAAATTAAACTACCTCAAACAAACCCGCCGCGCCCTGCCCTCCGCCGATGCACATGGTCACCACCACATATTTCACGCCACGCCGCTTGCCCTCGATCAACGCATGGCCGGTGAGGCGCGCGCCGGAAACACCGTACGGGTGCCCCACCGCGATCGCGCCGCCGTTCACATTCAGGCGATCAGCTGGAATGCCAAGTTTGTCGCGGCAGTAAAGCACTTGCACGGCGAAGGCTTCGTTGAGTTCCCACAGGCCGATGTCGGCGACTGTGAGGCCGGCTTTTTTTAATAATTTGGGAATCGCGAATACCGGCCCGATGCCCATTTCATCCGGCTCGCAACCGGCGACGGCGAAGCCGCGAAAAATACCCAACGCTTTCAATCCGCGCTGCTCGGCCAGCTTCGCGTTCATCACCACCGCTGCCGATGCGCCGTCGGAAAACTGGCTCGCATTGCCCGCCGAAATCACACCGCCTTCGATGGCCGGTTTGATTTGCGACACGCCCTCGTAAGTCGTGTCGGCGCGAATGCCTTCGTCTTGCGCCAGCGTGATTTCCTTGATGGTTTCCTGCCCCGTGGTTTTATCGACGACTTTCATGTTTACCGTGATGGGCACAATCTCATCGTTGAACTTGCCCTCCGTGCGCGCCTTTGCCGCGCGCAACTGGCTTTCAACGCCATAACGATCTTGCAACTCGCGTGAAATGTTGTAACGCTTCGCCACGACTTCGGCCGTGCGCAGCATGGGCCAATACACTTCCGGCTTATGCTCCTTTAGCCAGCCATCGACCATGTTGTGCATATTCATTTCGTTTTGCACCAGCGAAATCGACTCCACGCCGCCCGCCACATAAATGTCGCCCTCGCCCGCGATAATGCGTTGCGCCGCCATGGCAATGGTTTGCAAACCGCTGGAACAAAACCGGTTGATCGTCATACCCGGCACTGTCACCGGACAACCGGCCCGCAGCGCCACCTGCCGCGCAATATTGCTGCCCGTCGCACCTTCCGGGTTGGCGCAGCCCATCAATACATCTTCCACCTCGCCATGTTCAATCTTCGCGCGGCGAATGGCATGGTCAACCGCATGGCCGCCCAGTGTCGCGCCATGGGTCATGTTGAATGCTCCGCGCCAGGATTTTGCAAGCCCCGTGCGGGCGGTGGAAACGATAACAGCGTCAGTCATGATGTTCTCCAGTTAAAAATTAAACGTAGGGTGCGCTCGCGCACCATGTCAAAAAAATTGTAGTTGCTAGAATTGCATCGCAAGGTTCCTATGTTATCTATTCCGAATTAATGGAGCATGAGTTTCGCAGGATGGGCTGCGATAACGTGCCCATCAAAATTTTGTTCGGTAGGCACGCGCGCAAAAAAGCCGCGCGCTTTGCCACCCTGCTTTTTTTTAAGCCTGCTTCCAACTCGTTTTCCCCTCATCCGCCAACTTTTTTAACAGCGGCGCAGGCACCCAATATTTTCCATACTTCGCGTTGAATTCTGCAACCTTATCGTAAACCTTTTTCAGCCCAACGGTTTCGGCGTAGAACATCGGCCCGCCACGATAGGCGGGGAAGCCGTAACCGGTGAGGTACACGAGGTCGATGTCGCTGGCGCGCAGTGCGATGCCTTCTTCGAGAATTTTTGCGCCGGTGTTGGTGAGGGCATAGACAAGGCGTTCGACGATTTCGGCGTCGGTGATTTGTCGTGGTGTAATGCCCAGCGCTTTGCGTTCATTGACAACGATTTCATCGACGATGGGATCAACCATCGGCGTGCGATTGCCCGCTTCGTATCGGTACCAGCCTGCGCCAGTCTTCTGGCCGAAGCGGCCCAGCTCGCACACTTTGTCGCCGATTTTGGAGTAATGCACAGTGGGGTTTTCGGCGACGCGGCGTTTGCGGATGTACCAGCCGACATCGAGGCCGGCCAAATCGCCCATCTGGAACGGCCCCATGGCCATGCCGAAATCGGTCATGGCTTTATCGACTTGCTGCACGCTCGCGCCCTCTTCCAACAAGTAGCCTGCCTGGCGGCCATAGTCTTCGATCATGCGGTTGCCGATGAAGCCGTCGCACACGCCGCTCACAACCGACACTTTTTTGATCGCTTTGCCCAGTTTCATCGTGGTGGCGAGCACGTCTTTGCCCGTCTTCGCACCGCGCACCACTTCGAGCAGGCGCATCACATTGGCAGGCGAAAAGAAATGCGTGCCGATGACATCTTGCGGACGCTTGGTAAAGTCGGCAATTTTATCCACGTCGAGTGTGGAAGTATTCGACGCGAGAATCGCGCCGGGCTTCATGACTTTATCCAGCGTTTTGAAAACCGTTTCCTTCACCGCCATATCTTCAAACACGGCTTCGATCACGATGTCGGCGTCGCGCAAATCTTCGTAATTCAGCGTGCCGGTAATGAGACCGACGCGCTTGTCCATGTCCTCTTGCTTGAGTTTGCCTTTGGCCACGGTGTTGGCGTAATTCTTTTTGATGGTGGCCAGGCCTTTGTCGAGGGCTTCCTGTTTCATCTCCAACATTTTTACCGGAATGCCCGCGTTGACGAAGTTCATGGCGATGCCGCCGCCCATGGTGCCCGCGCCAATGACGGCGGCGGATTTGATCGGGCGAATCGGCGTGTCTTCCGGAACGTCAGGAATTTTGCCCGCTTCGCGCTCAGCAAAAAACGCGTGGCGCATGGAGGCAGATTCAGTGCTCATCAGCAATTGCATAAACAATGCGCGTTCAATCTTGATGCCTTCGTCGAAAGGTTTGGTGACGGCGGCTTCGACACATTCGACGCACTTCATCGGCGCGGGGAAACCCTTGGCGCCTTTTTGCACCTGGGCGCGCGCGGCGGCAAAAAACGCATCAGCAGGAATGCCATCGGGCAACTTCGCCGTCATGTCGCGCACTTTTTTCAGCGGGCGATTTTCGCCAATAACTTTTTTGGCGAACGCGATGCCTGCGGCCGTGATATCGCCCTGCACCAGTTCATCGGCAAATCCCATCGCAACCGCCTTGTCTGCTTTGATCGGCTCGCCCGACGTGATCATGCGCAGCGCGGGTTCGACGCCGATCAAGCGCGGCATGCGTTGCGTGCCGCCGGAGCCGGGCAAAATGCCGAGCTTCACTTCGGGCAAACCGACCAGCGTATCCGCTGCAACAATTCTAAAATGACAAGAGAGCGACACTTCGCAGCCGCCGCCCATGGTCGGGCCATGCAATGCGGCGATGACTGGTTTTGGCGACGATTCAATTGCGGCGATCACATCGTTCAAGTTGGGCGTCGACAGCGCATCGGGCTTGCCGAATTCCTTGATGTCGGCACCACCACTGAAATTTTTTCCGCCACCGACGAGCACAATGGCTTTCACACTGGCATCGGCTTGCGCTTGCTGCAAACCTTGCACAATGCCTGCGCGCAAATTTTTTCCGAGGCCGTTAACGGGCGGATTGTTGAAAGTGATAACGGCAATATTTCCGTCAGTTTTGTAGTCGGCTGCGCTCATGGGAAGCTCCTAAAATATTCATAATAATCAATAAGTTACGTAAATGCGTCATGTTGAGCGTTAGCGAAACATCTGCTCTTGAATCTACAACAAAATCAAAGGCGAGATTCTTCGCTAACGCTCAGAATGACGGGCTCTGGTGATGCTTTGCTAACGCTTAGCATGACAGGCTGTTGTGATGCTTTGCCAACGCTTAGCATGACAGGCTGTTGTGATTCTTTGCTAACGCTTAGCATGAGGGCGAAAATTTATACCTCTAGCCATTCCTTTCTGATTGCCTCATTGCCGCGCAAATCTGCCGGTGTGCCTTCAAACACGATATGGCCATGGCCCATCACATAGAGGCGTTGGGAAATATTCAGCGCGATGGAGAGTTTTTGTTCCACCAATAAAATCGACACACCGCGATTTTTGATTTCGTTGAGCAGGTCGGCGACGAGATCGACAATCTTTGGCGCGAGGCCTTCGGTAGGTTCGTCGATCATGATCAAATCAGGATCGCCCATCAGCGTGCGGCACAGAGTCAGCATTTGTTGTTCGCCGCCCGACAGCACGCCAGCGGAAGTGTCGGCGCGTTCACGCAAGCGCGGGAAGAGTTGGTACATGTCGTCCATGCTCCAGCGGCCGCGCTGCTTGCTGCCTTTCATACCCAATATGAGATTTTGTTTCACGGTGAGTGTCGGGAACACATCGCGGTTTTCCGGCACGTAGCCAATGCCTTTGTGCGCGATGGTGTGTGCAGGCAGGCCAGAAATTTTTTCGCCTTTGAATGTAACTTCGCCGTGGGGAATCACTTCGCCCATGATGGCTTTAATGGTGGTCGAGCGGCCGACGCCGTTACGGCCGAGAAGGCTGACAATTTCACCCGCGCCCACGCGCATATTTACGCCGCGCAGGATGTGGCTTTTGCCGTAGTACGCGTTGAGATCTTTTACCTCAAGCATGGTCGGTCCCCAAATACGCTTCCTGCACTTTTTTGTTTGAACGAATTTCCGTTGGCGTACCCGTCGCAATAATTTCGCCGTACACCAAAACGGAAATGCGGTCGGCCAGCCCGAACACGACGCCCATGTCGTGCTCGACCACAATCAACGTTTTATTTTTACTCACGTTGCGGATGAGTTCCACCGCCGCGTCGGATTCCGAGCGGCTCATGCCGGCCGTGGGTTCGTCGAGCAATATTACGTTTGCGCCACCTGCGATGGTCACGCCGATTTCCAGCGCGCGCTGTTCGGCGTAAGACAAAATACCGGCGGGCAAATTACGCCGTGACGACAAGCCGATTTCTACCAGCACTTGTTCGGCGCGCTGGTTGGCATCTTTAAGTTTGCTCATGCGCTGCCAAAAAGAATAGTGGTAACCCAGCGACCACAGCACGGAACAGCGGATATTCTCAAACACGGACATGCGATGGAAAATATTGGTCACCTGAAAACTACGCGATAAACCTTTGCGATTGATTTCGTAAGCGGGCAAACCGGAAATGCTGTGGTTGTTGAGTTTGATATCGCCGCTGGAAATGGGAAAGCGTCCGCTGATCAAATTGAACAATGTCGATTTACCCGCACCGTTGGGACCAATGATGGCGTGACGCTCACCTTGCACCACGTCGAGATTCACGCCGTTGATGATGGCAGTTTTGCCGAAACTTTTTTTCACATCGGTGAGTTGCAAGGCGGAAGTCATGCATTGCCTTTCTGCATTTGCAGCGACACGTCGCGCAACGCATTCGATACATAGCGCCAGGCGAAGCGGAACAGCAACGCGCCGATAGCCAGCAACACGATGGCTGCAATCCAGCCGGTGGGTTGCGTAGAATCCACCGTCATACCGAACAGTTTCAGATGGTGATCAACCTCGGTCAAGCGGCGATAAGTGAGCTCAACAATGCCCGCCACACCGGCAAATGCCACTATAGCTGCGCCGAACGCGGCGAGATAAGATGGCAGCAAACGCGACAGTAATTTGGCATCCCAAATGGGCTTATGCAGCGCGATGACGCCGGAGATGCCGCCCGGCGCAAACAACACCATGCTCAAAAATAAAATGCCGAAATAAAACAACCAGGCTTTGGTAATGCCGCTTAAAGTGAGACCAAGAAACACCATCAGCACCGCGCCTATTATCGGCCCATAAAATTGGCCGATGCCGCCAATGAAGGCCATCACCAACACATTGCCGGAACGGATTGCGCCCACGGCTTCGGCAGTGACGATTTCGTAATTGATGGCGGCAAGACCGCCCGCGATGCCGGCAAAAAAGCCGGCAAGAATCATGGCGAGATATCGCACACGCTGCGGGTTGTAACCGACGAATTCGGCGCGCTCGGGATTGTCGCGCACGGCGTTCATCATACGGCCCAGCGGCGTGCGCGTGATGGCGTACATGCCAAAAATCGCCAGCAGCATCCAGAACGCGATCAAATAATAGACTTCGATTTGCGGCCCGTAGCTGATGCCGAACAAACCTTTACCCATGCTGCGGTTGCCAGAAATGCCCGCTTCGCCGCCGAAGAATGCGGGAAACATGAGCGAACACGCCGCGACCAATTCACCAATACCCATCGAGATCATGGCGAACGTCGTACCAGCGCGTTTGGTGGAAACATAACCGAGAATCGCGCCGCACAACATGCCGGCCACACCGCCAATGAGGGGGATCAGCGTGACGGGGAAATGAAAACTGCCTTTGCCGATGAGGTTGAGCGCGTGAATGCTGATATACGCCCCCATGCCGGAATACACCGCATGGCCGAAGGACAACATGCCGCTCTGCCCCAACAACATGTTGTACGACAGCGCGAAGATGATCATGATGCCGATTTCGTTCAGCGTGGTGAGTGCATAGCCGGTTTTGAAAACCAGTGGCAGCAGGCAAATGAGCAATGCGCTGCCGCCCCACAAGGCGACGCGGCCAAATTTGAATTTGCTTTCTGCAGGTAAGGCGATGCTCATGATTCGCGCGTCCCCATAATGCCTTTGGGGCGAAAGATCAGCATCACGACCATCAGCAAAAACGGCAACACGGGAGCGGTTTGCGAAACTTTAATGGAAAACAAATTATGCAGCGGCGAGCCCGGCTGCAAGGCGATGCCGAGTTTGGAAAACAAATCGACCAGGGAAAAATCCACTGCGACCGAAAAAGTTTGCAGGATGCCAATCAACAGCGACGCGATGAACGCGCCGGTTAATGACCCCAGTCCGCCAACGACGATGACGGCAAACACAATCGGTCCCATCGCCGCCGCCATGCTGGGCAAGGTTTCGCGCGCGTTGCCGTCGATGACGCCCGCCAACCCCGCCAGGCCGCAACCCACGCCGAATACCAGCATGAAAATACGCGTCACATTATGGCCCAAGGCCTCGACCATTTGCGGGTGAGTGATCGACGCCTGGATGATCAAACCGATACGAGTACGCGTAATCAGCAGCCACAAGCCAATCATCATGACAATGGAAACCAGCATCATGAAGCCCTTATAGGCGGGAAAGGTCGTGGTGTAAAGCGTGAACAAGGTGAAGTCGAGGGCAGCGGGGATTTTGTAATTCATCGGCGCACGGCCCCAGAAAATATGCACCAGTTCTTCAATGAGAAATGCGAGGCCGAAAGTAAATAACAATTCCGACACGTGGCCGAATTTATGCACGCGGCGCAAGCCAAAGCGCTCAACCGCCGCGCCGATGGCAGCGACTAAAACCGGCGCGACAATCAGTGCGGGCCAGAAGCCGATAGCCGCGCTGATCTGATACGCGAAGTAGGCACCGATCATATAAAAACTGGCGTGGGCAAAATTCAATACGCCCATCATGCTGAGTATCAGCGTGAGTCCGCTGGAGAGCATGAATAGCAGCAGCCCGTAGGAAATGCCGTGCAGCAACGAGATTAAAAAGAATTCCACCCTGAAGCTCCTCTTGGTTTCATTTTTTATTTTTGGAATTTTCAGCTACAGGATAAACGATTGTTTTTCGCTTGCCTAATGAAATTCGCCCGGCTGATAAGGCCGGGCGAATGTTGAATCAAAACAAATTACTGCGGACGTTCCATTTTGCACGATGTGGGCTGGGCGCTCACATAGTTTTCAATCTTCGCCTCATCGCTAAAACCGAAGCCTGACCCTTCCAGGTCATACTTCAGGCCGTTGGTGCCCACCTTGGAGAATTTGCCGATGAACAAAGGCTGAATCATTTGATGATCCACTTTGCGCATTTCGATCGGGCCAAAGGGACCATCCATCTTCATGCCTTCCATCGCACGGGCGACTTTGAGCGGCTCGGTGCTGCCCGCCTGGGTCATGGCGCGGCTGAGCATTTCAAGACTGGTCAACGCCGCGTAGGTGTACATGTCTTCTTTGGGGCCGTACTTCTTGCGGTAGTCGGTGTAAAGTTTCTCCGTCTTGGCGGGGAAGTTGGAGCTGCCGTAGCTAATGATGCGCACCCGATCAACGCCCGACTCGCCAATGGCTGTTGGTCCTCCAATTACGCCGGCGTAGTAGGTGTAATAGTTGACGTTCAGGCCGCCTTCTTTGCTGGCTTTAATGAGCAAGGCCAGATCGCTGCCCCAGTTGCCGGTGATAACCGAATCGGCACCGGACGCTTTGATTTTCTGGATGTACGGCGAGAAGTCTTTTACTTTGGCGAGGGGATGCAACTCATCACCGACGATTTCAGTGCCAGGCATTTTCGACTTGATCATTTCTTTCGCGGCGCGAGCAACTTGATGGCCGAATGAATAATCCTGGCCCAGAATATAAACCTTCTTGATGCCTTTATCTTTGGCCATCACATTGGTCAGGGCTTCCATTTTCATGTCGCTGTTGGCGTCAAAACGGAAATGCCAGAAGCTGCATTTGCTATTGGTGAAATCAGGATCGACCGCTGCGTAATTCAAAAACACCACGGCGCTTTCAGGGTTGCGCGCATTGTGTTTGTTAATCTGGTCGATGAGCACACCGGCTACGCTGGAGCCGTTGCCCTGGGTAATGTAGCGCACGCCCTGGTCGATGGCGGCTTTCAAAACGATCTGGCTTTCCTGCGGGCTCAACTTGTTATCCAGCGGAACGATTTCCAGTTTTTTACCTAGCACACCGCCGCGCGCATTGATTTGCTCAGCGACAAACTGAAACTCGTGCAGGCCATGCTCGCCTGTTGCTGCCATCGGGCCGGACAACGGGTCGATGTAAGCAATTTTGATCGTGTCTTCTGCGAATGCCGTTAACGATGTTGCCGCTAAAATTGCTGCGGCAAACAAGCCTTGTACCATAGGACTCAACTTCATAACTCCTCCTCGGGAAAATTGAATGTGCGCAGGGTGCCGGATATCCGGTTCTAAAAATTGCGGCTTGTGTCGCCGCCCCAGCTTTAGTTTGTCGCGTACAAACGCAGTAACAATAAACAAACGTGGAAAGATAGTAGCCTGCACCCTTCACTTTGTAAATGCCCGTTGCCATCCGTTTGAGTGCTTAACATGCCGGTTTGCAGACCCCCAGCAAATAGCCTGCGATAGGAGTAACGGCAGCCCTGATAATCGGTGCACGCTGCAATCCCACGCTGCAATCCAAAGAGGCGTTGAAATGGCAAAAAATGCTGCGGGTGCACTTACTTGCAGTGCTTTACAAACCCTTGAATTTGCTTACAATTGCGCCATGAACGTGCGCGTCTTTTTTTTATTTTTTATTATGACCGGCTTGTGTTTGATGGCTGGTTGTTCGTCCGTGCCTTTGTCTGCGCCACGTGAGCCTACTGCAGACGCGCCTTTGCGAACTGAGGCATCCGCCAATCCCGCGGCAACGCAACTGGTTTTATATGCCATGGGCATGCTGGGTGTGAATTACAAATACGGCGGTAACACGCCAGAGAGCGGCTTTGATTGCAGTGGCTTTGTGCGTCATGTGTTCAAGGAATCGGCTGGCTTGCAGTTACCGCGCAGCGCACGGGAAATCAGCGGCGCCGGCCATTCCATCGCGGCGGTTGAATTGCAACCTGGCGACCTGGTTTTTTTCAACACGCTGAAAAAATCTTTCTCCCACGTCGGCATTTACATCGGCGATCAAAAATTTATTCACGCTCCCCGCGTGGGCAAGGCCGTGGAAATTGTACGAATGAGCGAAACCTATTGGACCACGCGGTTTGATGGCGCGCGGCGGCTAGCGCCTTAGCAGTTGCCTTAGCAGTTGCCTTAGCGGTCGCCTTAGCTACCCCCTTCGTTATTCTCATCAGTGGCTGTCAATGCGCCATTTTCTTTTCTTCCCACGTTTCCAGCCCGATTCCGCCATTCCCGCGTTGAGCCTGTTCTCTCATGTTTGAAGCGGTGCAGAAATCCCGGCATCTCGATCGCTCCGCAGCGTTTTAGGAACCATAGATTAGGGACCATAGATTGGCATGCCGGTTAATGCAGTCAACGTAACAGAATGTAACTCGTTCTCTTTATCGGCTCATTTAATCTCATCTATAGCGAAGGCTCTACCTTTACTACATTTTATAACATACTGATTAATATCAATATTATATTTATTGACTTTATTTTCTAAATGATTATAATTCTCAACTGAACCTTCACTCCTTAGGCTTTTAACATGATCAAAATTCTTGTCACCGCTTTATCCTTTGCCACCTTGAGCGCCTTTGCCGCGGATGATCTAGTGATTTATTCCGCCCGCAATGAGCAATTCATCAAGCCGCTGTTTGATGCCTATACCAAAGAAACCGGCACGAACATCAAGTTCATCACCGACAAGGAAGGCGTGTTGATGCAGCGTCTGAAAGCGGAAGGCGTGAACTCCCCCGCCGATATGCTGATCACGGTCGATGCCGGCAATTTATGGGAGGCAGCGAAAGAAGGCTTGCTGCGTCCCGTCGAATCAAAAATCCTGAACGACAATATCCCCGCGTCGCTGCGCGATCCGCAAAACCAGTGGTTTGGTTTATCGGTGCGCGCGCGCACGATTTTCTACAATACGCAAAAAGTAAAACCGGCCGAACTGTCTACCTACGAAGATTTGGGTTCGCCAAAATGGAAAGGCCGCCTGTGCCTGCGTACCTCGAAAAAAGTCTATAACCAATCGCTGATTGCCATGATGATCGCCGAGCATGGCGAAGCCAAAACGGAGCAGATCGTGCAATCCTGGATCGGCAATCTCGCCACCGATGTGTTCGCCGACGACACGAAAATGCTTGAAGCCATCGGCGCGGGCCAGTGCGATGCGGGCATCGCCAATACTTATTATTACGGCCGCTTGATGGCAAAAAATCCGGCGCAGCCCATCGGCATTTTCTGGGCCAACCAAAACGACAAGGGCGTACATGTAAACGTCTCTGGAGCGGGGCTGGCGAAACATGCTAAACATCCCCTCGAAGCGCAAAAATTTCTCGAATGGCTGTCGTCATCCAAGGCGCAAAACCTGTTCGCCGATCTCGATATGGAGTTTCCCGCGAATCCAGCCGTGAAGCCGGCCGCTACGGTTGCAGCGTGGGGCAACTTCAAACCCAATCCGATCAATGTCGCCAAGGCAGGCGAGTTGCAATCGACGTCAGTGAAATTGATGGATCGCGCGGGATATAAATAAATGGTAAATGAGTCCGGATCAGGCTTTCAATGTGGTTGTGCAGAACTTGCGGAATCCATTACCTCTACCCCGGCATTTGACTTCTTCTTTTTGGAAAAGAAGGATTGAGGGAGGATGCAGTTAAGCATTCGCTTTAATTCAAAAGCCCCCATTTTTCAAAGGGGGAATATAAACGCATTCCTAAGCGGGGAAGTAAAACAATAAGGGAAAATGAACGCGCCTACAGCTTCGCAAACTTTTCGAGCCACCCTATTTTCTGCGCCCGACCCCTGGCGCAGCGTGGCCCTGCTGTTCGCCCTCATCGTTGCCCTGCCCTTGCTCGTATTACTTGCTTCGCTACTCAAGCTGCAACCTGAAATCTGGCAGCACCTGCGCCAATATGTTTTGCCCGAACTCATCGTCAACACGCTCTGGCTGGCCATCGGCGTCGGAGTGGGCTCAGCAATCATCGGCGTGTCGCTGGCGTGGCTGACCGTGGTGCATGATTTCCCCGGCCGAAAAATATTCTCGTGGGCATTACTGTTGCCCCTCGCTTTGCCCGCTTACGTCACCGCATTCGTCAGCATAGGGTTTCTCGATTACACCGGCCCGCTACAAACGGCGATGCGACATGCGTTCGGCGCGGGCAATTGGTTACCGCCGATCCGTTCACGGGGCGGCGTAACGGCCGTGATGACGCTCGCGTTTTATCCCTACGTTTATCTGCTGGCGCGCAATGCGTTTTTGACGCAGGGGAAATCCGCCCTTGAAGCCGCGCAGTCGCTCGGCCTATCGCGCACTTGGGGATTTTTTAAGGTCGCGCTGCCCATGGCGCGGCCCTGGATCGCCAGCGGTGTGCTGCTGGTAATCATGGAAACCTGCGCCGACTTCGGTACCGTTGCCACCTTTAATTACGACACGTTCACCACCGCGATTTACAAAACCTGGTTCGGTATGTTCTCGCTGCCTGCCGCGTCGCAATTGGCGTCGCTACTGGTCATGGTGGTATTCGCATTGGTCATCGCGGAACAACTCTCGCGCACGCGTATGAGCTTCAACACCGCAGGGAAATCCGACGCGCGCTTCGCCTCGATTCCGCTGCAAGGAAAGGGCAAGTGGCTCGCGACTTTTTATGCGAGCAGCATTTTGCTGTTGGCGTTTTTGTTGCCCGTCGCGCAATTGGCCGTGTGGGCATGGCACAGCGTGGGCGATCTCGATTCCCGCTACATCGGCTTCCTGTTTCATTCGTTGTTGCTGGCGGCCCTCGCTGCCGCGCTGATTACCGCCTGCGCATTCGTATTGAGTTATGCGCAACGCCGTCATACTGATACCTTTATGCGTGTCATCACCCGCATCGCCACATTGGGCTACGCCGTACCGGGCGCGGTGCTGGCCGTCGGGTTTTTTGTACCTGTCGCCTGGGTGGATAACCATCTCATCGCGCTGTACAAAAAATTTCCTGGTGAAGACGCAGGCGCGTTTTTACAAGGCACGCTATTGATTATGCTTGCCGCTTATTTAGTGCGCTTCATGGCCGTGGGCTTCAATCCGGTAGATGCCGCCATGCAGCGCGTAACGCCGCATATCGACGACGCGGCGCGCAGTCTCGGTATCACGCCGCGCCAGATGCTCCTACGCGTGCATCTGCCCATGTTGCGCGGCGGGTTGGCGACGGCGGCGATTATGGTGTTTGTCGATGTGATGAAAGAAATGCCCATTACCTTGATGACGCGGCCATTCGGTTGGGACACATTGGCGGTGCGCATCTTCGAGCTGACATCCGAAGGCCAATGGGAACAGGCCGCTTTACCCGCGCTGGCACTCGTATTGGCTGGTATGATTCCTATCATCCTGCTCGTGCGCCAATCTGAAAAATGAATTCGCAAAACCCAACGCCTGTCATCGAATTGCGCGACCTTGCCTACGCTTTCGTCGGCCACGCGCCGCTGTTTGAAGGATTATCGTTTCAACTGGGCAAAGGCCAAATCGGTTGCCTGCTTGGCCCATCCGGTTGCGGCAAGACAACCGTGCTTCGCTGCATCGCCGGTTTCGAAAAAATTCGCGCGGGTGAAATTTTGTTGAACGGAAAAATCGTCAGCTCATCATCATCAACACTAGCACCCGAACAGCGCCGCATTGGCATGGTGTTTCAGGACTACGCCTTGTTTCCACACTTGACGGTGGAAAAAAATATCGCGTTTGGACTTAGAAAAACCAATAATAATCAAATAGTTACTAGAACATCCGGATTGCTCGAAATGGTCGGCCTGAAAAAGTTTGCCAGCAAATATCCGCACGAACTTTCCGGCGGCCAGCAACAGCGTGTCGCTCTCGCGCGCGCCCTGGCACCGCGTCCTGACGTGTTGTTGCTCGATGAGCCCTTCTCCAATCTCGATGTGGATTTGCGCGAACGCTTAAGTCTCGAAGTGCGCGACATTCTCAAACAGGAAAACATCACCGCCTTGTTGGTCACGCACGACCAGCACGAGGCCTACACCATCGCCGACGAAATCGGCGTCATGAACAATGGCCACATCGAGCAATGGGATTCCGCCTACAATCTCTATCACCGCCCCAGCACACGCTTCGTCGCCGACTTCATCGGCCAGGGCGTGTTGCTGCCGGGCCGCATGCAAAGCGACAACCGCGTAGCCATTGAATTCGGCGAATTCGATTTGGATGCGGGCCATCAAATTGAAACGGGCAGCGAAGTCGAAGTGCTGTTGCGCCCCGACGATATTTTGCACGATGATGCCAGCCCCATGCAGGCGGAAGTTTTGCAAAAAGCGTTTCGCGGCGGCGAAATTCTCTACACGCTGCGTTTGCCCGGTGGCGGCAAAGCCTTCTCCATGGTGCCCTCGCACCACAACCACGCCATTGGTTCGCGCATCGGCATCCGCCTGGAAATTGATCACGTCATCGCGTTTCCCCGACACGCGCATCCGATTATTTTGAATCGCAAGTTATGAGGCATGCTTTACCGTAACACATTTACCCTGAGGCAGAACCGCGATGAAAAACCAGCAAAGCTACGTTCACGGCACCTCTTCAGTGCCGCTGATTGGCGACACCATCGGCCAATATTTCGATCACATAGCCACCCGTTTTCCCGAGCGCGAAGCGCTGGTGGTGCGGCATCAGAATATCCGCTGGACTTATCGCGAGTTGCAACGGCAGGCGAATAATCTGGCCGCAGGTTTCATGCGGCTGGGGTTGAAGCGCGGTGAGCGCGTCGGCATCTGGTCGCAAAATTGCGCGGAATGGGTGTTGACGCAATTTGCCACAGCGAAGGCCGGTTTGATTCTGGTAAATATCAACCCTGCCTATCGCCGCGTTGAACTGGAATACGCGTTGAACAAAGTCGGTTGTAGCGCGCTGATTGTGTCGCCGAGTTTCAAAACCAGCGATTATATTTCCATTTTGAATGATCTCGCGCCGGAGATTGCATCGTGTCGCGCCGGGCAGTTGAACGCAAAAAAGATTGCGGGCCTCAAAACCATTGTCCGCCTGGGCACTGACAAAACGCCGGGCATGATGAACTTCGACGAGTTACTTGCTCCCGCGAACGAAGCCGAATTGCATGCGCTCGCTGCGTTGGGCGCGCAGTTGCAATTCGATGACGCGATCAATATCCAGTTCACGTCCGGCACCACGGGACAGCCAAAGGGCGCGACGCTTACCCACCATAATATTTTGAACAACGGTTTTTTTATCGGTGAAGCGATGAAGCTCACCGAGCAGGACCGCTTGTGCATTCCCGTGCCGCTATATCATTGCTTCGGCATGGTGCTGGGCAATCTTGCCTGCGTCACCCACGGCGCGGCGATGATTTACCCCGACGGCGGCTTCGATGCAAAAAGTGTTTTGGAAACCGTGCAGGCGGAACGCTGCACCGCGCTGCACGGCGTGCCGACCATGTTCATCGCCGTGCTCGACCATCCCGATTTTAAGCAATACGATTTGTCGCCATTGCGCACCGGCATCATGGCCGGCTCGCCCTGCCCTATTGAAGTGATGAAGCGCGTGATCGCGGAAATGCACATGCAGCAAGTGACCATCGCTTACGGCATGACGGAAACCTCGCCGGTGAGTTTTCAGAGTTCCGTCGAAGACAGCGTGGCTCACCGCGTGTCTACCGTCGGCCGCATTCAGCCGCATATCGAAGTGAAGGTCGTCGATGCCGACGGAAAAATCGTCGCGCGCGGCGAAAAAGGCGAGCTGCTGACGCGCGGCTATTGCGTCATGCTCGGCTATTGGAACGACGCGGAGAAAACCGCCGAGGCCATCGATGCCGCCGGCTGGATGCACACGGGCGATCTGGCGACGATTGACGCTGAGGGTTTCTGCAATATCGTTGGCCGCTCAAAAGATATGGTGATTCGCGGCGGCGAAAATGTATACCCGCGCGAAGTCGAAGAATTTTTGTACCGCCATCCCAAAATTCAGGACGTGCAATGCGTCGGTGTGCCTGATGCAAAATACGGCGAAGAGCTTTGCGCCTGCGTCATTCTGCGCGCGGGCATGCAAGCGAGCGAAGAGGAAATCCGCGAATTTTGCCGTAATGAAATTGCCCATTATAAAATTCCCCGTTACGTAAAATTTGTATCTGCGTTTCCAATGACCATCACCGGCAAAATACAAAAATTTATTTTGCGTGATGAGATGGCCAATGCGCTGGGGTTGAAAGAACAAAAAACCGCTTAAGTTTATATATAAAATAATTCAATATAATCAATTAGTTACAGTTATCCTCGATTATCTCATGCTGAGCGTTTCGCGCTTCCACATCGGATCTTGCCAACGCTGAAACGCGCCGAGTATGGTCGGATCGGATGCCTGGCGCACAGTCGCAAGTGTGTCCAGGTTGACGAGTTCAAAACTGCGTTTGTATTTACCTTCCGCGCGGGCTTCACGCACCACCAGCATTTGTTTTCCGCCGGGCACCCAGCCGGCAAATTCTGCGTAACCGATGTCTGGGCTCAAGGCTGCGGGCGGCAGTATGCTGATACTCCAGGTTTGGTCATTTTTGCTAAATACCCAAAGCTCGCGCCAGCTTTCGGTATGTTGAACAGCGACGGTCAGCGCAGTAGATTCACGGTTAGCGGTAACCGAATTAGCCCACACGACGCCGTAGGTACATCGCTTCGCCAACGGTTTTGCTTCGCTGTTTTTATCCTGTACTGGCGCGACCAATGCGACGCATGTTTCGCCCGGTTCTCCTGCGGCGGTGACAATCAGCGGTTGTTTTTTATTGCCATTCGACACTACCAATTTCGGTGCGGCGGCCCAGCGTGAGGCGCTGGTGCGCATGATGGCATCATCGAACAGCGGCAGATCGTCGTCGGGCAATTCGGTTTTGCCGATGCTCGCCAATTCTGCCACGGCGCGGTTGCCGGCGAAATCTGCCGCTTCTCCTTTGCGGGTGCGCTGAAACGCGAGGCTGGCCCACACGCTTGCACGCTGCATCAACACCCGGTTTTTCAAATATGCCGGCAGCTTTGACGCATTGGCGCGGTCGAGTATTTCTGCACGCCATTCGTTGAAGCGATGGCGGTCGGTTACGCTCAGGACCGGGTCTACGCACTGATCGTTTGTCAAACCCAGGGCCGCGCGGGCGCGCTGTTCCGGGTTCGATTTCATCGACAACACCTGGCGAAACGCTTCGCCGTCGTAACAAATCTGCATGCGGCCATCGCGTTCGTACGTATTGAAGTGAATACCGTAGCCTTTGGCCACATCAAGGTGCGCGGCTAAGGTCGCGGCGGCAACTTTACTTTGCGGCGTAGCGGAGGACGCGCGCCGCGCCAGGCGATCAGCAAATCCGCCTAACGCATCCAATGCCTCGATGCCCTGCTCGCCATTGAGCACATCAGCCGGCGCAGCTTTGAGAAACGCCGCGACAGTGCCGATGCCCATCGCCTCCGCGCCCGGTGTGTCGCGCACAAATCTGGCGACACCCAACAGATCATTCGCGTCGCTCGCCGCCAAATCGCTGCGGCGCACTTGTGCTGCGCGGATGAAGCCGCCGCGTTCGCGCTTGTGATCCCACACTTGCAAATAGTCCATGCGTTCGCCGCGCACTTCCAACACTTCACCTTGCCACAGCATAGCCTGCTGCTGTGCCGAGTCGCGCGGCGCGGCGCGCAACGCGGCCTGGTCTTGAATGACCATCGCGGACGATAAACCGGCGGCGCCCGCCACAGTTGAAAACGCGCCGCTTAACAAAATAACGAGTGTGCGTAACATGATTGATATCCTTATATAAGTATATGATTATATTGATTATTCTTGCTCTTCGGCGGGCTGCGCTGAAGATGTGCGGCGCTGTTTTTTTCCCCCGAGCAAAGCGTCGCCGAGAAAACCGCCGTCCGTATTGGGTGGCGCGAGAATCACTTGAATCTTGTCTGACAATTTGTCAGCCAAGGTTTTTTGAATCAGCAACGGATGCTTGGTGACCAGTGCGCCTTCCCGTTCCATTTGCTCCGAATTCGTGCGGCCCACTTTGTCGAGGCGATACACTTCAGCGTCGGCGAGTTTTTGCCGCGCCTCCGCTTCACCGCCGGCTTCGATGCGCCGTGCCTGGGCACTGCCCTCCGCCGCTTTGATACGCGCGCCTTTCTCCGCTTCTGCTTCTAATACGCGTTGCTCAATCTGGCGTTGTTTGAATGGCAACACATGCTTCATGGCTTCTTCCTGTCCCTTTGCGGCGATAATTTGTTCGCGGGCTGCGGCTTCGGCGGCCATTTCGCGTTTAACCTTTTCTGCTTCGCCATCGAGCGCCGTTTCCTTCACGCGCTTGTCTTTCAATTCCAATGTGTAGCGCATTTTTTCCGATGCCAGCTCTTCGGCCAGCAAGGTGTCCATGCCGCGACGGTAATCAGCAGGTAAATCCACCTTGCCCATTTGCACGCTGCGCAGCAGAATGCCGTCGGCGGCAAACTTCGCCAATAATTCGGCTTCGAGCATCTTTTGAATATCGCCGCGTTTGGTAGAAAATATTTCTCGCACCGTGTAACGGGCAAATATTTTGTAGATCACGCCCTGCACGGCCGGTGCGACGACTTCCGCGCCGATGTCATCGGGCAAGCTTTTGTAGATGGTCGATACGCGCGCTGGATCGAGCGCATAACGCACCGTCAAATCGACACCCAACGACAAACCCTCAAGCGATTGCAGTGGTGCCGTGCCGGTGGCCTGAATCATTTCTTGCGGGTGATAAACCTGATCGCGCAGCGAGTAGATTTGCATCTGGTGCAAACCGGGCAGCACAAACACATTACTGTCTTTCCATTCGCTCACATCGCCGGTTAATTGGTTCACCCGGACGCCCACTTCGCCCCGGCCAATGGTTTTAATGGGAGGATATTTCACCAGCATATAACCTGCGCCGCCCAAAATAACAGCGGCACTGGCGAGCACGATAAACCTGCGCGATATTTTCAGTGTGCGCGCTGCACCGAATGCGGCAGCACCTTGATGGCCAGCGAGGGACGCGGATTTTGAAAAAAGACTGCGCATCGATTCAGCAATAGTGGTCATATGGGCTTTCAGTTTTTCGTTCATGATATTTTCTCCTTGGTTAGTGAAATGAAACGCTTGCGGAAGATTTTTCTGCGTCGGTGTTTCTGGAGTCCATTCTTCCCAATCGTCGCGGAAGGCTCAAGACGGGCGCAGGGCAGGATTCTTCATTCGTCTGCAGGAAACTTCCCACCCCGGAAGAAAAACTCACACCGCCCGGCCCGCAGGTCGGCGATAATCACCCAAGCCCTATGAGAATGGAACCGCCATGACCCGCATTGCCGTGATTGAAGACGACATACCGACGAGTAACCAGTTGGCCGGATGGATCCGCACCGCCAAACCCGACATTGAAATTGACCAATGGTTTAACCGCGACGACGCGGAAGCGGCATTGAAAGCCAAAACCTATGCTGTCGTCGTATTGGATATTGAACTGGGGCGGGAGCGACACGCAGGGGTAGCGCTGATCAACGAAATTAACAAACTGCATCAAGGCACGCCAGTGTTGGTAGTGTCGGCCATGCCCGCTGCCATTTACCGCAGCATCATGAAAGCCCTCGATGCCTGGGATTATTTGCAGAAGACGACATTTGAAGAAGCCGAGTTCGTCGATACATTTCTGGATATTTTGCGCGCCGCCAAAAGCAAACGCAGCGAAGAGCAAGTGGGTGCGCAAGCCAGCAGCGACAATGAACTATCCCTCGACCCCCTTTGGCAGCGTACACCCACATGGCGCAGCAAGCGCATCAATTTGCCTCTGACCGCCCAGCGCATTCTCGCCACACTGCACCAGAAAAAAGGACAAGTCGTTTCCTACGAAGAGTTGTTCGAGGTCGTAAAAAGCGGCCGCAACCGCGACAACGTACGCAAACACGTGAGCACTATCCGCGATGCTTTTCGTGAAATCGATCCCGCTTTCGATAGCATCGAAAATGTGCCCATGCGTGGTTTTCGCTGGGTTGCTTGATTGGATTGAATAATTAAAAATGAACATTCCTTCCCTCGCAATACCGAAACTGGGCCTGGCGTCATTTCGTCGACGCCTGCTTTTTCGAGGCGCATTTCTGTTGCTGATTCTGGCTACGGTAGCGCTGGCCCTCATGCTGCTCACCGAAGAAAAACAGCGCAGCTACGACAACTATCGGCTGGGCTTCAAAAAAACCCAGTCGGAAATTATTGCCAAGTTGCGTCACCCCTCCGGACAACTGGCGTTGTTGAATCCCGGACAGCCGCGCACCGCCGACGGGACCTTGCGGCCATTGGTGCTGCCCTATGCCGCCCTCGATTTCGACGACCAACACAAGGCTCAACAAGCGGTGGAAACGGCCAGTTGCTCGGCGCAATATCCCGACGGCAGTTCGTTATGTGTGGCCATTGGCAACAACCCTTATGCTGGCGGTTTCATTTATTTGGTTGGCAGTTATCCTGGCGGCAATCTTGTTGCGCGCGAGCGCGGGGCGATGAACATGGAATTATTTCATCGCGCCCGCGTGACTTTGACCATGCGCGGTCAAACGACACAATGGATTGCACCGTTTGAAGACCAGACCGATCCGGGTTCCAGCACGGTGCGCGGGCGGCTCACCGGCTTTGCCAACATTGGCCCTGTGCTGCCGCTCGAAGCCAAACCGCTGAAAGATTTTCGCGGCTGGCTGTGGCAGAGCGGCCAGTGCGCCGACGATATTCATGCGGAAGACGATTGCCTGAAACGCACATTCTTTTCCGTGCGTTTGCCGGTGGAAATTTTTCGCGAGGCGCTATTTCAAAAACCGCGCCCGATTTGGCCGCCTGCGGATCTCGAACAGATCGGCGTGCGTTTTGAAATGCTGGCACCTGGCGATGTCGCTCCCTTATTCGACAGCAATGCGGCCGGCGCCATGCCCCCGCTTTCACTGAATGATTTGGCGCATACATTATCGCCCGGCGAAGTATTGCAAGTAGGAAAGGAAGGGCTGAACGGGCCTCCACTATTGCATCTCAAGGGCGCGGAAGACCGCGCGGATGTGTCGTCGCCCTGGCTTGAGCGCTTAATCCGCAAACTGCCGGTAAACGGCCATACGGCGCAAATCAAAGAAAGCGAAATCATCCGCACGGCCATCGGCAATTACAAAGTCACGCTCAGCGGCGAACTTCGCAGCCTCGATCGCGCCATCAGTGCCGTGGCTACGCGACTATCGTGGTTCGTGGCCGCCATGCTCGGTGCCATTGCGCTGGCGTGGCTGGTGATCGAGTTAGGGTTGATTCGCCGCATTGCAGTGCTTACCAGACGTGCTGCTGCTGTGTCGTACAACGTGCAAGGCCAGCAAGCCGAGCGCAACATTGGCGAGCTTGACGTGTCTGACCTGCGCGGGTCGGATGAGTTGGGCATTCTCGCCGGCAGCCTTGCCGATTTGCTGAAGCGGGTGAAAGACGATGTGCGCCGCGAACACATCCGTGCGCAACAGGAACGCGACATGTGGCACGCCGTTGGCCATGAAATCATGTCGCCGCTGCAATCGCTGATGGTGCTGCACCCGCAGCCTGGCGACCAAAGCCATCGCTACGTTCAACGCATGCAGCAAGCGGTAAGAGTGCTGTACGGCACCGCCTCACCGAGCGAGGCGCTGGAAGCGGCAACCCTGACATTGGGCACCGTTGATTTAAATGAATTCCTCATGAATGTTGCCAACAACGCCCATTTCGCCGGCTTGGAAAACGTGGTGTATCAGGAAACATCCGCCGTAGTGAAAGTGCGCGCCGACGAATTTCCACTTGAAGATGTCGTGACACATATTTTACGCAACGCGGACCGATTCCGTGATGTCGGTTCGCCCATCACCATTACCGTTCAACCAGGCGAAACGACTGTCACCGTCGCGATTCACAACCGCGGCAAGGGCATCGATCCGGCACAGTTGAACAGGATTTTTGAATATGGCGTGACGGACGACATCGCCATGTCCGCGGCTGCAACCGAACATCGCGGCCAGGGGCTATTCGTGGTCAAAACCTATATGGCGAAGATGGACGGCACGGTGACTGCCAACAACTCAGAAGACGGCGTGACGTTTGCCTTGACGTTGCAAAGGGCCACGTAGTCGCACCTCGATAATGGGCTAGGCGGCCATCGCGGGCATAATATTATTGCCGCTAACCTTGACGGCATGGGCCGCCGATAACTCGTTTACCAGCAAATGAGCCAAATCACCTGGCGCGAGCCGGAAAAACTGCGCATTGGTTTCAGCAAAACACGGCACCTTGGCGAAGCAATCGGCAACGTCATTTTTGCTCATGCTGCCGCGCTCCAGCAGGCGAAAAGTAAACAGGCCTTTCAGAAAACTTTTTGCACATCTGCGCGGGTCTTGCGCGAAGGCTTGCATGCGTGACTCGGCTCGCGCGATGGCGTCGATCACATCGCTGAACGGCGCGCCGTGGCCGGGAATGACGATCTCAACTTGCAAAGCGCGAATCGTTTGCAGCGTCGCCAGCGCCGCCTCTATGCCGGGATTGCTGCCGTGTTTTGGCGTGATCGCACCAAGCCCGTTTTGCCACAGGGCGTCGCCGCTGATCAGCAGTTTCAATTCTTCGCAATAAAACATCAGCGCGCCTGCGTCGTGGCCCGGCGCGGCAATGGCGCGCCAGGTCATTGCGCCCCATTGCATTTCATCGCCCGGCGAAATGGTATCGTCGTAATCGAACGGTTCCGCATGCTGGTCGGCGTAATCCAGCCAAAAAGCCTGGCGGCTCCAGGGTCGGATACCTGCCGCTTCACCGATGGGCACGGCAATCTTGCAGCCGAACGCGCGTTGAATCGCCGCGTTGCCGCCCATATGGTCACTGTGGCAATGGGTGTTGATGAGCTGAAAATAATTTTTGTCGTCACTCACTCCCGAATCGCGCAGCATGGCAATGGTTAGGTCGGCATGCGAATGGTATCCGGCGTCGATCAAAATATTGTTTGCCGTTTGGTTAATGATAACCTGGTTGCAATTCAACCAGCCACGCACGAGAACTTTGACATGGGGCGCGACTTGCGGAAGGGGAATATTGAGCGAAGAGAGCATGCTGAACCGCGAGCCGTTATAATGTTGAATGTGCCAATCAAAATCATAACATGTCCGCAACCTCGCCTTTAAACGGCATCACCGTCGTTACGCTCGCATTAAATGTGCCGGGGCCGGTAGCTGCAAAACGCCTGCGTGAAATGGGCGCGCAAATCGTCAAAATCGAGCCGCCCAGCGGTGATCCGCTATCGATTTACAGTGCGGATTATTACGCGGAGTTACAGCGTGACATCGCGGTTAAAAAAATAAATCTTAAAGAAGCATCTGGCCGCGCCGAGTTGAATAGCCTGCTCGCGGATACCGATATTTTGCTCACTTCTTACCGCCCTGCTGCTCTCCAAAGACTGCATCTCAATTGGCAACGGCTGGCAAAAGATTTTCCCGCGTTATCTCAAGTTGCCATTGTCGGCTATCCCCATCCCCGCGAAAATGAAGCGGGCCATGACCTGACGTATCTGGCGAGCGAAGGATTATTATCACCCTCGCATATGCCGCTTACACTGGTGGCTGACATCGGCGGTGCCGAACGCGCGGTGACGGCTGCGTTGAGTTCACTCATACTCAGAGGCAAAACCGGCAAAGGCAGTTATCATGAAGTAGCGTTGTCGGATGCCGCCGCTGCCTTCACTTCGCCGTTGAAATTTGGCATGACCAAACCGGGCGCGCTATTGGGCGGCGGCTTCGCGGGTTACAATATTTATCCATGCAGCGAAGGCCATGTTGCCGTCGCCGCGCTGGAGCCGCACTTCTACGCGCGCTTGCAGGAGCTGCTCAACGTTCAATTTGCAACGGTGAAAATATTCGCGGAAATATTTTTGACACGCAGTGCAAGCGAATGGGAAGAGTGGGCGAAGCAGCATGATTTACCGATTACGCGCCTGCGCGACGATATATTATAACTATTTTATTATAAACAATATTTTTACTTAACGGAAAAACAAAATGCAACTGCAAAATCACACCTTCATTATCAGCGGTGGCGGCTCCGGCCTCGGCGCTGCGACCGCAAAACTTTTTACGGCGAACGGCGCGAATGTTGTGCTGGCCGACATCAACGAAACGCAAGGCATCGTGACTGCAAGCGCAATCGGTTCGCAAGCGCGCTTTGTTAAATGCGACGTGACCGACGATGCCAGCGTGCAAAACGCCGTGAACGAAACCGTCAAAGCCTTCGGCGCGATTCACGGCGCGATAAATTGCGCGGGGGTCGGCACGGCAGAGCGCGTGCTCGGCAGAAACGGCCCGCATGACATGGCGCATTTTCGCCGTGTGGTGAACATCAACCTCATCGGCACATTCAACTTGATTCGCCTCGCCGCCGAAGCGATGGCGAAAAATAATCCCGACCCATCGGGTGAACGCGGCGTCATCATTAACACGTCGTCAGTCGCGTCAATGGACGGACAAATCGGCCAGGCCGCCTATGCTGCATCGAAAGCCGCCGTGAATGGCATGACGCTGCCCATCGCGCGCGAATTCGCCAAACTCGGCATCCGCGTGATGACCATCGCGCCAGGAATTTTCGACACGCCCATGTTGCAAGGCCTGCCGGAAGAAGTGCGCGCCTCACTCGGCATGCAAGTGCCCTTCCCGTCGCGCCTCGGCCGTCCCGATGAATACGCCGCGCTGGCAAAACATATTGTTGAAAACGAAGTGCTGAATGGCGAAGTGATTCGCCTCGATGGCGCGATCCGCATGGCACCGAAATAAACGTATCCATATGTGTACAACGGAATCTTCTTGCGAAGAAAAAAGTCTCCTCCCCTTCAAGGGGATGGTTGGGGTGGGGATGGATATCAAATTGACCAGAAGCAAACCAAATCAAAAAGAAAAAGGATTCCCATTTTCACGGGAATGACAGATTGAAATAATCCACCCATGCCCACCCTCCCCCAAAAAGTTAAACTCGTTGAAGTAGGCCCGCGCGATGGTTTGCAAAATGAACAGCAAATCGTTTCCACTGCCGACAAAATCGCGCTTATAGAAAAACTCGCCGAAGCAGGATTGCGCACGGTTGAAGCGACCGCGTTTGTGTCGCCCAAATGGGTACCGCAAATGGCGGACAACGCGCAAGTGATGGCGGGCATTCAACGCAAAACTGGCGTGAGTTATCCGGCATTGGTGCCGAATATGCAGGGCTTCGACGCGGCACTGGCTGCGGGCGTAAAAGAGATTGCCGTGTTCGCTGCGGCGTCGGAAACTTTCTCGCAGAAAAATATTAACTGCTCAATCGACGAAAGCTTCAAGCGCTTCGCACCAATCGCGCTGGCCGCGCGCAAACACAAAATCAAGCTGCGCGGCTATGTGTCCTGTGTACTCGGTTGTCCCTACGAAGGAAAAATCAAACCGGCTGCCGTCGCCAAAGTCGCGCAAAAATTATTTGACATGGGCTGCTACGAAATTTCCCTCGGCGATACCATCGGCGTCGGCACACCGGGCAAAGCACAAGCGATGATCGAGTCTGTGGCGAAACATATTCCAATCAAACAACTCGCCGGACATTACCACGACACCTACGGCCAGGCGCTGGTGAATATTTTCGCTTCGTTGCAGATGGGCGTGTCGGTGTTCGATAGCTCCATCGCCGGCCTCGGCGGTTGCCCTTATGCCAAAGGCGCGAGCGGCAACGTGGCGACGGAAGATGTCGTATATATGATGAATGGTCTTAACATCAAAACCGGTATCGATCTCGAACAACTGATTCGCATCGGCGAATTTATTTGCACGGCACTGGGACGACAATCTGCATCAAAAGTAGCGCGTGCTATGCGCCATAAAAATTCAATATAATCAAATACTTATATAACACTTACATTTACCGGCCAGATTCGAAAGTGACATCATGAATCTTCATCACTTGAACTACGGATAGGCACTGCACATCGTAGTAAAGTCATGCGCTGATCTACAACTTCATCATCTCCCGTATATATTTCGGTGCGATGGCGCCGAACGACAGCATCTGGTCGTGCATTTCTTTTAGCTTTGCTGTTCCGTGTTTGGCTTCGTAGTCGCGGCGCAGGTGGTTCATTTCGGTGTTGCCCACATAGTAGGTTGATAGTTGCGTGGCGGTGAGCAAAGCGCGCCGCCATTTTCCGGCGGCTTCGCGTTCTTCCTGGAAGCCTTCTTTGGTCATCAAGTCCATCGCTTCTTGTTCAGTCATGCTGCCGGCGTGGATTTTCTGGTCGATGATGGCGTTGATGATGAGGCGCAGGCGCATTTTGAGTTGAGTCATTTTGACCGGCGTGCCGCCGTAA
Source organism: Pseudomonadota bacterium (assembly GCA_043744215.1). Taxonomy (GTDB): domain Bacteria; phylum Pseudomonadota; class Gammaproteobacteria; order Burkholderiales; family JBEEJL01; genus JBEEJL01. Next base: position 28,479 of record JAYTVC010000027.1, read on the forward strand.
CCGGCATCAACCATCACCTGCTCGGCATAGGTGGCCCAGCCTTCGGCAAAGGTGCCGCTGTTGATAATGCGACGGACCAGCGTGGGCACTTTCGCTTTGTTGGCGACCACGCCTTGCACGTAATGGCCGGGCATCGCTTCGTGAACGGTGAGTTCTTTCAACATGGAGTGGTTGTACTCGCGAAAGTAAGATTCCGTTTGCTGCGGCGACCAGTCTGCTGGAGCGGGTGAAATGGCGTAAAAAGTCGCGCCGTTTTTCTCCAGCGCGCCGGGTGCGTCGCAGTAAGCTACCGCGACACCGCGCTGAAATTCCGGCATGACGATAATTTTGACCGGGTCGTTCGGCAGGCTGAGCAATTTTTTCGCACGGATGAAAGCGGTGGTCTCAGCCAGATCACGCTCTGCTTGCTTGACGACGCTGAGATTATTCGGCGCGTCGTCGCCCAGTTTTTTCAGTACCGCGCGCATAACTTCTTTCGGGTCTGCGGGCACTTCTTTGCCTGCATACATTTGTTGATACAGCGGCAGCGCTGTCGCATACATTTTCGCTTGGGTCGCAATGAGATCCGCTTCGGCAAGACGCAATAATTCAGCGGGCGCAATGTCGGATTCCAATGCGTACCGCAGGCGCTGTGCGTAATGCTCGGCCCCCATGCGCGGATCGCGGGTGGATCGCGGCAGCAAATCTTCTTTCAGCCATTTGCCGTAATCTTCCAATGCAGCGATTGCCTTCGCCCGCGCCGCAGCGAGCTTGGATTTCATGGCAGGCGCAAATTTCAAATGAACATCGAGTTCGCTTTTCAAAAGCGAAATCGCCCCAGCATTTTGTTGTATCGCCGTTTCGGTAAAGATTTTTGGCGGGTCTTTCAAGTTGGCTTTTGCTGCTGCCAGAAATGCAGGCACTGCTTCCATTCTCGATTTCACCGCCAGCAGTCGCTTAGACAGCGGTGCATAATTGCGCGCCAGCAAAACGTAAATGCCATTCGCGGGGTTGTAGCCAAGGGGGTTCCACTCATGGTCTTTAATGACTTCGAGCGACAACAGGCTGCTCTCCAAATCGCCGCGCAAAATGCGTTGGTCAATGCTGTAGGCGGGCGACAGTTGCGCTGCCGAAATATTTTCCAGCGCAATTAGCGTATCGCGATACAACTGGATATCCGCGGCCACGCCCGTGAGCGACATATCGCTGCTGCGTGTATCGAAGCGGTGGTCGCCCAACTGCGTAGCCGTTTCAGGATGGCTCGCCAGATATTGCTCGAAATATTTTTGGGAAAGTGTTTCGAATTGTTTATCGGCGCTGATAGTCGCTTCGGCAAGCGCGAAATTCGCTGCGAAAAAACTGAACAAAAAAAACATTGAGCGAAAATTAACGAGGGCTTTTATTGAGGGCGACATGGATGGCCTGAATGTTAGGTTTGTACGGAATGATCAAACTGTTTAATTTGGGAACCTTGATAATGACGATTTTTGATTTGATTTTCGCAAAATATAAAAGCTAAATAAATTCAATATAATCAATATATTACGTAATTATTGTAAACTCTCCGTCCTAGACGTTTCACTGATTTCTATTTCAATCAAACTGTATCACGCGAAAAGAGCGCAGGTCAGGTTGCTGCTAGGCTACCTGACAATTTATTGGCCATCGTGTCAGGTGATGCAGAAATGCGGCGCTAATTGTATTTTTGCTTTTCAAGCCGCCAATTTCAAAGCCGGTATTTTTCCAATCTTCCCCTTCATCGCCCGCTCGGCTTGTCGTAAATCATACTGTGCCTGCATATTGATCCAGGTTTCCGGCCCGGTGCCTAACCATTTACCCAACCGCACGGCCATCTCGGCGCTCACGCCTGCCCTGCCATTTAGTACACGCGAAAGTGCTACTCGCGTCACACCGAGTGCATCTGCGGCATCAGTTACGGTTATATTTCCGTCGGTGAAAACACCGTCTTTCAATACTTCTCCCGGATGAGGAGGGTTATGCATTCTGGTCATGATTTTCTCCTAATGATAATCCTGGTAATCAACTAAAATGGCGTCCTGATTTTCAAATTTGAAAGTCAGCCGCCAGTTACCGTTAACTGATACTGACCAATAACCTGCCAAATTTCCGCCTAATTGATGAAGCTTCCAACCAGGCAAGTTCATGCCTTGTGGAGATGCTGATGCGTCGAGGGCGGCCAACTGTAAACGTAATCGATTTGCGTGAATCGCTTGTATGCCTTTTTTGGTGCCTGTGCGGAAAAAAGCTTCAAGGCCTTTATGCTGAAATGATTTGATCATACTGCGCAGTGTATAGCGTAGCGTTACAGTGAGCAAGTCTGATTAACATATCAATAAATACTCTAAAAAATCATATAGCTATATTAAGCCATCTTGTCAGGTTACGGCGCAAAGGACGCGCCGTAACCTGACCTACGGGTTGGTGCCGCGCATTGTTTACTAAAACACTATTCGTTCGCCTATGGCTTTTCACTGATTTTAATTTCAATCGAACTGTACCAGGCGGAGAGAATATTAATGTCGTCATCGGTGAGCGGTTTTGCGATCACGGCCATGACTTCGTTTTGCCGTTTGCCGCTGCGATAGGCTTTGAGTTGTTCTTTCAAATAAATTTCCGGTTGGCCGACGAGATGCGGCGCGTTAGGCATTTGACTGTAACCGTTTTTGCCGTGGCAGACGGCGCATACGGCATCAGCTTTGGCGCGGCCTGCTGTGGCAGCGGGCGACATGGTTGTTTTTGCAGCTTCGGTTTTCGCAGCTTCGGCTTTCAAAGGCTCGGTTTGGGCGCAGGCGTTGAGTGATAATGTCAACAACGCCGATGCCATCAGTGCAAAATTGATTTTACTGTTGCGCATGCTTCCTCCAATATTAAAAAAAACGGGGCCTTGCGGCCCCATTTATTTTCTACACACAAATATGATTACTCGCCGCTATACGTGACGCGATAAATTGCGCCGGCATAGTCGTCGGAAATCAACATCGAGCCGTCTTTCATTACCGCTACATCGACTGGCCGACCGCGGTACAAGCCGGTTTCACTGTCAAGGAAGCCGTCAGCGAAGACTTCAGATTTGTCAGCTGTGCCATCGCTCTTGACGGAAACGAAGTTGATCAGCCCGCCACTTGCCTTGGTGCGGTTCCACGATCCGTGAGCGGCGACGAAGATGCCGCCCTGGTACTTGGCCGGGAACTGCTTGCCGTTGTAGAAGGTCATGCCGAGCTGTGCTTGATGAGCGGGAAATTCAATCTGCGGTTTCGTCCAGCTTGCTGGCGGGCTCATGCCTTTGAGATCAGGCGCTGCGGCCGTGCCGGCAATTTGCACGCTGTTGCCGTGAATGAACGGGTAACCGAAATGCTCGCCGGTTTTGCTGATGCGGTTCAACTCTCCCGGCGGCGTATCGTCGCCCATGCCGTCAGTCTGATTATCAGTGAACCAGACGGACTTGTCTTTAGGATTGATGTCCATGCCGACCGGATTGCGCACACCTCGCGCCATTACTTCGCGTCCCGATCCATCGAAGGCGTTCAGCTTGACCATGCCGCCGATGCCCAACTGCTCGTACAGCGCCACTTTATCTTTAGGCTGCACGTTGTAGGGCTGGCCGAGTGTGATATGCACTTTGCCGTCGTTATCGACGCGGCAAGTACGCGCGCCGTGGTTGTAACTTTCTTCTTCCGGCGGAATCAGCTTGCCCTGCCCGACTACTTCGATCACAGCGACATCCGGGCCTTCATAGAAAAATTCCGCAGCGGGGAAATTCAAGACGCGATTGTGTTCGGCCACGATGAGAAAACCGTCCTTGGTCCAGCACACGCCATTCGGATTGCTGAAGTTCAAGCTGGGGGCGAAGCTCTTCACTTCGGTCGCCGCGTCGCCCGAGTTGCGGTTGGTCACCGCCCAGACTGTCGTCTTGCGCGTGCCGACAAACAACATATTGGTCGAAGGCGCGATCGCCATGTGGCGCGCATCAGGAACAATTGCGTACAAGTTAATTTTGAAGCCAGGCGGGAGCTTGACCTTTTTCAGATTTTCGCGAATCTGATCGGCGTTCTTTCCCGTCTGCGGCACCAACGGGATATTCAGGTCGGTAGTAGCGACCTTCATCTGTTTCAGTTTTTCGAGGTTTTGCTGCGCCAATGCCGGCAACGCTGCTGCCAACAACATCGCGCCAAACAAGGCTTTCGTTTTGAAACCTCTTTTTGTCATGCTCATTTTGAATCCTCCAGATTTATATTTAGATTAAACATCACTTGGATTAAACATCAAACACAAACATACGCACACAAAACAAACAGAACATTCACTACATTTTCACCGACTTTCATACACTCTAAATAGTTCTAGAACAGGTATAAGCACATTACAAGCCAATTTAGCGTTATATTTACTTGCTCAAAACGATCAGGGAAAAAACCAAAGAAAACAACGCATTGGCGCGCAGAGGAAACTGTAGAGAAGTGGAACAAATGGCTAAAGTATTAACGCGTCACAATAGCGCAACACTTTGAGACTGGTTGTTACTGGTGCGGAATACGCTTTATGAAATCAACCGTTGCAGTTAATACAGCATCTGCTTGGTCGCGGTGAGGCGTGTGCGCACAGCGTTCGAGTTTGAGTAACTCGACCTGCCCGCCCGATTGCGCTTTGATGGCGTCAATTTGCGCCATGGTGCCGTATTCATCATCCACGCCTTGAATAGCCAGCACCGGACATTTGATAGATGGTAAATAATTTTCGATATTCCACGCACGGAAATCTTTGTGCAGCCAGATGTCGTTCCAGCCCCAGAAAGTTTTATCCGCGTCGGCGTGGTAGCGGCCGAGTTTTTTGCCAAGGTCGGTGGTGAGATAGGCTTGCTTCGCTGCTTCGATGCCAGCGATGCTGAGGTCTTCGACAAAACAATGCGGCGCTTCGAGGATCAAGGCTTGCACTGGCCACTTTGCCGCGCCGGCATGAATCAACGCAATCGAGCCGCCGTCGCTGTGGCCGAACAAAATCGGATTGACGATATTCAATTTACGCAAAAATTCCGGCAGCGCTTCGAGCGCTTCGCGGTGCATGTAATCGGTGTTGAACGATTCGCGTAATACGCTTGATTGGCCATAACCATAACGCGAATACACCACGACGCGGCAGCCTGTAGCTTGCGCGACACGTTCAGGAAAATCTTTCCATAACGCAACGCAGCCCAAGCCTTCGTGCAAAAAAACTATTGTGGGGGTATTTTGACCGCCAGAAAAAAACTCAATAAAATCAATGGCATATCCATTTACTTCAATTTGCTTATGCGGCATTAAACGCCTAGATATTTTTCGTGCAGTTCAGGCTGGTTGCGTAAAGATTCACTGCTGCCGTCAAACACTACACGACCTTTTATCAACAACACATTGCGATCTGTTGCGGCGTTTACTGCGGCGAAATTTTTATCTACGATCACCGTGGAAATGCCGGAGGCGCGAATCACGCGGATGATGCGCCAGATTTCTTTGGCGATCAGCGGCGCGAGGCCTTCGGTGGCTTCGTCGAGAATCAGCAATTCAGGATTGGTCATCAGCGCGCGGCCGATGGTGAGCATTTGTTGCTCGCCGCCGGAAAGCTGCGCGCCGCCGTTATCCAACCGCTCGGACAAACGCGGAAAAGTTTCCATCACGCGATCGTAGGTCCATTCGCGTTTGCCGTTGATGCCAGCGCGTGCGGCCATCAACAAATTTTCGCGCACCGATAAATTAGGGAAAATACCGCGCCCTTCCGGCACATAAGCGACACCCGCCTTGGCAATCTTGTGCGGCTCGGTGCGTGATACGTCTTTGCCAAGCAAAGTCACCACTCCCTCGCGCCGTTCGACGAGGCCGAGCATGGATTTGATCAGCGTCGATTTGCCCATGCCATTACGACCCATCAAGCCGACTGCCTCGCCTTTACCGATATGAAAATTTACGCCATGCAAAATATGGCTGTTGCCGTACCACGCGTTAAGATTTTCTGCGCCAAATAAAATCTCACTCATGGTGGCTTTCCCCAGTCCCCAAATACGCTTCCTGCACTGCCACGCTGTTGCGAATTTGTTCTGGCGTGCCGCTTTCCAGCACTGTGCCATTCACCATCACTGTCATGGTATTGGCGAGGCTGAATACGGCGTCCATATCGTGCTCAATTAACAAAATGGCGTGCGTCGCGCGAAGTTTTTGCAGCAGCGCGACCATGCGCGTCGCTTCGTCCGAACCCATGCCAGCGAGCGGTTCATCGAGCAACAACACTTGCGGATCAGTCGCCAATGACATGGCGATTTCGAGTTGGCGCTGCTCGCCGTGGCTTAACACGCCAGCATCGACCCGCGCGCGTTTTTCCAAACCAACCGTCGCCAATGCCTCGTGCGCGCGCGCTACCTGGTCGGCGTGGCCGCTCGCAGCACGCAGCCAGCTAAGCGGGCGCGGTGAGCGCGACTGTACCGCCATGCGACAATTTTCGAATGCGGTAAAGATGGGGAAAATATTGGTTTTCTGATAGCTTCGGCCGACGCCCATGAGTGAAATTTTATCGCTGGATAATCCGGCGATATTTTTGCCGTGTAATAAAATTTCGCCGCTGGTCGGCGGCAAATCGCCGGATAACAAATTTGTCAGCGTCGATTTGCCTGCGCCATTCGGCCCGATGACGGCATGGATTTCCCCCAGGCGTAATGTCAGCGACACAGCGTTTACGGCGGTGAGGCCGCCGAAACTTTTAGTCAGCCCTTTAGTTTGTAACACCGCGTCAGTCATCTGTCGCCTCAACTTTCGGCTTCCGCTGCAACAGGCCGAGCAAACCATTTGGCAGGAACATCACTACTGCGACGATGATCAAACCTAGATATAGCAGCCAGTGTTTGGTGAGTTGCGACAGCACTTCTTCCAACGCGAGCAGTGCAAATGCGCCGATTATCGCGCCGCTCATACTGCTGATGCCGCCTAGGATGACCATCATTAGGACTTCGCCGGATTTATGCCATGCCAGCATTTCCGGATTGACGAAACCGAACTGACTGGCGGACAAATAACCGGCGAGACCCGCGACGGTGCCGGCGATAACAAAACACGCAAGCTTGTAACGGAACGTGTGAAAGCCGAGCGAGCGCATACGGTGCTCGTTGACCTTGATGCCGCGCAGCGCATGGCCGAATGTCGAGCGCAACATGAACATCAAGCCAACAAAAATCAACACCATGCAAACCAGCGCAAAGTAATAAAAATGGATTTTATTTTCCAAGTTGAATGGCACGAAACTGCCAATCGCAGCGCTGGGTTTGAAGTAAATATATTTGCCATCCGAGCCGCCGACGTAGGGCGAATCATGAATGAAAAAATACAGCATTTGCGCAAACGCCAGCGTCGCCATAATGAAATATGCGCCACTGGTGCGCAACACTAGAAAGCCGATGACCAGCGCAGCCAATGCCGATACCAACAGCGCAAACGGCAAACTCCACCAGATGCTGGCGGCTGTTAACTCTGGAGACACAGACGCCAGCGCGTAACCCGCTACGCCGAAATATGCCGCATGGCCGAGGCTTACCAAGCCAGTGACGCCAACGAGCAAATTCAGGCTCATGGCAAAAATCGCCATGATGCACATTTTGGTGACGAACTGGAGATAGAACGGCGTGGCGAATAATGGCAGGCACAACATGATTAACGCCAGCACGCCGATTAAACCGAACTTGATTATTTTTGTATTATTCATTGGCTTATGTACGCTTGAACAAGCCTTCGGGCCGCCACAGCAGCACTACGGCCATGAGCAAATAAACGGCGATGCCCGCAAGCTGCGGCGCCAGCACTCTGCCGAAAGTATCGACCATACCAATTAGTAAAGCGGCGAAAAACGCGCCTTTGACGGAGCCGATGCCGCCGATTACCACGGCGACAAAACAAATAATGATCACCTGATTACCCATGCCGGGGAACACGGTGTTGACCGGCGCGGAAATCATGCCGGCGAAAGCGGCCAGCGCCACGCCTACGGCGAACACCAGCGCGAATAATCGGTTGATATCGATGCCCAGAGATTGCGTCATTTGCCGGTTGGATGCTCCGGCGCGGATGGTCATGCCGAGCCTGGTTTTTTGAATCAACCAGTACATGCCGAAAGCCACGGCAAGACACACGGCGGAAATAAACAAGCGATAAACCGGATAACTCAAATTTTCGCTTAGGGGAATGGAGTAATTCAGCAACGCGGGAATCGCCACGCTGTGCACATCGTTGCCAAATATGATGCTGCGCGCTTCTTCAAATATCAAAATCAAGCCGTAAGTGAACAACACTTGATCCAGATGATCGCGCTTGTATAAACGGTTGATGAAGATTTTTTCAATCGCATAACCGATCGCTATGGTCAGCGCTACGCCGACAATAATCGCCAGCCACAAATTGCCGATTTTTTCTGCGAAAAAATACGCCAGATAGGCGCCGATCATGTAAAAACTGCCATGCGCGAGATTGATCACGCCCATGATGCCGAAGATCAAGGTCAAGCCACTGGCGACCAGAAATAGCAGCAAGCCTTGCTGGATGCCATTCAAAGCCTGAATCAAGAATGACGCGTAATCCATTGATTTTATTGAATTATTTGTAGTTTATAAAAATTACCTGCGAAATGTTTCGCAGGCAATAATGCAAGGTATTTCGCAAACAATAGAGACTGTACTCCAACAAATTTGCGGCGTCACTGCTGACGCCGCAATTTAACGCAATTTATTTTACTTAGTTCATGGAACAGCCGCGTGCCGGATCTGCCAAGGCTTTGGCGGCGACGCTGACGTATTGGTTTTGACCTTTCACTACTTTGCGCAAATAGATATCCTGAACCGGGTTGTGCGCTTTAGACATGGTGAACTTGCCGCGCGGGCTGTCGATAGTCGCGCCTTCCATGGCGGCGATGATGCCCTTCTTGTTGCTCACATCGCCCTTCACCGCTTCCATACCCGCCATCAACAACAAGCCGGTATCGTAGCCCTGCACTGCTGGCGCGTCAGGGTTACGGCCATAGGCTTTTTTGAACGCTTCGCGGAAAGCCTTGTTTTTCGGGTTGTCGAGATCATCGGCGTAAAACAGCGTGGTCTCCAGTCCGTTGGCCGCGTCACCTTGCGCTTCGAGCAAACCGTCAGTCAAAAAGCCTGCGCCATATAAAGGAATCTTGTCTTTCAAACCGGCGGCAGCGTAGTCTTTCACAAACTTCACTGCACCCGCGCCCGAGAAAAATACATACACGGCATCAGGTTTGATCGATGCGATTTCAGTCAGGATGGCCTGGAATTCGACGGTGGGAAACGGCAGGTTGAGTTCTTTTTCCACTTTGCCGCCGGCTTTCTCAAAGCCTTCCTTGAAGCCGCCAACTGATTCGTCGCCCGCTGCGTATTTCCACGTCACGGTCACTGCGCGCTTATGGCCTTTGTCGAACGCCACTTTGCCCATCGGGAAAGCTGGCTGCCAATTGGTAAACGAGGTGCGGAAAATATTCGGCGCACACAATGGGCCAGTCGCCGCAGCAGCGCCAGCATTAGGGATAATCGTCAGCGTGTTGGTTTCCTTTGCGATTTTGACCATGCCCATGGCGACGCCGGAATGCACGGTGCCGATCAACACATCGACCTTGTCGCGATTGACCAGTTTGTTGGTGTTGTCAGTGGCTTTAGCCGGATCGGATTCGTCATCGACGCTGAAATACTCGATGTCTTTGCCGCCTAGCTTGCCGCCTTTTTCGTTGATCGCGAGTTTGAAGCCGTCGGTGATGTCTTTGCCCAGCGAAGCGAAAGTGCCGCTGTAGGGCAACATCAGGCCGACCTTAATTTTAGCTTCCTGCGCTGCAGCAGAACCGGCTGCCAGCATAGTGGCGGTAATCAAACTCAAACGTAAAAATTTTTGTGTGCTGTTCATGAAACATTTTCTCCTCAGAAAAGTGAAATTCAAAAAAAACGACCCTGCTACTGTTTTGCTGCCGATTCCAATGCCCGCAGTTTAAACCTTTGAATTTTACCCGTGGCGGTCTTCGGCAATTCCGGCACAAACTCAAACCAGCGCGGATATTTATGCGGCGTGAGCCGTAATTTTACGTGCTGTTTGAGTTCTTCCGCCAGCCCATTGCCGCTATTGATCCCCGGTTTCAACACCACAAAGGCCTTCACCTTGATGAGCTGTTGTTCGTCCGCCGCGCCGATTACTGCCGCCTCCAGCACTGCCGGGTGGGTCAATAACGCGCTTTCCACCTCAAACGGTGACACGTATTGGCCGCTGACTTTCAACATATCGTCGCTGCGGCCGCTAAAGACATAATAACCGTCAGCATCCTGAAAGTATTTGTCGCCGCTGCGGGTCCAGCACCCCATAAACGTGTTGCGGCTGCGCTCGCGATTGTTCCAATACAGGATGGCCGACGATGGCCCCGAAATTTGCAGCTCGCCCAGTTCGCCCTGCTTCACTTCGTGGCCGTCTTCACCCATCAGGCGAACTTCATAACCCGGCACGGGCTTGCCTGTGGTGCCGTAGCGCACATCGCCCGGGCGATTGGACAGAAATATGTGCAGCATTTCCGTCGAACCTATACCGTCAATAATTTCTACACCGAATTTTTCCGTCCAGCGTTTGCCGATGTCGGCAGGCAAGGCTTCGCCTGCAGACGTGCACACGCGCAAGGCGAGTTCGTTCTTGGCGGGCAAATCCGGCGACGCCAGCATCGCGCCGTATAGCGTTGGCACGCCGTAAAAAATCGAGGGCTGGTGTTGCTTCAACACGCGCGACACCGACTGGGGTGTGGGCCGTTCGGACATCAATACAGTGGTCGCACCAACGGAAAACGGAAACGTGAGACCGTTGCCGAGCCCATAGGCAAAAAACAATTTCGCGGCAGAAAACACGACGTCATTTTCTCGGATACCCAATACGCCTTTGCCGTATAACTCCGCCGTTTGCATCAAATGGGAATGCAAATGCACCGTGCCTTTAGGCGAGCCGGTGGAGCCGGAGGAATAGAGCCAGAAACAAATTTCGTCACTGGTTGTTTGTGCCGCATTGAATTCAGGCGAGGCCTGCGCGCTAATATAATCCAGCGACAAATGCCCCATGGAGTCGATGCCGGACACAATAATATGTTTGAGGTAGCGATGGTTTTTCAGCAACGGCGCAAAGGTGCTGAACAAGGCTTGCGAGACGACAAGCGTGCAGGCGCGGCTATCGCGCAGCATGTAATCAAAATCGTTGGCGGGCAACAACGTACTCAGCGGAATGGGCACCACACCCGCCTTGATCGCGCCTAAAAATGCCGTCGGAAAATCGATGGAGTCGTGCAATGCAATCAACATGCGCTGCTCGCGTTGCACGCCGAGATTCACCAGCGCGTTGGCAAAACGGTTCACGCGATAAGCGAGTTCCTGGTAGGTGTAACTGCCTTTGTCGTCAATGACGGCAATTTTGCCGGCGCGACCGGCGCGCAAATTACGTTCGAGCAAATCGTGCGCGGCATTGTAGTCGCGCGGAATGACCACGTTCGGTGGGCTCACATGATGATCGGCACTGCTTAATGACGACATACTTTCTCCTCCTCCAACTTGCCGCGGTGCAGTTTTATGGTGACTGCGTGCCGCATGCTTGATCATTTGCAGCTTTAAGGCGCGATGTAAATGAGCCACGACAAAAGCAACTCAAGCAATATAATTCACTTATGAGGTACGCGTCAAGAGAAAAGTGCAAAAGTCGAATATTTATTAACTAATTGATTATAAACAATATTTTATTTTTCGTAAGAAATAAATACGGAATGCGAATTATATTTCTTGACATGTATTTTAATAATGCAATATGCTTCCTATTCAAATTTTAAGTTTTTTGGCTCCTATGACCGCCGCTTCCAACATCATACCGCTGCCACAACCGGCTTCCAGCCAAGCCACGGCAGAAAACGACAAGGCATTTCTTGAGCGCCTCGGCGCCCGCGTGCGCGAGCAGCGCGAGCAGCGCGGCCTGGCGCGGCGCGCGTTGGCGTTGACTGCGGATGTGTCCGAGCGCTATCTGGCGCAACTGGAATCGGGCGATGGCAATATTTCCATTATTCTTTTGCGCCGCATTGCCACCGCACTTTCTATACCCGTCGCGGAATTATTGGACGAGCAGGCACAGTCGCCGCAACGAAAACTCATCGCGCAATTTCTCTCGCGCTTGCCGCAAGAAAAATTGCACGAGGCCGTTTCGCGCATCATGCCCGAATTATTGTTGCCGCAAGACGTGCGCAAGAACCGCATCGCTTTGGTCGGCTTGCGCGGCGCGGGCAAATCCACCTTGGGTGCCATGTTGGCGGACGACATGCAATTGCCCTTTATCGAATTGCATAAAGCCATTGAACGCGAAGCGGGCATGGATTTGGGCGAAGTGTTTTTGCTTTACGGCCAAAGCGGCTATCGTCGGCTGGAGCGCCAATGCCTGGCAAAAATTCTCGCAGAGAATGAACGCGCCGTGATATCCGTCGGCGGCGGCGTGGTCGCCGATGCCGAAACATATCAACTGCTGCTCGACCATTGTTACACCGTCTGGCTGAAAACCTCGCCTGAAGAACACATGGCGCGCGTGGTCGAACAAGGCGACCTGCGCCCGATGCGCGATAACGCCGAGGCGATGGAAGACTTGAAAAAAATTCTCGCCGCGCGCGAACCGTTGTACGGGCAGGCCGACATAGCCATTGATACGGCAGGTGAAACACCTGAGCAAAGTTTGTTAAAGCTACATCTCGCGTTATTTCACTAAGTTATTGATTATAAACAATTTTAATTGAGGGTATTATGACAACCGTCGCCACAATCCAGACCGATACCGCCGCACCGCAAATGATTGATTACCAAACCAACCCCGACCGTTATCAACATTACAAAATCAGCTTTGACGGCCCCGTCGCGACACTGCATCTGGCCATCAACGAAGACGGCGGCATCCGCCCTGGCTATAAACTCAAACTCAATTCCTATGATCTAGGCGTGGACATTGAACTCTACGACGCGGTGCAACGCATCCGCTTTGAGCATCCCGAAGTGCGCACCGTGGTGCTCACCAGCGGCAAGGATCGCATCTTCTGTTCCGGTGCCAATATTTTTATGCTGGGCTTGTCGAGCCATGCGTGGAAAGTCAATTTCTGCAAATTCACCAATGAAACCCGCAACGGCATGGAAGATTCGAGCCGATATTCCGGCCTCAAATTTCTTGCGGCTTGTAACGGCACCACGGCGGGCGGCGGCTACGAAGTCGCTCTCGCCTGCGACGAAATCATGCTCATCGACGACAGCTCATCGGCCGTGAGTTTGCCCGAAGTGCCCTTGCTCGGCGTGTTGCCCGGCACCGGCGGCCTCACCCGCGTAACAGACAAACGCAAAGTGCGCCGCGACCGCGCCGATGTATTTTGCACCTTGGTCGAGGGTGTACGCGGCGCGCGTGCGAAAGAATGGGGCCTCGTTGATGCCGTAGTGAAATCGCAGCATTTCAAAGAGCAAGTAAAAGTCCGCGCACTGGAACTCGCCGCGAAAAGCGACCGCCCCACCGATGCAAAAGGCATCACGCTCACGCCGCTCAAGCGCAGCATCGACAGCAACGGTTATCACTATGAATTTGTCGATGCGCAGATCGACGCACCCAATCGCCGCGCGACCCTCACCGTGCGCGCACCCTCGGTTGCGCAAGCAAACGACCTGCCCGGCATTGTTGCCGCCGGTGTGAACTGGTGGCCACTGCAAATGGCGCGGGAACTGGACGACGCCATTCTCATGCTGCGCACGAATAATCTCGACATCGGCACTTGGCTGATCAAAACCGAAGGCAATGCCGACCACGTGTTAGCCGCCGACGCCAGCCTTGCCGCTCACAAAGACAACTGGTTTGTGCGCGAAACCATCGGCTTACTTCGCCGGACCTTGGCGCGCATCGACGTGACGTCACGCTCGTTATTTGCGCTGATCGAAAAAAATTCCTGCTTCGCCGGCACCCTGCTGGAACTCGCCCTCGCCACCGACCGCAGCTACATGCTTGATGTGGCCGATGGTGATGCGCCGAAAATCGCGCTGTCATCCGCGAACTTCGGCCTCTACCCCGAAGTCAATGGACTCAGCCGATTGCAGACACGATTTTCCGGCAACAACGAACCGTTGCAAAAAATCGAAGCGGCCATCGACAAAAGACTGAATGCCAAAGAAGCCGATGCGTTGGGACTGATAACCGTCGCACTGGACGACATCGACTGGGACGACGAGATCCGAATGGCTCTGGAAGAACGCGCCGCACTGTCGCCCGACGCCCTCACCGGCTTGGAAGCGAATTTACGTTTTACCGGCGCAGAAACCATGGAAACTCGCGTATTTGGCCGCTTGTCGGCTTGGCAAAACTGGATATTCATCCGCCCGAATGCAGTCGGTGAAAACGGCGCGCTGAAAGTTTTTGGCACAGGTAACAAAACCAAATTTAATTGGGAACGGGTGTAACTAAACGCCCCGTCATTCTGAGCGATAGCGAAGAATCTGCTCTTTGCAATGCAAAAAGCAGATTCTTCGCTATCGCTCAGAATGACAATATCGTAAAAATATCGGAGAACGAAGATGTCCATCAACTACGCAGAAAAAATCCCCAACAACGTCAACCTCGAAGGCGACAAGACTTTGCAACGAGCCCTCGAACATTGGCAACCGGCTTTCCTCGATTGGTGGGGCGATATGGGGCCGGACAATTCCAAAAATTTTGACGTGTATTTGCGCACGGCGATCAGTGTTGATCCGGCCGGCTGGGCGCAATTTGATTATGTAAAAATGCCCGATTACCGTTGGGGCATATTTCTGAACCCGGCAGAACAAAATCGCGTAATTCCCTTCGGCGACAGCAAAGGCCAACCCGTATGGCAGGAAGTGCCGGGCGAACACCGCGCGAATCTGCGCCGCATCATCGTCACTCAAGGCGACACCGAACCCGCGTCCGTTGAACAACAACGCCATCTCGGCCTCACCGCGCCGTCGATGTACGATTTGCGCAATTTATTTCAGATCAACGTGGAAGAAGGCCGCCACCTTTGGGCCATGGTGTATCTGCTGCATCGCTACTTCGGCCGCGATGGCCGCGAAGAAGCGGATGCGATGCTGACCCGCCGCTCAGGCGACGCCGACAATCCGCGCATACTCGGCGCTTTCAACGAAAAAACGCCGGACTGGTTATCGTTCTTTATGTTTACGTTTTTCACCGACCGCGACGGCAAATTCCAGTTGTCCGCCCTCGCCGAATCGGCCTTTGATCCCCTCGCCCGCACCACGCGCTTCATGCTCACCGAAGAAGCGCACCACATGTTCGTCGGCGAATCGGGCGTCATGCGTGTGCTGCAGCGAACCTGCGAAGTGATGACGCAAAATCCCGGCGCCGATGTGGCGAAACTGCGCAGCCTCGGCGTGATCGACTTGCCGACGATTCAGCGTTACCTCAATTTCCATTACAGCGTCACGCTCGATTTATTCGGCTCCGATGTGTCGTCCAACGCGGCCACTTTTTATAGCAGCGGTCTCAAAGGCCGTTACGAAGAAAATAAAATCAATGACGACCATGTTCTAAAAGATCGCGGCTACGAAGTGCTTGAAGTCAAAAACGGCAAGCTCGGCACCGCCGAAGCGCCGATGCTCAACGCGCTGAACGAAAAACTGCGCGACGATTACATCACCGACACGCTGGCAGGTGTAAGCCGCTGGAACCGCGTGATGACCAAAGCTGGTATCGACTTCCAACTCGTTGTGCCGCACAAAGCGTTCAACCGTTTGATTGGGCCGCTGGCCGGCATCAAGCTCTCGCCTGACGGCCACGTCATCAACGAAGGTGAATGGAATAACAAGGTGCCGAACTGGTTACCGACAGAATCTGATCGCGCCTATGTCGCGTCGCTGATGGGTCGCGTCGTCGAACCGGGCAAATTCGCCAACTGGATCGCGCCGCCGCCGATGGGCATCAACAAACAGCCGATCAATATGGAGTATGTGCGGTTTAATTAAGTTTCGTCATTACCGCGAAGGCGGGAATCCAGAAAAGCTTCACCACAGAGGCACAGAGACACAGAGGAAATACAAGACTACACGTCATACCCATGCAGACGGAATCCAGTTGTTGGCTTACATTTGCATGGGAAGTGGTAATTATATAACTAATTGATTATATTGAATAAATTATACTAATGACAACTGCTTCCATCGCCCGCCAGCATCTCATCGACCCCGAGATTTGTATTCGCTGCAATACGTGCGAAGCAACCTGCCCCGTCGGTGCGATCACCCATGACTCGCGCAACTACGTGGTGAATTTCGACAAATGCAATTTGTGCATGGCCTGCATCGGGCCTTGCCCGACCGGTTCTATCGACAACTGGCGCGACGTGGAAAAAAGTAAACCTTTTAATCTCGACGAACAATTATCGTGGGATGAGTTGCCCGCGCAAACGCCAATCACCAGCCATGACGGCAACGAATTGCCCGCCGATGTGGCGCGCATCACCGGCGAAGCCAGCGCAGGCCAAGGGGGCGTTGGCGCTGCGCCGTGGTCGGCAGAAAAACCGCAGGTGAATTTATACGGCAACAAAAATCCCGCCATCGCCACTGTCGCGGGAAATTTCAAACTCACGGGCGACAAAGCGTCAAGCGATATCCGTCACATCGTGCTCGACTTTGGCAGCATGCCCTTTCCCGTGCTCGAAGGCCAAACTATCGGCATCCTGCCGCCAGGCCTCGACGCAAACGGCAAGCCGCATTATGTGCGCCTTTACTCCATCGCCAGC
Source organism: Pseudomonadota bacterium (assembly GCA_043744215.1). Classification (GTDB taxonomy): domain Bacteria; phylum Pseudomonadota; class Gammaproteobacteria; order Burkholderiales; family JBEEJL01; genus JBEEJL01. The sequence goes on from JAYTVC010000027.1 coordinate 45,282, forward strand.
CCGCGCGACGGCGAACGCCCCGGCTACAACAACGTATCGCTCACCATCAAGCGCGTAACGGAAAACCACCAGGGCCAGCCCATCGCCGGTGTCGGTTCCAACTATATGTGTGATTTGAAACAAGGTGACAAAGTGCAGGTAATCGGGCCCTATGGCACCACGTACTTGATGCCCAATCATCCGGGTTCCAGCTTGCTGATGATTTGCACCGGCACCGGCTCCGCCCCCATGCGCGCCATGACGGAATATCGCCGTCGTCGCATCGCGCAAAAAGACGGCGGCAAACTCATGCTGTTCTTCGGCGCGCGATTGCAGGACGAACTGCCTTATTTCGGCCCGCTGATGAAACTGCCCAAAGACTTCATCGACATCAACTTCGCCTTTTCGCGCGTGCCGGATCAGCCGAAACAATATGTGCAGGACTTGATTCGCGCTCGCAGCGCCGATGTGGCGAATCTGCTGCGCGATGAAAATTCGTATATCTATGTGTGTGGACTCAAGGGCATGGAAGAAGGCGTGCGTGCCGCATTCAAAGACATTTGCGCGCAGCACGGCATGGATTGGGATGCGTTGCAGCCGAAGCTCGTTGCCGATGCGCGGTTTCATATTGAAACGTATTAGAAATGTTTTTGTAGTTTTTGTAAGTCGGGAATTTCTTTCCGACAGAATAGTTTTTGTAGGTAGGCAATCCTTTGACGACAGCATAGTTCGGCAAACGCAGAACGTTTTGTCAGAAAAAGATACTCGACCTGCAACGAAGTAGAAGTTTTAGAGGTAGTTACAAGCACGACTGAAACGCTGAATATATTATAACCAATCAAAGGGAGAAAACACATGAATCGCACTCGCAAATCATCATTGTTAGCAACCGCAATAACACTCGCCATGATGGGCCCGGCCCAGGCGCAAGCACCGGCCATCACCGATCAGCTCGGCAAAGAAATCGACGCGCTGGTGGCAAAGAATTATGCGCAGATGGAAACGCTGTACAAAGACATTCACGCCACACCCGAAATCGCTTTTCAAGAAATCAACACCGCAAAAAAACTCGCCAAGGAAATGCGCGACCTCGGCTTTGAAGTCACCGAGGGCGTGGGCAAAACCGGCGTGGTCGCCATGTTAAAAAACGGCGCAGGCCCCACGATCATGGTGCGCACGGAGCTCGACGCATTACCGATGGAAGAAAAAACCGGTCTGCCCTACGCGAGCAAAGTGAAAACCACGTACAACGAAAAAGAAACTTTCGTTGCTCACAGTTGCGGTCATGACCTGCACATGGCGAGTTGGGTTGGCACCGCAAAAACCCTGGTCGCCCTGAAAAGCCAATGGCAAGGCACACTGATGTTCGTGGCCCAGCCCGCCGAAGAAGCGATTGCGGGCGCGAAGACCATGATGCAGGACGGCTTGTACACCCGTTTCGCCAAACCGAATTTTGCCTTCGCTCTACATACCATGCCTGGCTTGGCGGGAACCGTTTCCCTGAATTCCGGCCCGATGACGTCCAACGCCGACTCGTTCAATATCACATTCAAAGGCCGCGGCGGCCACGGCTCGGCACCGCATAGGGCCATTGATCCTATCCTTATCGCATCAAAATTTATTGTCGATGTACAGTCCGTCATCAGCCGTGAAAGAGATCCGTTTGAGTTTGGCGTGTTCAGCATCGGTTCGATTCAAGGCGGTAGTGCAGCCAACATCATCCCCGATAGCGTGGTGTTAAGCGGAACCATACGTTCCTACAAACAGGAAGTACGCGACAAAATACACGATGGCATTACGCGCACCGCCAAAGCTGTCGCCGCCATGGCTGGCGCGCCGGAGCCGGAATTCAAAATCGCCTCTGGTGGCGAGGCAGTGGTGAACGATGTCGAACTCGTCAACCGCACCGAAGCCGTCATGAAGTCAGCCTTCGGCGCGGCAAAAGTGCTGCGTGTGCCGCCCATCACCGCCAGCGAAGATTTCTCCGAGTTCATTAACGCCGGCGTGCCGTCGATGTTTTTCTTTATCGGCACCAACGACCCCAAAGATCTCGAAGCCTCGCGCCAGCCCGGCGGCAAACCGATTCCGTTTAATCACTCGCCCTTCTTTGCGCCCGTGCCAGAGCCCTCCATCAAAACGGGCGTGAAGGCAATGAGTTTGGCCGTGTTGAATGCGTTGAAAAAATAATTTCCAGATTTGAAAATAATGCGGGCAGCCATTTTTTCACGGAGCGACCAAGCAAGCATCCCCTCCCCCTTCAAGGGGAGGGCCATGTCTTCATGACCTCCAAGTACTTTATGTTATCGTAATGTTTTTGCAGGATGGGCACAGCGACAGCGTGCCCATCAATTTTTTGAATGGGTGGGCACATCCGCGAAAAAAATGTGGGATTTGCCCATACTGCATCGCTTAAATATTCAATATAATCAAATACTTACATAATGATTTTCGGCACCAAAATCAATCACGCACTCGACCTATTGCCCATTTGATTATAGAAAATTAAATCTCTCGTTTGCTTGCCAGGTACGAGCCTTAAACCTGAATTTAACTAACACAGGGTGCTTAGTGTGTCGCTGTACCGATTAAAACCACAATTCCAGAATGCAATCCGACCCGCCGTAAGATTCGCCTTCGCATCAGGCGTTACCGCTAATCTGGTTACCTTAATAGCCTGCATCATTTCTGTGCTTCTAGGTTTATTTATTTATTTCACCCAACCGGGTCCCTATTGGTTCGGGCTAATACCGCTGTGGATGCTCGTACGCATGGCATTCAATGCTGCAGACGGGATGTTGGCCAGAGAATTTGGACAAAAATCAAATGTCGGTGCCTATCTGAATGAAATTACCGACGTCATATCGGACTCCGCGCTTTATTTGCCTTTCGCGAATTTGCAGCCATTCAATCCATTTTGGATCGGGGTAATTATTTTATTGGCTTGTATAAGCGAGTTCGCTGGGGTATTGGGGCAAACCATCGGCGCGACACGCCGCTACGACGGGCCACTGGGCAAAAGTGATCGGGCATTCGTGTTCGGCGCCTTGGGCTTGTGGATCGCGTTTGGTTTGCCATTGCCGGCCTGGCTGCATTGGCTATTACCTTTCATCGCTTTTCTAATTTGCTGGACCATTGTCAGGCGCATACGCGGCGGACTAAACGAAATCAAAAATACCAGATAACTACGAACACTTAGGAAAGTTGTTATGAGCCAAAACCGGCAGCCTATCGAGCGCACATTTACTACTCACGATAACGTTCCGCTGTTTTACAGGCATTGGCCTGCTACGGCTGGCACTCGGCGCGGGGCCATCTTGCTGTTCCACCGCGGGCACGAACATTCCGGCCGCATTGCGCATCTAGTTGATGAACTCAATTTGCCCGGGTTTGATTTTTTCGCATGGGACGCGCGCGGTCATGGGCGCTCTCCCGGAGAGCGTGGATTCAGCCCCAGCTTGGGCACTTCGGTGCGAGATGTGCAAACCTTCGTCGATCACTTACGTCAAGAATTTGGCGTAGCAATCGAAGACGTGTACGTTATCGCGCAGAGCGTCGGAGCAGTCTTGATTTCAACCTGGGTGCACGACTATGCGCCAAAAATACGTGGCATGTCGCTAGCCTCTCCCGCCTTCAAAGTCAAACTTTACGTACCGTTTGCCATACCGGGACTAAAACTGATGAGCGCCATTCGTGGTCATTTTTTTGTCAACAGTTATGTCAAAGCCAGATTTTTGACGCATGATCCGGCGCGCATCGCCAGCTACAACAGCGACCCGCTTATCACACGGCCGATTTCAGTCAATATTTTGCTTGGGCTATACGACACTGCCAAGCGAATTGTTGCTGATGCGCATGCGATTACCGTTCCAACTCAGCTTTTGATTTCCGGCGCCGATTGGGTGGTGCACTATAAACCGCAAATCGAGTTTTATGAACGGCTAGGGACTAAAGTAAAAACAAAAATTGAATTGCCCGGGTTTTATCACGATACGCTTGGCGAACTTGACCGCGATAAAGCGACAGGGGCGATCAGAGAGTTTTTGCTGGCAAGATTCAATCAGCGCGAGAACCTTCCAGATTTGTTGCTTGCCGATAGAAGCGGCCCCACATTCGACGAGGCATCCGCCCTTGCCCGGCCGCTGTCGTTACTTTCGCCGCGCGGACTCTACTGGGCGTTCACAAGGGCTAATCTGCGGCTTGGAGGATTGCTTTCCCGCGGTATTAGACTCGGACATGAAACCGGGTTTGATTCGGGCAGTACGCTTGACTATGTTTATCGTAATCGACCCGAAGGCATGCGTTTTTTTGGCAGACTCATAGACAGGATTTACCTGAACTCTATAGGTTGGCGCGGAATAAGGCAGCGAAAATTACACGTGGAAGAATTAATCCGCGAAGCCATGCAAAAGCTAAATGCGGAAGACAAAAAAATCAACGTAATGGATATTGCTGCTGGTCACGGGAGGTATGTGCTCGACGCAGTGGCCGTTAGCGCCATAAAGCCCGATTCAATACTGCTGCGCGACTACAGCGACATCAATGTCAGCAATGGCAATAAACTGATTACGGAACGTAAGCTGGAATTGCGTGCACGATTTGTCCAGGCAGACGCATTCGATCGTGACAACTTGGCGACTGTAGAGCCGAAACCAAATGTCGGCATCGTATCGGGCCTGTACGAATTGTTCCCTGATAATGACATGGTATCGCGTTCACTGTCGGGGCTGGCGGATGCGATCGAGCCAGCCGGCTATTTAATCTACACAGGACAACCTTGGCACCCGCAACTTGAATTAATTGCGCGCGCACTCACCAGTCACCGTCAAGGCCAGGCCTGGGTCATGCGCCGCCGGACGCAAGCGGAAATGGATCAATTGGTGGAGTCAGCAGGTTTCCGCAAAATAGCCCAGCGTATCGATGAATGGGGTATCTTCACGGTCTCTCTGGCACAGCGAGTTAGAAATTGAAGCAGCAGAAATTTTCGCGGCCGTGGCGGCGTGCACTTGCCTGGTTGGTTTTTTTGGGACCGGTTTTCTACCTTACCTATGGTTTCGCCAACCACATCACCGCAAGCCGACCTTACGTTCCGGTTTTGGTATTTGCATGGGAACGCGATATTCCTTTCTGGGCTTGGACGATTTTTCCCTATTGGTCAATCAATGTATTCTATGCATTGTCATTTTTTTTGATCCAAAGCAGGCACGTGCTTGACCGGCACGGTTTACGTCTAATCACAGCGCAACTGATCGCAGTTTCATGTTTCATCATATTCCCTTTGAAATTCAGCTTAGGCCAGCCAGAGGCAGAAGGGCTGGCAGGAGGCCTATTTGCTGCGCTAAGAAGTTTTGACAAGCCATTTAACCAGGCGCCATCGTTGCATATTGCACTGGCGGTTATCCTATGGGACTTTTACCGAAGGTTAATCTACCAAAATTGGCTGCGCACAGTACTCCATTTGTGGACTCTTCTAATCTGCATTTCAGTGCTGACAACTTACCAGCATCACTTTATCGATATTCCAACGGGCGCCCTGCTCGGCATGTTCTGCCTTTGGGTTTGGCCGCTAGAAAAAAGAGTATCGCTATGGAACGCATGGCACTGGACTATAGACAAGCAGCGTTTACGTCTTGCGGTTTATTACTTTGCAGGTGCGCTAGCCGTTTTTATATTTGCGCTCTGGCTAAAGGGAATTTTCTTGTGGCTGTGCTGGATATCAACCGCCTTATTCATGGTAGGGCTCAATTACGCAGCGCTTGGTGAAACAGGCTTCCGAAAAGGCAATGATGGCAAAATCAGTTGGGCTGCGCAATGGATGCTTGCGCCCTACCGCCTCGGAGCCTGGGTCAACTCACGTTGCTGGACCAGACGCTCCCCTCACGATTCCGAGATTATCCCTGGCGTATGGTTAGGCCGTATGCCAAGTGCAAATGACCACAGTAAAGCCTGGATCAGCATAGTTGACGTCAGCGCAGAACTGGTGTGTCCAGGAAACATCCCAACAAGATCCGCCGCCATGATCGATCTGATAGCTCCACGACCATTGCTGTTACGGCGCGCAGCGAAATATGTCGAGCAGCAGCGATTACAGCATGGCTCAGTGCTGGTAAGTTGCGCACTTGGCTATTCGCGCAGCGCCTCAGCAATGGCAACGTGGTTAGTGATGCATGAACATGATCCCGATGTTGCATCTGCTATAAGCCGCATACAACGGGCGCGACCTCAAATTGTTTTGAGTCACGCACACGTCAACGCAATACGACAGGCTTTGCAGCCATCAAACGGCTATGCCGACTGACGAACTATTACTCCGCAAGCCAGGCGATTACGCTGATTGCCTGATTACGTCCGCGCGCATGTGCGCGCAGTTACAGGTCGGTTATTTCTCCCTGGCTCTGAATATCGCGACACTGCTGATTTTAACCGCGCAATATCCACACCATCCCGCCTGGCTTACCGTATTATTTATTTTGATTAATTTTACAGTGGGGGGATGCGAAAGATATCAGGCAGCCAGAATTCATGCGGATGCGAGCATATTTACCGCGCTCGCGGTCACCAATGATGTCTTACAGTTACAGGCAATTGATAAATCACTGCACGCGATTTTAGGCTTGCCTAAAGTGAAGGCTGGCCGGGACATCCAGAAACGCCTTGCTGGCGCACTGCGCCTCGTGAAGATTCACAGTGGCGTTGTTTTAATTCAAATGCTATTTACGCTTTTGACCTTGCTGTTGGCTTTTAAAGGCGGAATATGAAAATAATTAACGGCATCGTCTCCAGCGGAATTGTCGGATTCGCAACGCTGCTGACAGGTTTACGCGGATTGTGGCATGGCAGCGCACCTTCCGAACAATGTACCCTTTATTTCGCCAACCATTCCAGCCATGGTGATTTTGTATTGTTGTGGGCCGCACTGCCTTATGCCATACGCAATAAAACGCGCCCTATTGCAGGATCAGACTATTGGCTCGCGTCTACACTACGTCGCTATATCATCACCAAAGTCTTCAATGCCGTGCTTATAGACCGTACTGCCGGACTCGGCCGCGCTGATCCGGTGCAGTTGATGGCCCAATCCCTTAAGCAGGGGGATTCGCTCATTATGTTTCCTGAGGGCACACGCAACTCCACGGATGCTCCCATGCTTCCGCTGAAAGGCGGCTTGTACCATTTGGCTACTGTGTGCCCAGATGTGCGTCTGGTACCGGTCTGGATCGATAATATAAAGAGAGTGCTGCCAAAGGGCGAATTGATTCCAGTTCCTCTTGCCTGCACTGTTCGTTTTGGTATGCCAATAAACCTCGCCAGCGGTGAAACTAAAGATTCATTTTTGCAGCGTGCACGCGATGCTATGCTCGAGCTAAGGCCCGACTACAGCAAAATTAGCGAAAACAAATAATGGACACCCATCTTTCTCAGGTTAGCCAAACCGCTATAAATCTTTTTTTAGGCGTCGCTGCGATATTGACGATTGCCTCTGTTGTAGCCGGCGTCTTGAGATGGCGGGTCGCACATGGCCGCCCGCATGTGGTTATCGATAATCTTGTCGCCCGCGTAAACGCCTGGTGGCTCATGGTAGCAACCATTGGACTCGCATTTATTTTCGGCAAAACGGGCTTAACTGTCCTGTTTTTCCTGATCTCGTTTTTTTCTTTGCGTGAATATATGACACTCGCCTACACGCGGCGTGGCGATCATTGGGCAATGGTTCTCGCTTTTTATGTGATATTGCCGTTTCAATATTTCTTGATCTGGATCGAATGGTATGGACTATATTCAATCTTCATTCCAGTCTATGCTTTTCTGGTTTTACCGATACTGGAAGCGTTGGGCGGTGACACCAAGCATTTCCTTGAGCGCACATCAAAAATCCAATGGGGCTTAATGGTTTGCATATATTGTCTTTCCTACGTTCCAGCCCTTATGACTTTGCCCATCCCCAACTACGAAGGCGCCCATTTATTACTGATAGCTTTTCTTGTGCTGGTAGTACAAGGCAGTGATGTGCTGCAATACGTATGGGGGAAATTATTGGGAAAACGGAAAGTTGCGCCCGAACTTTCCCCCTCAAAAACCTGGGAAGGTTTGGTTGGCGGGGTGCTTAGCGCAACGGCTCTTGGGGCTTCGCTTTTTTGGATTACCCCATTAACGTTTTGGCAAGCGGCATTAATCGCCTTCGTAATTTGCATAATGGGTTTTTTTGGTGGCCTGGTGATGTCTGCCATCAAACGGGATCGCGGTGTAAAAGATTGGGGGCACATCATCGAAGGCCATGGCGGTATGCTCGATCGTCTCGACTCGGTAATCTTTGCCGCCCCAATTTATTTTCATATACTGCGCTATTGGTGGACACCGTAAACGACTTGGCATTTCACGCAACCTTGAGCGACATTCGGCTACAGCATCCCGGATTTACTCCTCAATGCGCGTTTGCATATCGAGACTTATTAAAACCGCGCCCTGACTTTCGCGCGACAAAAATGCTACGATAATTAAATAAGATTGATGCCATAGGCTGCGCAGCGGCTAAGCAAACACTGCCGATTAGTAGACAATTAAATTATTCAATATAATCAAATACTTACATAATGATTTACGACACGCAAATAAATGACGAACTCGACGCGCTGCGTGACAGCGTGCGCAAATTTGTCGATGCCGAACTTGCGCCGCGCGCGGAGCAAATCGACAAGACCAATAATTTTCCCGCCGATATGTGGCGCAAATTGGGCGATCTGGGTTTGCTCGGCATGACGGTGAGCGAAGAATTTGGCGGCACGGGTTTAGGTTATCTCGCACACACCGTCGCGGTGGAAGAAATTTCGCGCGGCTCGGCTTCAGTCGGTTTGAGTTACGGCGCGCATTCGAATTTGTGCGTCAATAATTTGTATTTGAACGGCAACGAATATCAACGCAAAAAATATTTGCCCAAACTGTGCAGCGGCGAGCATGTGGGCGCGCTGGCGATGAGCGAACCCGGCGCAGGCTCCGACGTGGTCGGCTCGATGAGTTGCCGCGCGGAGAAAAAAGGCGATCGCTACATCGCCAACGGCAACAAGATGTGGATCACCAATGGGCCCGACGCGGACACACTCATCGTCTATATGCGCACCGCCGACAAGGATTCGCCGTCGCGCTCGATGACGGCCTTCATTGTCGAGAAAACGATGAAGGGATTTTCCACCGCGCAAAAGCTCGATAAGCTCGGCATGCGCGGCTCTAACACTTGCGAGCTGGTGTTTGAAGATTGCGAAATTCCCGAAGAAAATATTTTGGGAAATCCCAATGCCGGCACAAAAATATTGATGCGCGGACTCGACACCGAGAGGGTGATTTTATCCGGCGGGCCGATCGGCATCATGCAAGCCGCGCTCGACATCGCCCTGCCCTATATGCACGAGCGCAAACAATTCGGCCAGGCCATCGGTTTATTTGAATTGATGCAAGGCAAACTCGCCGACATGTATGTGCGCCTGCAATCGTCGCGCGCATTCGCTTACCGCGTCGCGCAAGCCTGCGATGTCGGCCGCTCGCAGCGCAAAGATGCCGCTGCGTGTTTGCTTTATTGTTCCGAATCGGCAGTGCAAGTCGCGCTTGAAGCGATTCAGAGTTTGGGCGGCAATGGTTATATTAATGATTACGCCACGGGAAGATTACTGCGCGACGCGAAGTTATATGACATCGGTGCAGGGACAAATGAGATCCGCCGCATGTTGATCGGCCGCGAGTTATTTGAGCAAAGCATTTGATTTTATTGGGTTTTTTGCATCACTTGCCGCGCATAATTTATGCGCATACACTATGCGCATATTCTTTCAGGAGGCTGCCATGAAACTACACCAAACCGTCGCCAGTTACGACACGCGCGCGCCGAAAAAATCGGTCAACCTTTCCGTTAACGCCGATTTGCTCGAGCAGGCGAAAGCGTCGAGCATCAATTTATCGCGCGCGTTGGAAGCGACGCTCGAAGCGCAAATCAAAGCGGAAAAACGCAAACGCTGGCTGGAAGAAAATAAACAGGCGATTGAAGCATACAACAAACGCATAGAGGAACACGGCGTGTTCAGCGACGGTATGAGAACATTCTAATGGCTCAGTTCGACGTCCACGCGAACCTCAATCCGCAAACCAAAAAATTTGCGCCCTACTTGGTCATGTTGCAAAACGATTATTTCAGCCATCTCAAAACGCGCCTGGTCATCCCGCTCATCTCGTCAAAAATTCAGCCCTTGGCACCTGCGCTGTTAAATCCCACAATTGAAATACAAGAAAAAATACTCTGGCTGTCGGTACATGAGATGGCCGCGGTTCCACTTGCCGCGATCGGCCCCGTCGTTGCGTCGGCAGAGAATCATCGATCCAAAATTTTAAGTGCAGTCGATTTTCTAATTAGCGCCGTTTAACACTATTTTATCTCGGAGAAACATCATGTCAGACCCCATCGTCATCGTCGCAGCAAAACGCACCCCCATCGGCAGCATGAACGGCCAGCTCGTCAATCTCACTTCGCCGCAACTGGCATCGGTTGCCATCAAGGCGGCTGTTACCGAATCCGGCTTGAAAATTGAAGACATCAGCGAAGCCATCATTGGCTGCGTGTTGCCCGCAGCGCTCGGCCAAGCACCAGCACGGCAAGCCGTGTTGGGCGCAGGCTTGCTGAAATCCACGCCGACTTCCACGCTCAATAAAGTATGCGGCTCCGGCATGAAAGCCGTGATGCTTGCACATGATCAAATCGTCGCAGGCTCGGCCAACATCATGGTCGCAGGCGGTATGGAATCCATGTCCAACGCGCCGCACATGTTGCCCAAAGCGCGGCAAGGTTATCGCTACGGCCACGTCAAAGTGCTCGACCATATGGCGTTTGATGGATTGGAAAACGCCGGCGACGGCAAATCAATGGGCATCTTCGCCGACGCTACCGCTGCAAAGTATGGCTTCACACGCGAAATGCAGGATGCGTTCGCGGCCGAATCGGTCAAGCGCGCGCAAGCGGCTGTAGCCAACGGTTCATTCAAAGCGGAAATCGCCCCAGTCACCGTCGCAGGCAAAGCGGGCGACACCGTGTTAGCTACCGACGAACCGCCCGGCCTGTGCCGCCCGGAAAAAATTCCGACGCTCAAGCCGGCGTTTGCCAAAGACGGCACGGTGACAGCTGCATCGTCGTCATCCATTTCTGACGGCGCGGCAGCGTTGATTTTGATGCGCGAATCTGACGCGAAAGCCAAAAGCATCAAACCTATCGCGCGCATCATGGGCCACGCCAGCAACGCGCATGAGCCGGAATGGTTCACCACCGCACCCGTCGGCGCCATCGATAAACTGCACAAGAAATTAGGCTGGACGCCGAAGGATGTCGATTTATACGAAATCAACGAAGCCTTCGCCTGCGTCACCATGGCCGCGATGAAAGACCTCAATTTGCCGCACGAAAAAGTCAACGTCAACGGCGGCGCTTGCGCCCTCGGCCACCCAATCGGTGCAAGCGGCGCGCGATTGATAGTTACTTTGCTGCATGCGTTAAAAGCGCGTAACGGCAAACGCGGCATCGCGTCGCTTTGTATCGGCGGTGGCGAAGCAACGGCGATTGCGGTGGAGATGGTTTAACCAGCTTCATCCTGAGCAAAACGAAGGATCTCTATGCACTAGATTCTTCGGCTATCGCCTCAGAATGACAACGATGCAGGGTGGGCAGAGCGCAGCGTGCCCACCACTGTTTAATATGATGACCAACAAAACTTGGAGATGCAGGATAAGCAAGCAGATCGAGCGTTGACTAGGCGCAGCGAAATTTTTACGCGCAACATACACATTAGTATGTGAGCATTAAAAATGAGCAGCAACAACGCCAACGCGCGATATGCGCTGCTTAGCCGGTAACGCAGGGATGGATTTTTACACCGAAGAACAACTCATGATCCGCGACATGGCCCGCGACTTCGCACAAAACGAACTCGCGCCCCATGCGGGCAAGTGGGACAAGGAAGCAAAACTGCCCGACGCCGTAGTCAGCAAAATGGGCGAACTCGGTTTGCTCGGCATGATGGTGCCCGATACTTTCGGCGGGTCGTACACGGACTACATCAGCTACGCGCTGGCGGAAGAAGAAATCGCTGCCGGATGCGCATCGTGTTCTACATTAATGAGCGTGCATAATTCCGTCGGCTGTGGGCCGATTTTGAAATTCGGCACTGAGGCGCAAAAAAAATACTGGTTGCCCGATTTAGCCAGTGGAAAAAAAATCGGTGCGTTTTGTTTGACGGAACCGCAGGCTGGATCGGAAGCGAATAATTTGAAGACCCGCGCCGTACTCAAAGACGGCCAATGGATACTCAACGGCAACAAACAATTTGTTACTAACGGGCAACGCGCGGCAATGGCGATTGTCTTCGCCGTCACCGACCCCGAGGCGGGCAAAAAAGGCATCAGCGCCTTCATCGTGCCGTCGAATTCGCCAGGCTACAAGGTCAACAAACTGGAACACAAGCTCGGCATCCGCGCCTCTGATACCTGCGCAATTAATTTTGAAGATTGCGCGATACCTGAAGAAAACCTGCTCGGTGCGCGCGGCGAAGGTTTGAAAATAGCGCTGTCGAATCTCGAAGGCGGCCGCATCGGCATCGCCGCGCAGGCACTCGGTATCGCCCGCGCAGCCTACGAAGCCGCGCTTAAGTATTCTCACGAACGCACCCAATTCGGCAAAACCATCAGCGAGCATCAAAGCATCGCCAACATGCTCGCCGACATGCACACCCGCATCAACGCCGCGCGCTTTTTAATTTTGCACGCCGCGCGTATGCGCACCGAAGGCCTACCGTGCTTATCCGAAGCCTCGCAAGCCAAACTCTACGCCAGCGAACTCGCCGAATGGGTATGCAGCAAAGCGATACAAATTCACGGCGGTTACGGCTACCTCGAAGATTATCCTGTCGAGCGCCATTACCGCGATGCGCGCATTACGCAGATTTACGAGGGCACCAGCGAAGTGCAGCGGATGGTGATTGCAAGGAATTTATACGTGTAGGTCAGGTTGCCGATAGGCTACCTGACAGAAAAATGACAGATATCCGCCGATACGATACAAATGGTGCGCCGATATTTATCACTGCCGTTTGCCATGAAAGATTGCCTCTACTCAAGGCAACAAACCGAAAACATTTACTGCTGAATGTTATGAGGGAAGTGAAAGGCGAAACAAGTTTTCAAATGCTTGGCTATGTCATCCTTGATGATCATTTTCACTGGCTAATCAAACCCAAGGGCGCAGATATTTCAAAAATCATGCAGTCGGTTAAACTACGTTTTACCAGACGCTTGGGAGCAGAAAAACCAAAACACAGTTGGCAAAAACGTTTTTGGGATCATGTCATACGTGACGAAAATGATTTTCAACGACACTTGGATTATATTCACTACAATCCGGTAAAGCATGGCTTTGCAGCAGCTCCGGCAGATTACGAATTTTCTTCATTTGGATTTTATCTTGCCAATGATAAATACGTGATCAATTGGGGAAGAGACAGCGAACCCTCTCAAATCGGAAGTTTGGCGTTGGAATAATCAAACCGTAGGTCAGGTTGCGGCGCGTCTTTTGCGACGCTACCTGACAGAATGTTTAATTAATGTCAGATAGCCTAGCGGCAACCTGACCTACATGAAAATAGTATGCCCACCTTCACGACAAAAACAGACAACACCGCTCCTGCTTTTCAATCCAACGCAGCCCACATGCGCGCCTTGGCGGACGATCTACGCACAAACACAGCAAAAATCTCCCTCGGCGGCGGCGAGGAAGCGCGTAAAAAACACACCGCGCGCGATAAATTGCTGCCGCGCGACCGCATCACTGCCCTGCTCGATCCGGGTTCTCCGTTTTTGGAGTTGTCGCAACTCGCCGCTTTCGGCATGTATAACAACGACTCGCCAGCAGCGGGGATTATTACCGGCATCGGCCGCGTGCAGGGGCAGGAAGTGGTGATCGTCGCCAATGACGCGACGGTGAAAGGCGGCACTTATTATCCGCTGACAGTAAAAAAACATTTACGCGCGCAGGAAATCGCGCTGCAAAATAATTTACCCTGCATTTATCTGGTCGATTCCGGTGGTGCATTTTTACCGTTGCAGGACGAAGTGTTTCCCGACCGCGATCACTTTGGGCGGATTTTTTATAATCAGGCGCAAATGTCGGCCAAGGGCATTCCGCAAATCGCGGCGGTGATGGGTTCGTGTACGGCGGGTGGCGCGTATGTGCCGGCGATGTGTGATGAATCGATCATCGTCAAAAACCAAGGCACCATATTTTTGGGCGGCCCACCTTTGGTGAAAGCCGCGACGGGTGAAGTGGTGAGCGCGGAAGAACTCGGCGGCGGCGACGTGCATTCGCGCACATCCGGTGTGACTGACCATCTGGCGCAGGACGATGCGCATGCGTTGTCGATTGCACGCGAAATCGTGTCGCATTTGAACCGCAAAAAAACCATTCCTGTCGCCACGCAAGAAGTAATCGAGCCTAAATACCCGATCGAAGAAATTTACGGCATCGTGCCCAAAGATTTCCGTCAGCCTTATGATGTGCGCGAGATTATTGCGCGTATTGTCGATGATTCGCAACTACATGAATTTAAACAACTTTATGGCACAACCTTGGTATGTGGATTTGCGCATATTCACGGCTATCCCGTTGGCATCGTCGCCAACAACGGCATTTTGTTTTCCGAATCCGCACTGAAAGGCGCGCACTTTATTGAGCTGTGCAATCAGCGCGGCATACCATTGGTATTTTTGCAAAACATCACTGGCTTCATGATCGGCAAAAAATATGAAGCCGGCGGCATCGCCAAAGATGGCGCGAAAATGGTGACCGCCGTATCGTGTTCGACCGTGCCGAAATTCACTGTCATCATCGGCGGCTCATTTGGCGCGGGTAATTATGGCATGTGCGGCCGCGCGTTTAACCCGCGTTTTATCTGGACCTGGCCGAATGCGCGCATCAGCGTGATGGGCGGCGAACAGGCGGCAAGTGTTTTGGCAACAGTGAAGCGCGACGGCATTGAGGCCAAAGGTGGCCAGTGGAGCAAAGACGAAGAAGAACAATTCAAAGCACCGATCCGCGACCAATACGAAACGCAAGGCAATCCCTACTACGCGACGGCAAGATTATGGGACGACGGTGTTATCGACCCGGCGCAAACACGTATGGTGTTAGGCTTGGCGCTATCCGCAGCCATGAACGCGCCAATTGAAAAAACCGCATATGGAATATTCAGGATGTAATGTGTCATCCTGAACACAGTGAAGGATCTGATTTTGACTCTTAAAGCAGATTCCTCGTAGAAGCTCTCGGAATGACAAATACTTTTAGCCTCCTTACCAAGCGCGAACAAAAACCATGGCTGATTTAATTATTGAAATTGGGAATAACGGCGTCGCCGTCCTGGCGTTGAACAAACCTGACTTGCACAACGCCTTCGATGACAAGCTCATCAGCAGCCTGACCAAGGCACTACAAAAATGTGAAAAAGATAAAAAAGTCCGCGTCGTTGTGTTGTGCGCCGAGGGAAAATCCTTTTCTGCCGGCGCAGATTTGAACTGGATGAAGCGCGTCGCCGAATATGACGAGCAGGAAAATTATTATGACGCGATGAAACTCGGCGAATTATTACGCACGCTGAATTTCCTGAAAAAACCGACCATCGCGCGCGTGCACGGCGCGGCCTATGGCGGAGGCGTCGGGCTGATTGCGGCTTGTGATATCGCGATTGGCACTTCCGAAGCCATGTTCGGGCTGACTGAAGTACGGCTTGGCATTATTCCTGCTGTCATTAGTCCTTATGTAGTCGCGGCAATTGGCGAGCGTAATGCGCGCCGCTATTTTATGACGGGCGAAAGATTTAATGCCGCCGAGGCTTATCGCATTGGTTTATTAAATGACCTCGCACCAGACGTAGAAACGCTGGATAGAATCATAGCCGACATCATCGAGGCGCTACTGCAAGGCGGGCCGGCGGCGGTGATTGAAGCAAAGGATTTAATTTCTGCCATTGCGTGGCGACCAGTGAACGATTCGCTGATTGCCGATACAGCAGAGCGCATTGCTCGCGTGCGTGCCTCTAAAGAGGGCAAAGAAGGCCTCGCGGCTTTTTTAGCCAAGCGCAAACCCAACTGGATCAAGTAACCCGTAGTGTTCAATAAAATTCTCATCGCCAATCGTGGCGAAATCGCCTGCCGCGTGATTCGCACCTGCAAACGGATGGGTATTGCGACCGTCGCCGTTTATTCCGACGCGGACAAAACTGCGCAGCATGTTTTGCAGGCAGATGAGGCTCATTACATCGGCGGGCCGCGACCTGCCGATTCGTATTTGCGTGGCGATAAAATTATCGCGGTGGCAAAGCAATCCGGCGCGCAGGCGATTCATCCGGGCTATGGGTTTTTATCGGAGAACGCTGACTTCGCGCGCGCGTGCGAAAAAGCCGGCGTTGTTTTTATCGGCCCAACGCCCGATGCCATCGATAAAATGGGCTCGAAGAGCGCGGCAAAAATTATCATGCAAACGGCTGGTGTGCCTGTGGTGCCCGGCTATCACGGCGAGAATCAAGATTTAGCATTGCTGCAAAAAGAAGCGGACAAAACCGGCTATCCGCTGCTGATAAAAGCCGTGGCGGGCGGCGGCGGCAAAGGCATGCGCCTGGTAACCCATTCTGGTGAATTTGTTTCGCAACTGGAAGCCGCGAAACGCGAAGCCAAAAATGCCTTTGGTGAGGATGCGGTTTTGCTCGAACGATTCGTGCAAGGCCCGCACCATATCGAGTTTCAGGTGTTCGGCGATGCCCACGGCAACTATGTGCATTTATTCGAACGCGAATGTTCCATCCAACGTCGCCATCAAAAAATTCTGGAAGAAACGCCCTCGCCTTTTGTCACACCGGACATGCGCGCCAAGATGGGTGATGCTGCCGTGGCTGCTGCACGCGCTATAAATTATCGCGGCGCGGGCACAATTGAATTTATTGTCGGCAGCGACCGCCAATTCTTTTTTATGGAAATGAATACGCGCCTGCAAGTGGAACACCCAATCACTGAAATGACCACCGGGCAGGATTTGGTGGAATGGCAATTGCGCGTGGCCGCCAGTGAACCGTTGCTGTTGAAACAAAGCGACATCAAACAAACCGGCCACGCGATTGAAGTGCGTGTATGCGCGGAAAATCCGGCGAATGATTTTCTGCCCGTCACCGGCAAACTCACGCGCTTCGCCCTGCCGCCAGTAAATGACCATGTTCGCATTGATACGGGCGTGATTGAGGGCGACGAGATCAGCGTATTTTACGACCCGATGATCGCCAAACTGATTGTTCACGGCGCGGATCGCGCGCAATCCGTGCAGCGACTGCAACACAGTCTGGGCCAAACCTCGGTGATGGGCATCGCAACCAATATTCCGTTTCTGGAAAAAATTGCGCACAGCGTCGCTTATGCAAAATGTGACACGACAACAGCGTTTATTGAACAGAATCGTGACGTGCTTTTTAAGCCCGCCAAAATAATTTCCGCTTCAGCTCTGTTTGCCGCATGTGCGAAGTTGTTGCTGGATGCAGAACGCGCGGCGCAGAATCGTCGCGAAGCATCCAATGAACCTGACTCGCCGTGGAATACAATTATCGGCTGGCGTTTGAATGCGCCGCCCGCCCGAACTTTGATGATTGCAGACCCGCTCGCCGAACAGACCCATCATATCGATGTGGAAGGTCGCAACGGCCAATATAATATTGTTCACGACAAGCGCAAAATTGAACTGGTTTGTGCAGAAGATGAAAATCGTATTGCGTTGACGGTGAACGGTGAACGCCTGTCGCCTGTTGTCGTGCGCCATCAGCATCAACTCGTCGTCATGCTCGATGGTGAACGTTTTGAGTTAAACGAAGTGCTACCTTACGAATTTGAAAGCGCCGAAGAAGTGATCGGCGGTCGCCTCACCGCCATGATGCCGGGGCGAGTGGTGAAACTGATGGTGGCCGCGGGCGACGAAGTGAAACAAGGCCAGCCACTGCTGATTATGGAAGCGATGAAAATGGAACACACCATTCACAGCCCGCGCGACGGCAAAGTCGCACACATCATGCATAAGGTCGATGACATCGTCGCCGCCGACGCGCTGCTGTTTGAGTTTGAACAAGCTGCTGAATAATGCTGAGTGGCGTATAATTTAGTTATTCAACTTCCACTCAAACATTCGTTTCGCATTATATATAACTATTTGATTATATTGAATTTTTTTTAGGAGCAAGCCATGGCAGCAAACCCGCAAGCAATCACCCAGCCGGTCCCCACAGTAAAAATGTTGATCGACGGGAAGTTTGTCGATTCTAAAACTAAAGAATGGCGCGACATCGTAAACCCCGCCACACAGGAAGTATTGGCGCGTGTGCCGTTCTCAACGCCTGAAGAAATCGATGCGGCTGTTGCATCTGCAAAAGAAGCGTTCAAAACCTGGAAGCACACATCTCTTGGCGTGCGCGCACGCATCATGCTGAAGCTGCAAGCGCTGATACGTGAGAACTCGCCGAAGATCGCCGCTGTGCTCACAGCCGAACAAGGCAAAACCATTCCCGATGCCGAAGGCGATATTTTCCGCGGCCTCGAAGTGGTTGAACACGCTTGCTCCATCGGCACGCTGCAATTGGGCGAATTTGCCGAGAACGTAGCCGGCGGCGTGGATACGTACACGGTGCGCCAACCCATCGGTGTTTGCGCGGGCATCACACCGTTCAACTTCCCCGCCATGATTCCGCTGTGGATGTTCCCGATGGCCATCGTGACCGGTAACACGTTTGTATTGAAGCCTTCCGAGCAGGACCCGATGAGCACGATGATGCTGGTCGAACTCGCAATCCAAGCGGGTGTTCCGCCAGGCGTACTAAACGTGATTCATGGAGGCAAACAAGCCGTCGATGCGATCTGCACGCACAAGGATATTGTGGCGATTTCTTTCGTCGGCTCCTGCCATGTGGGCGAACACGTTTACAAACTCGGCAGCCAACACGGCAAGCGCGTGCAGTCAATGATGGGGGCTAAGAACCACGCCATTGTCATGCCCGATGCTAACAAAGAACAATCGCTTGATTCATTAGTGGGCGCAACATTTGGTGCCGCTGGGCAGCGCTGTATGGCAACATCGGTCACTGTTTTGGTCGGCGACGCAAATAAGTGGATTCCCGATATCGTCGAGCGCGCGAAAAAATTGAAAGTGAATGCGGGCACGGAAAAAGGCACGGACCTCGGCCCAGTCGTTTCCAAAGCGGCATTCAACCGCGTAATGGGGTTCATCGAACAAGGTGTGAAAGAAGGCGCGACGCTGGATCTGGACGGTCGCAACCCGAATATCGCTGGCTACCCTCATGGAAACTTCATCGCACCAACGGTATTCTCTGGCGTAAAACCCGGCATGAAAATTTATGACGAGGAAATTTTTGGACCCGTGATGGTAATTGTCAGCGCAAAAACGTTGGACGAAGCCATTGCCATTACCAATGCCAATCCTTATGGCAACGGCACCGGCATCTTTACCCAAAGCGGTGCGGCGGCGCGTAAATTTCAAAACGAAATTGATGTCGGCCAGGTGGGCATCAACGTGCCGATTCCGGTGCCCGTGCCCTACTTCAGCTTCAGTGGTTCACGCGGCTCCAAATTAGGCGACCTTGGTCCTTACGGCAAACAAGCCGTGCAGTTTTACACGCAAACCAAAACGGTCACGTCGCGCTGGTTTGATGACAATGCGGTAAGCACGGGTGTGAATACGACGATTAGTTTGAAGTAAATTAAAAGAAAATCCCCCCTTTCCCAAGGGGGGATTTTTTATGATCTCTGCGGAGAAAAAATGAAAATTGCATTTATCGGCCTGGGTCACATGGGTGATCCTATGGCACAAAATCTTATCAAGGCCGGTCATTCACTCACGGTGTTTGATGTAGTGCAAGCGGCGCTGGATAAATTCAAATCGCTCAGCCAAACCATTGCGACGTCGCCCAAAGATGCTGCATCACATGCAGATATGGTGATCACCATGCTGCCGTCATCGCCCCACGTAAAGCAGGTTTACCTCGGCGACAACGGCGTGCTGGCAGGCGTGAAGCCCGGTGTGTTGCTGGTGGACTCTTCCACCATCGACCCCATGGTCGCACGTGAAGTGGCGGCGGCGGCCAATAAAAAAGGCAGCCCAATGATTGACGCGCCTGTCTCCGGCGGCACCGGTGGCGCGGCGGCAGGCACACTAACCTTCATGGTGGGCGGCGCGAAAAAAGATTTCGACACCGCGCAACCGATACTCGCCAGCATGGGAAAAAACATCGTTCACTGTGGCGACGCAGGCAACGGCCAAGTGGCGAAAATCTGCAACAACATGCTGCTCGGCATTTCCATGATCGGCGTGAGTGAAGCCATGAACCTTGGCGCATCGCTCGGCATGGATGCGAAAATTCTTGCGGGCATTATCAATACATCGAGCGGGCGTTGTTGGAGCTCCGACACCTACAACCCCTATCCCGGCGTGATGGACAATGTACCCGCAGCGCGCGGCTATAGCGGCGGTTTCGGCGGCGATTTGATGCTGAAAGATTTGGGCCTTGCCGTCGATGCGGCGCGTGCGGCAAAACAGCCGGTGATGCTTGGCGCAGCTGCGCAGCAGATTTATCAGATGATGAGTGTGAACGGCGACGGTGGAAAAGATTTTTCGGGCGTAATTGGGTTGTATAAAAAATTCTGACGCGCCAATTTATATCTTCGTGCGTGACGTGTCATGCAAGTAAAAACGGGAATGACGCGGGAGGTTTATTGCGCAAAAAGCAGTTTGACGATGCTTGCGTAACTATTTGATTATATTCAATATTTTATTACATCCATGACCGACGAAATTCTCTTCGACATCCGTAATCACATCGCGCATATCACACTCAATCGCCCCGCTGCGTTGAATGCGTTGTCGTACTCAATGATCAAAACCCTCGACGCAAAATTGCATGAATGGGAGCGGGATAAAAATATTTATGCAGTCACCATTCGCGGCTCGGGCGAAAAAGCATTTTGCGCCGGCGGCGATATTCGCGCGGTGTACGACAGCATCGGCAACGGCGGCGAGTTGCATCAAAAATTTTTCGCCGACGAATATGCATTCGATTACTACCTGCACAAATACCGCAAACCCGTTGTCGCATTGATGAACGGCATTGTAATGGGGGGCGGCGCGGGCATCTCACAGGCCACATGCCTGCGTGTAATCGGCGACAAAACCAAATTCGCCATGCCGGAAACCAATATCGGATTTTTCCCCGACGTGGGCGCAAGCTATTTTCTGCCGCGCCTGCTCGGCCATCTGGGCGAGTATCTCGGCATCACCGGCGCGGTATTAAAAGCGGCAGACTGCTTGTACGCGGGACTGGGCGATGCGTATCTCACGCCAGAGCTGTGGCAAAAATTTGACGGCGAATTGGACAACATCGAATGGGGCGACGACAAGCGCTGGACATTGGTGCGCGCGGTGAAGCTGATGGGCGCAACCCAATTACCCGATGCGCCGCTGGCGAAACTGCACGATGCCATCAACCAACATTTCGCCCATGCTACGCTACCGGAGATAGTCGCATCGCTCAGGCTGGAAACTCGACCTGAATATAAAGAATGGGCGGCGACCACGCTCGCCGCCATGCACACACGTTCGCCGACGATGATGAGTGTGACGCTGGAACAAATCCGCCGCGGTCGCGCACTGGAGGATTTGGCCGACGCATTCCGTCTGGAACTCGTCATGCTGCAGGGTTGTTTTGCGCAAGGGGATTTTCGCGAAGGCATCCGCGCGCTGATTGTCGATAAGGACCATGCACCGAAATGGAATCCCTCCAGCATCGATGACGTGAAACCGGAAAGTATAAAACGATTTTTTGCTGCGGCATGGCATCCGGATGAACATCCACTCGCGGCGCTAGGCATCTAAGCCCCTCGCCGACCGGCGAAATCTCCGATTAACTGGTTTATCCTGCGCTTGCTATAATGGAATAGTAGTATGGGAGCGCGCTTGCTGAACCGGCACCCTCCAAGATGGGTAAGCAGTAACAAAAATAGCAATTGTCTCTCAACAACCTAAAGGAGATCTCAATGGAAATGCAAAAGAAATTCGCAATTATTTTCGCCCTGGTAACAGGTTTGGCATTGGCAGCCTGCGGCAATAAAACGGCTGACGATGTAAAAGCCAAAGCCGGCGATGCAGCCGGTGCGGCTGCAACTGCTGCGGCTGGTGCAGCGGCTGGCGCGGTTGCCAAAGCTGCGGGCGGCGCGACCGATCCGGTGGCTGCGGCCAACGAAGGCGAAGATCCGAACCGTAAGTTCAGCGCCATCGACACCAATAACGACAACTACGTTTCGGCCGAAGAAATGGAAAAATGGCTGAACGCGAATCCAGGTCCGTTCAAGAAAAAGTAATCTGGCTCAGCAACAAACGGGGCGGCGCGCAATCAATGGTTATGCGAATGCCGCCTCGTCAATTAGCACACTGGCTGCGCCATGGGTGACTTCCATTTTCAGTGCCTGCGCGCGAGGCAGAATGTGTTCAACATAAAACCGCGCAGTAGCAATCTTGGTTTTATAAAATCCTGCATCGCCCTCGCCCGCTTTTAATTTCTGCGCCGCAACCAATGCAGACGCGCCCATCTGCCACCCGCCGCACACCGTGCCGAACTGCATCAGGTAAGGCACAGCAATGGCAGCTGGTTCCTGCGGATTGCGCGAAAAACTTTCCATCAGCGACAGTGTTGACGCGCCAAAACCTTCAATAGACTTTGCCAGCGACGCAGACATCGCTTTGCAATCCGCGTTATCGCTGGCGGCCATGGCCGCTGCCGTTTTTTGCATGTCTTCAATCAAGGCACGCATGGTGGCCCCGCCGTCACGGCCCAATTTGCGGCCAATCAAATCGTTGGCTTGGATGGCGGTGGTGCCTTCATAAATCGTGGTGATGCGCGCATCGCGATAGTGTTGCGCGGCACCCGTCTCTTCGATAAAGCCCATACCGCCGTGAATTTGCACGCCGGTCGAAGCGATTTCCTGTCCCGTCTCGGTACTCCACCCCTTCACAATGGGAATCAATAATTCTGCGCGCAGTTGCTCGCGTTTTTTAGTTTCACTATCGGAGTTGCGCTGACCGTTATCGAGACAGGCGGCCGTGTAATAGGCCACGGCGCGCATGGCTTCCACCTGCGACTTCATGCTCATCAACATGCGCTTTACGTCGGGGTGTTTGATGATGGCTACGCGGGGGCCGCCCTTCTTGCCCGTCTCGGTGCCCTGCACACGGTCTTTCGCGTAGGCCACTGCACCTTGATAGGCGCGCTCGCCGATGGCCACGCCTTCGAGGCCGACATTGAAGCGCGCAAGATTCATCATGATGAACATGTATTCGAGGCCACGATTTTCTTCGCCGATCAAATAGCCGACCGCGCCGCCCTTGTCGCCATAAGCCAGCACAGCGGTCGGGCTGCCGTGGATGCCGAGCTTGTGCTCAATCGATACGCAGCGCACATCGTTGCGCTTGCCGAGAGAGCCATCATCATGGACCATGAATTTCGGCACAATGAAAAGTGAAATACCTTTCACGCCTTCGGGTGCAGTCGGCGTACGTGCGAGCACGAGGTGCACGATGTTTTCCGTGTAGTCGTGTTCGCCGTAGGTGATATAAATTTTCTGGCCGGTGATGAGGAAATGATCGCCATTGGGCACGGCTTTGGTGCGAATCGCTGCCAGATCAGAGCCCGCCTGGGGCTCGGTAAGATTCATCGTGCCAGTCCATTTGCCCGACACCATATTGTGCAAATAAGTGTGTTTTTGCTTGTCGCTGCCGACAAGATGAATCGCCTCGTACGCGCCTTGCGTCAGCATCGGGCACAGAGAGAAGGCCATGTTGGAAGCAGCGACCATTTCATCCACCGGCGTTGCCACCAGATTGGGCATGCCCTGCCCGCCGTATTGCGGATCCGTTTTCAGCGCGCCCCAGCCGTTGTCGACGAATTGCTGATAAGCAGCTTTGAAACCTTTGGGCGTTGTCACCGCGCCGTCTTTCCACACCGCGCCTTCCATGTCGCCGCTCCAGTTCAACGGAGCCAATACATCGCGGGCAAACTTCGCCGCTTCATCGAGAATCGCATCGACCACATCGCCAGATACTTCTTCACAGCCGGGCAACTTTGCCACGCGCTGCAGGCCGATGAGTTCGTGCAACACGAATTGCATGTCTTTGATGGGGGCGTTGTATGAAGCGGCCATAATGAATACCTCGTGGGAAAATACTTGCGCACAGAGTTGGACGCAAAGTCAAAATGAATTCCCGCTTTCGCGGGAATGACAGAATTTAGAGCGCGCCTGTCAACTCGGGCACCGCTTGGAATAGATCGGCCACGAGGCCATAATCGGCCACCTGAAAAATCGGCGCTTCGGCATCCTTGTTGATGGCGACGATGACTTTGCTGTCTTTCATTCCGGCCAGGTGTTGTATCGCACCGGAAATTCCGACGGCGATGTACAACTCTGGTGCAACGATTTTCCCCGTCTGCCCGACTTGATAATCGTTGGGTACGAAGCCCGAATCTACCGCCGCGCGGGATGCACCGACGGCGGCATGCAATTTGTCGGCGAGGGCTTCCAGCAATTTGAAATTCTCACCGTTCTGCATGCCGCGGCCGCCGGAAACAATGACTTTAGCGGCGGTCAATTCAGGGCGACTGGATTGCGTCAACTCTTGCCCGACAAGCGTGCTCAAACCACTGTCGCCCTGCGCAGAAATGTTTTCAACTGCCGCGTTACCGCCCTCTTTCGCCGCTGCATCAAAGCCGGTGCTGCGCACGGTGATAACTTTGATGGCGTCGGAAGATTGCACCGTCGCAAATGCGTTGCCTGCATAAATCGGACGCACAAACGTGTCGGGCGATTCGACGGAAATGATGTCGGAAATTTGTGCTACATCCAGCAGTGCGGCCACGCGAGGCATAAAGTTTTTGCCGAAGGCCGTCGCGGGTGTAACGATATGGGAATAATTTTTCGCCATAGACATTACCAGATTCGCCAGGTTTTCCGGCATACCGTGGTTGTAAGCGGCGGCATCGGCTAATAATACTTTTGCAACACCTGTCGCTTTTGCCGCCGCTTGCGCTGCACTCGCACAGTTCTGGCCGGCAACCAGTATGTGCACTTCACCACCCATTTTTGTTGCAGCGGTGAGGGTGTTGAACGTGCTGGATTTGAGTACGTTGTTGTCGTGTTCTGCTATTACCAAGGTTGTCATCATATTTTCCTGGAGTCTTGACGGAAACCCTTCTCCGCCTTAATCCTCCCATTGAAGGGGAGGGAATTTTCTTTCTCCATCTTTACGAGGGAGAAAGATTGCTCAAATAACTTTTGCTTCATTTTTCAATTTGTTCACCAGCGTCGCCACATCGGGCACCATCACGCCACCTTTGCGTTTGGGTGGCTCGCTGACTTTCAGCGTCTTGATGCGCGGCGTGACATCGATGCCGAGGTCTTCGGGCTTCAGAATATCAAGCGGCTTTTTCTTCGCTTTCATGATATTCGGCAACGTTGCGTAGCGCGGTGTATTCAGGCGTAAGTCGGTGGTGATCACCATTGGTAACGGCATCGACACCGTTTCCATGCCGCCGTCGATTTCGCGCATCACGGTGGCTTTGCCGTCAACGACGGTGACTTTTGAGGCGAAGGTTGCTTGCGGCCAATTCATCAGCGCCGCGAACATTTGTCCGGTTTGATTGGCATCGTCATCGATGGCTTGTTTGCCGAGGATGACGATCTGCGGTGATTCTTTTTGTGCGATGGCTTTAAGTAATTTGGCGACGGCAAGCGGCTGCAACTCCACATCGGTCTCTACCAAAATCGCGCGGTCAGCGCCCATCGCCAGCGCGGTGCGCAAGGTCTCTTGACACGCAATCACGCCCATCGAGACTGCGATAATTTCCGTCACTACGCCCGCTTCTTTTAATTTGATGGCTTCTTCGACGGCAATTTCGTCAAAGGGGTTCATGGACATTTTCACATTGGCGAGTTCAACGCCGCTTTGATCCGCTTTGACGCGCACCTTCACGTTGTAATCGACCACACGTTTGACCGCGACCAGAACTTTCATAAAAACCTCAATATAATCAAATAGTTACAACGAAGTACGGAATGGGTGATGAAAAGTATTTTACTGGATATTCCAGCGGCTATGCATCGCCGCTGGAAATTGTTTGAAACAACTAACCAATCAAAAGGAGCGTTTAAACAGCGCCTGCAATTCGCCAACAATGCCACGCCGGAATGCGAGCACGCAGAAAACGAAAATCGCGCCGGTAATCACCGTCACCCACGAGCCTGCGCTGGCCAGATAATTTTGCAACGATACGATGACAAACGCGCCAACCACCGGGCCCAGCACGGTGCCCATGCCGCCGAGCAAGGTCATCAATACCACTTCACCCGATTGGTGCCAATGCACGTCGGTGAGCGATGCGAGCTGGAACACCATGGTTTTGGTGGAGCCGGCCAAACCCGCCAACGCGGCGGACAGCACGAATACCAGCAACTTGTATTTGTCCACATCGTAACCGAGGGAAATGGCGCGTGGCTCATTTTCGCGAATCGATTTCAATACCTGACCAAAGGGTGAGTGAATGGTTCGGTACACCAGCCAGAACGCGAACACAAAAATGGCAAACACGAAGTAATACATGTTGAGATTGTTCGACAGATCAATCATGCCGAACAATTTGCCTCGCGGCACACCTTGCAGGCCGTCTTCCGCCCCGGTGAATTTGGCTTGCACGCAGAAAAAATAAATCATTTGCGAAAGCGCCAGCGTGGTCATGGCGAAATAAATGCCTTGGCGGCGAATGGCGATAATGCCGACGACATAACCGAGCGCGGCCGCGGTCAGCGTGCCGGCAAGAATGCCCAGTTCAGGCGGCCAGCCCATTTCTTTGACCACATGTCCGGTGATGTAACCTGCTGAACCGAGGAACATGGCGTGGCCAAACGACAACAAGCCGGTGTAGCCCAGCATCAAATTAAATGCGCACGCAAAAATGGCGAAACACAGCGCCTTCATCACAAACACCGGATACAAACCGAGCAGCGGCGCGGCAAGGCCCAGCACAAACAACGCAGCGAATAGAATCGTCTGTTTTTTCATTTTTCTTTTCCAAACAAACCGGCGGGCCGCAACATCAGCACGATGGCCATGATGACAAACACGACCGTACTCGACGCTTCCGGATAAAACACTTTGGTCAGCCCTTCAACCAAACCGAGTCCGATGCCAGTGAGAATGGAGCCGAGTATCGACCCCATACCGCCGATCACCACCACGGCGAACACGACAATAATCAGATTGGAACCCATGAGCGGGCTCACTTGCGTAATCGGTGCGGCAAGCACGCCGGCGAACGCAGCAAGCCCGACGCCGAAACCGTAAGTTAGCGTAATCATCAGGGGCACATTGATGCCGAAAGCCTGCACCAGGCGCGGGTTCTCCGTGCCCGCACGCAAATACGCGCCAAGCTTGGTCCGCTCAATCACAAACCAGGTGGCGAAACATACGACCAGCGAAGCGATCACCACCCACGCGCGATATTTGGGCAGGAACATAAAGCCGAGATTAAACGCGCCTTTCAATTGTTCCGGTGCCGTATAGGGCAAACCGGATACGCCGTATTCGTTTTGCAAAAACCCTTCGAACATCAAAGCGAGGCCGAAGGTCAGTAATAATCCATATAAGTGATCTAGTTTGTATAGCCATTGCAGCATGGTGCGCTCGATGATCATGCCAAGCGCGCCGATAATAATCGGCATCAGCAACAGCGCGACCCAGTAATTCATGCCGAGTTTTTCCAGCCCGAACCACGCGCCTACCGCGCCCAACATGTAGAGTGCGCCGTGGGTAAAATTGATGATGTTGAGCAAGCCGAATATCACGGCAAGGCCGAGACTGAGCAAGGCGTAAAAACAGCCATTCACCAACCCGATGGTCAGTTGGCCCATCATGGCTTGGATAGAGATGCCGAAAATATCAGTCATTATATTTTTTCACTTTTACTGCTGAACAAATACTAATTGAGTAACTTGCCTGTGCCAACAAGCTTGCCGCCCTCTAGCATCGTAAAATCCAACTTATTGTCGAAAGTTTGTATGGGGGTTTGGCAGGTGATACTACCGTCCTTTGTCTCTCCGGGACCCAAGGTTCCGCCAGAAATTTTAAGTGCGCAAGTGATCGAATCTTTACTGGCCGAAAATTGCATCTGTGGTCTATAACCCTCACTAATTGGAGAGCTTCGCCCCTTGTCGTTATCTGCAACCAGCAGACTAAGGGTCACTTTCTTTTCCTGATCTGCCGGAAAAGTTAAAATTTTTGGTTCCTGAGTTTTGGAGCATGCGGCAAGAACAAAAATCGCGCTCAAAAAAAGAATATTTCGAATCATATTTCTTTCACTCCAACAGGAAAACAAAAAACCCGCCCCTTTCGAGGCGGGTTGATGCGCTTACTTCTTTACCAGCGGGCAGGAACTTTGTGCCAGCGGACGGAAGGCCTGGTCGCCTGGAATCGTCGCTTTCACTTTGTAGTAATCCCACGGACGCTTGGATTCGGCTGGAGTCTTCACTTGCACCAAATACATGTCGTGCACCATACGGCCGTCTTCGCGGATTTTGCCGCCTTTGGCGAAGAAGTCGTTGACGGGCGTTTCACGCATTTTTTTCATCACCGCATCCGACTCGTCGGTGCCTGCGGCTTTGACGGCATTCAAGTAATGCATGGTGGATGAGTAGTCACCCGCCTGCACCATCGACGGCATTTTGCCCGTGCGCTTGAAGAAACGCTCGGACCATTTGCGCGTGTCGTCGTTCAGGTCCCAGTAGAAACCGGTGGTGGCATACAAGCCTTGCGTGGCATTCAAACCCAGTGCGTGAATATCGGTAATGAACACCAGCAAGCCGGCCAATTGCTGCTTGCCTGACTTCATCAAACCGAATTCGTCGGCGGCTTTGATAGAGTTGATGGTGTCACCGCCCGCGTTGGCGAGGCCGATGATTTTTGCGCCGGACGATTGCGCCTGCAACAGGAAGGACGAGAAGTCTGACGTGTTAAGCGGATGCTTCACGCCACCGACAACTTTACCGCCCGATGCTTTTACCACTTCCGTCACGTCTTTTTCCAGCGACGCACCGAAAGCATAATCGGCTGTGATAAAGAACCAGCTATCGCCGCCGTCTTTCACGACCGCTTTGCCAGTACCGTTTGCCAGGGCCACGGTGTCGTAGGTGTAATGAATTGAATACGGTGTGCAATCTTCATTGGAAATGCGCGACGATGCCGCACCGTTCACAATGGCGATTTTTTTCTTCTCGGCAGCCACTTTTACAGCGGCCAAAGCGGTGGATGAGGTCACGTTGTCGGTGGTCATATCGACTTTCATCGTATCGAACCATTCGCGGGTTTTGCTCGAGGCGATATCGGCTTTGTTCTGGTGGTCGGCAGAAATCACTTCAATCGGCATGCCCAACACTTTGCCGCCGAAATCTTCCACGGCCATTTTCACCGCTTCCACGGCACCTTTGCCCGATACGTCGGCATAGAGGCTGGACATATCGGTCAAGACGCCGATTTTGACTACGCCGTCGGAAATTTTGTCACCCTGCTGGGCGAACACCGCGCCGCTGGTTGCGGCAAGCGTTGCGCCTACCAATAAGTTGATCAAAGTACGTTTCATTTTTACTCCTCCAAGTTTAAAAAGCCGGCTTGCGCCGTCTATACCCCCAAATACTCGTGCAAGGTATCCATCTTCGCTGCGAGTTCGTCTTTGCGGATCATTTCGGCGATCCGCCCGTGTTCCATTACATAGTGCCGGTCAGCTAATGGTGCCGCAAAACGGAAATTCTGCTCCACTAAAATAATGGTGTATCCCTTCTGTTTGAGCATCTGGATAACGCGGCCTAGCGACTGTACGATGACCGGCGCAAGACCCTCGGTGATCTCATCCAATAATAAGAGCTGCGCGCCCGTGCGTAAAATGCGCGCCATGGCCAGCATTTGCTGTTCGCCGCCCGAGAGACGCATGCCGGGGCTGTTGCGGCGCTCTTTCAGGTTGGGGAACATGTCATATATTTCTTCTACCGACATGCCGCCGCTGGCGACGGCGGGCGGCAGCAACAAATTTTCTTCGCAGCTCAGGCTGGCGAAAATGCCCCGTTCTTCCGGGCAATAGCCGACGCCGAGGTGGGCAATTTTGTGCGTCGCCAGTTTGGCCGTCTCGTTACCGTTGACCATGATCGAGCCGGTGCGACGGCCGACCAAACCCAAAATGGATTTCAATGTGGTGGTGCGCCCGGCCCCGTTGCGGCCCAGCAAGGTCACGACTTCACCCTTGTTCA
This sequence comes from Pseudomonadota bacterium, assembly GCA_043744215.1. GTDB lineage: Bacteria > Pseudomonadota > Gammaproteobacteria > Burkholderiales > JBEEJL01 > JBEEJL01. The sequence continues at coordinate 75,711 of JAYTVC010000027.1, forward strand.
CGGTGAAATCTACGCCATGCAAAATATGCGATTCGCCGTAAAAGGCATGTAAATCGCTGACGCGTAAAATTTCCGAAGCGTTACTCATGCGCCGTTCCTACATAGGCTTCGAGCACCTGCGGGTTTTTCGACACTTCTTCGTAGGGCCCTTCGGCCAGCACGGAACCGCGTTGCAAAACAGTAATGGTGTCGGACAAATTCGCCACGACGGAAAGATTGTGTTCCACCATTAAAATAGTTCGGTTGGCCGATACGCGTTTGATCAGTTCCGTCACACGGCCGATGTCCTCGTGGCCCATGCCTTGCGTCGGCTCGTCGAGCAGCATCATTTCGGGATCAAGGGCGAGTGTCGTGGCAATTTCCAGCGCGCGCTTGCGGCCGTAGGGCAACTCGACAGTTTGTGTATCGGCAAAAGAACCCAGATCGACCGACTCCAGCAATTCCATCGCGCGGCCATTGAGTTGATCCAGACTTTTTTCCGATTTCCAAAAATGAAACGAGGTGCCGAGTTTACGCTGCAAGGCCACGCGCACGTTTTCCATTACCGTCAAATGCGGGAACACGGCAGAAATCTGGAATGAGCGGATCAAACCCAACCGCGCGATTTGCGCCGGCTTGCCTTTGGTAATGTCCGCGCCGTTATAAAGAATTTTGCCGCTGGTAGGTGAAAGAAATTTGGTCAGCAAATTAAAACACGTGGTCTTACCTGCACCATTCGGGCCAATCAGCGCGTGGATGGTGCCGCGCATGATTTTGAGGTTGACGTTATCAACGGCAACAAACCCTTTGAACTCTTTGCACAGGTTTTGAGTTTCAAGTATGACGTCAGTGGACATGCCGTTTCGCTGTTTTGATTTTGATTTTGATTAAAAAAATTTTGTAAGGGTGTTGTAAACTAATTCTGACAGAGAGAAAACACCCTGTTTTTTTCATCAGGTCATGCTACACAAGCGGCTGGTCAGTGGCAAGCCGGGCAAACCCTGCGCTTCGTTGCATCTATTTTTTTCTGCCCTTGCGCAGCCTGATGACTACGCGCAAACTTCTTGCGCGGGCTCAGCCCACAACACGATTATTTTATAACCTATTGATTGTATTGATATTTTTATGCAGGGTTTGCACGGATCACCTCGAAATTGATAGCGGCTTGAAAATTTGATTAAGGAGGCGGCGATGTTTGGCGTTAAAGAACTATCTACCGAATCTGTTTTACTTCGCCACGATGCGGCAGGCGTCGCCACCCTCACCCTCAATCGCCCCGCGCAATACAACGCCCTCTCCAACGCCCTGCTCGATGCATTGTTAAGCGAATTCAAACATATCGCGCAAGATAAATCCGTTCGTGTCGTCGTCATCTCTGGCGCGGGCAAAGCCTTTTGCGCGGGACATGACCTGAAAGAAATGCAGACAGATAACCAACTCGCTGCGCACGAAGCCCTGTTCAAAAAATGCAGCGAGCTCATGCTCCTGCTCACGCAAATTCCACAGCCAGTGATAGCCAAAGTACATGGCATCGCCACCGCCGCCGGCTGTCAACTGGTCGCGCAATGCGATCTTGCTGTTTGCACTGACGATGCCCGGTTTGCCACCAGCGGCGTCAACCTCGGTTTATTTTGTTCTACGCCCGGCGTCGCCCTCGGGCGCAACCTGCCGCGTAAACAGGCGATGGAAATGCTGCTCACCGGTGATTTTATCGATGCGCATACCGCGTTGCAGCGCGGGTTGGTTAATCGCGTAACAACCATTGAAGACCTCGACCAAGCAGTGGGGGATTTTGCCCACGCAATAATCGCCAAACCGTTTGACGTGATTGCAATCGGCAAAAAGAATTTCTACCAGCAAATTGAAAACAATCTGCAGACCGCCTATGCTGAAAGCAGTCGCGCCATGGCCAGCAACGCCATGTTTGCCGAAACCACAGAAGGCATTCAGGCTTTTTTGCAAAAGCGCAAACCGAATTGGAAATGAAGCGCGCAGTAATATTTGCAGTCTGGCACAGCCATAAATAAGATTGCGGAATTACGTAGGTCAGGTTGCCGCTAGGCTACCTGGCAAGCATTATTGCGTCAGTAGCGTCGCAAAAAACGCGCCGCAACCTGACCTACAGAACTTCCATACCCGCCAGTACGCAGCGCAAAACACCGTAATTATAGACGCCGCCCAAAGCATCATACGCCGGCTTGAGCACCGCTGTCTCACCGCCACCTGTCGTCAATATGGCTTGTTGAATTTGTTTTATTTGCGCATCATCGAGCGGAATGGCTTCCTGCGTTTCAAGTTCGCCCGCCGCAATCGCTTGCGCTAAATGGTTGTAGATTGTGGTTACTTTCAAGCCGCGCGTTGCAGCAATCTCGTCGGGGCTTTGCCCGGACTTGAGTAAGCGCATGGTTTCGCCAGCCGTATCGTTTAATCCGCTGACATTGAATTCCTTTTCTGCAGCTTGAGGTTTGAAACTTCGTTTGCCATCGCCATGCTCCGCAATCACCGCCAGAAAAACTTTGCCGAATTTTTCCAGCTTCTTTTCTCCCACGCCCATTACTTCGCTCATTTCTTCCAATGTGCGCGGCTGTTGCGCATGCATGTCGCGCAGACTGCTGTCGTGGAAAATCACGAACGGCGGCACGCCCTGCTCTTGCGCAAGTTTCAAGCGTGCGGCGCGCAGGGCTTCCCATAGCGCATCGCTTGGCAGCGTAACCGCTTTACCGTCTGCGTCGCGTTTGGTTTTTGCTTTGCGTTTTTCTTCATCCTTGCGCAGCGCAACTGTCTGCTCGCCTTTTAATATCGGTCGGCTCGATGACGTGAGCTTTAATCCGCCGAAGGCTTCAGCATCGGCCTCAAGATGGCCGGCCGCGACTAATTGGCGAAATACACTTTGCCATTGTGTCGTCGAATAATTTTTACCGATACCGAAAACCGGCAGGCGTTCGTGGTCCCATTGCATGATTTTCGGCGTGGATTTTCCCAACAGCACGTCGGTGAGATGACCCGCACCGAAACGCTGGCCGGTGCGATACGCGCAAGACAACGCCATTTTCGCTGCCTCGGTGCCGTCCCAAGTTTGCGGCGGATCGAGGCAATTATCGCAATTACCGCAAGCAGTCATTCGCGTTTCGCCGAAATAGCCGAGCAGGGAAATCCTGCGGCAAGCGGTCGATTCGCAAAACCCGAGGAGCGCGTCAAGTTTGTTGCGCTCAATGCGTTTACGTTCTTCCGCCGCTTCGCCGTTATCAATCATTTGCTTCAACATGACCACGTCGCCCAATCCGTAGGCGAGCCACGCTTCCGCCGGCTCGCCATCGCGCCCGGCGCGGCCGGTTTCCTGATAATAGCTTTCCATACTTTTGGGTAAATCGAGATGCGCGACGAAGCGCACATCGGGCTTATCAATACCCATGCCGAACGCGATCGTCGCCACCATGATGATGCCGTCTTCGCGCAGGAAGCGCGCCTGGTTATTGCGCCGGATCGAAGCGTCAAGGCCCGCATGATACGGCAGCGCATTGAAGCCTTGGCGGTTCAGCCATTCGGCATTCTCTTCAACTTTTTTGCGCGACAAACAATACACAATGCCGGCTTCACCGCGATGTCCTTCCTGCAAAAACTGCGCAAGCTGCTCGCGCGCGCTGTTTTTCAGCGTAACACGATAACGAATATTCGGCCGATCAAAACTGGAGACGAATTGCTTCGCCTCGTCGAGCGCGAGGCGCTGGATAATTTCTGCCCGCGTCAGGTCATCAGCCGTTGCGGTCAGCGCGATGCGCGGAATAGCCGGAAAGCGTTCATGCAATATCGACAGCGCAACATACTCGGGGCGGAAATCATGGCCCCATTGCGAAACGCAATGCGCTTCGTCAATAGCAAATAAAGCAATGTCGGCTTTTGCCAGCAGTTGCAAAAAGCGCGTCGTAGTCAAACGCTCCGGCGCGACATAGAGCAAATCCAATTCGCCCTTGAGCAATTGCTGCTCGACTTTATATGCTTCATCCGCATCCAAACTCGAATTCAAAAACGCTGCCCTCACACCCGCCTGCGTCAACGCATCGACTTGATCCTGCATCAACGCAATCAACGGTGACACGACAATGCCAACACCGTTGCGCAACATGGCGGGAATCTGAAAACACAAAGACTTGCCGCCACCAGTCGGCATCAACACCAACGCATCGCCACCCTTATGCACATGCTCAATGATGGCAGCTTGTTCACCGCGAAACTTGGGATAGCCGAAAGTGTTTTGTAGAATTTTTAGCGCTGGGGTCATGAGGAATGTTTTGTATCAGGCAAGTCGGATACCAGCCGTCGTTCTGAAAAACAGAAAAATTTTTAAATGTGGATAGTCATGCGGAGCATGTAACGGCTTTTAATATTTATAAAAAAATCAATTAAATCCTAGTGTTACACTACTTACGTGGATAACAAAAAATGTCGTACCAAAGCAATTTGCGCTTCATCCATCAGCATCGGCGCATGTCCCGTATCGGCGATCTCCACCGATTGCACATTGCTTCTGCCCTGCTTCATTTTCTCCACCGTATCGGCCAATAACAAATCTGAATGCACGCCGCGGGTAATCAGCACCGGGCATTTCACATTGTTCCAGATCGGCCATAGCGAAATATCCTGCTGCGCTTGTTTAAACAGGATGCTGATGCCGGGGTCGTAATTGAAATGAATTTTTCCGTCGGAGGTTCGCTTGACCATGTGCTCGGCGAGGTGTCGCCATTGGGCATCGGTGAGTGGCCCAAACGGCGCGCTGACTACGCGCATGGTTTGTTCCAGTTCTTCCACGCTGTTGAATGCAGGGTCGGCGCCGACGTATTGACCGAGACGATCCAGCGAAGCTTTGGGGATGAACGCGCCGACATCGTTCAATACAAATCTTTTTATTGGCGTGTTGGGTTGCGCGGCGATGAACATGCCGATCAGCCCGCCCATTGACGTGCCGACCCAACTTACGCTCTCGACATTCGCGCGAGCAATCAGCGCCGACAAATCGGCCACATAGAGCGGATAAACGTAATCTTCCTTGTGCGTCAGCCATTCGCTTTGCCCGCGGCCGACCACGTCTGGGCAAATCACGCGAAAATCTTTTTCCAATCCCCGCGCCAGAAAATCAAAATCGCGCCCGTTGCGCGTGAGGCCGTGGGCGCAAATGACCACGTTGGGGTTATCGGCATCGCCCCACTCGGTATAGGCAATACGGTGATAGCCGTGGGGGCCGAGGCAGGACAGATGGTTTTGCTTCATAGTTTTTTTCTTGTCGAGAGCACGGTTATTGAATTGCCAACAATTCCACTTCAAACACCAACGTTGCATTGGGCGGAATGACATTGCCTGCACCGCTTGCGCCGTAGCCGAGGGATGCGGGAATAGTCAGCT
>JAYTVC010000028.1:0-23402 GCA_043744215.1 Pseudomonadota bacterium
TTAAGTGGAAATTCTGTACTCCCACTTTGGCACATCATGATGCCGTTGAGGAGGGGGGAGTCCATTTCATTAGGTTGGGGTGAGGCACGAACCCCAACATTTTTAACGCCCGGCTACTGCCCCTCACCAACGGCGTACATAGCATCACCAAGACGGATAAGCGCAGCATAATCCGCCGAAATAAAAATTGAAAAATTTCCGCATTCAAATATTATTTCGTAGCGTTGCTTTTGAATAGTTAGCGCCGCTTTGTTACGACAAGCCTTTCAAACATACCGACAGCAACGACAATAGTGACGCATACATGTATTTATATAACCATTTGTTTTAATTGAATAAATTGACACTGACTCAGCACGCTAACCCCTGCAACGCAAGAGGCCGCCTCGCGAACGCCACCAGCACCGCCAGCGGCAGCACCATTGCCATCAGCGCCAGCTACCAGATCAACGGCCTGGGCCAGCGCGTCGTCAAACAAAGCGGCGGCATCACCAGCGTTTACCTCTACGACGAGGGCGTACGATTCAATAGTTTATTGCGCGAGATATTGTTCGGCTTTATTCAGCCAGGTTTGCAGACTGTTGAGTAAATCTGTCTGGCTGAATGCGCAGGCTTCGCCTGAAAATAATTGGCTTGATTCCAGGTGCATCAATAAATCATCCAGCACGCGGTGATATTTTTCTGGCAGTTGCGGTAACAGCGGATTATTTTCGCGCCACGCGGAAATAAAATCGCCGGTTTTTATGTGGCCGGATTGCATTTGTTCCAGGCTAATTCTGAGTGATTGTTCCATCGAGCGCATGCGTAAAAATTCAATATAATCAATATGTTATATAATATCTGTGATTTCGCGCCGAGGCAAAATCCAAGCGCCGATGCGCGGAACCATCAGCATGACAATATAATCTAATTTATGCCACTCAAAAGCGGAGACCGTCATGAACTCATCATTATTTCGCCAACTTTGCATCATCGCTCTCGGCATCGCGGCACTGCCTGCCGCCGCAGCGACGACTGTCAGTTTTACCAAGCCGGCAGAATATGCTGACATCGGGTTTTACAAACAGGAGTCCGCCACCGCGATGAATGTGCTGGAACAGCATTTCAAAACTTTGGGAGACCAGTACCTCGCGCCGAACCAAAATCTTAAAGTCGAAGTGCTCGATGTGGATCTGGCGGGGCGCATTGATTATGGCAGTCGGCGTTTTTACGACAAGCGCGTATTGCGCGGCATGGCCGATTGGCCGCGCATGAAATTTCATTATGTGTTGGAAGCCGACGGCAAGGTGGTGGCGGACAGCGAAGCCGACATTGCCGACATGGGCTACTTGAACCGGCTCGGCAGCCATTACACAAACAACGTAACTTACCCTTACGAAATGCGCATGTTGGAAGACTGGTTCAGGGCGACGTTCAAGAGCGGTAAGTGACCGCAACGCTATTTATTGCTCGCGTGGCCTCACGAAAATTTCCGGGTCGATCATCGTCCCGTTCATAATCACCGACCAATGCAAATGCGGGCCCGATGCGCGGCCGGTCATGCCCGATGCGCCGAGGAGTTGGCCGCGTGTGAGCGTGTCGCCGGGTTTGACGGCGATGTCGCTGAGGTGGCAATACAAGGTTATCAAGCCTTGTCCGTGATCGACAAATACCGTATTGCCGTTGAAAAAATAATCGCCGGTGTTAATCACCGTGCCGTTGGCAGAGGCGAGCACAGGCGTGCCCGTTGGCACAGCAACATCAAGACCGCTATGCGGATTGCGCGGTTGGCCGTTGAAGATGCGTCGCAGGCCGAAGCGGCTGGAGAGCGGCCCTTCAGCGGGCAGCATTAAATCGATGTCCACATTCGCGTTATCTGCCCAATGGTTTTTTGCTACTTCAATCAGCGGTTGTTCGCGGTTGATGCGCGCCATGTCTTCTAGGTTGGGTTCGACTTTGCGTTTGTCTTTGATGGTGACGCGTTGCTCGGGATATTTTTTCGCGGCCACTTTGAATTTCTGCTCGGCAAAATTTGTGTCCAGTTGGTATGGGCCGGGTTTGAGGTTCAGCGGCAGGCCGACAAGGGCGACCCATTTGTTTTTTTCTTTAATGATGAGCACGGGCTTGTTGCGAAACGTGGCTTTAGGCGCGGGTTGTTTTGCATCAGCGAGGGGAATGACAGCGACACCACCGGGCACGCGGCTGTTGATAGGGAGGGCGAGGGTGTTGGTGCTGATGAGAAGCAGTAGCGTTGTTAGTATTTGCCGCATCGTTTTCATGAGTGCCGTGGTTTTGTTTTTTGCGCCGCACTTTCAAGAGCCGGACTGGGGTGGGGATGGGTTTTCATTGATCGATCGGTTGTACCCATCCCCATCCTAACCTTCCCCTTGAAGGGGAAGGGACTATTTTGTAATGTGAGAAGTCTTATGGGATATGTAGTTCGCCCGATTCCTGACTGCGCGGGAATCACAGTCAGGGGCTTCATGCTTCGGCGGCCTTGCGCCTTCCGCTAAAACCGAAACCCTACCTTTGCCCCTATCGAATTTGCATCACCCGTGCGGTCTGCTTCGATGGCCACATTGGTCAAACCGAAATTCAAATTCACGCCGGCGAATAATTTGGTTTGGGTAAATTTTTCCCCGGTAGGCACGCACGGCCCAACTATCGCCGTACAAACGATCTGTGACAGGTTTGGCGTGCTGCTGACCCACACCTGCCCGATGCCCGCATAAGGTTTGGCAATGAGGAAACCTTTTGAAATGGAAATATCAATACCTTTGGTGTCGAAGTCCAGTTGATCGACGCCGCTTAGTTTGCTGTAGCTCGCGCGCAAGGCGAGGGCAGGGGTGGCAACGGTGCCTTCGAGAATGGCATAACGGATTTCCGCGCCGAACAATTTAATGTTGGAACTGGGCACGGCAGAATACGATGCGCCGATATCGAAGCCTGAGGGCAAACCTTTGTGTACATGGATTTTCGGCACTGGCAACATCGACGGCGCGCTGCCCGACGTGGCAATGTCGAGAATCTGTTTATTTTTGATAGACGTGCCGGTGATTTCGACGCCCACATCAAAACCTGTGACACCCAATGGGTCGCCGGGCGAAAGCGATTTGTAACTCAGCGCCGAACCTAAATCTTCAGACAAGGATTTGAATTGCGCTTGCCCGAGCCCTTGCAGATTGTTGATGGCGGCATCGGCGTAGGCTGTGTTGGTTACGAATAGGGCGATCAATGTGATGAGAGATTTACGCATGGCGATTCCCGTGTTGAATGTGTGAATGCAGAGTATGCCTGATGGTTTTGGCATGACGAAGCAGAGATTAGCAAGATATTATATAACTATTTGATTATATTGAATATTTTAGCGCTGTTTAATCGGCAGATTCTCCGCCGAAAAGCGGCCCAGAATGACAGTAGTAATGAGAGCGGCGCGTAGGATGGGCAAAGCGATAGCGTGCCCATCATCAAATAAAAAAAGGTCGGCACGCTACCGCTTTGCTCAACCTACATCATTTTTTTGTTCGGTGGGTTACGGCGCAAAAAGCGTGCGCCTAACCCACCCTACATTTTAATTTTTAATCGATCTGCTTGAACGCCGCAAGAAATTTTTCGCGGCGCGCGTTGAGTGCTTTGGGCAAGCGCTCGGCAAGTTTATCGAACAGTTCTTTGTGCGAATCCAATTCCAAATCCCACGCTTCGTTATCTATCGACATGATGTGATCGAAATCGTGTTCGCTGAATTGAATGCCGTTCCAGTCGATGTCATGGAATGTGGGATGCATGCCGAGCGGCGATTGGATTGCGCTGGCTTGTCCTTCGCAGCGTTCGATCATCCACTTCAACACACGTGCGTTGTCGCCGAAGCCGGGCCAGATGAATTTGCCATTGGCGTCGGTGCGAAACCAATTGACGCCGAAAATCTTCGGCGGGTTAGGCAATTTTTTTCCTAACGCCAGCCAGTGCGAAAAATAATCCGCCATGTTGTAGCCGATGAAAGGCAGCATCGCAAACGGATCGCGCCGCACGACGCCTTGTTGCCCCGCTGCGGCGGCCGTGGTTTCGCTGCCCATGGTAGCCGCGAGATACACGCCGTCTTCCCAATTCGCAGTCTCGGTAATCAGCGGCACGGTGGTGCTACGGCGGCCACCGAAAATAAATGCGCTAATGGGCACACCGGCGGGGTTGTCCCAATCGGCATCGAGGGACGGGCACTGCGACGCAGGTGTGGTGAAGCGCGCGTTGGGGTGCGCGGCTTTGCGGCCGCTCGCGGGCGTCCAGCTTTGCCCGGTCCAATCGGTTAAATGTTCCGGCGGCGTTTTGCTCATGCCTTCCCACCACACATCGCCGTCGTCGGTCAGCGCCACGTTGGTGAAAATAACATTTTCCAGCAGCGTGTTCATCGCGTTCTGGTTCGATTGCATCGACGTGCCCGGCGCCACGCCGAAGTAGCCGGCTTCAGGGTTGATGGCGTACAAGCGGCCGTCAGTGCCGGGTTTGATCCACGCGATGTCGTCGCCGATGGTGGAAATTTTCCAGCCGTTCAATTCTTTCGGCGGAATCAGCATGGCGAAATTGGTTTTGCCACAGGCGCTGGGAAAGGCTGCCGCGACATAATGTTTTTTTCCCGCCGGCGAAGTCACGCCGAGAATCAGCATGTGTTCCGCCAGCCAGCCCTGGTCGCGGCCCATGGTGGAGGCGATGCGCAGCGCAAAACATTTTTTGCCCAGCAGCGCATTGCCGCCGTAGCCGGAACCGTAGGACCAGATCTCGCGCGTCTCGGGGAAATGCACAATGTATTTGTGGTCTTTATTGCACGGCCAGGCTACATCTTTTTCGCCCGCTTTGAGCGGCGCGCCCACGGTGTGCATGGCGGGCACGAAGCTGCCGTCTTTGCCTAGCACGTCGAGCACGGCCCGGCCCATGCGCGTCATGATTTTCATGTTGACCGCCACATAGGGCGAATCGGAAATTTCTACGCCTATATGGGCGATGTGCGAGCCGAGCGGCCCCATGCTGAACGGTACGACATACAGGGTGCGACCGCGCATGCAGCCATCAAATAATTTGTTCAGCGTGGTGCGCATTTCTGCGGGTGCTGTCCAATTGTTGGTCGGGCCGGCATCGATTTTGTTTTCGCTGCATATAAAGGTACGGTCTTCTACGCGCGCCACGTCGGTAGGGTCGGATAGCGCGAGGTAAGAATTCTTACGCTTGTTTTGATTGAGTTTTTTCAGCGTGCCGGCGGCGACCATTTCGGCACACAGTCGGTCGTATTCTTCTTGCGAACCGTCGCACCAATACACTTTGTCCGGCTTGCACAGCGCGGCCATGTCTTGTACCCACTGCAATAATTTGAGATTTTTAACGTAAGGCGGTGCGGCCCATGGGGAATTGGTGGCGGGAGCGGATAAAGTCATGTTCTACCTCTGAAGCGGGTTTTGCATCTGTTTTAGGCGCGCTGCTTAATAAGCAGGCATTTCATATGTTGAAATCATGCTTATTATTATGACATAGCTTGGCGCGCGCATAAACCTGCGGGGCGGTGGGGTAAACACGGTATTGTTGCCGGAAATAACCCTAGCGCCGATATTTGCTGCGACGACGAAACTATTTCAAAACTTTCATCGGCAAATTTGTCTGCATCGTGCAGTTGATATATTATTAGACATTCCATCGCTGGCTTTTCCCATGACCAAGTTTATATTCGTGACCGGTGGCGTCGTGTCCTCACTGGGCAAGGGAATCGCCGCCGCGTCCCTCGCCGCGATACTTGAATCGCGCAAAATCAAAGTTACCATGATGAAGCTGGATCCCTACATCAATGTGGATCCCGGCACCATGAGCCCTTTTCAGCACGGCGAAGTTTTTGTGACCGATGACGGCGCTGAAACCGATTTGGATCTCGGCCATTACGAACGCTTTATCAAAGCTAAAATGACCCGCCGCAACAGTTTCACCACCGGCCAGATTTACGAGAGCGTCATCAAACGCGAACGCCGTGGCGATTACCTCGGCGGCACAGTGCAAGTCATTCCGCACATCACCGATGAAATCAAACGCTACATCAAAGCCGGTGCCGGCGATGCCGAAGTGGCCATTGTGGAAATCGGCGGCACGGTGGGCGACATTGAATCGCTGCCGTTTCTCGAAGCCATTCGTCAGATGGGTTTTGAAGACGGCCGCCAGAATACTTGCTACATTCACCTCACGCTGGTGCCGTATCTGCCCGCCGCCGGTGAAATCAAAACCAAGCCGACGCAACACTCGGTAAAAGAATTGCGCCAGATCGGCATTCAGCCCGATGTATTGTTGTGCCGCGCCGACCGGCCCATTCCCAATGACGAGCGGCGCAAAATCGCGCTGTTCACCAACGTGGTGCAGGAAGCGGTGATTTCCGCCTACGACACCGATTGCATTTACAAAATCCCCGGTATTTTGCACGAGCAAATGCTCGATGAAATTGTCTGCCACAAACTCGGCATTCTCGCGCCCGCTGCCGATTTATCGGTGTGGAAAAAACTGGTGTTCGCTCTTGAGCATCCGGCGCAGGAAGTGAACATCGCCATGGTGGGCAAATATGTCGATCTCACCGAATCGTACAAATCGCTCACTGAAGCACTTACCCACGCGGGTATGCACACCCACACCAAGGTCAATATCCATTACATTGATTCTGAAACTATCGAGCGCGACGGCCCCGGCGTGCTGGCCGGCATGGATGCGATTTTGGTGCCGGGCGGTTTTGGCAAACGCGGCGTCGAAGGCAAAATTGCCGCGATACAATTCGCGCGTGAATATAAAATTCCTTATCTCGGTATTTGCCTCGGCATGCAGCTGGCGGTGATTGAATATGCGCGCCATGTCGCCCATCTCGACAACGCCAACAGCACCGAGTTTGATCACGACACCCCGCACCCCGTGGTGGCGCTGATCACCGAATGGCAAAACAGCGACGGCAAAGTGGAACAGCGCGATGCCAGTTCTGTGCTCGGCGGCACCATGCGCCTCGGTGCGCAGCCCTGCGCGGTGGAGCCGAATACGCTCGCGTACCAGATTTATCGCAAGACCGAAGTGAGCGAGCGCCATCGCCATCGCTACGAAGTGAACAACCATTATTTGCCGCGGCTTGAAACGGCGGGGCTGAAAGTCAGCGCACGCACCACGGCAGAAAAACTGTGCGAGATGGTGGAGTTAAAAGACCATCCGTGGTTTTTTGGTTGCCAGTTCCATCCGGAATTCAATTCCACGCCGCGTGACGGCCACCCACTGTTTATTTCCTACATTGAAGCGGCGGTAGAGCACATCAAACATCGCGATAGTAGCTTGCCATCATCAGTAAAAATCGGCGCAACCGGTTGAAAGCCTCCACTTTATGAAACTCTGCCACTTTGAAGCGGGCCTCGACAAGCCATTATTTTTAATCGCCGGCCCGTGCGTGATTGAGTCGCGCCAGATGGCACTCGACACCGCCGGCCAGTTAAAAGAAATCTGCGCGAGTCTCGGCATTCCGTTTATTTACAAATCGTCTTACGACAAGGCCAATCGCAGCTCCGGTAAATCATTCCGTGGTTTGGGCATCGACGAAGGTTTGCAAATTCTCGCCGACGTAAAAAAACAAATCGGCGTGCCGGTGCTGACCGACGTGCACGCCATTGACGAAATCGCGCAAGTCGCCAGCGTGGTTGATGTGTTGCAAACGCCCGCGTTCCTCTGCCGTCAAACGGATTTTATTCACGCCGTTGCCCAATGCGGCAAACCGGTGAACATCAAAAAAGGTCAATTTCTCGCGCCGCAAGATATGAAAAACGTCGTCGATAAAGCGCGCGAAGCCAGCGGTCAAGACAACATCATGGTGTGTGAGCGCGGCGTGAGTTTCGGCTACCACAATCTCGTATCTGACATGCGCTCGCTGGCGATTATGCGCGACACGAAATGCCCCGTCGTATTTGATGCAACCCACTCGGTGCAACTGCCCGGCGGACAAGGCGACAAAAGCGGCGGACAGCGCGAACACGTGCCCGTGCTCGCACGCGCGGCCGTGGCGGTGGGTATCGCCGGCATTTTTATGGAAACGCATCCTGATCCCGCCAAAGCGATGTCAGACGGGCCCAATGCGTGGCCGTTGCCGATGATGAAGCAGCTGTTGACGACGCTCAAAGAAATCGACACGTTGGTGAAGCGCAGCGGTTTTGCTGAAAATAATCTGTGAGGCAAAATGTTTATCGCGTTCGTTTCGAGCAACAAAACAATCTCTTAAGCACGTAAAAATATTCAATATAATCAAATAGTTAAGGAATAACAATATGAGCGCCATTGTTGACGTTATCGCCCGCGAAATTCTCGATTCACGCGGCAATCCCACGGTTGAAGCCGATGTGTTGCTGGAGTCGGGCATCATGGGACGCGCGGCCGTGCCATCGGGCGCATCGACCGGCACGCGCGAAGCGATTGAATTACGCGACGGCGACGCGCAACGTTATTTCGGCAAAGGCGTGTTGAAAGCGGTCGAGCATGTGAACACCGAAATTTGCGAAGCGCTGATCGGATTGGATGCGAGCGAGCAATCGTATCTTGATGGCGTGATGATCGAGCTCGACGGCACCGACAACAAAGCGCGCCTCGGTGCCAATTCAATTTTGGCGGTTTCCCTTGCCATTGCCAAAGCGGCGGCGGAAGAAAGCCATTTGCCGCTGTACCGATATCTCGGCGGCTCGGCCGGTATGCAATTGCCGGTGCCGATGATGAACGTGATCAATGGCGGTGCCCACGCCAACAACGGGCTCGACATGCAAGAGTTCATGATCATTCCCGTAGGCGCGCAAAGTTTTCGAGAAGCCTTGCGCTGCGGCGCTGAAGTTTTTCATACGCTGAAAAAAATCATCGACAAGCAAGGCATGTCCACCAGCGTGGGCGACGAAGGCGGCTTTGCGCCGAAGCTCGCCAACAACGAAGCCGCGTTAAAAATGATTATGCAGGCGATTGAAACCGCCGGTTATTTGCCCGGCACCGACGTCGCTATCGGCCTCGATTGCGCCGCGTCGGAATTTTTCAAAAACGGCAAATACGAATTGCATGCAGACAAGCTGAGCCTCAGCGCAAAAGAATTCACCGACTATCTTTCCACCTGGGTTGATAAATATCCCATCATCAGCATTGAAGACGGCATGGCAGAGCAGGATTGGGACGGCTGGAAAACCCTCACGCAAAAACTCGGCAAGAACGTGCAAATCGTCGGCGACGACGTGTTTGTCACCAACACCAAAATCTTGCGCGAAGGCATCAAGCAAGGCATCGCCAATTCCATACTCATCAAAATCAACCAGATCGGCACCCTGACCGAAACCTTCGCCGCCATTGAAATGGCCAAGCGCGCCGGCTATACCTCGGTGATATCGCATCGCTCGGGTGAGACAGAAGACAGCGCCATCGCCGACATCGCCGTCGGCTCCAATGCGCTGCAAATTAAAACCGGTTCGCTGTCCCGCTCCGACCGCCTTGCCAAATACAACCAATTGTTGCGCATCGAAGAAGAACTGGGCGACGTCGGCACCTATCCCGGCCGCGACGCCTATTATCAACTGCGTTGATAATAATCCGCTTCACTCCTATCGCCGTTAAAAAATCATGCGCTATCTGACCATCACCCTGATCGCGCTGATTCTGCTGCTGCAATATCCGTTGTGGCTGGGCAAAGGCAGCTGGCTGCAAGTGTGGAAAAACGACGCGGAGTTGAAAGAACAAAAAGCCGTCAACAAAAAACTGCAAGCGCGTAACAACGGCCTCGATGCCGAAGTGCGCGATTTGAAGCAGGGCTACGAAGCCATTGAAGAACGCGCGCGATCAGAGTTGGGGATGGTCAAGCCTGATGAAATTTTTTTTCAAGTGCTGGAGCCGGCTGGCGCGGCCCCAGTAGGGGGAAAAAAATGAGGATAGGTTGCTGAAGCAAAGCTGGCACAATTCACCAATTGGCACTTTTTCATTGATAACCATACTCAGTTTATTTAACTATGTTTTCGAAAATCTCGGCCTTAATTCTAGTTGTTCAATTGTTTTGTGGATGTGCTGCACCACTCAAACAACCGGCGAAGCAAGGAACGTTGGAGAAAAACTTGCCTCTACCTTACGCAAGGATGCGAGGCACTTGCCTATTGCCGGAACCTGCTTTGCTTTCGACGGTGAAGGTGCCCACGTCGATTGGTCTGTCAATAGATGTTTCCGAGCAAGGTAATGCTACGAGCGTGATTGTGAACGGATCGAGCGGTAACTGGGCTATTGACGAAGCGTTTGTCGTAGCAGGAAGCAGGTGTACGTTTCACCCTGCAACTATAGATGGTAAGGCTGTACCAAGAAGCCAGCATGAAATCGAATTCCGGTGGACCCCAGGCTATGAATTTTTGGGTCCTAAGCGTTGTTTTCACCCACCGCATTACCCTAAGCAAGCATTGCTGAAAGCAGAATCGTCGAAAGTGATGGTCGGTTTCCTGATTCCTTCCGACGGCGGAGATGCTAAAATTTGGGTCAAGAGCAACCCACCAAGCCGTATTCTTGAAGCCGTTTCAGTTAATTCAGTGCGGTCTTGCCTTGAGTTTTCTGAAACACGCGTCGGTCTGCTAATGGACATAATGTATGAAACGCCTTTCGTATACATGCTTGATTGAATGTAATTGCTTTTATTTTGTATTCATATGGTGAAGCGAATCGATTTTGACTGAAGTTGTTTGGTTTGGGATAAAGCGTAGTGCGCATTCGCCAAAGGTATGTGCCAAATGTTTTACTCAACCAATGCGTCGCTTTTCTTGGCGCGGAAAACATTTTTATTTTCGTAAAAACTTTCCGCATTATTTTCTTCCGACCATCCCGGCACGCCCATTAGGGGCAGTGGCGAAAAATCTTTCGATGCATAAATATCTTGAGACAGCCGCACAGCCATCATGGCGTCGTAGCGTGATAAATCAGTAACTAATTGATTATTATCAGTTTTTTTATCAATTAAAAATACGCTCGCTTTGCCCGTCATGCCCGCATAAGGCTGCAAAGATTTCTCATACAGCGCGTGGCCGAAAATAAAAAATCGCATGTGTTGTTGAACTTCTTCGCGGTGCTGCCAGAATAATTTTTTCCACTCAAAATTTTTGAGCAGATCAATCAGCCGCGCTTCGCTGCTGATGACGATCACGCCGCTTTCATCGAATAATGTCATCGCGTCTTGCACGGCGCTGCGATTTTTTTTCACCAGCGGTGAGCTTTGTTCAGTGTAGTGGCGTGCGTTGAGGGCAGCCTTGGTTTGCGGGAAGGTCATCCACACCAGCGCATTGAATAAATCATGCCACGAGTTTTCGCGCGTTTGCACTTCACCGTGCAAATAAATGCGCGGTTCGTATCGCTGCTCAAATTCATGAGCATCGGTGTCCGGTGCAACAAAACGTATCGGCTTGCCGCTTGCGGAGGTGATGACAAGGCCCTGTTGCGCCATGAGCTGATTGCAATCATCAGGCGTAGGAAATCTGTCGCGGGTTATGCGCTGTAAGCCGCGCAGAGTATTTTGCAGCGGGGTGAATAGCGGCGATTGATTCAGCAAATCGGCCTGCCAGGTCGCTGCGACGTTTGGTAAAAGCATGTTCATGCTGGAAGTATAAACCGGCACGCATCCGTTGCGGCGATGGCACGCAGTGTTAATGCGCGCACAAGTCTGCAAAAAAAACGCCGACAAATGCCGGCGTTTTTTTTGCAGACTACATAATTTAACGCTGAGGCGTCGCTCTACGTTCGTCGTCGCGTCCGTTAAATTCGCGTTGGCGATGTTGCGCATGTCCGTCTTGTGCCGGCGGCGCTGCCTGCTGTGCAATTTGCGCGGCGGGAGCAGTTTGCGGTGCCGGCCGTTGCAAAACTTGCACGGCTTGTTGTGCGAATCCTGCCGGGGGCGCCGGGTGTATAACCGGCGCTTGCATAACCGGTGCCTGCATCACGGCAGGCGGCAATGGCCGTGCGATCTGCTGCGCAATCGGTTGCGCGACCGTTACTGGTTGCGGTGCCGGTTGCATTAGCATGCGATCCCAACCCGGGCGACGATGTTCGCGCGGCGCCTGCTCGGCGGGTTGGCCGTTCGCTTGCGGTTGATCAGGCGCGGGGCGCTGCGCATTTTCTATCGGTGGACGGGGCATCGGTGCGCGCGTAACCGGCGCTTGCTGTACAAGCATAGGCTCGCGCGAAACCGGATCGTGACGCATGCGCGGGTTGTTCATGCCGGGCGGCAGCCCGCCATTGCGCGCATCAACACCCGGCGCGACTTGCGCAGGTGGCATGGAACGCACGTCGTTATTCGCTTGCGCTTGCGGCGCGTTTTGCATCAGACCTGGCTCGCGGCCAAATCGGCGATGCATCAAACCTGGCTGTGGCGTGTCAAGCCCCGGTGCCGTGCCCATCACCGCGCGCGGTAAAACCGGCGGAGCCACCGGCGCAGTGCGGGTAACGGGCGCATCGCTGAATGATTTCACCAACTGCTGTGCGATAGAAACCGGTTTGCTGAACTGGTCGCGCGGTATTACCGTGGTAAACGGGCGATGACTGAATTGTTGGTCCGGCTGATAACCGGCACGCAAATTGTTTGTCACATGCGAGTGGTTTACGTCACGAATATATTGGTTGCTGCAATGATAATGCGGATAGTACGGCTCGTTCCAACCGAGGGGAATCCAACCGACTGCCGGCGCATTGCCAAAAGCGAACGAGACATTCCAACCGGGGTCGCCCACAAAGGCCACCATCGCCGGCGCATAAACCGGGCGCGCATGATAACGCCCAGGTGCCCACGCCCAGAAACCATTCACGCTTACCCAACGGCCATAGTGCGAGGGTGCGAAACCCCACGGTGCGTTATCGACCCATGTCCAACCCCAGGGTTGCACAAACACCCAGCGGCCATCGCGATAGGGTGCCCAGTTTGAGGCGACATAGGTCGGCACCCACACATTGCCGTAGCTGGCGTTCGACTGCCACGCGCCGTATTCATCCAGCGATTCATAGCCCGTCATTTCAGGCGACACATAACCTGCGCTGCGCGAACGCTCAATGCGATGATCGCGCTCGCGCGACCAATCGTCGAACTCGTCGCTCATCGCCATTTCGGTCGCGCCGCTGTAACGGTTGTTTGCATCGGCCACACCACTGCTGCCTGCGTAGAGCAGCGATTCGCGATTGGCTGTATCGACCATGCTGGCGGAACCTTGCAACACCGAGAGGCGCGTTGCCTGCGCATCGGTATCAATACGATAGCGGCCTGCCGCGCGGATCGTGGTAGTGGAATGCGGTGTCACAATGCGTACCACATCACCCTGATACAAATTGCGCACGCGCACATTGAGCGCGCCTTGCGCCAGCCGCGCGTCGATTACATTATCGGTCACGCCGAGCAAATCTAATTGGCTGTTGCCGTCGATGCGCAACGCGCTCGAACCCACACGCACCTCGGCGCGGCTGTTGGCGCGCGTGGCCAAAGAGTTTTGTGAAGTGACCGGATAATTCACCCCCGCCTCGCGCCAACCGCCGTATTCGTCATAAAACAAAACCGAACCGGACACATAACTCACCCGCCCCGCGCGGCCGGGAGGGTCGGCATAGGCAAAGCCCGTCGCAAAAAATGCAACAAAAAGAAGGAGGTAGGAAAGTGAGCGTTGTTTCATAGTAGCGCCTATAAAAGCGATGGGAGACGACTACTCAAACGGCCATTTGGCGCCTGGGTTGACTGCCAGGGATGGCGCAGATTGTTTTCGGCGGTGGCTGGCGGGGTGTCGCACGGTATGTTGGTTGCCGGTTGGGGTTCGTGCCTCGCCAACCAACGCTAGGTGAGAAGGAAAGAAAAGCGATAGCGCTTTCCGCCGAATGTAAGCGTGCGGATCGACTTACATCGGCTTAAGCTGCCGTCTCGCATAAAAATTATTTGCCACCAGTGCACCGAGCACGATGGCGACGCCGATGAATTCTATGGCTTGAAATTTTTGACCTTGCCACAGGCCAATACCGAAGACGATGACAGGGATGAGGTTGCCAAACAACATGACATTCAGCGCGCCGAGTTTTTGCACGGCCACATTCCAGCCGATGACGGCGAGCACGGAAGAGAAGACGATCATGTAGGTCATTTCCGCTTTGACGTTGACCAGCGTCGGCCAATCGGGTGCGTGAATGTAGCCGATGAGTGTGGCGATCAAAGTAATTACGCCGACGGTGAGCATCGCAGGCGCGCAGGTGAGAGCGGTGAAGCGCAGAGGTGACCAGTGAGGGAATTTTGCCGCACCCAGTGTGTAAACCACCCAACTGCTTGCGCCTAAAAAAACCAATACGTCACCGAATAAACTGCCGCCACCAAAAGCATGGGCCGGGTCGCCTTTGGTGATGACGAGCACCGCGCCGGCGAGGGCGACGGCGATGCAGGCGAGCGTGAATTTTTTTGGCCGCGCGCCTTTGATGGCCCAAACAAAAAACACCATCATCATCGGCTGCAATGCCGCGATGGTGGAAGCGTGGGCAGGCGTGGAGCGGCGCAGGCCTTCAAACGCGAGCAAGCTGAAGCCGGCAAAACCGAACGAGCCGTAAATCAACGCAGGCAAAAATTTGCCGTCGTATTTCAGCGCGGCTTTGCCTTCGATGAAAATGAGCAGCGCGAAAAAAATCAGTGCGGTGATGACGTAACGGATCAGCGTCATGTAAAACGCATCGACGCTGCCGAGAATTATTTTCGCGACGGGGAACATGCCGCCCCAGGAGAAGACGGCGACCAGCGCACCCATCATACCTAATAAAATATTGTTTATAATCAATTAGTTACAATCTATTTGCCAGGATTCGATTTTGCATGGGAATGAGACTTTCCTCTCTGCCGCAAAGGGACGTGTGGTGCGACAAGAATCCGGTTATGGGCACAGTGATTATTTCCGTCATGCTCAGCGAAATTATAAACGCATAGGTGCGACAGTTGCGACAGTTGCGCTTTCGGCGATGACGGGCTCGCGCTCATTACTTGGTTTGCCAATGAATGACTGCGCAATCATTTTCCTGCCGGCATCAAAGTCAGACGGCCTGCTGCGCCGTTTTCAATTTTGTTTCGGTCGGTGCTCATGGACAGGTATTCCTGATTGGCCCATTTGTCGGCGAAGTCGGCATAGTGCGGTGACAGCCGGTTGCCTGATTGGCCGGTGGAATGAATGTAGAGCGAGCGGTTCAAATCGGCCAGATCGTAAATGGCGCGCAGACTGGCGGCGTGGCGGTTGGCGAAAGGTTGCGCTTCGTTGCTGATGGTATGGCGGCCGACATTCACGCTGTAGCTGTCGCCCGATGAGGGCACGTTGATGTCGAACAGTTTGGCCATTAAGGCCTGCTTGCCGAAGGGTCGGTGTTCCGACAAGGCGAAGTGTGCGGTGCCCCAGCGCCATTTGCTGGTGTCTTTGCCATAGCGTGTGGTGAGATCATCGATGGCAAGGTCGAGGGCCTGGGCCATGACTTCAGCGCAGGTTTCCATTTTTTGTGTGGTGATGTTGTCGCACCAGTGTGCTTGCCCGCTGTCGTTTTTCAGGATGTGATGGGTAAATACCGAACGCTGGTCCCAGGCAGTTTTGAATAATTCGTCGCCCAGTTCATCTGCATAGATAAGCCGTGTGAGCTCGCGATGCCAGGCGGCAAATACCAGCGGCGCGGCATGAAATAAACGCATTTCACCGTTCCAGTTTTTTACCAGATTAAATGCTTCGCGGCTTTTTTCGCTCGGCGTCATCGATTCGAACAGGGGCTTGAAGTCGCTCACCATTTTTGATTTTACGTCGGCCTGGATTTTGGCGAAGGTGTCGGGTGTGTGTTCGGGTGTGGCGGCGATGAGCTCGTTAATGCGGTCGGCGCGATAGGGTGGAAACCATTCGCTGGTCAAATAGTGTTTGTAATTGGGCGGGGTAATTTTGTGGTTTGCCGTCACGAACTGACCCGACTTCGGGTTGTATTCCTGCGGCAATTCTTCAAACGGAATGAAACCGGCCCAGTCATATTTGGCATCCCAGCCCGGTGCAGGGGCTTGGCCTTTCAAATTATTTTCCGCCTTGCGAATCGGAATGCGGCCAGGGGCGATGAAGCCGATGTTGCCGTCGATGTCGGCATACACCATGTTTTGTTGCGGCGAATGAAAGTCGCGTGCGGCAGCGAGAAACTCTGTCCAGTTATTGGCGCGGTTCATTTTGAGCCCGGCCTGCATGGATAAATCATCGTCGCGCAATGTCGTCCACTGAAATGCGATGGCATAATTTTGGGGTGTGATCGCGCCGATAGATTTGGAAGCATCAGACACAATCGGCCCATGGCGGGATAGGCGCACCGCAAGATTCACGTCCGGCTTGCCTTTGACTTTGATGATCTCGTTGACGATTTGAAATGGTTGCGAACCTGTGGGCGTCATGTAGTGGGCCGAGTTGGCGGGATCTATTTTTTCTACATATAAATCCTGCACATCGGGATTAGTGTTAGTGAAACCCCATGCGATACGGTCGTTATGGCCGAGCACCACATTGGGCACGCCGGGCAAAGTGGCGCCGATGACATTGAGGCCCGGCGCAGACAGGTGTGCAAAATACCAAATGGCCGGCGCGGACAAGGCGAGGTGCGGGTCGTTCGCCAACAACGGTTTGCCGCTCACACTTTTGTTGCCGTTCACCACCCAATTGTTGGAGCCTGCGCCTTCGGGTAAATTTTCCGGCGCGATGGCGGCGAGTTTTGTCGCCTCGTTTTGTAGCGCCGAATACATTTTGGATAAATCCGGCGTAATCATTGGCGCATCGCCGGGATAGGGCGGAATAAATTCTGCAATCTGCGCCGGCGATAATTTTTGCGACAACTGCATGCGCAATAACTCATTCCGCCAGTTGCCGCCCAGATCCCACGCCATCATTTTGATCCAGCCGACGGAATCGACGGGTGTCCAAGGTTCCGGCTTGATGCCGAGAATTAAAAACTCGGGGGGTAATGCGCGCTTGTTGGACTGGATGAATGCATTTACGCCGGCAGCATAGGCATTGAGCGTGTCGCGGGTTTCGGCATTCAAATTTTTCAGCGTCGCTTCTGCGGCGCGCCTGATACCAAGGGTGCGCAGAAATTTATCCGTATCCAGCACCGACTCACCGAGAATCTCGGATAACCGTCCCGCTGCGATGCGCCGGTTCATCTCCATTTGCCACAGGCGATCCTGCGCGTGCGCATAACCCAATGCAAAATGCGCATCATCAGCGCTATCGGCATAAATATGTGGCACGGTATAGCGGTCGCGGATAATTTGCGCATTCGATTGCAAGCCCTGCAGCGGCACTTTGCCCTCGATAATCGGCAGCGATTGGCTGATATAAATATAGGCGGCTTCTCCCGCAACCAGAATCAGGCAGGCAAGAATTACGACAAGCGAAATTATTTTTTTTATCATGTTGCGAGAAATTTTATGCCGTGTTTAATTTCGAGGCGCCGTGACTGCCGAGCAAATACGCATCGAGCCGCTTATGCATGACTGCGCGCCACAACGGCGGCACCAGCGCCAGCCACACCATGCCGGCATAACCGGTGGGCAGTTGCGGGCTGTCGCGTGATGACGCCAAAGCCTGGTAACGGCGCGAAGGGTTCATGTGATGATCAGGATGCCGCTGTAGATTGAACAACATGCCGTTGGTGAACCACGCGCTGGAATCCCATGCGTGTTGCAGGTTAACCGGTTCACATTTTCCGTTCACCAATTGCTGACGAGTAAGACCATAATGTTCAATGTAATCAACGGCTTCTAATAACGCGAAGGCGACGGCACTTTGCGCAACAAAGTAAATCGCCGACCACGCGCCGAATTGTAAACCCAGCGTCAGCGCAATCAGAATCGGCAGTGCGGTGAACCACAACATTTGGTTATGCCAACCCCAGCGGGCATAAGCGAATTGTTTCAGCCGCGCACTTTCCAGCGACCATGCGTGCAAGTACGAGCCGATGACGGCGCGTGGCATAAAAGCATAGATGCTTTCGCCGAAGCGCGCGGTGGCCGGGTCGCCTGGCGTACCCACGCGCACATGATGACCGCGATTGTGTTCGATGTAAAAATGGCCGTAGCTGACGCTGACCAATAATATTTTAGATAACATCCGTTCGAACGCCGATTTTTTGTGGCCCAGCTCGTGGGCCACCGTGATGCCAATGGCACCGGCCGCGTAGCCGATGCCGAATGTTATGGCCATGCGCGCCTCCAGCGGCACGCCGGGTTGCGCCACCATATAGGCTCCCCATACCTGAACGGCGAGTTGCAGCGGAACATACAGAACAGGAATCACGCGAAAGAAAAACTGTTGCTCCAGGTGACGGGTTTGTTGCTCATTCGGGCGTGAGTAGTAAGGCCCGATGAGCCAATCGAGCACGGGGAAGAGCACAAGCAGCAGGGCGCCCGCATGGTAGTAGCCGGAATAAAAAGCCGCGACCGGCATCAGCGGCAGGCCGACACCCAGCAGAAAACTGAAACGGGTTACGAGATTCATTACCTCACCTATCTGTTCGTTGCGCGTTTGGGCATGCGATCGGATTGACCGTCTGCTGCTTTTCCGCCACGCTTACGTTCATTCCATTTATTGCGCCAAATTCCATTGTATAACTCAAGCGCCGAAACTGCACTGCCCGACAAAAAACCAGCGCGCAACGTGCGCGATCTGGCCAAGCTGCGGGCGCTGCTTGCCTTTATCTGGCCGTATCGTCGGCGCATGGCCGTTGCGATGGTGGCGCTGGCCGTCGCCGCAGGCGCGCTGCTCACTATCGGTCAGGGCTTGAAGCAGGTGATCGATAAAGGTTTCAGCGCGGCCGACGCGACCCAACTCGACAGCGCACTGTTCGCCATGCTGGGCCTTGTCAGCGTGCTCGGGCTGGCGACATTCACACGCTATTATTTGATCTCGTGGGTAGGCGAACGTTTCACCGCCGACCTGCGCCGTGCGGTGTTCGACCACATCATGAAACTGTCGCCGGGGTTTTTTGAAATTACCCGCACGGGCGAAGTCATCTCGCGGCTCACCAACGATACGACGGTGGTGGAAACGGTGGTGGGCGGCGCGTTTTCCTATGCGCTGCGCAACCTGGTGCTGTTTATCGGCGGCATGGTAATGCTGGTGATTACCAGCCCGAAGCTGACGTTATTGGTGTTGGCCGGCGTGCCCATCGTGTTGTTACCGATCATATTGTATGGCCGCCGCGTGCGCAAAATGTCGCGGGCGATTCAGGATCGCGTGGCCGAAGTGAGTGCCCATATCGACGAGACCTTGCATGAAATCCGCACGGTGCAGGCTTACACCCACGAAACGCAAGACATGCAAAAGTTCGGCGAGCGGGTGGAGAACGTGTTCGGCACCGCCGTGCGCCGTGCCCGTGCGCAGGCGACACTGATCGCCCTGGTGATCGTTTTGGTGTTCGGCGCGGTGGGCGTGATTTTGTGGATCGGCGGTCACGACATGCTGGCGGGGCGCATCACCGCCGGTGAGCTATCGGCATTTATTTTTTATGCCATTCTGGTGGCCAACGCGGTGAACGCGGTGACAGAAGTGTACGGTGATTTGCAGCGTGCCGCCGGCGCATCGGAGCGGCTAATGGAAATTTTGCACACCGAGCCACAGATTCGCGCGCCGGCGAATCCTGTCGCGCTGCCATCGATTTCAACAGGCGAGGTCGTCTTCGACGAGGTGACATTTCATTATCCATCGCGGCCCGACACACCAGCGCTGGATCATTTTTCGCTGCGCGTGTCACCGGGAGAAAAGCTGGCACTCGTCGGCCCATCAGGCGCAGGCAAGACCACCGTGTTTCAATTGCTGCTACGTTTTTACGATGCCGACAGCGGCGGTATTTTTATCGATGGCGTTGAATTGAAATCGGCCGACCCGTTGCAGGTGCGCTCGCGCATCGCGCTTGTCGCGCAAGACCCGGTTATTTTCGCCGCCAGCGTGCGGGACAACGTGCGCTACAGCCGCCCCGATGCCAGCGATGCCGACGTCATGGCCGCTTGCGAGGCGGCGTATGCGAACGAATTCATCGCGCGCATGCCGCAAGGCATGGACGCGCAATTGGGTGAGCGGGGCGTGCGCTTATCCGGCGGGCAGCGTCAGCGCTTGTCGATTGCGCGGGCGATTTTGTCGCGACGGCCGATACTATTGCTCGATGAAGCCACCAGCGCACTCGACGCAGAAAGCGAGCGCATGGTGCAACTCGCGTTGGAAAGTTTAATGCGCGATCGCACCACGCTCATCATCGCCCACCGCCTGGCCACCGTACAAAATGCCGACCGCATCGCCGTGATGGAGCGAGGAAAAATTATCAGCGTCGGCACCCACGCCAGCCTGGTGGCAGAAAACGGTTTATACGCAAGGCTTGCCGCGATGCAATTTCGCGCCGCAGACCTTGATTCGGCGATTATTCATAACTAATTGATTATATTCAATTATTTTATTTGCTTATGACAAAAAAAAGCCTCCTTCTTGTTACCGAAGGAGGCGCTGGTGCCATAGAAGCCACACAGTCAAATGAATACCAAGGAGATTACTCGCTACTCAACTACTGCCACTGCTACTACAACAACAAAAATGACGAACTATTTTTGCCGGCGCTGCAACAAACCCAAGCCCGCCAAACCGGCTGCCACCAGCCACACCGCAACGGGAATGGTCGAGGTGGAGGAAGATCCTTCTGAAACCGATTCGGCTATCGGCTGCGCGTAGGCTCTTGGCCCATCAGCCAAGGCGACAACCGCGCTATTTGGCGCGGACTGCGCCATGGCTTGTTGTTCGTCTGCCGTGAAATTTTTCCGGATGGTTTTCTCATCTGTTTTTTGCGCCAAAACGCTGCCCGAAACCATCAGGCTCA
Source organism: Pseudomonadota bacterium (assembly GCA_043744215.1). Classification (GTDB taxonomy): domain Bacteria; phylum Pseudomonadota; class Gammaproteobacteria; order Burkholderiales; family JBEEJL01; genus JBEEJL01. Next base: position 20,881 of record JAYTVC010000028.1, read on the forward strand.
AAATTAAAGCCATACGCGATAATATTTTCAAATTCATGGAACCGCTCCGCTCACCGTCATTCAAATCACAAAGAACTACCTGTTAACGTTTTACTTTTGATGATTTAGTCTAGGCAATGCGGCGGGTCATTTCAATGCGGGTTGCAAAGGTATTTGGAGGGGGGCAACACTGTAGGAGAAACTACGCAGTAAGTTTAATTTTTAGAGTGTGAAACATTGCACTGATTTGTTAAAAACAGAGGAGTAATGTGAATTGGCGAGGAGATTTTCACATTAGCCGCCGAGTTTGAATGTGTCTATTTAAACTTAAGGAATTTTAGCCGAACGAAGTGAAAAACAGGTAGTGATTTGACGGCATCCTGAATAATCAATAGGAGTGCAAAATCATGAAGTGTTTCAGAGTTTTACTTGTCGCAGCCGGCCTTAGCGCCACGCTGCTAACCCATACCTGCTTAGCCCAATCCGAGCTTACCCAGGCTGACGCAATGGAAGCCCAGTCGCTTTCCGACGCGGAGACCGCCGAGATTCGTTCGGTGGTTCGGCAACAACTCAATGCCATCGAACGTAACGATGCCGAAATGGCGTTTGCCTTCGCCACACCCGGTGTGCAGGAGGCATTTGGCACGTCGGAACGGTTTTTATATATGGTCCGGCGCGGTTATGGCGCGCTTTACCGTCCGCGCCACATCGAGTTTTTGGAGATGACCGTGGTGAATGGTGAAGTGGTGCAGCCCGTGCGCCTCGTAGCGCCCGATGGCACGGTCGAAGTCGCATTGTATGAAATGCAACTGCAAACCGATAATCAGTGGCGCATTAACGGTTGCGATTTGGCCAAGTCGAACGTGCAGTCTATTTAGGTTACGTTTACTTCTGCGCTCCCGGCTGCTGGTCCGGTTGCGCCTTGTCGAAAGCGGGCAATGCCATGCACGCGGCGTAGATGCGTTGAATCGTGGGGAAATTTTCCAGCGGGCAGTTAAAGCGCAGTGCATTCGCCACCTGCGGCACGAGGCAAATATCCGCCAGCGTCGGCTGGTTGCCATGACAAAATTTCCCCGTGTGCGCATCGTGCACCAGCATCGCCTCAATCGCCGCGAGACCTTCACCTACCCACAGCCGATACCAGGTGTTCACCGTGTCTTCGTTGTGTCCCAGCGGATCGCGTAAATAATCCAGAATGCGTTTGTTGTTTAGCGGATGAATGTCGCACGCGATGGTCAGTGCCATCGCGCGGATGCGCGCGCGTTCCGCCGCCGTGCCAGGAAGAAACGCGGGCGCAGGATGCGTCTCATCGAGATATTCGCAAATCGCCAGCGATTGCGTGAATGTTTTTTTTCCATCGATCAGCATTGGCACAAATCCCTGCGGATTTTTTTCGCGAAACGATGCTTCGTGCTGCTCGTTTTTTCCGAGATGAATCGGAATCGATTCGTACGGCAGGTTTTTCAAATTCAGCGCGATGCGCACGCGGTAAGAAGCGGACGAGCGCCAGAAGTCGTAGAGCTGCATAATATTGCCTCAATTGGTTTGTTGATAGAGTTCATCGGTAAAATGCACTAAGCAAAATGCAATCCCTGCCAAAAATTCAATTCCATCGCTTTGCCCTATAATAATCGAATCAATTCGATCAGGCAGCATAAAGCGTCAAGCATGAATCCCGATTTTGCCCATCACTTGAAGCCGGCCATAGACATCTCGCGCGACTGGGTTGCCACGCGCTTAGCTGCCGTGCGAAGTATTGCCGCACCTTTTGGCGATGCGGGCCACGAAACGCCGTTTCCCCGTAAAGACGGTTCGCCGCGCGGCCAGATCACGCCGGCGGGTGTGCTCGTGGCGCTGGTAAACCGCGATGAGGGCGTGCACGTTGTGCTGACGCAGCGCACGGAACATTTATCCGACCACGCCGGGCAAATCAGTTTTCCTGGCGGGCGGGCGGAAGCGCACGATGCCACCATTATCGACACGGCCTTGCGCGAAACGGAAGAAGAAATCGGCCTCGCGCGCATGCATGTGCAGGTGTTGGGCACGCTGCCCGATTACCATACCGTGACGGGTTATCGTGTGACACCCGTCGTCGGTTGGGTGGACGCGCCAGTGAGTTTCAAACCCGATCCGTTCGAAGTGGCCGAAGTGTTTGAAGTGCCGCTGACATTTTTTCTGGATGCGGCCAATCATCAGCGGCACAGCTTGATGCGCGAAGGGGTAGAACGGTTTTATTACGCCATGCCTTATGATGGCCACTATATTTGGGGTGCGACGGCGGGCATGTTGGTGACGCTGCAACGGGTTTTAATGCGGGATGAAAAAAATCATGAATAAACTATTCGCTTTGCTTTCGCTGGTTGCCCTTGCCGGCTGCGCCCAGCAACCGGTGCAATATTATCCGGCGCCCGCGCCGACGCAACGCACCGTGGTGGTACCGCCGCCGCCAGTGTCGAGTGAAACCGTTATCAGTGCCACGTCAAAAATTGTCGGCAAAACCCGTGACAATTTATTGCGCTCGGTTTCCGCAGCGCTGCCCGGAT
>JAYTVC010000029.1:0-1902 GCA_043744215.1 Pseudomonadota bacterium
CTTGTACTGTATCGGTCCCCAATCGGCAGCCTGTGCTGCGAGCAGGATGTTTGCGGCATCTTCCACTTCCGACAAGTCCGGCTTCATTGCGTCGACAATAGCGGTGATTTGCGTGGGGTAAATCGACCACATGCGCAAGAAGCCAAATTCGTTTCGCGCGCGTTTGGCATCGGCGAATACAACTTCGGTGTTTTTCAAATCCAGGCAAACGTTATGCGCAGGTACCACCCCGTTGGCGAGCGCCGCGGCGGCGACTTCGGATTTGGCCCGTACGAGCAGCTGATGTTCGAATTGGCCGGGCGAGCGCATCGCCGAGGCGGGAATGGCGCCATGATGGCCTGACACGAAATCCATCAAGCCGAAATCCAGCACTTGCACGTTAGGAAGTGCGGCAAGGCTTTGCGCGTCGCGTAAAGCGCCGTGGGTTTCAACCAGAATGTGGATTGGGATTTCGCGTCCGATAGCTGCTTTTTTTGATGCCGCCGCAACGTATGCGACCATTTCTTCGCCCTCGACAAACGAGGTGCATTTTGGAATGGTGATATAGGCCAGCACTCTGCCTGCGCCGCCAACGAGAATGTCCACGTCCTGTTTCCACAGCCCGTGTGAGTGGTCGTGAATGCGCGCGCCAGCCATTTTGTATTTGTTGGCGTTTGAGGTGAGCACACGCACAATCATTTCGGCATGGGCTTTTTCCTGGCCCGCAGGCGCGCCGTCTTCGCAATCGCAGGTAATGTCGAAAACCGGCCCCAACTTGTCTTGTAATTCCAGTGCCTTGCTGATCAGTTTTTCACTGCCGGCAAAATGTTCACACGAGGGAATGACCGGGAACGGTTTTTCACCGACGAATAGCGCTTTGCTTGGATGGACGGGTTGACTCATTGTTTCCTCATTTGGGGCGGCGCGGCATCAAGACGGTGTAATCGAGCGACAGTACTTTGAGATGCTCCGGGGCGTTGGCGAACGCGGCAGAATTGGGATCAATATTTTTGTAGCCGACGAGATGAAGGCGCAATGCACCAATCGCCGCATTTATTGGCCACTTCAGAATCGGCAGCGAAATCGCATACAGCGTATCGCCCGCGAACGTCGGATTGTGATGCGTGCCGCTGTTGATGGCGGCAATCGACAACACGTTTTCCAGGCCGTCATAAGAAAGCGCACGGCAAATCGAAATGACGTGGCCACCGTAAACCAGGCGACGCCCGAATCGTGAATCTTTCATGTGATGCAAATCAAAATGTACGCGCGCGGTGTTTTGGTAAAGCTTGGTGGCGAGTGAGTGATCGGTTTCGTCGATCGTCATCCCGGCCGGATGTTTGATGGGCTCGAACTGCCATGGTGTTGGCTCTGCCGGTGGCGGATGCCTGAATTCGTCGGTATTGGTCGCAGCATAGTCTTCCCAGAAGCGGCTGCCACCGGTAACGGTTGATTGCACTTTGCTACACGTCAGGTAGGGTGGTGCGACGATTGATTCTTGTGCGACTTGAGCAATTGCGTCAACGACACCTGTTGGTGTCGTGTCCGGATTATTTGTCACTTGTTCACGATGCACCATCACCCAGCGAATCCACGTCAACACTATCTCATCGCGCTGGTTGAAACAGTTCGAGCGCACATAGACCACGCCGGTTTTACCGCTCGAATTTTCCTTGAGTCCGATGATTTCGGTTTTGCTATGAAGCGTATCCCCGATAAAAACCGGCTGCAAAAAACGGCAATCCGCGTAACCAAGATTGGCTACAGCGTTATACGAAATGTCCGGAACAGTTTTGCCGAAGGCGATATGAAACACCAGCAAATCATCAACCGGCATTGAGGCGTAACCCAGCGATTGCGCGAACGGTTCGCTGCAATGCAGCGGCAATCGCGAACCGGTCAGTGCCTGATACAGCGCCACAT
>JAYTVC010000030.1:0-5950 GCA_043744215.1 Pseudomonadota bacterium
CGGCCAGGCAGCATTGGTCAAAACAAAATCATGGTTCGGCGTTTGGGTCTCATCGCAGCAATTTTGTCCCTCGTGGCATTGTTCATGCCGGAGTTGGGATTCCGATAGCAAGTGTAGGGTGGGTAGTGCCCACCCTACTAAATCTGTTGGGAATACCAAATCCCCGAGGACATCGACCGCCAGCGCCACGTCGATTACATTCACCACCATCCGGTGAAATATGCTTACGTCACCAACGCCGCAGATTGGTAGTATTCCAGCATCCATCAATACACAGCGCGCGGTGAATTGAATAAAAACTGGGGAACGGCAGGTAATGTTTTTGATACGAATGAATTCGGTGAGCGCGTTATTGGAGTTCGTGCTTCAACCCAACCCACGCGCGCTTCTAGTTGGGCGCCAGAATTGAAATGATCGTATCTCTCGTCAAAGTTGACTCTTCGCATATCTCTGATTGGGCTTCGTTCCATGAAGAATTTGCGCGGGTGTTTGGATTTCCCGACTTCTATGGTCGCAATATGAATGCGTGGATAGACTGCATGACATCGATTGACGCGCCAGAGCATGGGATGAGCAACATCCATTGTGCTCAAGGCCATTTTCTCACCATCGAGCTAGATGGCGTCAAGGACTTTAAGGTTAGGTGTCCGGAGCAGTATGAGGCTGTGGTTGAATGTTCTGCATTTGTAAACTGGCGGCGCATTGAAAATGGTGAGCGGCCAGTGTTGGCTCTTTCGTTCTATGCTTGAGCCGGCGTAAGGCGCAATCCCCGCAGGGCATTGCGCCGAATTTTTTCAAACAACATAGCCGCATAACATGTCTGATCCCTGCCGCCTATAGTCCGAAACATGCGAACGACATTGTACAACTTTCCCATGTTTGGTTAATCGGAATATCCGCTTGCAAAACTGGACATGCGATTCTTTTGGCAAAAAATTGTCGTATCGGTGATTGTTATATTTTTTCATTAAACATCCGGCGCAATGCCCTGCGGGGATTGCAACCTACGCGCTAGCATACTCACAAGGAGGCGTTTGTGGAGACATTGTTCTTAGTGTTTGTTCCGCTTGCAATTGGTCTATGGGTGCTCTCCTTAAATTTCGATAAGAATCGCGTGCGCAAGTGCATTGAGGCCAATGGCCATAGCGTCTTATCCATGCGCTGGAGATTGTTTGGGCACGGTTGGATGTCCGAATCCTCTAAAGATGGGGGCGGAAACAGAATTTACGAAATCAAGTACCGCGACGTCTACGGAAATACGCACCATGTTTGGGCCAAGACTGCAATGTTTTCGGGTGTCTTCCTATCAAAGGACAGAATTACCGTTCACGCCACAACTACGGGGCTTCCTACTTCTGCTGAGGAAAAAGTGGCGATTCTGGAAGACGAACTTAGAAAAGCGCGTGCAGGACAATGATGCCCAACCCGGCAGTCGAGCGGGGCGCCACGCAAGCTTGCTTCACCCGCTTGGTCGCACATCCGCGCAGCAGTCAGCAGTCTTTTGGGCACAGCGGTGCGGAGTCTCTTTCATGGCCTGCAGACTCGACACATGCTTGGGCGTTTACTGCACACCTATTCACGGCAATTCCGCCTCGCCCATGCGGCGCAAAATAATATTGGTTTTGCGCCCGAGCCCGCGGGCGTTACGGTGCTTGTCGTAATAGCGCGGGTTGGGAATCATCGCCGCCAGTTTGGCCGCTTGCCCCGCGCTCAGATTAGCAGCGCTCACGTCATAGTAATAATGGGCGGCAGCTTCGGCGCCGAATACGCCGTCGCCCCATTCGATCACGTTCAAATAAATTTCGAATATGCGTTCCTTGTCCATCTGCTGCTCGAGCATGAGCGTGATGATGGCTTCTTCGCCTTTGCGCCACGGCGTTTTGCCGCTGGAAAGAAAAAGATTTTTAGCCAGCTGTTGCGAGATAGTGGAACCGCCGGCGACGATTTTGCCTTTTTTTAGATTTTTATCGAACGCGTTCTGGATGCCTTCCCAATCAAACCCCTCGTGATCGACAAAGTTCGCGTCTTCCGCCGCGATGATGGCGCGCTTGAGATGATTGGAAATCTGCGCATACTTAATCCACTGATGGCGCAGCTTCGCATCGGGATTTTTTTCCTTGAGAATGCCGCGTCGTTCATCCATGAATGCGCTGGATGACGGGTTGTGATCAATCCACCACCACACATGGGTAAATATCCAGATTTGATAAAGCGTGAAAAGCAGCAGCAAGACCGCGCCAATACGCCAGGCCCAAGGCCAGAATTTATTTTGACGGGGGAGGAAGTTTATGCGCATAACGACATTACAAAACGGCGCCGTCATACTCGCCTGCGCGGGAATGACGGCGTATTCTGACGCACAAGAGAAAAATAGGGCAGTGAATATTGTGGAGATTAAAACTCAACCCAAAGCCCGCAACATATGCAGCACCGGCGCGGTTTGTGGGCGCACGCCGCGCCAGACAAAAAATGATTCTGCCGCCTGCTCCACCAACATACCGAGGCCGTCGCTTACGCGTTGTGCGCCGCGTTCGCTGGCAAATTTCATAAACATAGTGGGATTTTTCGCGTACATCATATCGTATGCAACCGATTGATTTAATTGAATATTTTTCGGAACTTCCGGCAGCGTATTTTGCAGGCTGGTCGAGGTGGCGTTGATGACCAAATCAAATTGCTCGTCTTTCAATTCATCAAACGTTTTTGCTTCAATGCGTGGTTTATTTTTTTCCAGCGGCGTAATCAAACGGGCGAGCTCGGCAGCCTTTGCATGGGTACGATTGGCGATCACCAAACGCGCCGGATTACAGCGCAACAGCGGTGCCAACGCGCCGCGCACCGCGCCGCCTGCGCCGATGATCAACACTTTTTTCCCTTCGATGTTAAAACCAAGATTGCCGATGAGATCACGGATCAAACCCTTGCCATCGGTGGTGTCGCCGGAAATTTTCCCGTCCGCGAATGTTAGCGTATTCACCGCGCCCGCAAGTTGTGCGCGCTCACTGAGTTCGCCACACAGCGCAAAAGCCTCCTGCTTAAACGGCAGGGTGACGTTCATGCCTTTGCCACCCGTCGCGATAAATTCGCGCACGGTTTTTTCAAATTCATCCAGCGGCGCAAGAATCGCCGTATAAGAAATATCTTCACCCGTCTGTTTGGCGAACTCGGCATGAATCAAGGGCGACTTGCTGTGGGCGATGGGGTTGCCGATGACGGCGTAGCGGGAGGACATGGGGCGTTAGGCGTTAGGCGTGAGGCGTGAGGCGTTGCGCGCATGGGTAACACACGCGTAATGTTTGCCACTGGTTGATCGAGGGCTGCTATCTAAATACGGATATTCTTTCTTCACGCCTAACTCCTCACGCCTTTCGCCTAACGCCTAACGCCCAACGCCTAACGCCTCACGCCTCACGCCTCACGCCTAACGCAATTCAACTCTGCACCCACGGCAAACCGGCTGCACGCCAGCCGCCTTTCACGTTGCGATGGCCTTCGGCGTCTTTATCGCCTTCAAATCCTTCGAGCACATTATAAGAGTCGCGATAGCCTGCAACTGTCGCGGCGGCGGCGGCGGCGTGGGAGCGGCCGCCAGAACGGCAGATGAATAGCACCAGTGACTCCGGGTCCACTTGAGTTTTGAGCTCAACGAGAAAATGGGGGTTGGGTTTGCCGCCGGGATATTGGTTCCATTCGATTTGCACGGCGCCGGGAATCGTTCCGACCCATTCCCATTCCGCGTGGGTGCGCACATCGACGAGTTTGGCGCCGGGCGCGATGCGTAAAATTTCTTCAGCTTCGGCGGGCATAAGTGCGCCTTCGTAGGGCAGGTTTTTTTCTTTTGCCCGCGTCTGGGCTGCGGCGAGAATTTTTGCGATGGTCATGGTCGGCTCCCAAAGATTAGTTATTTATATTTTACGCCATCCGTTAGCTGCAACCTAATTGCGGCAGGCTTAGGTTTACAGCGCACCGACGCGGTGCAATTCGTAGGATTTTCGCACCAGGACAGCGCCGACAATTTTTTTGGTGCGAAAAAAAGTCTTATGGCACAATATTGGTTTGCCGATTCCCCCTTGGCATAGTTACTGCTACTACCCGCTTGATATAACAACTATTTATCCCTCATCGAACCAAAACCTCACCTTCAGGAGAATAAAATGGCCGCCGCCGACGTAGTAAAAATGATTAAAGATAATGAAGTAAAATTCGCCGACCTGCGCTTCACCGACACACGTGGTAAAGAGCAACACGTATCCATTCCTGCCCGTTTGGTTTCCGATGATTGGTTCAAGGGCGGCCACGCGTTTGACGGTTCTTCCATCGCCGGGTGGAAAGGCATCGAAGCCTCCGACATGATGTTGATGCCCGATGCGGACACGGCGCGCATGGATCCGTTCATGGATGAATCGACCATCATTTTGACCTGCGATGTGGTCGAGCCTGCCGACGGTAAAGGCTATGATCGCGATCCGCGTTCGCTCGCCAAGCGCGGCGAAGCGTATCTGAAATCGACCGGCATTGGCGACACCGCCTATTTCGGCCCGGAACCCGAATTTTTCATTTTTGATTCGGTGAAATGGAACGTCGACATGCACGGCTGCGCCGTCCGCATTGATTCCGAAGAAGCCGCATGGAACACCGGCAAAGATTATGAAGGCGGCAATCTCGGCCATCGTCCTGCCGTCAAAGGCGGCTACTTCCCCGTGCCGCCCGTTGATCAACTGCAAGACATCCGCTCGGCCATGTGTTTGGCCATGGAAGACATGGGCGTTGAAGTTGAAGTGCATCACCATGAAGTAGCGAATGCGGGCCAGTGCGAAATCGGCACCAAGTTCAGCACGCTGGTAAAACGCGCCGACTGGCTGCAAATTATGAAATACGTCGTGCATAACGTCGCCAACAGCTACGGCAAAACCGCAACGTTTATGCCCAAGCCCATCGTCGGCGACAACGGCTCCGGTATGCACGTGCATCAATCAGTATGGAAAGACGGCAAGAATTTATTCGCCGGCAACGGCTATGCGGGCCTGTCGGAATTCGCACTGTATTACATCGGCGGCATCATCAAGCATGCGCGCGCACTGAACGCCATCACCAACCCCGGCACCAACAGTTACAAGCGCCTCGTGCCTGGCTTTGAAGCGCCGGTGAAACTGGCTTACTCCGCACGTAACCGCTCGGCATCGATTCGCATTCCGTTTGTGCAATCGGACAAAGCCCGCCGCATCGAAGTGCGTTTCCCCGACCCGACTGCCAATCCTTATCTCGCTTTCACCGCGATGATGATGGCCGGACTAGATGGCGTGCAAAACAAAATTCACCCCGGCGATCCTTCCGACAAAAATCTTTATGACTTGCCACCGGAAGAAGATGCAAAGATCCCAACCGTTTGCTCGTCGCTCGATCAAGCGTTGGAATGCCTCGACAAAGACCGCGAGTTCTTGACCCGTGGCGGCGTGTTCAGCAACAGCATGATCGATGCCTACATCACGCTGAAAATGGAAGAAGTCACCCGCTTTCGCATGACCACGCATCCAGTCGAGTTTGATATGTATTACTCGCTGTAATCTGGTTTTGGAATTGTGTTGAAAGGGCGGGGATTCCTCGCCCTTTTTATTTGCCCTGCTCGGGCAGAGTCAACCCCATCACCCGCGTAACGTTAGTTTGATTGCCAAATCCGGCCCCCTGGCATAGACTGCCAGCAGATAACCTAAGCCATTGATGCCCATGAATATTCGACTTATTTCCGCGTTGCTTATTTTTACCGCCAGCGCCGCCCATGCTGACATCTACAAGTTGGTGGATGAAAACGGCCGCGTCACCTATTCCAACGTGCCCATGGCCGGCGCAAAAGTGATTGTGATGGAGCCGATTCCCACTGTGCCCGCTGCCAAAGTCAAAGAAAAAGCTTCTGCGCAACCCACCCCCGCCAACTTTCCCAAGGTCGATGGCG
>JAYTVC010000031.1:0-5877 GCA_043744215.1 Pseudomonadota bacterium
TCAGGCACGCAGTGCGATTATGTTTTCTGGAACAATCCGATTCCAGTTGTTGCGGCGATAGTAGAGCATGAAGGCGAAATCATCCTCGCGCGCAATGTCGCCTGGCCGGAAAAAATGTTTGCCTTGATCACCGGCTTTCTGGAAAAAAACGAAGCACCAGAAACCGGCGTGGCGCGTGAAGTGAAAGAAGAATTGAATCTCAATGCGACGCAAGTTTCATTCGTCGGGCATTACACCTTCGAGCGAATGAATCAGCTCATCATCGCCTATCATGTCATCGCGACAGGCGACATTAAACTCAATCACGAACTCGCCGACTACAAACGCATCAAGCCGGAAAAATTGCGCCCGTGGAAGGCTGCGACAGGATTGGCACTGGGTGATTGGATGACTTCGCGCGGATTGAAGTTTGAGTGGATGGACTTTCCCGCGCGAACAACGGACGCAGGAGAAAAATCATAGGTGGCTTAAATCTCCACTGCAAACAGTTTTAATTCTTCTCCGCCGCCAGCCAGCGTAATCGCCTTCTCGTAACGTAAACCGATTTTTTCCAACAGATTTATCGAAGCAAAATTATTCGGCGTGACAATGGCAACTATGCGCTTGATGCCGAAATGGTTTTTCGCAAAAGCCAGCGTCGCAGCGGCGGCCTCATGCGCGTAACCTTTGCCTTCAAACTCTGGCAGCAAACCGTAACCGATATCGACATCATCCAGCGCATCGCGTTTAATCAAACCGCACATGCCGATTGGCGTGCCGCCGTCTTTTAACGAAACATGATATAGGCTGAAGCCGAGGCGGTTAAACATGTCCATCGGGCCTTTGACCAGCGATTCGCGTGCATCATCCAGCGACTTGAATTTTTTGTCGCCAATGAATTGGATCCATTTCGGTTGTTTCCACAAGTCAAAATAAAACGCGGCATCATCGACGTTAAAAGTGCGCAGGGCGAGCCGCTCAGTCTCAAGTATTTTCATGCAGGTTGCGTCGCATAAGTTGGCTGCAAGTGCGCGTTGTGGCGTCGATGCACGGCGCGCGCAATCACCATCACGCACATATCAAAGCAGGCGTAAAGCGCGCCGGCAAGCAGCGGCGGGTTTTGCGTGGTGAGGCCGAATGTGTAGGGCGTAACCGCACGCCAGGTCCAATTGCCGAGCCAGGTTCCCCACAGCTCCATCGCCAACGCGAGCAGCAACATGACGCAATAGGTTTTGCGTGAGCTACCAAAACGATAGGCAATCAAGAAGATGATCGCGAGCGCGCTGTCGAAGGTACTCCAGCCGGTGAGCGCCGCCCATATGCCGTAGGCCGCGACAATCGCGGGCGCGATTTTTGTTATGGCATTGGGGACGCTACGTGCCAGTGTCGATCCCAGCATGAATAATAAAATATGGCCGGGCGGAACGAACGCTGGCACATTATGGAACTGATAGTCGTACCAGCCAAACACCAGCGACAGTAAACACTCGACTACGAATACCAGCGCGGTGGCATAGACCAGGGTGATGCGCCACGGCGCGGTTTGTTGCGCCAGTAAATAGAACAGCAGCGACCACACGCACAGGCTGACGCCAATTTGCCCGGCTATGCCGAAAATTTTGTCGAACAGCAAACCCGCTGCAACCGTCAGCACAATAATCACAATTTGTAGCGAAACATGGTTTCCGCGCAACGGCGCAGTGGCATCGACATGGATGCGCAGGGGAGTGGCGTGCATGGCGTACTAACCCGGAATATCCGGCTCAACCAGATTCGCAAGTTGCGCCAGTGATTCCTGCCAGCCGAGATAACACATTTCGAGAGGAATCACTTCAGGGATTCCCTCCTGCGTAATATTCAACTCGGTTCCGCACAATACTGGTTTCAAGATGACAGTCACCTGCATGGTGCCGGGCAGATTCGGGCCGTCGAAGGTATCGGTGTAACGCAATTTTTCGTTCGGCACCAATTCCAAATATTCGCCACCGAACGAATGGCCGTTGCCGGTGGAAAAATTAATAAACGACATTTTGAACGTGCCGCCGACTTTGGCATCCATATGATGCACTTTGCACATAAAACCATACGGCGGAATCCATTTCGCCATGGCATGTGCGTCGAGGAATGCGCGATAGACTTTCTCCGGTTTGGCTTTGAGTACGCGGTGTAGTTTTACGGTTCCGGTTGGCATGATAGATTCCTTTCTGACCAGTCTGGTTTTTCAGTAAATATAAATCACAAAAGTAGAGTGGGCAAAACGAAGTGTGCCCACCGATTCCTTTCGTATAGCCGCACCATTTTGATCGACAAATCTGGTGGTGTGCAATAGGCGCGAGAATTTCAGCGCAAAGTTTTTTGTTCGGTGGGTTACGCTATCGCTAACCCACCCTACATGTTTATTTTTTCGGCATATACAAATCAGTAATGCTGCCATCCATGATTTCCGCGCCGAAGAAAACGGTTTCCGATAATGTCGGATGCGGGTGGATGGTGAGGCCGATGTCTTGCGCATCGGCGCCCATTTCCAGCGCGAGTACGGTTTCGGCGATGAGTTCGCCAGCGTTGATGCCGACTATGCCCGCGCCTAATAATTTTTTGCTTTGTTTATCGAAGATGAGCTTGGTCAAACCTTCTTCGCGCGCGCTGCCGATGGCGCGACCGCTGGCGGCCCAGGGGAAGACGGCTTTTTCGTAATCGACGCCTTGCGCTTTGGCTTCGGCTTCGCTCAGTCCCATCCAGGCGATTTCCGGGTCGGTGTAGGCGACGCTCGGGATGGTGCGCGCATCGAACGCGGCTTTGTGTCCGGCGATGACTTCGGCGGCGAGCTTGCCTTCGTGCGTGGCTTTGTGTGCGAGCATGGGTTCGCCGCAAATATCGCCGATGGCGAATATGTGCGCGACGTTGGTGCGCTGCTGGTTATCGACGGCGATGTAGCCGCGTTCATCGACGTTGACGCCCGCTGCTGCTGCGTTGATATTTTTGCCGTTCGGTCGGCGACCGACGGAGATCAGCACGCGGTCATACACTTGCGGCGCAGGTGCGTTGTCGCCGGCGAAACTGACGTGCAGGCCGTCTTTTTTCGCGTCGATTTTTTCTACTTTGGTTTTGAGATAAATCGCTTCGTAGCGTTTCTCGATGCGCTTGTGCAGCGGCTTGACCAGATCTTTGTCGCAGCCGGGAATCAAGCCGTCCATCAATTCGACCACGCTGACTTTGCTGCCGAGCGCGTCGTACACCGTCGCCATTTCCAAACCGATGATGCCGCCGCCAACGATGAGCAATCGTTTTGGAATGTCTGCGAGGTCGAGCGCGTCGGTGGAATCCATCAAACGTTTGTCGTCGTAAGGCAAGCCGGGGATTTTTGTGGCTTGCGAGCCTGCTGCTATAACTATTTGATTATATTGAATAATTTTCACACCATCGGTGGTGATGACTTCGATCGTGTGTGGCGAAGTAAATTTCGCCGCGCCTTGCACGATGATGACTTTGCGTTGCTTGGCGAGGCCACTTAAACCTTTGGTGAGTTTGCCGACCACATCATTTTTCCAGCCGCGAATTTTATCCAGCTCAATTTTCGGCGCACCGAACGTGACGCCGTGTTTGGTGATGTCGTCCGCGTCGGTGATGACTTTTGCGACATGCAACAATGCTTTTGACGGAATGCAGCCGACATTGAGGCAAACGCCGCCGAGCGTGGCGTAGCGTTCGACCAGCATGACTTGTTTGCCTAAATCCGCTGCGCGGAATGCGGCGGTGTAGCCGCCGGGGCCGCCACCTAAAACCAGCACGTCGGTTTGTAAATCAGATTTGATATTGCCTGGCGGCGCGACGGCAACGCTGGCAGGTTTTTGTGTGGGAGCAGGCGCGGGAGCAGCAGTTTTGGCTGGCGCAGCAGGTGCTGCGGCACCGGCGGTTGCAGAAGTTTCGATCATCAATATGAGCGAACCCTCGGAAACTTTATCGCCTGCCTTGATTTTTATTTCTTTCACCACGCCCGCTTGCGGTGAGGGAATTTCCATCGTGGCTTTATCGGATTCGAGCGTGATCAGCGAATCTTCTTTTTTCACTGTGTCGCCAATTTTGACCAGCACTTCGATGACTTCAACCGCATCGAAGTCGCCGATGTCGGGGACTTTTACTTCTATGAGCGCAGCCATTACAACACCAGCCTTCTGATGTCGCTTAACACTGCCGTCATATAAGAAGTGAAACGCGCCGCAGATGCGCCGTCGATGACGCGATGGTCATACGATAGCGACAAGGGCAACACCAGCTTGGGCAAAAATTCTTTGCCGTCCCACATCGGTTTGATCGACGATTTGGATACGCCGAGAATCGCCACTTCCGGCGCGTTGATAATCGGCGTGAACGCCGTGCCGCCGATGCCGCCTAAACTGGAAATGGAAAAACAGCCGCCTTGCATATCGGCCGCCTTGAGTTTGCCTTCGCGCGCGAGCAGGGCGAGGGCGGAAGTTTCTTTGGCGATTTCGACGATGTTCTTTTGGTCGGCGTTTTTTAACACTGGCACGACTAAGCCATTCGGCGTGTCGGCGGCGAAACCAATGTTGAAATATTTTTTCATCACCAGGTTATCGCCGTCGAGCGACGAATTGAAATCCGGAAATTGTTTCAGCGCGGCGACTGACGCTTTGATCAAATACGCGAGGATAGTGACTTTCGCGCCTTGCTTCATTGTTTCTTCATTGGTCGATTTGCGGAAGGCTTCCAGCTCGGTGATATCGGCTTCGTCGAACTGCGTGACGTGTGGAATCATCACCCAGTTGCGCGCGAGATTGGCGCCGGAAAGTTTTTTAATGCGCGACAACGGCACGGATTCAATCACACCGAATTTGGCGAAATCGACTTTCGGCCAAGCGAGTAAATCAAGGCCAACGCCGGAGCCGCCGGTTGCAGCGCCGCGCGGTTTGGCGAGTTCGGCTTTGACGAATTGCTGCACGTCGATTTGCTGAATTCTATTTTTCGGACCAGTGCCTTTGACTGCGCCAAGATTCACGCCAAGCTCGCGCGCGAAGCGCCGCACTGACGGACTGGCGTGCGCTTTGGCGAATGCGGCTTCCTCGATTGCTGTTGTTGCTGTTGGCGCGGGTGCGGGTACATGCGCGGCAACAGGCGAGGGCGCTTTCGCCGGTGCGGCAGCAGGCGTTGCGGCAGCAGGTGTAGTAGCAGGCGCGGGCGCTGGTGTTTTTGTAGCCGCTGGCGCACTCGCACCAGCAGTCACATCGAGCAATAAAGCCAGCGTGCCCTGCGAAACTTTATCGCCCGCTTTCAGTTTTAATTCTTTCACCACACCGGCTTTGGGCGACGGGATTTCCATCGTGGCCTTGTCGGATTCGAGCGTGAGCAAACTGTCTTCGGCTTTCACGCTGTCGCCAACCTTGACTAACACTTCAATCACTTCGATGTCTTTGAAGTCGCCAATGTCGGGTATTTTTATTTCTTCGATCGTCATAAAATACTCAATTAAATCAATATGTTATCAAACTGTCCACGGCGCGGGTTTTTTCGCGTCGATGGCGTATTTTTTCATCGCTTCGGCGACTTTACTGCGATCAATTTGTCCTTCGTCGGCCAAGGCATTCAATGCTGCAACTGTCACCCAACGCCGATCAACTTCAAAAAAGTCGCGCAGTTTTTCGCGTGTGTCTGAGCGGCCGAAGCCGTCGGTGCCGAGCACCACATAACGTCGCGGCACCAACGCGCGAATTTGTTCGGCGAATAAACGCATGTAATCGGTGGCGGCGATGATCGGGCCTCGCGTGTCTTTCAAACATTTTTCCACATGCGACACTTTGGCTTTGCCGGCCGGGTTCAACAAATTCCAGCGCGACACAGCGTTGCCATCGCGCGCGAGTTCGGTGAAAGAAGGGCAGCCCCAAA
>JAYTVC010000032.1:0-76244 GCA_043744215.1 Pseudomonadota bacterium
TCAGCCATTTGCGCCGCCCGCCCAGCCAATCGGAATGGCGGCCAGACCATAATTTAATAAATGCAGAAACAGAATCGGCAATGCCCTCAATCGCGCCCAACGCCACCGGCCCCGCGCCCATCACGGTGGCGAGCACGATGGGGATCAGCGGCGTAACCATTTCGGATGCAAGGTCGTTGAAAAAACTGATAAAGCCGACAACGATAACAGTGCGCGGCAGGCGTGTTTTGTTTTGAGTTTCCATTCCCGTATTCTACTTTATAAAGGTAAAATGCGGCTTCGCCTCGGTAGCTCAGTGGATAGAGCAACCCCCTCCTAAGGGGTAGGTCACACGTTCGATTCGTGTTCGGGGCACCAGCTCATTTAATCATTGCGTTGTGTGTAGAATTAATGGTTCGCTGGCCGGCGCCCCTGCCGCACCGGCCTTCGGCCCACCGTGTGCGGGATGCCAGCTCATTTAATCATTGCGTTGTGTGTAGAATTACAGGTTCGCTGGCCGGCGCCCCTGCCGCACCGGCCTTCGGCCCACCGTGTGCGGGACGCCACTTTTTCGTCTATGTGCTTCCGGTCATTTTTGGGAGAATGCGAGATGGCAGTAGTCATGCAAAAAAACGCCAGTTATTTTGTGCGGGGCCTGGTTAAAGGCGCTGCGGGCGCAACTATTCTGCTTTGGGCTGCTATTGATGTTTGGGGAGTATCCAGAAACGGTTTAACCTTCCTGGGTTTCGGTCAGCTCGTGGCATGGCTTTTGTTGATTGGGGCGGTGGGCTATTTTTATGCCCGCAATAATCGTGAGATGCGTCTGGCTGACATGGCCTATTTCGGCGCGCTCTGGATTTCGATGACGGCGTGCGGAGCAGTGGCAACTTATCTCGTCGCAAGTTTGCGCCTGCCGCTATATGACGCGCAGTTCGTTGGCATTGATTCCTGGTTTGGGTTTAATTGGCTGGAGCACGCGGCGTTTATAAAATCCTACCCTTTGTTCAGCACGATTTTGCTGTTGGCGTACGGAAGCGCCATGATGCAGATTATTCTTTTGGTGATTTTTTTCGCGCACACTAAAAATGAAGTGATGAACCATGAACTGTGGTGGACAGCCGCCATCGCGCTGATATTGACGACCATCGTGTCTGGCATTTTTCCCGCGTTGGGGGCATTTTCATATTTCAATACGGACCTGGAAAAAGCGATCCATCTTAGCCATCTGCAGGCATTACGCGATGGGACCAATATGGTTTTTTCGTTAGGGCAAATGCAGGGCATTGTGACACTGCCGTCTTACCATACGGTGTTGGCGATATTGTTGATTTATGTTTGCCGTAGCATCAGGTATCTTTTTCCGTTTTCTGTCGTGCTCAACGGTTTGATGCTCATCGCAACACCGTATTACGGCGGACATTATCTTATTGATATGGTCGCAGGTGCGATTGTCGCAGGGGTCACCATCGCGGCCGTGCGAGTAGTGAAAGCCAAGCGGGAACGCAGCGTGCAGACAATTTAATTATCTTCCTGCCCCTCGGCCATTAAAATCCAAATTCCGAAATCGATAAGTCAACCGCCCGTTTTGTTCGCCGGCACCGCTTCATCAATCCGTTTTGGTTTCGGCAAATTCAAGTTTGCCATGATGCTGACAAACTCCGCTTCCGTTTTGCCTGCTAATCGCGGGTTGGTTTCTTTTTCCTCCGCGATACAACTTACCCGCCGCCCACTGTAATCGTGGCCGGGATAGACCAGCGTTTCTTCCGGCAACGAAAATAATTTTTGTGTGATGCTGTAGTAGAGCGCCTGGGGGTCGCCACTTTGAAAGTCCGCGCGGCCACAACCGCCTATCAGCAAGGTGTCGCCGCTGAAAACGCGGTCGCGCCACAGATACGACATGCTGCCCGGCGTGTGGCCGGGCGTGGCGATGGCTTTAATGATTTCATTGCCGAAAGTAATTTTGTCGCCATCAACTAGCATGTGGTCAAAACCCGTGGTTCCGCATGCAAGACCGACGCCGGTTTGCGCGCCGGTTTTTGATTTAAGCATATTGGCCGCGGTGATGTGGTCCGCATGCACATGGGTTTCAAGAATAAATTTCAGCGACAAGCTAAGTTTCTTTAACAAATCCAAATCACGCTCGACGAGTTCACGCACCGGGTCGATGATGACGGCCTCGCGTGATTTTTCGTCACCCAGCACGTAGGTGTAAGTGGACGAAACGGGGTCGAATAATTGTCTGAATATCATGATTTTGTTGCAGACTTATCGCTGGTGGCGCAGGTGCTGATGCCAAAGGGCAGATACGCGGGGCACCAGCGTGTCGTGGCGGTGAACAGGGGAATGAGGCCCAGCAAGCCAAACCAGCGCGCGTTGCTATCAAGCATAAACAGCAGACTTAACAAAGCCAATGCCAAAATAAACCGAAAAATGCGATCCATGCTGCCGACGTTTTTAATCATGATGATCTCCAGTGGTATTTAAAAGTTAACGGGTGAACTTCGACGGCACCAGATACTTGGCGGCGACGGAGCCGACGACCAAAGCCACAACAAAAATGATCGGCTCCATACGACCGAGCGCAAGCGATGCGAAAGCGGGGCCCGGACAAAAGCCTGCAATGCCCCAACCGATGCCGAATAGCGCGCTGCCGAGAATCAACGGGGCGTCAATATTGTGGGCAGTCGGCACGTAGAATTTTTGCTCGAACACCGGGTTGGGCCTGCGCAATACCAAGCGGAAAAGCAGGGCGGTGACGCCCACTGCGCCGCCCATCACCAGCGCCAGGCTCGGGTCCCAGTCGCCAAACAAGTCGAGAAAGCCGATGACTTTTTTCTGGCTGATCATTTGCGAAATGGCTAAGCCCAAGCCGAACAGCACGCCGGCGATCAAAGAAAATATTTTTTTCTGCATCACGCAATCCCTATTAAGTGCCTGACCACGTATACCGTTGCGATGCCGGCACCCATGAAGGTGAGGGTCGCGGCGAGCGAGCGCATGGAGAAACGCCCCAGCCCGCAGACGCCGTGGCCGCTGGTGCAACCGCTGCCCATGCGCGTACCGAAGCCGACAAGAAAGCCGCCGAGCAACAGCAAGCCGGTGGATAACGCGAGCGGCTGCGGTGCCGCAGATGGCTGCGACCAGACGTAAGCGCCTGCGCCGAAAATCAGGCCGAGCAAAAACAACGCGCGCCAGGCTTTGTCTTTGTCCGCCGGGTTAATCAGACTATTGAATATGCCCGAAATGCCCGCGATGCGCCCGTTGAACAGCAGCAGCACCGTGGCGCTGAGGCCGATGAGCGCGCCACCGATGAGGGCGCTGACCGGAGTAAAGTTTTCCATGTTTTTAGTCTTTCAAGCGAAGTTGATTAAAAATAATTGCCGGAGTTGAAACTGAGTGATAGCATACCCCGTACAGTATATGTTTGCAATGCCAGGCATTAGTTCCATTGCCACGGTGATATTGTTTTCACTGATGTTTGAAGTGATGTTTTAAGTGATATTTGAGGTAAATTAAATATGCAAAAACTGCAAAGCCACGAGCATAAGCGCGATATTGTTTTGCGTCTCAAACGCATCGAGGGACAGTTGCGCGCAATCCAGCAGCAGGTTGAGACGGAAGAAGATTGCGAAGCGATTGCGCAACAGCTCTCCGCAGCGCGGCGTGCGCTGGACAAAACATTTCACGTCATGGTCGCCTGTGCCATTGAGCACCAGCTTGACGGCCAAAAGAGCGTCACTCCGGCATTGCAAAAAAAGATCGGCAATATTTCCGCCATCATCGCGCGTTATGGTTAATCCGTATAATAATGTAACTATTTGATTATATTGAATTATTTTATACCCACTGTCGGTGATTTTCGCGCCTATTGTAAATCAGGCTTCACCGCTGACGCCATCGCCGGCGTTATCACCGCATTGCTGATTATTCCGCAGGGTGTGGCATTCGCGCTGCTCGCGGGCTTGCCACCGCAAGCAGGGTTGTATGCGAGCATCGTCGGTCCGTTGGCTTATGCATTGTTCGGCACCAGCCGCACCTTGTCGGTGGGGCCGGTATCAGTGGCCGCGATTATGGTCGCCGCTGCGCTCGGAGCAAGCGGATTGCAATCGAGCGCGATGGATAACGCCGCGCTGTTGGCCGTCGAATGTGCGGTGATTTTTGCGGCGCTTGCCGTGTTGAAATCCGGTTGGATAGTTAATCTCATCAGCCATCCTGTGTTGGCCGGGTTTACTTCCGGCGCGGCAGTGCTGATTATTTTCAGCCAGATTCCGCAATTGGCGGGCTATGCCGGCCCGAAAGAAATTCACGGTTGGCAAAGTTATGGTGACATTGTTTCAGGCTTCGGTCGCATGCAGCCTGCGACATTCGGCCTCGGCATTTCAGTTATTGCCGCGCTGTTGTTGATAGCCAAGCCGCTTGCAAGTTGGCTGCGCACAACATCGATGCCGACGCTGGCGCAAAATGGTTTGATCAAAGTCGGCCCGTTACTCTTGATTGTGCTGAGCGCGCTAATCGCAAGTGCTGTCAGTACAGAAAACGCCATCGCCCGCGTCGGCGCGATTCCCGCCTCGCTGCCGACTATCAGCATCGCGCCGCTCCGCAGTCCCGATTGGATGACGTTACTGCCTGCCGCGGTGATGATCGCCATTATCGGCTATGTGGAAGGCATTGCTATCGCGCAGTCGCTCGCCAGTCGCGCGCGCGAAGCCATTTTGCCCAACCGTGAATTTGTCGCGCTTGGCGCTGCCAATGCGATGGCGGGTTTATTCGGCGCGATGCCGGTGGCGGGCGGGCTTAGCCGCACGATGGTAAATTTTTCATCAGGGGCGACGACGCAAATCGCGTCTATCATCACGGCAGCCGTGGTCACATTGGCACTGCTGTTTGCCGCGCCGTTGTTTGCCTACATTCCCAAAACCACGCTTGCCGCCATTATCATCGTCGCTGTTTATCCGCTGATTGATTGGGTTGGCTTCAAACAAATGTTACGCATAGACAAAGGAGACGCCGTTGTGTTCGCGCTGACTGCCGCGATGGTTTTGCTACTTGGTGTCGAGCGCGGTTTGCTCGCCGGTATCGCCACATCAATTATATTGTTTTTGTGGCGCGCGGCGCATCCGCACATGGCCGAAGTGGGGCGCGTGCCCGATACGCAGCACTTCCGTAACATTAAGCGTCATGAAGTGGAGACATGGGAAGGCCTGCGTATTTTTCGCGTTGATGAAAGCCTCACCTTTGCCAACGCGGCCATTGTGCGCGACCAACTCACGCAGGCTGCGCAGAATTCCACACGAAATGTGGTTTTGCAATGCACGGCGATCAATCACATCGATAGCACCGCGCTGGAAATGCTGGAGAGCGTCGCCCACGATTTGCGGAGTGCGGGCGTGACATTTCACTTGGCCGAAGTTAAAGGCCCGGTAATGGACAAACTGGAGCTGGCGGACTTTGTAAAACATCTGCAACCGGGAAAGATTTTTTTTCGCATGGAAGAAGTGATTGAAGCGCTGGTGAAAAAACCGGCGCAGCAAGAGTCAGGCAAGGCAGTAAACTCGGGGCAAGTTCATTGATTAGATTGGAGGAGAGCATGAAAACACTGCATAAAAAATTTGCGCTAACCATGATCGGTTTAGCCGCGATGCCGATGTCGGCGCAAGCGACTGATGGCTATTTTTCTCATGGCTATGGCATGCGTGCGAAGGGCATGGGTGGCGCTGCGACGGCATCAGCAGCCGATACTTTCGGCGGAGCCAACAATCCGGCCAGCATGGTGTGGGTAGGTAACCGATTTGATGTTGGCGTCGATTATTTCCGGCCCACGCGTTCGGCGTCGCGCAGCGGCAGCGGCGGCTTTGGCGCGGGCTCGCTGGATTTTTCGCAGCAAAGTGAATCGGAAAGTTTTTTTATTCCCGAGTTTGGTTACAACACGATGCTGTCGCCCGACCTCTCGTTAGGCATCACAGTCTATGGCAACGGCGGCATGAATACCGATTACCCGGGCGGCCAGTTGAATTGCGGCGCGGGGCCGGGTACGGCGAATCCGCTATGCGGCGGCGGGCATTTAGGGGTTGATCTATCGCAACTCATTTTCGCGCCCACGCTGGCGTATAAATTTGCGCCGGAGCATTCAGTCGGCGTATCGCCTTTATTCGGCTATCAACGATTCAAGGCCGAAGGCTTGCAGGCATTTGATAATGCCCCCGGCTTTCCGCCTTTCACCAGCGCGCCAGGCAGCGTGACCAACCGGGGCTATGATTCCGCAACGGGCTTTGGCGTGCGCGTCGGTTACATGGGTAAGCTGACCGACGGCATTGCAGTCGGTGCGGCGTACTCATCAAAAATAAATATGGGCAAACTCGATAAATACAAAGGCCTGTTCGCCCAGCAAGGCGATTTCGATATCCCTGAAAATTACAATGTCGGCATCGCGATACGTGCTACGCCGGAGTTATCCGTCGCGGCTGATTACCAGCGCATCAACTATAGCAAAATTGCATCCGTCGGCAACACAAGTAACCGGCAAGCGGCATTGGGCACGGACAACGGCCTGGGCTTCGGCTGGAAAGACGCAGATGTTTTCAAGCTGGGCGTAGAGTACGCTTACTCCAACGAACTAACTTTGCGCGGCGGAGTTAATCACGTCAGCAATCCGGTGCAGTCGAGTGACGTTACGTTTAACATCATCGCGCCGGGCGTGGTTGAAAATCATCTCACGCTGGGCGCAACATTGGCGATGGATAAGCAATCCGCGCTGACATTTGCTTATATGCACGCATTTGAAAATTCGGTTAGCGGATCGTCCTTGTTCAATAATTTTGGCCCCGGCGTGGGTGGGATGGAAAAAATCAAAATGACGCAGAATTCTTTCGGGATTTCATATGGCAGAAAGTTTTAAAGGGGTAGTTTCAATTCACGCGGCCATTGTTTTTGTTCAATATTATTTTCGAATTTTTATAGCGATATTTAATGTCATCGTCCTCATTTGGCAGCATCGAAACCAGCGAAGAAGCCGGCGTGCGCTATTTGCATTTCGGCTCCGACTGGATTCAGGGCGCCATGCGCATACGCAAGCCCAACGCGTTGGAACTCGCCTACACGCGCGAGATGATGGCGTGTCTGCTACTGCGACAGGACGACAATTGGCTGCGCAACGCATTACTCATCGGGCTCGGGGCCGGTTCACTGACCAAATTCATCTACCACCATTTGCCGCAAACCAAAATCACCGTGGTCGAAATCAACGCCGAAGTAGTGCCCGTCGCACGGCATTTTTTCAAGCTGCCCGACGACCATCAGCGCATCAAAATCGAAATTGCCGACGGCGTGGAATACATCAACCGCAAAGGCCGCCGCTTTGATCTGATCATGGTCGATGGCTTCGACGAAGACGCCCGAGCGGGCGAGTTGGATAGCACGCCTTTTTACGAATCCTGCCGCGCCCGCTTGAGCGACAACGGCCTGCTCGTCGTCAACCTGCTGGGTAAAAGCCGCGGCCACAAAGCCAGCGTTGAGCGCATGCACGATGCGTTCGATGGCCGCGTGATCGCATTCCCGTCAACCGATGACGGCAATGTGATCGCGTTTGCCGCGGAGGGTTCGGCCATCGAAGTGTCGATTGATGACATGAAACAAAAAGCCCGGCAACTGAAAGCAGATGCCGGACTGAATTTGTTGCCGACGATTTCGCGGATAGAGCACTTGCGTCTTTCAGGCAAGGGCGTCATTACAATCTAAATATTTGAACGTTTTATCGTGGGCTGCCTACAACCTCAAATCTGCAAGCCTCAATCATTTACCGTAAGGTCAAAACGCGTAATTACCCCAAGCGGTGTTGTGATTTTAATGGTGAGGACTCCGCTGGCGATTGTATTGCTGCAAGTGTAGGGAGTCGCCGAGCCGGCTGCATTGGCGGATTGAGAAGCGTCGCTGGATATGAGAATCGTAAGACTCGTCGGAGTCGTCGCATTGGTATTGGGCACGATATAGCTGGTATCTGTCCCTAGCGTGCCATTCTTGGTACTGATTTGGATCGTCGTTCCCGCCGGCATGATATTGCCGTTGAGATCAAACACCTTTAATTCGAAACTTGAAGTAGGGGGAACAAATTTGACCGTTTCGGAACAAGGGGCGAGATTGATAGTTCTGGGAACGCCTGAGATCAACGCATCGCTGCCGGAAAATATTTGTATTAGCGATTGGCGCACATGAATCGTTTTGGTTTTGCCATTCGGCACTGATTGCAACACGCCATTGTAAAAACCATCCGCAGGGCTCCAAACTCCATTGCCATCGCTGTCGATATACTCTTCATTAGGGCCTGGAACGGTAACCGTATCTTGGCCATTGTTGACTGCATTTGCCTGCGCGTCAGTGATCGCACGGTCGTAACGAAACGGTTCGCGCAAATCCTGGAAGGTTTCGCCGGCATCAAACAGGTTGATGCCATTTTTGATGGCAGGGTTATCGGTGAAACTTTCTTCGCCCAATGCATAGGCCATGATCGTGACTCGGCCATTTGAGATGTTAAGCGGAGTGCCATCACCAGGGCGCGGGTTGGATGATTTGAATCCTACCGTACAAGCGCCTCTCGGGTTTACTGAAGGCGCACTGCCGCAAGCGATATTGGCGCGCCCGGTCAGGCACGACGAGCCAATCTGTCCGCCCTCGGCTGTAAAGCTGACGGCGGTCCCATCGGGCACAGGGTTACCAAAATGGTCTGACAAGTGTGCGGTAACCGCAGTGCATACGCCATCATGGTTCCAACCTTCAATGTTAAAAATTTCTGTTGAAAGCGAAAAATGGGACTGGTCACCAACACCGCTCGACACGACCAATTCATCGGATAGGCTGGTGATGGCCGGGGATGTGCCGTCAACAGTAGCAATAACTCGTACGGGCGTATTGATGGTGCCGGCCTTGACGACTGTTGAAACTGTGCCGTCTGCGGCAGAGGTGGCTGTGAGGGGATCTACGATCAGCCCGCCGACGCTTGTATCAAGCTGGAAACTTACTTTGCGCACGATCGGGTTGCCATTGCTGTCCACTACTTTAAATGTGACTACGGAATTTTCTAGTCGGCCAGCTCCTCCGGTACCCTTCAGCGCGATGTTGGTTGGTTTTGCATCAACAAAACTGATGGAACCTACACTTGCAGGTAACACATTGATTGAACCCGTTTTTGTAGTAGTCGCGCCTGCGAGGGTCACGGATGCGGTAATTGTGTCGGGCACACCGCAGCCTTTGTCCGTATAGCTGCTGACGGCAACGCCATTTTGCGTGACAACGGGCGAACTCAACGTCGCCTTCCCTTGCGTAAGGCAGTTGGAAGTAAATGTCACCGGAAGCGAAGCGGTGTAGGGAGCTGCGCCATTGAGTACCGTTACGTTCACGCTGGCATTTCCACCAGCGGACAACGTGGCTGGGTTAATACTTAAGGCACTTAACGTCAGCGTGGGGAATACAACCGTGTAACCGACAGTATTTGAAGCGGCCGCATTGACAGTGCTGGCGCTGATAGTAAACGCACCCGACACATCGCCCGCGCGTAACGTAATACTGGCGACGCCGGAAGCATTGCTCAATGCTGTCGCCGACGCTGGTACAAAGACGGCGGTTTTGTCGGTGGTGATGAATGTCACGGCAATGCCTGCTACGCCATTGCCATTCCTGTCTTTGACTACCGCTTCGAGTGTTCCTGGAGCCTCTGGCGTAATAGCATCTGTCGTGGCGCCCGACGGATTTTTCAGCCCAAGGACAATATTGCCTTGAGGCGGCGTAGGCGTGGGCGTTGCCCTGCCGCACCCCGGCAAATTCGGATCGCGCGCAGGGTCAATGTTCTGGCAACCATTGCTGTCGCTTCCGCCGCCGCAGCTTGCAAGGGCGAACAGCGAAGCCGTTGCCAAAGTTGCGATACCCGTTTTGATTTTATTCATAGTCGTTGCCATGGTGCCCCCTGATTCTTATTGGTTCAAGTGATGTATTTTAGTTGTGGCTAGTGTCTTGCGAGCTGTTGCTGGCGAGCTTGACGTTGTCTGATTCGGTTTCAAATAATGCAACCTGGCTTGATACATCACGACCCAGTACCAGACGCACGTCGGTAGTTGATTTCAGGTTATTGGTTTCAAACATCTGCGGTTTGTTGCGCATGCCTTTGCTCAATGTGGCCGCCTGTACCTGATAGCCGTTGCGGTATTGGATGACCGTTTGACGCTGATTGTAGTTTTTCACATTGGTGACTTGCTGCACATTCAAACCGCTGCCCGTTAAAACATCGCTGACTTTTTTTGCCAGGCCGCTGATGCCGTTGCCATTCGCTACTTCGAGGCGGAAAGGTTTGCTGTTGGTAAGGTCGTTAAACGCTGATTCGAGCGTGATGCGGAAAATATTCGCCACCAGTTTATCTTTTGCGGCCTTGAGCGCCACTATATTGGGCGTCAGTTCGCGCAACGCCGCGTCGGTGATCTCTTTGAACGTTTTCGATTCGGTGAGGATGGCAAGTTTCGACGCAGATAAAGTTGGCGTTTCGCTCGCCATATTTGCCGATGCCAAAGCAATGACGTTGCGGTCAACAGGCACAGATTCGAATTCAGTCAGCATCTCGGCCACCACACCCGACGGCGCAACAACGGTTGTGACTAACGCAGGCACCGGTTTTGTTAGTGCAATTTGCGCAGATGCTTTTACCTCATTATCTGGCAGAGCCGCTACTACGGCAGCCGCAACCGAAGGACCTGCAGGCGCATTGCTGCGCTGAGGGAGCGGGGCGAGCGAATTAGCGGCGACAGAGGTCGTCGGTGTTTGAACGATGGGCATTGCAGCAACCATCAGGGGTGTTGCCGTTTTCATTTCCTGCGACTGAGGGAGTTGTAGTATGGCAGCCGCCACAACGGCAGGCGCAGCGGGTATTGCGGCAGCGGCAATGGGTGCAGTTAAAGTTTGAGTAGAAACAACAAGTGCCGACGCGTCAGTTTTCGCAGCCGCTATTTGCGGAGCAGGTACGCTGCCCTTTAACGCTTCCACCCGCGCCAGCGTCGCAGAAGCCTTGTCCGTTTCGCCATTTTGCGAATAAGCGAGTGCCAGATTATTTAACGCCCGCTCGTTACGCGGGTCAAGCACTACCGCTTTGTTGAATGATTCAATCGCCTCGGGAAATTTATTTTGCAGGTAATAAGTAAAGCCGAGATTATTGTAAAGGTGCGCTGTCTGCGGCGAACGCTCGATCACCGTATTGAATTCAACCAGCGCCTCTTCAAATTTTCCCTGTGTGGAATAAATGGCACCCAGCGCATTGTGGGCCTCCATGTAATTGGCGTCGATGGTGAGCGCTTTTTTGTATGCATCAATCGCCTGATCGTGCCGGTTTTGCCCTTGCAAGTAGCGGCCCAGTTGATAAAAGTCACGTGCGTTGCCGCCCGAATGTTGCACGTTGTATATCGGTTGCACGCCCCAAGCCTGTTGTTGCGGTTGCGCGGTGACGCAAGCGTGCAACACGGGAAGGCTGCACAGTAACGGAAGGGCGAGATGGATTTTTTTCATGATGATTTGCTCCTTTGTCTGTTATTACTGAACACTCATGTTCGATAATGCGCGCATGATTTGAATAAATGCGGGCCCCAACAACACCAGCAACAACGAGGGGAATATAAAAAATATCAATGGAAACAATAACTTAAGCGCTATTTTGGCAGCGGCTTCTTCGGCAATCTGACGGCGTTTAGTACGCAGGCTTTCCGAATGGATGCGTAATGAATCAGCCACGCTGGTGCCGAATTTTTCTGCCTGAATCAGCATCGCCACCAAGGTATCGACGTCTTCCACGCCGGTGCGCATGGCCAGATTGCGCAGTGCTTTTTCCTTCGTGTGTCCCGCTCGCAATTCCAGCGTCACCAAATGGAGTTCATTGCTTAGTACGGGCGACTTGGCATGCATTTCATCGGCCACCCGTGCGAGCGATGCGTCGATGGCAAGGCCGGCCTCTACACAAACCGTCAGCAGATCAAGCGCGTCGGGAAAATTCTCGAATATTTCCCGTTGCCGATTGGCGATAATCCGATCCATGAAGCCATTCGGTAAGTAATAGCCGACGGAAGCGGCGAGCAACAAAAATAACAGCGTGGTGTTAGTAGTAAAGGCCTTGCCCGAGAGGCTGATGCCGACATACACCATCAGCGGAAACGCAATCGCGAGAAACGTCTTGGTGCCGAAAAATACCATCGGCGATGAAGGGTCTCGGAAGCCGGCATTCATAAAACGGAGGCGCAGCGGAGATTTTTCCCAACCTTCTTCCGGTAACGAGAGTTTTGCAAACGGGCTTGTCAGCTTGGCGGCTTTTTCCACCCAGGTTGTGGAAGCTTCCTGCTGTCCGTACTTGACGGATGTTCCCCCCGATAAGCTTTGCAACCGGTTACGCAATGGATCGGACGAGAAGTAATACATCAGCGCCAGCGCCACGCCAAACACGGCGAAAAACAGCACAGCGAGATAGAGAATTTGCACGGGGGTCATTTGATGAGCCTCTTATATCCTGATTTTGATAATGCTGCGCATCCAAAGCACACCCACCAGCATGGAAACCAGAGCGCCGGCCACCATTTTTTTACCGAATGAATCGGTAAACAATATGGACATGAATTCTGGATTGGTGATGTTAATCAACAACGCGGTGCCGAAGGGAAGCAAGGTCAAAATCCACGCCGACATTTTGCCTTCGGCGGACAGCACCCGGACATCGCCCAGCAGCTTGACGCGCGCGCGGATAATTTTGCTAATGTTGTCGAGCAGTTCGGTCAGGTTGCCGCCTGTTTCGCGCTGAATCAACACAGCGATGACGAAGTAACGCAGATCCGTGCTCGGCACCCTCCGGGCAAGATTGTTCAGCGCATCCGGCATGGAAATGCCGTAGTTGACTTCGTCGAATACGATTCTGAATTCCTCTGCAAGGGGAGCCGCCAATTCATCGCCAACCATTTTTACCGCGCTGGGAAACGCGTGGCCCGCACGCAAGGCCCGACCAATGAGATCAAGCGCATCGGGCAATTGCAAATCAATTTGCGCGAGACGAGCAGATTTTTTGCTTCTGACATAAAGCAGTGGCAGGAAAGCTAATGCAAGGCCGATTACCAAGGCTAAACTGATTGACATTCCACGCAGCAACGCCAATGCACAACCGGCGATGCCGACCACGAAGCTGATCAGAAGGAATTTCGATACGCTCCATGTGAGGCCCGATTGCTCAAGCAGACGGTCAACAGATTGCACGCGCGGTATGCCCAACAAAAGCCGCTGTAGAGCCGGACTGTCGCTGAGTGTCCGCTCTTTCAGGATGGAAATATCTTCGCTACCTTCGTAGCCACCTGCAGACATTATGCGCAAACGGCGCTCCAGTCGTTTTGCTTCGGGGCCTTTGGCCGCGTTCCATTTGGTATAAAAGGCTTCCAGCCCCAATACCACTGAGACAAACAGGGCGAGTATGAACATCAGAAATAATGAATCCATAAAAATCTCTATTCGTAGCGACGACTGGGATCGAACAACTTATCAGGCAGCACGATGCCATGAGTACGTAGGCGTTCGGCAAAGCGGGGGCGCAAACCCGTAGCGCAAAAGTGACCTTGCACTTTGCCGTCATCGGACAGGCCAGTTTGTTTGAATGTATAAATTTCCTGCATGGTGATGACATCGCCTTCCATGCCGGTAATTTCCTGAATGCTGGCGATGATCCGCCGGCCATCGGACAGCCGTGCAATTTGCACGACCGCAGTGATAGCCGAGCTGATCTGGTTGCGCATGGCACGGACAGGCATGTTTGCGTTTGCCATGCCAAGCATATTTTCCAATCGGGAAATGGCGTCGCGAGGCGTGTTGGCGTGCACCGTCGCCATCGAGCCCTCGTGGCCCGTGTTCATCGCCTGCAACATATCGAACGCTTCTTCGCCGCGCACTTCGCCGAGAATGATACGGTCAGGGCGCATACGCAATGCGTTGCGCACCAGTGCGCGTTGCGGTACTTCGCCTTTGCCTTCGATGCTGGGCGGGCGCGTTTCCAAGCGCACCACATGCGGTTGCTGCAATTGCAATTCCGCCGCGTCTTCGATGGTGACAATACGTTCGCTGGTATCGATGTAACCCGAAAGAATATTCAGCAGTGTAGTCTTGCCGCCGCCAGTGCCGCCGGAAATCAAGATATTCAATTTCGCCCGCGCCAGTCCTTCGAGTAATTGCGCCATATCAGGCGTGAGGCTTTTTTTCTCCACAATGTCCGCCATTTTGAGCGGAATTTTTGCAAAGCGTCGGATCGACACAATCGGCCCGTCGATGGCCAGCGGCGGAATAATCGCATTCACGCGCGAACCGTCGGGTAGACGTGCATCGACCATCGGGCTCGACTCGTCGATGCGGCGACCCACGCGCGACACGATTTTGTCGAGAATACGCATCAAATGCGCATTGCTGTCGAATTTGATGTCGGTTTCGACGAGCTTGCCTTTAGTCTCGATGTAAACCTGCTTGTAGGTGTTAATCAAAATATCCGACACTGCCGGGTCGTCCAGCAGTGGCTCCAGCGGGCCGAAGCCAAGCATTTCGTATTGAATATCGCGCACCAGGTTTTTGCGCTCGATATCGTTGATGACGACGTCTTCTTCGTGCAGCAGGCGCTCCACCAGATGCTTCAATTCTTCCTTGACCTGAATCTCTGACAGGGTTTCCATCGCAGCGAGATTGACGCGATCAAGCACCAGTTGGTGCAACTTGATTTTGAGCTCTTGAAACGAACGGTTGCTTGCGGCAAAGGGTTTCCTGGCCATGGTGCCGATCACCGTGGCGCTAGCATCGGAGTTATTGAGGCGGTCGCGTAATGTCATGTTTTATCTCCGTTTCTGACAAGCGCGGCTAAGCGCGTTTGAACACCTTTGATAACCAACTGCTGCTGTCGCGCTCAGGCACATGGGCAATCAATTGGCTCATTTCGATCAGCGCTTTGCTTACCGGGCTGTTGCGGTTCATTTTTAAAATGGGCGACCCTTGGTTCACCGAAGCGGCCACGGCGGCGTAGTGGTTGGGAATGGTGCGAGTAACCTTCACTCCCAAAGCCTGCTCCAGATCTTCAATAGTAATTTCACTGCCTTTTTCGTAGCGATTCACGATCATCTGAATTTTGTTTCTCGGATAACCGAGCGAATTAAAAATATTCAGCAGGCGTTTGCCGTCGCGCACATAAGGCAAGGTCAGTTGCAGCACGGGGAAAATAATATCCGCTTGGTCCAGCGCTTTGAGCGTGGTGGTTTCGAGACTGCGGCCGACATCGATCACCACAAAATCATATTGGCTGCGCGCCAAGCGAATCAGTGTTTCCACATGTTCGGGCGTGACTTCCACCGCATGGCTAGGGTCTTCCGGCGCCGCCAGCAGGCTAAAGCTGGGCGACACCTGCAACATGCTGCCCGCCAGCAGCGATCCATCCAATCGGCGGATATCGTGCGTAATGTCCGAGAGCGTGCTGGCGGGTTTGTTTTCCGACACAAACAACGACGCATCGCCAAATTGCAGATTCAAATCCAGCATCGCCACTTTGGTATTCTCAACCGTCGAAAGTGCGTGAGCCAGATTGGTGGCCAGAAACGTCGCGCCGCTGCCGCCTTTGCACGAGATGAACGCCAGCACCTTGCCGTTTTTGGTTGGCTGCGCGCCCATTTTTTCGCGCACACGGTCGATGGCCATATGCAACATGTCGGCGCTGAAAGGCGAGGGCAATACCTCGCGCACGCCAATGCGCATGGCGTGCAACAGAAATTCCGAACTCGGCTGTTTGGCCAGGACAATGTAAATCAGTTGCGGATATAAATGGCTCAAGCGTTCCAGTGGCGCCAAATCTTCACGGCTGTCGCGCGCGCATTCCACAATCAGCAAATCGGGCGGTTGTTGCGCCGGCAGCTTCAATAATTTTTCAACGCCGCTGTCGAGCGGTATTACGGCGCTGCGCGGTTGCGCCTGCTTCACCGCCGCAAGCAGTAGCTCCAGCTCTTTGGGGTGGGGCGCAGCGACGGCGATTTTGAAATTATCCATAAAACTAAGTCTCTGTATAAGTATTTGATTATTAACAATATTTTATCTGCAATCAGGGTTATTGACGCTGTTCATGCTCTCCCGACGCAATGTTGTCGGTGAAGGCGGCAAGTTAATGGTAAACGGTACATAAGGAATGTAAGTGTTGATCTGTACGCCCGGCGCGATGGCTACACGCACGCTCGTGCAGGTGCTAGCGCTGCAGCCAGCAGGCAAGTATTGAATATCAATGTCTGCATCGCTGCCCAGTAGCGGCAAAATGTTACGCATGGTGGCCTTGATATCCGAATCGTCTTGGTTGCACACTGTGGCGAGGCGCGCACCGATGCTGGTGACTTCGCTGGCGGTATTGATGTAGAACAATACGCGGCCCATTTCCGTTATGCCGAACATCAACGTAAACAATAAACCCGCGATAAGCGCGAACTCAACCGCCGCCGCGCCGCGCTGCAGGCGAATTGTTTGGCGGGCGAAATTGAGTGGATTACGCATCATAGTTGTCGCATCGTGGCTGAGATGGGAGCAAAAGTGAAATTGGGCGCAACAAATGAAACCAGCGATACAAACTGATAACCCGACACTGTCACCTTGACCAGATTGACAGAGCCGCTGCCGGTCGCTTGGTTCAGATAATTTGCAGGGTCACTTACTGCATCGGTAATGGCAACATTTGTTTTAGCCAAGCCCGGCAATAAAGGAGGCGCTGTGCAATCGATGTTGCCAAAAGCCGCGAGGCATTTTGCCGCGTCATCATTTGCCGGGCCTGCCGGCAATTGCGACAAATAGCGCGCCGCATCGCGCACGCCTTTGGTGAGGGTGTTGTATTGCGTCATGGCACGGCCGTATTCGGTTATGCCAAACGTGATAGTGATTAGCGGGATCAGCAAAAAAGCCAATTCCACAGCCGCCACCCCTTTTTGTTTTTGCCGGTTCATTTTTTACACGCGCTCACTGAATCAATGCGGCGACGAGTGGGCCGACGCTTCCTGGACCACCTACAGTGCCCGCCGTCGCGCAAGGGCTGCCTGGCTCATTGGCACGGCCGCGATACTCCATGCGTACAACACCTTGGGTGCCATCAATTGGGTGAAGCAGAAAAACGCAGGCATACCCCAGCACAGGAATAGTGCCTGTTCCGCCTGCGCACCATGCGCTGCAATCTACGATGGGGGCGATGGCGAGCCGACGGTCTTTGCCCTTGTCGCGCAGATCGTTGGTTTGCGTAACATTGAAGGGATTACCAATACTGAGGCCGGAGTAGAGGTTGCCGTTGGCTGCATCAGGATTGCCGTACGGCGCATTCACGGCGCGCTTGGTGTTGTAGTTTTCCGCCGTACTCGTCCCACCTGGTGTTCCCCCAAGCGCATTGGAGCAACTGGGCCAGTTGGTTGGGGTATAAGCATAGCCCGTGTGGTCTGGCGGATAATCGCTTAGGTGGTTTGGTCCGTTATAAGACCCTTTGTACAAGCCAAAACGAGTATTCCATGCTTCTCCAAGGGATGCAATCGCGCCGTTTTGCCCTACCAATGTGCCGACGGGCGGCAGGTTGTATTGTCCAGTTCCCGCGAGCAAAGCTTTTAATTCAGTCGCACCGCCGGTTGGTGGCGTGAAGTCAATCCAATTAAAGCTGCCGGTGCAGGCCGAATCGATTACCGTACATCCGGGGGGTAGCGCTGGCGGTGGGGGTCCTCCCGGCGGACCAAACTTTCCGCTATACCATTTGCCGAGCTGCAAACCAAAGTCAGGCGGAGAACCGGCTGCGGCTGCACAATATCCAATCGGTGCTGCATTAGCTGTCTGCCCCGGTGCCAAGGTTGCCCTGGCAACTGCATTGACTGTCTGATTACCTGCCCCCATTACTTGCATAAACCACGGCACGATGCCGGTTTGTCGCGCGATGCATTCAACAAAGCGGGATCCTCCGTCAGCACCCGCTGTAATAGTGCTGTAGGGACCGAGAGCGGTTGTGCTGAATTTGATATCGCCCACCGTAATGCCTGCAGGCGCACTTTGGAAATTTTTCTTGTTAAGGTTACTGGTGGTCAAAGCAGCATCTCTTGCCTTCGCTAAATAAGAGCCGCCACATGCCCCTGCGGCAGGGTCGCAGGTCAGCTCTTGCGAGGCGGCCAGCGCACACGAGTCTGCTGCTGCTTGCAATTCACTTTTCGCAACATACATGCGGCCAAGGTCGAGAGACAAACCGGCAAAGCCGATCAGCAACGCGAACGTCAGCGCGACAATGATGGCGACAGCACCCTGTTGTTTGCGTGGCGTCAATCGCTTCAGTTGACGGCGAGGGGAACGCGGCGATGTTAAAACATCCTGGGCAAAATTCTGCTTATCGATTTTCATGATGGCCTCGCTTTGTTTAGCTTGCATCAAACGCATTGCTGTTTATTGGCCTGCGCCAATGCCGATGGTAAAGGCGCTGGCTTGGGGCTTGGGTTGCGAATAACTTTTTTCATAGAGGTCAAACATGGCTTTTGCGGCATGCCCATCTACGAGCGTCACATCACGTTTAGCAGAAGCATCGGGATTGAGCGTCTGGTGCGCCTTGGCGAAATTAACCGCGTTACCAAACTGACTGTCGAAGCGGGGCGACACGGCGGTGCAGGCACTGCATACCATCGCAACCGCTATCAAAATACATCTGTTTATTGTATGCATCATATCCTCCTAAGTGTTTGATTATTATCAGTTATTTTACTTCAAAGCCAGTGAGCGGTTTAGGTGGTGTGGCCGGTAGGGCGACTGCGGCAGGTTTGCCCGGCGCGGCTTTGCCTTCCATTTGACCTTTCAAAAAGAATTCGCTGCGGCTGGGCTCAATATAGCCATCAGTCGGCAACGCATAATCAGGCGGCAAAGGTTTGACCAAACGCGGCGTGACGATGAACACGAGTTCAGTTTTATCGGTTTGGAAATCGCTGCTGCGGAACAACGCACCGATGATGGGCAATTCGCCGAGCACGGGCAGGGCTTTGATATTTTGTGTGACATTGTTTTTGATCAGCCCGCCGATGGCGAAACTTTGGCCATCGTAGAGTTGCACGGTGGTGCCCGCGCGGCGGGTGGTGAACGAAGGCAAAATGGTTTGGCCTGCCACGCCCGTCGCGGAAATGCCGATACCACGCGGGTTGAGTTCCGACACTTCGGGCGCCACTTTCAAATTGATGCGGCCGCCATCGAGGACGGTGGGGGTAAACTTGAGGCCAACGCCAAATTCTTTTTCTTCGAGGGTGATGCGCACGAAGCCGCCATCGGCGTTTGAGGCGACGGGAATGAAAACTTTTCCGCCCGCTAGAAAGCTGCCTTCCTGCCCGCTGATGGCCATGACGGTCGGCTCGGCAAGAATTTTTACCAGGCCGTCTTTTTTCTCGGCGTCGATCGTAATCGATTCACCGGTCGTAGTTTTAAATGCATCAAACACGCCCGTGCCACCGCTGAGAAAATTCGACAACAGGCTGAAGGTCCAACTGCCATCGGGGCGGCGGGAAGACAGGCTGACGCCGAGCTTGTCGAGCAGGGTTTTGGAAATTTCGGCGATTTTGACTTCGAGCATCACTTGCTGAGGTGCGGCAACAGAGAGCATATTGACCACCCGGCTGTTGCCTTGGCCGCCGCCCGCTGCGCCGCGCGTGAATGCGGTGGCCAGTGCCATTGCCTTATCAACCGCCAATATGTCGCTGACAGTGCCGGAGAGCACCAGCGAATCGGCAGCGGCGCTCACGCGTAAGCCTTTTTCACCCGGCATGAGTTGGCGTATTTTGTCTTCCACTGAAATGGTGTCCATGCCGACACCGACTTCGACCAACGCGCAGCGCCCCGATGCATCCTGGAACATCAGGTTGGTTGCGCCAACTTTTTTGCCGAACACAAAAAACATGCTGCGCGGAGAAGGCGAAGTGAGGGGCTCGAGTGAAACGATGTTTGGATCGCCCACCGTGCGCAGGAATGCACCCGATGAAAAATTGAGTTTTTGCATATTGAGCACGGTAGATTTTCCTTCCGCCACGTTTAGAAATTCGGCGGGTGCCAGCTCTGCACCGCAGGTCGGCGTGGGGATGGGCGCGGTAACGATGGTCGTCGTGCTTTTTGCAGCAGCAGGTTTTTCGGCAACGGGTTTGGCCGCTACCGTTTTTACGGCGACAGGTTTGGGCAGGACTATTTTCACCGACCCTGCCGCAGCACCGGTTTGTGCGGCGAGCGCGCCGGCTTCAACCGCTACTTGCGCATAGGATAAAGCCGGAAAAGCAAACAGTGCAACCGATACGATGGCTGCCTTGCCTGGCCGACGTATGCAGGCTGCGATGTCTGATTTATTGATGTTGTCCATGTTAACCCCCTTGGTTTTGTTTATATCGTTATAGGTTATTGGTAGCATTCGCGCACGCGGCCTTCGCCAGTGATGACTTCTGTGCAAACCGGCGGCGGTGGCGCTGCCGCTACGGGCGCGGCACGGTATTCGACCACGCGCTTTACCATGATTTTGGGCGCTGCCGGTTTTTCTGGCGCGGCGGCGGGAGCAGGAGCGCGCTTATCATTCAGGCCGAGCAAGTCATATTTGGTGGCGCCTTCCGATTGACCTATCTTGGGATCAACCTGGTTACGTAATACCAGCGAGAGGGAACCAACGCTGCGGGCCAGATCGAGCAACTCTGCCTGCTCGGGTGAAACCTCGAGCGTCACTGCGTTGACGACTTTCGCCTTGACTTCATCGCGGTTCGCTTCCTGGGCGACGGCCAACACAAGAATTTTTTCCAACACGATTTTGGAAATCGAGGTGTCCGCGTCGTTATTGCGTCCTTTTTCGCCTTGCGTATTGACCAGGATATCGACGTAATTGCCCGGCAGCGCGAAGCCTGCTACGCCGACCACATCATTCACACGCACCGTCATGGCGCGTTTGCCTTCAGCCACCACGGCTGAGAGGCCGCCTTTGGAGCCGACCGGCGCGAGCTTCGCTTCGAGCAACGCTTCGCCGCGCAGGATGCCGGTTTTGGCAACGCGCGTATCAAGCAACTTGGCATCGGTGAATGCGCCGGCCGGTACGCTTCCTGAGGGCCAGTCGATGAGGTTGATCATTTCGGGCGTGATGCGTCCACCCAGATCGATATCGACTGCGGCAACGGCGATTTTGTTGGTGCTGATGGCGGCCTGACGGCTGATCCATTGCGACGCCAACACTACGGCGATCAAGCCGGCAAGAACCGCTAGGACCATCATAATGGTTGCGCGTGAGTTATTCATGGTGCCCCCCAGTTATTAAAATATTGTTAAAAATCATATAGTTATTGTTCATTCAGCAGCGAAATAATTATTCCAGGCCCAGTCGAGTTTTTGCGCGCTCATTTCAACGTTGCGGTTTTCGTATAGAGCCAGCTCTTTTAGCTGCCGCAGTAAATCACGCGGATAACAGGCCAGCAAAGGCTTGTTTTCCTTGTAATGCCGCTCATGCAGTACATGCGCAAGCGCGTCTTCTGAAAATGGAATATCCAAAGCTTTGCATTCCTGCATGAACACGGCGCGGTATTGTTCTTCGTTCAACGCGTCGATACGAATCTTGTAACCGAGGCGGCGCAGAAAAGCTTCATCGGCCAATTCTGCCGGCATTTTGTTGGACGAAAATACGACGGATACATCGAACGGCACGGGGAATTTATAGCCCGTGTGCAGCGACAGAAAATCTATGTGGCGCTCCATCGGCACGATCCAGCGGTTCATCAGTTCGCGAGGCGACACCATTTGGCGGCCGAGGTCATCGACAATAAAAATGCCGTTGTTGGCTTTGATGTGCGGCGGTGCTTGATAAAAACGCACGCTGTCGTCGAAGTCGAGATCGAGCATGGAGAGGGTAAGTTCGCCGCCGGTCATCACAACGGGGCGACGGCACAGGGTCCAGCGCAAGTCCAATGAGTTGTTGCGCTCCAGCCGACCCGACAGCGGCGTCACTTCCGCCAGCGCCTTGTGTGCCATAGGGTCAAAAATTTGTATCACTTCGTTCTCGACCAGTATCGCGCGGGGCACGGCAATCGTGCCGCTCAACAGCCGCTCTAATTGTTCAGCAATGAATGTTTTGCCCGCGCCGGCAGGTCCGTAAAGAAACGTTGCCTTGCGCGAATTCATCGCGGCACCTAGCTGATCCAGGATGCGTTCTTCGAGCACGATGCCATTAAAAGCCCGCTTCATACTCTCGCGGGTAATGCGTAAACTATTCAGGGACTGGCGCTGGATTTGTGCCGTGTACGCCTTCAGGCTCACGGGCGCGACACCCGCGTACTGGCTTTTGCGCATGTAATCGCCGGCGCGGTGGCGGCCGGTTTCTGTCAACGCATATTCCTGTTGTCCGCTGGTGCTGCCGCCGCGAACGACTTCGCATAATTTTTCCGAACGCATGAAATCCAGCGTGCGCTCGAAAAGACTGACGGGAAGTTTGATGTGATGGGAAATGTCGGCAAGCGGAAGTTGCCCACGCAGGAACAAAATTTTTGCGACCAACTCGACCAGAAACAAAAACGGGAGACCGGATTCTTCAATGGTGCGAGGGGGTGCAGGCAGATAGGCGGCAGTCATATCACTGCTTGGCTCCCTTTCAACTTCTTGTAATTCTGGCGCTGACATGATGTTCCCTGCTGCGTTGTGCGCTCTTAAAATCTCTTTTGATTAGCCGACGAGTACCCCACATTCACGCGGCGGCCCTATTGTGACTGCATTACATAAAACGAATAAGCGGCATATGACCCCTGTATGCCAAAACGATATAGATAAATGTGCCCGAGGCAATCGCGACGGCATAAGGCATTTTCGCTGCCGAAGGTGGGCCTTCGCTAAAAGTGGGCATTTCATGCAATGCCAATTTGAAATACGAACCTATCGCCATCTGGCGCAAGTTGCTGACCATTTGGAGGAACACATTTTTTTTCAGCGCCATTAAAACGGCAAGCAGACCGCCTGTAATGAAGGTAAGCAGCACAATGCTGACTATCGCCGTTGGGCTAAAAAATGCACCGATCATGGCCATAAGTTTAACATCGCCCGCGCCAAGAGCGCGTAAGGCATAGAAAGGTAGAAGCAGGGCCAGGCCTGTCAGGCAACCGGCGAAGGCTCTTGTCAGACCGCCCGATTCTACGCCGGCTTCGACGAACGAAAAGGCCTGAGGTGCCAGGAAGCTAAACAACAAACCTGAAAATAAACCGGTCAAAACCAGTTTATTGGGAATGCGATGGGATTTTAAATCGGACAGCGTCGCGCCAAGCAACAATGACCCAAGCAGCGCAAGGCCGATGTAAGTTGCGAGATTATTGTTGAGCAAAGTAACAGCGTCCATGGTGCTTACCTTGAAATTCTATTGATTGTTTTAATGCAGGCCTAGCCCGTGACGCTCTGCATGGCCTCTACTAGTTTGTCGTAGAAATTCGAGCTCAAATTCGTGCCGATGGCAGTAAGGGCACCGATGATAACGACAGCTATTAGTGCCGCGAGGAGACCATATTCAATCGCAGTGACGCCCGATTCGTCTGAAAAAAAATCTTTAGTCAGTAGGTTCATAACAAGCCCTCGAAATTCATACTTTGCTTTTATCGATCTAAAGTTACATCCAACCCCGCCAGTACAAGCGGGGTTGGGTCGCCCAGGTGTTTAGCCCGCTGCTGATGATAGCGCAGCTGCAACTTTGTTGAAAATGATGTTCAGTTGTGTACCGGCTGTCGTCACTGCAGCGATAATCACAATCGCGATCAGTGCTGCAATCAGGCCGTATTCAATTGCGGTTACGCCTTCTTCTTGACGCAGGAAATTCATAATTGCTTTCATGTGCTGCTCCTTAAAAATGAGTGGAATAAATTTACTGCACTGTACTGCGCCGTCCGCGGATTGATGCTAGATGGCGATCCTCCCAGTGCGTTGTTTTGAACTGAAAAGCCCCCGCGTGTTGTCTTTATAGTACGAATCTTTACAATTTGATATCAGTGTTTGTCCTACAGACGTACAGGGTATGGACATGTTTTTTTACTCTAAAAATCGTCCACTAGGCACGCAAAAATTGATATTATTCAATAGGTTGCAGCGCGAAACTTTTTTACTATTTCCCGCTGCAAATTAAAAATCTACGTATAAGCACTCTGCAAAATACAGTGTTACCCCACCGGAAAATATCCGTGTTTACCCTACAAAAATTACGCAGAAAAAATAAAACTTCCGCAGAGAGAACGATTCGATTTTTATTTGGGCAGGCAAGCGGTTTTCTTGCTGTGTAGGGCAACATTTTGTTGCGGTGCATTTTTGACAGACATGCGGCGTTGCAAAATTATTTTGTTATCTGAACTTCGTGCGTGTAATCGATTGCCGGCAAGAGATTTGCAAGCGTAACGCCGGCTAGAGATGGCCGACCTTCGGCCGGGAAAGGCGGGGAGGTTTACTTGCTCAGCAATTTCATCGCTTGCTCCAGCCCCGTTACCGTGAGCGGGAACATGCGCTGGTTCATCAGTTGCTGGATAATTTTGACGGAAGACGAATATTGCCAATGGGTGTCGGGCACCGGGTTGAGCCAGGCCGCGTGTTTGAAGTGATCGGTCAAGCGCTTCAACCACACCAAGCCGGCTTCTTCGTTTATGTGCTCGACACTGCCGCCTGGTTCGACAATTTCATAGGGGCTCATGGTGGCGTCGCCGACAAAGATTAATTTATAGTCGGGGCCGAATTTGTGGATCGGGCCGAACACCGGACAGCATTGGCAAAGGCGATGATTATATTTTCACTTCGCTTTAGAAATAAAGTTGCGGAAGTATTAAGTGTTCGATGTGTTTCGGTTCTACCTTCACCGCCGAGAACCATTCTTCGCACGTCATACTTGTGATAGGCAAGAGGTTGTTGTATGCTAATTTATGATTTATATAAAACTATTGCTTGCTTTTGTTTTGTGCTTTTTGCAAGGGTGCGCACCGCTGCTGCATGCCCATACCGATGGCATGAATAACAGCGGCGTTCATTTCCATGTAACAACCCTTTCGACTTCCGTATTTGATTCTGCTATCGCCTGTCGCGCCACGCCGCACGAGTCACCTGCGATAGGCATGAGTAGTTCGAATAAAGGGGCTGATAAGCCTCTTGCATTGGATCAAGCGTACTTAGTACTAGTATCCCAGCTTGAACAGTGCAGTGCCTTAGCACTTCGCCAGAGTTACCTGGAATCCACCATTAAGGCCCCATCATCTAATCTGTTGCGCCCTCCCTCCCACGCTCCACCCCCTCTCGCAAGCTAAATAGTCGATTGCTTTTTCGGACGCTGTCGTTTTTTAATATCGCCCACGGCATGTAGGCATTTAGGCTATTTAGAAATCTAGTACGGTCATTATCCGCGCTCGCGCCATGCTCGCGATGTCCGCTGCAGCAGCTAAACCGCCCATGTATATTGGTTTCCGGGAGATACAATGAAATTACGAATAGTAGTGGCACTTATTGTCTGGTCACTTGCGTTTAGCAAAGCCTATGCCGTTGAAGAAATAAAGCTTTCGCAGGCGCAAATACAGGCGCTGGGCGTAGAAACAATCAGAATCATGCCCGCTGCATCGTCGAAAGTTGAAGGGCTTTCTGCCTTGGTAGTTGTGCCACCGGGCAAGGTGCAGCTAGTTACTGCGCCTGTGGCGGGACTGGTGCAGTTTATCGGTATCGCGGCAAACGAAAGCGTGACCAAAAGAAAAGTAATTGCGCGACTGGAAAGCCCCGGGTTGCTCGAAATGCAACGCACTTTCTTGCAGGCAAGTACCCAAGCGCAGCTTGCACAAGAGACTGCCGGGCGCGAACAGGCACTGTATCTTGAAGGCATTATTCCAGAAAGCCGCTTCGCAGCCAGCCGAAGTGCGAATTACGATGCGCAGGCGCAGGTACTGGAGCGGCGCGCATCACTTTCTCTCGCAGGAATGTCCGACACTGCAATCAATGCACTCGAAAAGAATCGTAAATATTCCAGCAAAGTCGAAATCACCGCGCCAGCGGATGGCGTGATCATCGAACAGATGGTGACGTTAGGACAACGCCTTGATACCAGCACGCCTATGTTCAAGATTGCGGACTTATCAAGACTTTGGCTTGAAATCCAACTCCCAGCGCGCCGCATTTCGGAGGTGACGCCAAATTCACGAGTGAATGTTTCCGCCTTCGGTACGACTGCAAAGTTAATTTCAACTGGCAGACGCGTAGATTCAGCTAACCAAACTGTGACGCTGCGCGCAGAAATTACAGAGAGCCGTGTGCAATTGCGGCCAGGACAGTTCGTCGAGGCAGATATCGAAATCGCGGCGACCAACAATGCCAAGGAGTGGAAATTGCCAATAGGGGCGTTGTTGCGGCAACAAGACCGCACCTTCGTGTTCGTCCAGACCCCAACTGGATTTCGCGCGGTGGCAGTGGAAGTGGCTAACGAAACGGCGCAAGCAGCCATACTTAAAACGGAGTTTAAGGGAGACGAACAAATAGTTGTACGTGGTACGGCCGGCCTAAAAGCCCTCTGGCAAAACACAGGAGGCTGAGGATAAGCATGCTAAACCGCATAATTGAATTTTCTCTCACCCAGCGTTTATTGATGCTGGTACTCACGGCGCTGCTGATTGGTGCCGGCATTTACTCATTTAATAACGTCGCTATTGATGCATTTCCGGATGTGTCCACCACTCAAGTCAAAGTGATCA
Organism: Pseudomonadota bacterium; assembly: GCA_043744215.1. Taxonomy (GTDB): domain Bacteria; phylum Pseudomonadota; class Gammaproteobacteria; order Burkholderiales; family JBEEJL01; genus JBEEJL01. The sequence goes on from JAYTVC010000032.1 coordinate 26,724, forward strand.
TGAAAGCGCCGGGCATGACGCCAGAAGAAGTCGAGGCGCGCATCACCATGCCAATCGAAGGCGAGATGCTCGGCATCCCGCACCAAAGCATGCTGCGCTCAGTTTCCAAATATGCCCTCGCCGACATCACAATTGATTTCGCCGACGGTACAGATATTTACTGGGCGCGGCAACAGGTTGCCGAAAGGTTAAATGCGGTTACAGACCAATTACCGCAGGGCATTTCCGGCGGCCTCGCTCCAATAACGACGCCCCTCAGCGAGATGATGATGTTCACAATTGAAGGAGGCGATCTGACGCTGGCCGAGCGGCGCAGTTTGCTTGATTGGGTCATTCGTCCTGCGCTGCGTACTTTGCCCGGTGTGGCGGAAGTGAATGCGCTTGGCGGGCAAATGCGTACTTTCGAAGTCGTGCCAGACCAGGCTTCTCTGAATGCTCGTGGCCTCACGCTCGCCCAGTTGCAGCAAGCCTTGGAAAGTAATAATCGTAATGACGGGGCTGGCCGCCTGCTGGAGGGCGAAGAAACGCTTTTGGTGCGCACAGAGGGCAGGGTAAAAAATGAGGATGACTTGGGTGCAATAGTGGTTACCAGCCGCGATGGTAATCCCGTCCGCGTCGCCGACGTTGCCAAAGTGCGTATTGGCAGTATGACTCGATACGGTGCTGTCACAAAGGACGGTAAAGGCGAAGTGGTGCAGGGCTTGATTTTGGGGCTGCGCGGTGCCAATGCACAGCAAATTGTAAACGGCGTGAAAGCCAAGCTGGCTGAGCTGACGCCAAGTTTTCCGAAAGGCGTAACGGCACAACTTTTTTATGATCGGAGTAACCTCGTCGAACGCGCGGTTGCGACAGTCTCCAAGGCGCTCAGTGAGGCGATAGTGCTAGTGGTGGTTTTGTTAGTGCTGTTTCTCGGAAACCTGCGCGCTGCATTTGTCGCCTCAATGATTTTACCGCTCGCGGCGTTTACTACTTTCATACTCATGCATTGGGTTGGTATGTCCGCTAACCTAATGAGTCTGGGCGGCTTAGCTATTGCGATAGGCATGTTAGTTGATTCGACAGTAGTGGTGATTGAAAATGTGCAAAGCCGAATGGCGAGTGGAAACGACAAAGTTCCGCGATTGCATGCGCTATATCGTGCAGTGAGCGAAGTGGCAACACCCGTCGCTTCGGGAATCATTATCATCATTATTGTATTCCTTCCGCTATTGACCCTGCAGGGACTGGAAGGAAAATTATTTGTGCCTGTGGCTTTAACTATCGTATTTGCGCTTTCCGGGTCGCTGATATTGTCGCTGACCGTCATACCTGTCATGGCTTCATACCTGATGGGGCGGACAGCGCACCAAGAGCCGTGGATCGCGCGCAAGGCAGCGGCGATCTACATACCGGCGTTAAAGTGGTCGCTTGACCATGGCAAGATTGTGTCGCTTGTCGCAATCATGGCTTTGGCCGTAAGTGGGGTAATCTACACCTTGATTGGTAAGACCTTCATGCCAACCATGGATGAAGGTGATTTGATCATGCAGGTTGAGATGTTACCTTCGATAAGTCTTCATGAAGCAGTTGAAATGAACCTGCGGCTTCAGCGGCAAATTATGAAAGAAGTGCCGGAAATAAAAAGCATTGTTGCGCGCGCTGGCTCCGACGAACTCGGGCTGGATCCAATGGGCCTGAATCAGACTGACACATTCCTCGTCCTCAAACCCCAGACACAATGGCGCGTACCTGACAAAGAATGGTTGAAGGAGCAATTGCGCAAGATTGCAGAGCGATTTCCTGGGATTACGTATAGCTTTACCCAGCCGATTGATATGCGCGTTTCGGAGATGCTTACCGGTGTACGCGGTGATTTGGCGGTCAAGGTATTTGGTCCCGAATTGGGCGAACTGAACCAAATCGCGACCAAGATTGAGACGACGCTGCGCGCAGTGGCCGGAAGTGAAGAAGTCTTTACATTGAAAAACGAAGGGGTGCAATACCTGCAAGTCGAGGTTGACAGGCTCGCGGCCGGCCGCTTCGGCTTGAACGTTGACGATATCGCCGCAAATCTGCGTGCACAACTCGAGGGTCGCCCGCTTGGTGTCGTGCTGGAGGGCGGACGGCGAACTCCCTTACTGCTGCGTGGTGACGATGCTTTGCGCAGCTCCCCCGCGATGTTTGCCAGCCTGCGCATAATGTTGCCCAGCGGCACCACGATTCCTCTTGCAGACGTCGCGAAACTGAAACGCATCGACGGGCCAGTCAAAGTGGACCGAGAGAGCGGCAAGCGCATGGTGGTGGTGCAAGCTAACGTCCGAGGCCGCGACCTGGTTGGTTACGTCGAAGAGGCAAAGCGGGCGGTTGCGCAAAATGTGACATTGCCTGCAGGCTACCGAACCGAATGGGGCGGCCAGTTTGAGAATCAGCAGCGTGCAGCAAAGCGACTGGCGCTGGTTGTGCCCATCTCACTCGGGCTTATTTTCCTATTGTTATTCGCAACCTTTGGTTCAGTACGGCAAGCCATACTGGTATTGAGTATTATCCCGTTTGCATTGATTGGCGGGGTATTTGCGTTGTGGTTATCGCGCGAATATCTTTCAGTACCGGCTTCAGTCGGGTTTATCGCATTGCTGGGCATTGCGGTGCTGAATGGCGTGATGATGCTGACTTATTTCAATCAGCTATACGCAGAAGGTATGCCAATCGGCCGCATAGTAATCGAAGGCGCGAAGCGCAGGCTGCGGCCTGTGTTGATGACGGCCAGCATTGCTGGATTTGGCTTGGTGCCGCTGTTGTTTGCCAGCGGGCCAGGGTCTGAAATCCAAAAACCGCTGGCAATTGTGGTGATTGGCGGATTAGTCAGCTCAACACTATTCACTTTAATCTTATTGCCAGTGTTATATCGGCGTTTCGGTGTAAGCCGCCCGTCGGGTGATGCACGGTTTAGGGAAAATTAATGGACCAACAGAAACCGCTCAACTGCTTATTAACAATAGTCGTACCCAAGGCGCTGGAAGAACAGTTGATCGACCAACTGCTCGAGCGTCCCGATTGGGTTGTCGGCTTTACTTCATACCGCGTCGAGGGGCATGGGTCGGCTGTAAAGCATCATAGCCTTGCTGAAGAAGTGCGTGGCCGATCAGCGCGCTTGCAGGTACAGATGGTAATGAATACCGATGATGCCGATCTGCTCATACGCCAATTACGCATAGATTTGCCAAATCCCGAAGTTGTTTATTGGAAGGCGCTAATCGCTGAGTTTGGAGATTTTGCATGAAATATATAAGTTGCGCACTTCTCGTCACGATATTGATTTATGCCCCAAACGCAGTGTCGGCAGACCCGACAGATCTGCCCGCCTTGGCGAGTGTTGCTAGCGCGCTGAAGTTACGGCCGGCAGTTCGGGAGGCGGCTTTGCAGGGAAACCTTGCCGATTCAAACCGGCAGCGTTTACAGGCGGGACCCTATGAATTAAATGTTGTTATGAATGCACAGCGGCGGCGTATCGGCAGCCCGCCAGATAAATACAACGAATGGGACGTCGGGCTGGAGCGCCAATTGCGCTTGCCAGGAAAAGCACGGCTCGACACGGAAATCGGCGAGCTTGGCGTAGCGCAAGCCAAGCTGATTTACGACCAGGCCATCCAATCGGGAGCGCGGCAGTTGCTGAAATTATGGTTTTCATGGGCGCGCGAAAATACACAATCTCAAGAGTGGCAAATCCAAGCGGAATTGTTGCGCGAACAGCTGCGCATTACAGAGCGGCGCGCCAACAAAGGCGATGTGGCGCGGCTCGACGTTGGTCTTGCAGAGGCGGCGCTGGCACAAGCCGATTTTTCATTGCAACAGGCGCGTGGACGCGAACGCCTTGCGGCCAATGAAATAACGCTGCAATACCCCGGCATAGGGTTGCCCGATCAGTTGCGGCTAACTACTCCGGAAGCACTGGCTAGGGGGCTCGATTATTGGCGGCCTCTCATCCAACGTAACAATGCCGATTTGAACCTGGCCTATTCAGAGAGCAAACGCCTAAGCCTTGTCAGCAAACGTGCGGTGAGCGACGCTACGCCTGATCCTACACTTGGGATGCGTTACGGTTCCGAGCGCAGCGGCGAAGAACGTATCGTTGGTATCGGTATAACAATCCCGATTCCTATCGGCACACGAAGCGCAGCGATTTCGGCAGCGCAGGCTGAGATACAAATGGCTGCGCAGCGCGAGGCAATAGTCCTGCAGCGGGGCGAGCTTGATCTTGCGAATATTTTCACCCAGGCGCAAACCGCCTTGACCAGCTGGCAAAGTATGCGCAGTGCGGCCGAAAATATTCAACGCAATGCAGATCTTATGCAGCGGGCGTACAGTTTGGGAGAGCGCGGACTATTTGATGTATTGGCGGCGCGCCGCCAACTTATTGAAACGCGGCTGACCACGACTATTGCGCAAATTGATGCCATTGAGGCGCGTTACCGCCTTCTGTTCGAGGCAGGGGAGCTTTGGCCGCTGGCAGATTGAGCTACATGTAATTTTCTGGCAAGGAGAGAAACATCTTATTTCGATGCTGGATTACTTATGTGTGCGGACAGCATAGCTGATATGTATTGATTGCAGTAAATGCACATTGGTTTATCGTTGCATGACTGGCCTGCGAATCCCGACCTCAGCCGACATCGTTTAACCGCATAGTGGGAATGCCGTGTTGCGCACGTAAAATTCATTTGCTGAGCAATTTCATTGCCTGTTCCAATCCTTGAACTGTGAGCGGGAACATGCGGTGCTGCATGAATTGCTGGATAATTTTGACGGAAGACGAATATTGCCAATGGGTGTCGGGCACCGGGTTGAGCCAGGCCGCGTGTTTGAAGTGATCGGTCAGGCGCTTCAACCACACCAAGCCGGCTTCTTCGTTCATGTGCTCGACACTGCCGCCTGGTTCGACAATTTCATAGGGGCTCATGGTGGCGTCGCCGACAAAGATTAATTTATAGTCGGGGCCGAATTTGTGAATCAAATCCAGCAGTGGGTAACGCTCGCCGCTGCGGCGTCGGTTGTCTTTCCACACGGATTCGTACACACAATTGTGGAAATAAAAATATTCCAGATGCTTCAATTCGCTTTTTACGGCGGAAAATAATTCTTCCGACACTTTGATGTGGTCGTCCATCGAGCCGCCGATGTCGAATAGCACCAATACTTTCACTTTGTTGTGCCGCTCAGGCACCAGTTTGATGTCAAGATAGCCCGCGTTGTTGGCGGTCGCTTCGATGGTGCCGTGCATGTCCAGTTCCTCGGCCGCGCCTTCGCGTGCGAATTTGCGCAGGCGGCGCAATGCGAGTTTGATATTGCGGATGCCCAACTCGACTGAGCCATCGAGGTTACGGTATTCGCGCGCGTCCCACACTTTCACTGCGCTGCGGTTGCGCGAGCCGTCCTGGCCAATACGCACACCCTCAGGGTTGAAGCCGTAAGCGCCGAAGGGCGAGGTGCCCGCTGTGCCGATCCATTTATTGCCACCCTGGTGGCGCTCTTTTTGTTCTTCGAGGCGTTGCTTCAGTGTCTCCATCAGTTTATCGAAACCGCCCAGCGCGGCGATCTCGGCTTTTTCTTCTTCAGTGAGGAATTTTTCCGCCAGTTTTTTCAGCCAGTCTTCGGGAATATCGGTAAACAAATCGTCCAGAGCTTTCACGCCTTTGAAATAATCAGCAAAGGCTTTGTCGAATTTGTCGAAATGGGTTTCGTCTTTCACCAGCGTGGTACGGGCAAGGTAATAAAAATCGTCGAGGCTGGTCGAGATGACATTTTTTTCCAGCGCTTCAATCAGCGTGAGATATTCCTTCACGCTGACGGGCAGCTTGGCTTTTTTGAGAGTGAGGAAGAAGTCGATGAGCATAAAATGTAGGGTGCGCTTGCGCACCACCTTAGTAGCAATTCGTGCGCAAGCGCACCTTACTGCGTCAGGACAGCCATCAACGACACGCCAAACGGAAAATTCATTTTACTCAACACAACACGCTCCGACGCAAAAATTTTTTGAAATAAGCGATTCACCGGGGCAGGGGGAATCGCTGCGCCGCTGGGTTGCTGATTGCCCGTGATGCGATCTTTAATGCGCACCACTGCTGCCAGCGGAAACAGCAAGGTGTTGAAATATGAAATTCTGTCCAGCTTTAAATCGGCATGGGTGACAAGATCGCGCAACCTGTTTGCCGTATAGCGGCGCTTGTGATGGAGGAATTCATCATGGGCGCTCCACATCCATTGGTAGGCGGGGACAGTAATCAGAATGCGCCCGTTTTCCGCCAAGAGGTTTTTGATGGCAGTTAAGGTAGCGGCATCTTGCTCGATATGTTCCAGCACATCAAACATACAAATCAGATCAAATTTTTCGTTTTGGAACGGGATGTCATTCGGGCAAAAGCCGGCGCGGATGTCGAATCGACTGCCGGTTTTTTCCGCTGCAATGGCGCGCGCCGTCGCATCCATTTCCATCGCGCTCACTTTACCAAACAACGATAGCAACGCGAGATTGCCACCCGTGCCACAACCGATTTCCAATATTTTTGCATCGCGTGGCAACGGCAATTTTGCAATCAGCGACTGCAATACTGCGCGACGGCCGGTAAACCACCAGTGGCGGGCTTCAGTGTCGGCCATGTCCAAATAAGCTTTAGGATCCATGCGCAATATTCCTGACGGCCGGATGCTGTACCGCCCGCTGGTCATACGTGGCAAGCACGAGTGGCTGATTCATTTGGCTGACTTGGTAGGCAGCCCATCAAAGCGCGGAATATTGCGCACCAATACCGAGTTCCATTCATCATTGTGAACTAGCCGGAATGCGTTTCCTTCCAGCAATAGCTGCCTTATCGGCGCGTCTTTTTTGCAGATTAGATAGTCAATCGCATACTTGTCGAATTTTTCTCGCCAATCGGCCGTCCCGTTGTGGATGTTTATAAACTCCTTGAGAAAAACATCTCCGTATAAATCGGCGCGACCGTCGATAAATACCTTGCGCTCCGGTGCGAGACGATAGATCAGATAACCCCCGTCGTCATAGCTGTTGAACAAGTTGCCTGAAATTCCATTTTTTATAACAAAATCAGCGGCTTGCGAAGGCATCAGTTTTGCGATGGGATCCGAATCCTGGCGGCTGTGTTCCACAAAAATGACAGTTGCCGCCACGACTACCAGCATAGCAAGGTTCAGAGCCGGCACTACATGATCGATCTGACGCGTCGCTAGGTTACTGCCCGACACCACGGACGGCTGGCCATCGACAAGCTGCGCCCGTTTCGTGCGATTCGCATAATGGGAAGCAAAAAACGGGACGGCGGCAAGGCAAGCGAATGGCAAATGTCTGCCTGATGTCAGCGCGGCGACGAAAAAAAATATCGGTATTATCATTTCGGTCAGATCGGGCTTTTTCGCGCGGTAAACTGCCGCTGCAAAAAACGCGATTCCCAGAAGAAAATAATATTTGTTGTATATAGCGTGAAAATCAGGTGATTGCCATTCCATGATCAGGGTCTTCGCCGCATCCATGGAAAGGACTTGAAATGGGTAAAGCCAGTAGGCGATGAACTCAGGGTTGACTGCCGTAATCAATGCGGACGCGAGAATGAAATAGGAGAGGCGGTACAGATCGCGCCTCTCCTGCGCGTCGGTTTTTTTCGTCAGCCAAAAATTGAGCCATTCACAGGCTGTGAACAGCACGAGTAACCCAATTCCGACAATAAACGCCCCATGAAGGTTCGCCCAAAACAACATGATGATTGGCAGCAAGAAGAACCGTTTGGTGACACGTCGGTATTTGAACTCGACCAGAACTAGAAGGCAGGCGGCGAAAAAAAAGTAACTGAACATCTGGGGCCGCGGAATTGCGAAAATGACATTGGGCGCAAAGAACATTAAGCTTATGATAACTGCCTGGGTGTCGTCTTCCGTCAATACTCGCGCAGTCTTGAAAACGAGGTAATAGGTGGCCGCAATCAGGCCGGCGACTAAAACCTTAATGCCGATTAGGCCGAAATAATGTTTGGTTAAATAAATGATGAATTGAGTCAGCCACTCGTGCAGCACCCATTTTTTTCCAGTGAAGGTATGGGAAAAAATATCGAACTGGGGAAGCGACTGTGTAGTGAAAATGTATTCCCCGGTCTTCAGATGCCAAAAAAAATCGTTGTCATATAGAGCTGGGAACATGATTTTTACAAAAAAAAGAATAATTGTGATCATCACGGGGATGGTCAGCTTGTTCAGATATTTTTGCATTTGCCCACCTTTAGATTTGAAGTTTTATTGTTGCGTATGTGCGGGTAACAAGAAGGTATTCGGCCGGTTACTTATCGAGCGCGCTTGGCCATGAATATCAGGCGCTCGAATAAATGCACGTCCTGCTCGTTTTTCAACAGCGCGCCGTGCAGCGGCGGGATGATTTTGCCCGAGTCGTTGCTGTGCAGGGCTTCGGCGGGAATGTCTTCGGCGAGCAGGAGTTTGAGCCAGTCGAGCAGTTCGGAAGTAGAGGGTTTTTTCTTCAGGCCCGGCACGTCGCGGATTTCAAAGAATGCGCGGAGCGCTTCGCCCAGTAGATTTTTTTTGATGTCGGGAAAATGCACATCGACGATTTGCTGCATCGTATCTTTATCGGGAAAGCGGATGTAATGGAAAAAACAACGACGCAAAAAAGCATCGGGTAGTTCTTTTTCGTTGTTGCTGGTGATGATAATAATAGGCCGGTGTTTGGCGCTGATAAGTTTTTGCGTTTCATAAACAAAAAATTCCATGCGATCGAGTTCGCGTAATAAATCGTTCGGAAATTCAATATCAGCCTTGTCTATTTCATCAATTAAAACAACGGGTTGTGAATCAAGCTCAAATGCCTTCCATAACGTGCCTTTGATAATGTAATTACCAATGTCATGCACGCGCTCGTCGCCCAATTGCGAATCGCGCAGACGCGATACGGCGTCGTATTCGTACAAACCTTGCTGCGCTTTGGTGGTGGATTTGACATGCCATTGGAGCAGCGGTTTGTTCAATGCCCGCGCGACTTCTTCGGCCAGCATGGTTTTGCCGGTACCGGGTTCGCCTTTAATCAGTAATGGTCGGCCCAGCGTAATGGCTGCATTAACGGCCAGCATGAGGTCGTCGGTGGCGACGTAGGAATCGGTTCCGGTAAAGCGCATGGTGTATTTCCGTGAGATGAATGACGTAGCAGAATTATACATGCCGCCTGCTTGTGCACCCAATTAGGAGATTGCGCTTGGGGCGGGTAAATCAAAAAACGAACGGCACCAACCGGTAGGGGACTTTTGCGGAAAAATTGAGATACGCCTGGTCCTGTTTCAGCAGGCGTTCTTCGACTAGAATGCGGGCCACCAGCAGACAAAAAGTGAGGCCGTAGATCACGCCGTTCCAAAGGCCGGGGCCCGACAGGATGAATGCGATGTGCGTCAGGATGTATCCCGCATACATGGGATGACGGATGATGGCGTAGGGACCGCTGATTTTGACGCCGCGATTGGCGGCCACGACACCGAAGCTACGTCGCAACGTGAGTTTAGCTGATATCTGAATGAAAAATCCGAATAACAGGAGGACTGCGCAGTAGGCGAGCGGAATTGCTGCGTTTCCCTTTGTAGGCATGGCTAACAACGGCATGAGCGTCCCGGCGAAACCCAAAACCCAATCCATTTTTAGATGCGATATGTTGGTGGAACGTCGGCGAAATAAAGTAAATACAAGCACCATGCCTTCCGATAGCAATAGCATGAGATTGACGTAATTCGTATTGTCAAAAATGGAAACGGCAAAGCGAGCCGTCATGAAGCCATACAGAATGACCACCGCGACGCGCTCAAGCAGATCAAGATCCATGCGCTTGGCCAGCGCCAAAATATTATCCCGGATTTTCATTGGTGTTTTCTCCTTCAAGCTATTCTGCCGCACGACGGCTCCAGCTTTTATAGCACAGCTTTTCAATTAGCGCAGAAACTACTTCGACACCAGATGGTTGTATTTTTCGATAAAGTTTCTATCGATATGATCTTTAATCGTCCAGATCAACCGGCCTTCAAACGCCCACCCGCTGCGGGTGGCGATGGCATATTTGTCACCGGTGGAAATAATTGCCAAGGCTTTTTTTTGCGGCGCAAATGGCGCGAGTGGCTGGCTGGTTAATGCGGCGCGTAAATTGTCGGCCAAAGGTTGGCCCTGGCGTAATGCATAGACGCCTGATTTCGGATGAGCCGCACCATGCAGGCTGGCCACATCGCCCGCAGCAAATACGCGGGAATGGGATAGGGATTGCAAGTAGTCGTTCACCGCAATAAAGCCATGGGCATCCAGTGTGAGCCCGGTTTTTGCCAGCCAGGGCGGCGCGCCGGGCCCGGTGGCCCACACCACGCAATCGGCCGCGATGTCTTTGGCGCCAAAGCAATGCACAACGCCTGCTTCCATTGATTGCACTTTGCTTGAAAGATGCACGGTCACTTTTTTTTCATGCAAAACCCGCTCGATGATTTTGCGCACTTTGGCGTTATGCCTCGGCAGTAAAGTTGGCATGTCGTTGATGAGGTGAAATTGTGGTGGGGTGTTTTGTTTTGCTTTCAGGTCTTTCAGCAAGCGGTATTGCATGGCCAGTACCAGCTCTACGCCCGCCGCGCCGCCGCCTACAACGGCAATGCTGAGTGGCGTGCTGCGCGCGGTGGCTTCGGCTAACAGGCGCGACCAGGTGATCCAGAATTTCTCGGCAGGTTTGACCGGCAGCGAAAATTCTTTTGCGCCGGGCACGCCGTCGAGCCGCGGTACAGAGCCGGTGTTGATAGACAGCAAATCGTAGTCGACGGTCTCGCCGTTATGCAGTAACACCCGATGGTTAAGGGAATCGAGTCCGGCGGCATGGGCGCTAATCACTTCGGCTTTGGCGAAGTGGGCGAGGGTGGCGATATTGATATGGCATTCGTTCTGCTCATAGTGCCCCGCGATGAAGCCGGGCAGCATGCCTGAATACAGCACTTGCGGGTAAGGCGTAACCAGGGTGAGCTTGACGCCTTTGACGGGTGAGTCGGCAAAACTTTTCAGCACCGCCACATGGCTGTGGCCGCCGCCCAGAAGCACAAGATTTTTCATGGATGAAAATTATTATTGCGATAGCGCAAGAGTAACGCGGATAGGCTTAACGTTCCAGTTTTTTAAAGCGGATGTCGCCGTACCAGGCCGTAGCCGACTCGCCCGTATTGTCGGCATCGGTCATGATGGCGACGCCGGATATCGGCGGCGGCTCTTCGCCGAACGCGCGTTTATAGTCTTCATACACATTGCGTTCTTCGTCTTGCCATTGGTTGAGTTTGGCTGGGCCACTTTCTACTACGATCATGCGCAGGCGTTTGGTGTAGGCGTTGGGCAGCACGGTGGCGATGGGAGTTTTGCTGTCCCAAATATAATTGATGCCGGAGTGGGGAATGTCTTTGCCGTAAATTTTGCGCGCGAGTTTGTCACCGAAAGTTTGCTTTGATGCTTCCTGCTCGAAGGTGATGTAAATGCGCGCCGGATAATCGTCACCGGCTTTGCTGTGCGGGTCGGCCTTGTCGATCAGATTGCCCACCTTCCAGCGCCATTGCAGGATCGGATATTCCTTCGCGTCGATTTTCATTGCGTGGGTCAGGCCCGATGCCGATTGTTTCGCATCGGCTTTGATGACTGTGTGGTCATCGTCTTTCACCAGCGAATAAACCGTGTGTTGTTCAATGCTTTTGAAAGTGAGCGGCTTCCAGTCGGCAGGTAATGCGTCGCCAGGATTGAGACGGGAAAATTTTCCGGCTTCAATAATGAGCGGTGTGTCGGCGAAGGCAGCCCCTGCCGCCGCTGCTAAAAACAAGCAGAATCGAAACGGGATAATGGTCACTTTGACGGTCGTAAATCGAAACTCAAATGCGCGGCCACGTCTTCATAAAGGCGCTGTAAATCTGCGCGGTCTTTACCGCCGAGGTTCAGTACGGCATAGCGATAACTGCCCAGCCATTTGATTTCGCGCGCCAGACTTGCACCGTGTTTCGGATAAACCAGCAGTCGCGCATCGGGATAATTATTTTTCAGCCACGCCATTTCACTTTCGTTCGGCCCGCCGTATAAACCTTGGCCGGAAAAGTCGCGGAAAATAAAACTCGCTGCGCAACCGTATTCTGGCGTGACGGGTTGCGGAATGTCTTCGCCGAGGCTCAGCGCGAGCAATATCTCTAACGTATTGATTCCATTCACTTTTTCGTGAATATCGACAAACTGTCGCGCGAGGCGCGGATTGATTTCAACAATTTTAATGGCGTCGGTTTCTTCGTGGTAATACAGCTCCATGTTGAACAAACCCAAATCAAACGTCATCGCGCGCATCACTTGTTTGGCGATGTCGGCCATGCGTGCTTGCACCGATTCAGCTAAGCGCGAAGGATATTCAAAACGTTTGAACGCGTAGGTGCCGGGAAACATGATCGAATCGGTAATGCCGAGAATATGTATTTCGCCATCGCGCGCATACCCTTCCAGCGTGACCAGTTGGCCTTCGAGCAATTCTTCGGCAATCAGGTGATGGGCGTTCACCTGCGCGCGGTCGTGGGATTCGAGCAATTGATTGAACGGCCGCACCAATCGCTTGATAATAAATTTTTCCAGCGGATGAAAGCTCAGATGTTGTTTCAGCTCGGCGAAATTATCCACGCGTCGCGCCAATACCGACCAGGTAGCCTTGATCGGCTTTACAAAAAACGGAAATGGCAAACCCGCCTGCGAAGGCTGGCTGATTTCATAGGAGAAATGAGAAAACGCGGGCGTGGCATGGGGCACGACGCGTTGTTCGATTTGCCGCGCATAGAGTTTGTGTTGCGCGTTGAGTATTGCCTGCGGATTGGTGCCCGGCAAGCCAAGACGCTGGGCTACGATGGCGGCGATCAGCGCGCCGAAATGTTCGTCGGTGGAGATGACCGCATCGGGCTGGAGCTTTTCGCAACGACGTGTGAGCGCATCGATGTAGCGACGAATATTAAAAGTGACAAGCTTCGCGTTGTCAGGAAAATGATGCAGGTCAAAGCCTTCGAAGTGCACTTTATAGCGCGATTGGTAATGGGGTAATGCCAACTCAAGTCGGTCGCGCTCGTTGGGAAAGAGCATGACAATCGTTTTGGTTTTTGCCAGGTCAACTGCAGGCGCGCGCGCTAAAGATTTCGGCATGAATGAGAGCATGTCAGTCAGCGGCTTCGGCCGTTTGCATCAATTCGGCAAAACCGGGCAAGGCGGCCAATTTTTCCAGGTCGTCCGGCGTGTCAACATCCCATAAAATGGGCAGTTCAGCGTAATCCAGCGCAGCGGTGTGCAGGCGCGCGCGCGTTTGCGCCATGACTTGTGCCGTGCTCCAGTCGACGCGGTTGAATATCGGCGGCACTCGATGAGCCGCGCCGACAAGCGCATAGCCGCCGTCAGCAACGGGGCCGATGACCACTTGAGTTTGCTCCAGCTTGTTGGCCGCTTGCTGCAAATACGCCGCGTTCATCGCCGGGCAATCGCTGCCAATGAGCAATGCGCAAGACGTGTGGGCGAGCGTGTGTTGCAAAGCATGGGCCATTCTTTCGCCGACATCACCGCTTTGCTGTTGGTGCAGCGTCACGCAAAATTCAGCAGCGCAGGCCACAAAAAAATCGTGGGTGATGTCCGGTGCGCACCAGAGTTCTACCGGCCCAAGCCGCGCGGCGCGTGATTCGGTCAATGCATGGCGCAACATGTGTTGGTAAAGTTTCGCTGCGCCATGTTCGCCGAGTGCAGGAGCCAGGCGCGTTTTTACCGTGCCGGCAATGGGGGCTTTGGCAAAAATGATGATCGTGCAATCAGAGCGCATGGGCGATTTTGTCAGCTATGGTAGCGGCGGGCAAGTTGCTGCGGGTCCGCGCCAAAAAAATATTCAAGGCGCAATCGCCACATAAAAAATAGTGTGCGCCACAGGCCGTGTTTTTCCCATCGGCGGCCGGATGAAACAACTTTTGCGTCGAGGCATAACGGCGCGGACTTTTGTCTGAGTAATGTACATAACGCGATGTCTTCCATCAGCGCGATAGCCGGATAGCCGCCAACCGATTGAAACATTTGATGGGTGACAAATATTGCCTGATCGCCGGTCGCAATGCCGGTCAGGCGTGAGCGTTTATTCATACACCAGGCGATGACTTTTAACATCGGATGCAAACCGGTCAAGCTCACATCAAATCGTCCCCAGCTTTTTTTTGTGCGCGCCAGGCAATCCATGATGTGTTGATCAGCCTGCGCGGGTAAATAGGTATCGGCATGCACAAACAGCAGCACATCATTTTTTGCTTGGGCCGCACCGGCGTTCATTTGCAGCGCACGGCCTTTGGGCGCGTGAATAATTTTATCTGCCAGTGGAAAAGCAAAGCCGGCGGTGTTGTCGCTGCTGCCGCCATCGACGACGATAATTTCATGGCCATTGGCGCGCAACGCTTGCAGGGCAGTGAGAAAAACGCTGATGCCATGGGCTTCGTTAAGCGTAGGAACAATGACCGAAAGGCGCATGGAAAAAATCAGGCCAGGCTGCCGCCGCAACTGCTGCCGTTGCCCGCTGTGCAGCCGTAGCAATGGTCGGCGATCATGATGGGGTTGCCGTTCAATTCAACCGTCATCAATTCCGATAAGTGCCGTTTGGGTTTGCCATCGAGTAGCAGCGGCATGCCGAGCATCTGGTTGAAATCGCAATCGTAAACGTAGCCGAGATAATCGACAGAGATCAGCGTGCGGCACATGACGTTTTCAAGATTCGCATCGGAATGCGCGCCGCGTAATAAATCCATGTAGCCTGCGAATTTCCCCTGTGTGACAAGGGTGCTGCCGAAGCGCTGAATCGGCATATTCGCGATAGCGAAAAGGTGATTAAAATCAATGGCATACCGCGCACCCAATTCACGCTTGTAATCGGCTTCTAATGAATTTTGCGCAGGAGGCAGCGACGGGCCTTGCGGGTTGTACACCAGATTTAATATCAGGCCGCTATCCGGTTTGCCATACCCTAAACCATTCAGTAATTGCAGCGCGCGAATGCTTTTTTCATATACGCCGTCACCGCGTTGCTTGTTCACCAACTCTTCGGTATAGCAGGGCAGCGACGCTGTAATTTCTACTTTATTATCGGCAAGAAATTGCGCCAAGTCTTCCTGGCCCGGCTCAAATAAAATTGTCAGATTGCATCGGTCAATGATGCGCAGGTTCAGTTTGCGTGCGGCCAGCACCAGGGTGCGGAAATGCGCATTGAGTTCTGGCGCGCCGCCGGTCATATCGAGCGTGGTGATGCCGGAGTGTTTCAGGTAATCGATCAACAGGTTGATGGTATCGAGTTGCATCATCTCTTTGCGATCAGGGCTGGCATTCACATGACAATGCAGGCATGCCTGATTGCATTTGTAACCGAGGTTTACCTGCACACATGCCAGTTTTTGGCGATTGATGGACGGGAAGTTGGTTATTTTCAGCAGGGGGAGGGTGGCGTGCATGGGGTTTCCCGGTGGTTTTTTGCAGCTCAGGTTGCGGCGCGTTTTTTTGCGCGGTTACTTGTCGTGGCATTAGTGTTGTCAGGTAGCCTATCGGCAACCTGACCTACAGTTTGAAACATTCTAGCGCATGGTGAGGCAAGGAGAACTAATTCTTCTTCGGCGCGGTGCCGTTTAAACTCCAATCGTATTTCAGGTGTTC
This sequence comes from Pseudomonadota bacterium, assembly GCA_043744215.1. Lineage (GTDB taxonomy): Bacteria > Pseudomonadota > Gammaproteobacteria > Burkholderiales > JBEEJL01 > JBEEJL01. Next base: position 42,444 of record JAYTVC010000032.1, read on the forward strand.
GATTTGGTAGCTGTCAGTGGCAAGGTCTTTGGCCACATCAGCATCGCTGACATATTTCGCCAGCCACTTTTGCACGCTGCCGGCGTCGCGTACGAAATCTTTTTCGTGCCATTCGAATATTTGCGAAATGCGCGCGGTTTTGGTTGGCTTGTCGAAAATATTTTTGCTGCTGTCGTTGACGAAGCCTTTGGCGTTTTCATCGAGTTGGCTGTCGAGCTTATCGGTGGTAAAGGTTTCGGAAATCAATTTAGGGCAGGACTTCGACGCGCACACGACGGCAACGTGGATGCGCGAATCGACGGGCTTCAAGTAGGTTTTTTCGAGGCCATCCAGCGTCAACGATTGGCCGCCCACATCCCATTTTTTGACAAAGAAATAGTTGGCGCGCGAGAACGCGTTGCTGGGCGAATAGCCGTCAACAATGCCTTTGATGGCCAGCGCGTTATAAGCGTTGATGTAATACACGAGTTTGTCGTTTTTTGTGTCGAGCTTGACTGGCTTGGCGAGTGCTTGCACGTACGACTCAAACGATGGATTGTTTTGGAAGCCGGGATAATTCACCGAGCCGTCTTTCACGTTGGCGCGCAAGAGGGCATCGAAGGGCGCATGCAAAATGTTTTCGGCATGAACGCCGCTGGAAAGCGTTATCAACGTCAAAGAGATTAACAATTTATTGATAATAATCATATAGTTACAATTTTCTGTGATGTGTGTCGATTAGTCGGACAGCCTGCATGTTGATTACGCTTTTTTGCTGCGGAATTTTTTAATCAACACCGGCAACAGCGCAAACAAACCCAATAAGCCAAACGCAATCTTCACGTCGTTGGATAACAAATCACTCAAAGAATTCAGCGAACCCAAAGATTGCCCCAGATTGGCAAACACAAACGAGCCGGGAATTATCCCCAACGCAGTGCCCAGGATATACGTTGGCAGTTTCATATTGGTGAAAGCTGGCGCGAGGTTGACCAGCCAGAAAGGGAACAAGGGGACAAGACGCAGAAACAACAAATAGCTGAGGGCGTTTTCAGAAAACCCCTGATTGATTTTTTCACCAAAGCTGCCCATGCGGGCTTTGGCCCAATCGGCGAACAGATAGCGCGCCGCTAAAAATACCAATGCCGCGCCCAACGTCGCGGCGCACACGATGATGCCGGTGCCTACCCAGCGGCCGAATAAAAATCCTGTCATCAGCGACAACACGATGCCGCCAGGAAAACTGAGCGCCGTAGAAACAGTGTAGATAAAAAACGTGGCGATGATGGCGAGCACATAATGTTCGCGTGTGAGCGCGAGCAATGCATCGCGGTTTTGTTTGATGGTATCAAGCGAAAGATATTTTTGCCCGCCGAGCAAAAAGAAGGCGGCAATGCCGCTGACAAACGCCGCCAATATCGCCAGCTTGATCCATTTGTTGCCCGCCGTTTTAGCCGAAGTTTCCATCATGCGCCTCGAAATCCGGCGATGCGCATCAGCCATTTTTTCGCCGTGGGGGTGAAGCTCGCTTTGCGTTTCTGGTCGGCGGCGCGACGGTTGATTTGCGATAACGTCGGATAAACATGAATGATGTCGCAAAGCTGTGTCGCTTTCATTTTTTGCGAAATCGCCAGTACGTATTCGTGAATTAATTCGCCCGCGTGGGGGCCGACGATGGCCGCACCGATGAGCACACCCTTTTTGTCGGTGAGAATTTTGGCGAAGCCTTCGGTCTCGCCCTCGGCGCGCGCGCGATCCATGTCGTCGAACGGGAACTGATAAGTATCGTAGGGAATGTTTTGCGCGTTGGCTTCTACCTCCGATAAACCCACCCGCGCCAATTCCGGCTCGGTAAACGTGGCCCAGGGGATTACGCGAGTTTGCACTCTTGCAGGTAATGGCGACGCGATGTTGCGCAACACGATGCCCGCGTGGTGTTCGGCCATGTGGGTGAACTGGTAACTGCCGACGATATCGCCGGCGAGGTAAATATGTTTTTGTGAAGTCTGCAGGCGGTCATTGCTGATTATTTTGCCTTTTTCGACGGCAATGCCCGCAGCTTCGAGGCCGAGGTTTTCTACATTCATCCTGCGACCGGCGGCAACGAGAATGTGGCTGGCTTGTAAAACTTTTTCGCTGCCGTCATTATTTTTTAGGGTGAGGCGGATGTCGCCTTTGCCGCCTTCGACTTTCAACGGAGACACGCCAAGATGAAACTCGACGCCTTCGTGCTGCAATTGTTTCAGCACCACGTCGGATAAATCTTTATCTTCTTTGGGTAAAATCTGCGCGCTTAAATCAACGACGGTCACTTTGCTGCCCAGACGGCAAAAAGCCTGCGACATTTCAATGCCGATGGGCCCCGCGCCAATCACGATCAGGCTGGGCACGTCTTCTTTCAAATTAAAAACGGTTTCGTTGGTGAGGTAGGGCAAATCGGCCAGGCCGGGAATGGGCGGCACGCCAGGGCGCGAGCCGGTGGCGATGACAAAATTTTTCGCCGTGATTTTTCGACCGTTGGCTTCGAAAGTATGGGTGTCGAGAAATTTGCCTTCGGCCAAAATCACATCGACGCCAAGGCCGCGGAAGCGCTCCGGGCTGTCATTGGGCTCGATGGACTGGATGACTTTGCCAACCCGCTGCATCACGGCGGCGATGCTGATGTGCGGTGTGACTGGCGCGATGCCGAAGCGCTCGGCGTCGCGCATGGTGCGGGCGACTTTGGCCGAATGTAAAAGTGTTTTGCTTGGCACGCAGCCGTAGTAGAGGCAATCGCCGCCGAGTTTGTGTTTTTCTACCAGGGCAACTTTTGCGCCTATCGACGCCCCGCCGGCGGCAACGACCAGGCCGCCCGCGCCCCCGCCGATGACACAGATATCGAATTCCGTATTCGCCATGGTGTGATCCCGATTTTTGTTGGTATGAAAACAGCCGAACCAGTCTGACAGCTTCAGTTTAGCAAACGGTCAGCCAGTTATTTTGGACTTGGGCCAGCTCGTTCGTCGCAAAGCTGGTCGCAAACTTACGGCAATCAGATTCGATCAGGCATGTTGATCGGTAGTAGACGTGTGGATTACCAGAATTTCCACCACGGTTTGGTGGCTTCCTGATAACCGGAAAGATAAATACTTTGGGGAAAGTTCTTTTGCAGGACTTTTTTCGCATCATCGCGCAGGTCGGCCATGCCGAGCGTATTGTACGCATCCAGCATGATGCCTAGCGCTTCTTCAACGGCAGGCGCTTGCGGGTAGCGCGACAGCGCCTGCTGCGCGCGGTTGGCGGCGGCCAGTGGCGCACCGCGTTTGAGGTAGTAGCGCGCGACGTGAATTTCGTTCAGCGCCAATGAATTGACCAGATAATTCATGCGCTTTGTAGAATCTTCCGCATAACGGCTTTGCGGAAAACGGGTGACCAGGTCTTTGAACGCATCAAACGATTCGCGCGCGGCCTTGGGGTCGCGCTCGGACAGGTCGGTGGAATTCAATACGCCTAAAAAGCCCTTGTCGTCCTTGAAGCTGGCGAGGCCTTTGATGTAAATCGCGTAATCCACATTTTCATGGGTGGGATATTGTTTGATAAAACGGTCGGCGGTGGCGATGGCTTCCACGCCTTCGCCCTGTTTGTATTGGGCATAGGCGGTTTCAATCAACGATTGCTGGGCGATTTTGCCGAAGGGGTAGCGCGCGGCCAATTGCTCAAATAGTTTGATGGCGCGCTCGTAACTGCCGCCGTCGAGTTCGTCTTTGGCTTCTTTGTAATACTGCTCGGCAGTCCAGGTTTTGTTTTTGTCTACTGCGCTGGTGGTGCTGCAAGCGGCGAGCAGGGCGAGGCAAAACAGGGCAAATATCGTTACACTACGCATCATGATGCATCCCGAGAAGATTTTGCAGGATTATAACCCAATCAACGACGAAGCGAACCTCACCGACGCCGCCGCCGACGAGATCGAGCTCACCCTGCCGCTGGATTGCGTCGGGTTGCGCCTTGATCAGGCGTTGTCGCAATTACTGCCGGAATATTCCCGCAGCCGCTTGCAACAATGGATCAAGGACGGGGCGATAACCGTTGATGACGCACTGGCTTCGCCGAAGCAAAAAGTGCTGGGCGGCGAATTGGTGTTGGTGGAGCCGGCCGTGTCGCCGGAAGTTTCCGCTTACACGCCTGAAGCTATTCCGCTCGATATCGTGTTTGAAGACGACGCCATTATCATCGTCAACAAGCCGCCGGGTTTGGTGACGCACCCCGGCAGTGGCAATTGGAGCGGCACTTTACTCAATGCGTTGCTGCACCACGCGCCACAGGTGGCGCAGGTGCCGAGGGCCGGTATCGTCCACCGCTTGGATAAGGACACCAGCGGCTTGATGGTGGTGGCGAAAACTTTGCAGGCGCAAACCGATTTGGTGCGCCAATTGCAGGCCCGCAGCGTGAAGCGCGAATACCTGGCCATCGTCGAAGGCAGCGTGATGAACGACGGGATGGTGAATGCGCCCATAGGCCGTCATCCGGTTATTCGCGTCAAAATGGCCGTGGTTGGCGACGGCAAAGATGCGCTGACCCATTATTCCGTTATCGAAGCCTTGCCGCATCACACATTATTATTGTGCCGTCTCGAGACCGGCCGCACCCACCAGATCCGCGTACATATGCAGCACATCGGGCATGCGTTGGCGGGCGATGCGACTTATGGCGGCAAAGCCAAAAATTTTGGCACGAAGACCGAAGACGAAAAAATAAAAGCGGCGTTGCAGAAATTGTCGCGCCAGGCATTGCACGCAACCAGATTGCAACTTACGCACCCGCAAACCGGCGAGCGCAGGCAATGGGAAGTGCCGATGCCCGCCGATATGCAAGCTCTGCTCGAGAGGTTGCGTTGATGAACAAGGCCATGCCCGCCGATTGGATTATCCCCGACTGGCCCGCGCCGAAAAATGTGCGCACGCTGGTTACCACACGGACTGGCGGTGTGAGCCAGGGTGCGTTCGCCAGCATGAATCTCGGTGCGTTTGTAAACGACGAGGAAGCCGCCGTGGCGCAAAACCGCGCTCGCTTGCGTGAGCATCTGCCAGCCGAGCCAAAATGGTTGAAGCAGGTTCACGGCACGCGTGTGGTGGATGCCGATCAACCCGGCGATTTCACCGAAGCCGATGCCATGCTCGCGCGTAAAGCCCATTGCGTTTGTGCCGTTACCACCGCCGATTGCCTACCGCTATTGTTGTGCAACGACGCGGGTACGGTGATCGCCGCCGCCCACGCGGGCTGGCGCGGGTTGTGCGCCGGGGTGATTGAAAATACGGTGAGCGCGATGAATGGGCCGGCCGGTTCATTGCTCGCTTATCTGGGGCCGGCCATCGGTGCGCAGAATTTTGAAGTGGGTAACGAAGTGCGCGGTGCGTTTATGCGACATGATGCGCAAGCGGCCGCGGCATTTGTTGCCAAAGAAAACGGCAAATGGCTGGCGGATATTTACCAGCTTGCACGACAACGATTGAATGCCGCTGGCGTGACGCGAATTTATGGCGGAGAATTTTGCACGGTGAGCGATGCGCGTTTTTTTTCACACCGCCGGGATAAAATCAGCGGACGCATGGCAGCGCTCATTTGGCGCGCAGAATAAATATTAAAATATTCAATAAAATCAAATACTTACATAGATATGACCACTCTTCACTGGATTATCCTGACGACATTTTTGGGCGGCGCATTGTCGATCTGTATCGCGGCCGTATTTGCTTTTGCCGCGCGCGCCTCGTGGATTGGCAAGCTCATCAGTTACGCCATCGGCGCTTTACTGGGCGCGGTTTTCCTGGAAATTTTGCCTCACGCATTTGAGTTGACCAAAAGTATTCAGCATGTGACGGGGTCGATTCTGTTTGGCATCCTGCTGTTTTTCGTATTGGAAAAACTGGTGCTGTGGCGACATTCGCACGGCGATGAATTCGATGGCGATGGCGGGCACGGCCATTCCCATGGTCATGGCGCCGACCATGGCCGCAGCGGCCTGATGATCATGATCGGGACAACATTTCATAATCTGGTGGACGGCGTGATTATTGCTGCGGCGTTCATCGTCGATGTGAAGCTGGGCGTGGTCACGGCGCTGGCGATTGTGGCCCATGAGATTCCGCAGGAAGTCAGCGACTTTCTCATCCTGCTGCATTCCGGTTACACCAAGCGCCAGGCGTTGGCGGTGAACCTGCTCTCCAGCGCCGCCATGATGCTGGGCGGTGTGCTGGCCTATTTTGCGTTGCAGTCGTTGCAGCAAGTGATTCCTGTTCTGCTCGGCATCGCGGCCGCCAGCATGATTTACGTGGCGGTGGCCGACTTGATTCCCGGTTTGCACAAACGCACCCAACTCGCTGCGACGCTGGAGCAGATTTTGCTCATTGGACTTGGCGTCGGTTCCATTTGGTTGACCCATTTCGTCATGGGGCGTATTGCCTGATAGGGAAAACTAACATACTTGTGCCCGCAATTAGCCGGTGGTAGTCTTACCGCATAGAACGCAGAATGTATTCGGGAATTCGTTTGATGAATGCGCACGTTGATGCAATCGGGTTGGAAAAGCTGGTCGAGACCATGAGTTTTGGCAGCCAGCAAATTATGCGCGACGTTCTGGAAAAAATCCGCAGCAATGCTTCTCCAGGTCTCGCCGAAGCCTATCAGGCACTGGCCCGGCATATGTCTGAACACCCTCAACATTGGGCCGACGCGCAACAACGCTTCTATGAGCAGCAAATGGGTTTGTGGATGCGCGCGCTGTCCATTCCTGCACCCACTCCTCCCGTCGAAAAAAACGTATCCGACAAAAGATTTGCCGCGCCCGAGTGGGCGGCCTATCCCGTGTTTGATTACCTCAAAGAATCCTACCTCAATCTTTCCGGCATGTTGCTCGACGCGATTGAGACGTCCGATGTCGATCAAGCCACGCGAAAAAAATTAGTTTTTTTCACTAAACAATATCTCGATGCCGTGGCGCCTTCCAATTTCGCCTCGACCAACCCTGAAGTATTGAAGCTCGCGCTGGAAACCGAAGGTGCCAGCATGGCGGCCGGCATCAAACAGTTGGAAGCGGATATGGATAAAGGCCGCATTTCCATGACCGATGAAACGGCGTTTGAGGTAGGCCGCAACATCGGTGTCAGTGAAGGCTCGGTGGTGTTTGAGACGGAGTTGTTCCAGCTCATCCAATACAAACCGCTGACCAAAACCGTGTTTGAGCGGCCGCTGCTGATGGTGCCACCCTGCATCAACAAGTTTTACATCATGGATCTGCAGCCGGACAATTCGCTGGTGCGCTTTGCCGTCGAAAAGGGCCACACGGTGTTTATGATTTCCTGGCGCAACATCCCTGAATCGCTCGGTCATTTGGTGTGGGACGATTATATCGCCGGGTTGATCAAGGCGATGGAAGTGACGCAGGCCATTACCAAACAGAAAAAAATGAATGCATTGGGTTTTTGCGTAGGCGGCACGATATTGTCCAGCGCGCTGGCCGTGCTGCGCGCGCGGGGAGAAAGCCCGGTCGCCAGCCTCACTTTAATGACGTCGCTGCTGGAGTTTTCCCAAGTGGGCGATATCAGCGTGTATGTGAATCGCGAGTTCGTTGAGGAGAAAGAAAAAAAATATGCACAGGGTGGCGTGATGCCCGGTGCCGATTTGGCGACGGCATTTTCCAGTTTGCGGCCCAACGATCTGATCTGGAATTACGTGGTGAACAATTACCTCAAAGGCAAGGCGCCGCCCGCCTTTGATTTGCTTTATTGGAACAGTGACAGTACCAATTTACCCGGCCCCATGTTTGCGCAGTACGTCAGAAACACTTACTTCGAAAATAATCTGGTCAAGCGCAACAAGCTCATTATGTGTGGCGAAAAAATTGATCTTGAAGCGATCAATCTGCCAACCCTGGCCTTCGCCGCGCGGGAAGATCATATTGTTCCCTGGCGCGCCGCTTTTGAGAGCGCCAAGTACGTAGGCGGCAAGGTTGAATTTGTATTGGGCGCGTCAGGCCATATCGCAGGCTCCATCAATTCCGCCAGGAAAAACAAGCGCAATTACTGGGTGGGCAAGAAGTTTGTGGCCGATGCCGATAAATGGTTCGACAGCGCCGTTTCGCACGAAGGCAGTTGGTGGAACCATTGGGCGCAATGGCTCAAGCCCCACGCTGGAAAACAAGTGGCTGCTAGGGTTAAGCTGGGTAATGCAACATTCAAGCCGATCGAGCCCGCGCCGGGCCGTTATGTAAAGGAGCGTTGTTGATCCGCATCAATGTGGATGAAAAAAATAATGACGATAATCGTAACTAAAATAATTTATGGAGGAGCACATCATGAGTCAGCGTATCGCGATTGTAACGGGCGGCATGGGCGGTTTGGGTGAAAGTATCAGCACCAAGTTGCACAGCCAGGGCCATAAAGTAGTGGTGACCTATTCTCCCGGCAACACCAAGGCAACCCAATGGCAGGACGACATGCGGCGGCAAGGCTATTCATTTTATTGTTATCCGCTCGACATTACCGACTATGACGCCTGCGCGGCGATGGTCGAGAAGGTGGAAAAAGAAGTGGGACCCATCGACATTCTGGTCAACAACGCCGGCATCACGCGGGACATGACCTTCAAAAAAATGGGCAAAGGCGATTGGGATGCGGTGATCGACACCAACCTGAATAGCGTATTCAACATGTGCAAGCCGGTACTCGACGATATGGTGACGCGAGGCTGGGGCCGCATTATCAACGTGTCGTCGGTGAACGGCCAGAAGGGTGCCTTTGGCCAAACCAATTATGCGGCGGCCAAGGCCGGTATGCACGGATTCACCAAAGCGTTAGCACTGGAAGTGGCGAAAAAAGGCGTGACGGTGAATACTATTTCGCCGGGTTATATCGGCACCAAAATGGTGACGGCCATTCCGGAAGAAGTGCTGAACACTAAAATTATTCCGCAAATTCCCGTGGGGCGGTTGGGTGAGCCGGAAGAAATTGCGGGCCTGATCGCTTACCTCACATCGGACGAAGCGGCATTCATTACCGGCGCGAATATTTCCATCAACGGCGGCCAGCATATGTTTTAAGCAAAAAAATACCCTCGCAGTTTCCTGTGAGGGTATGGAGCCTTTATCATTGCGATAAAGGAGGAGGAGAGCGTAGCATTGCCGCTTTTAGAAGGATCCTCGGCGATAGCTGGCGTAAGAACCTTTTAAAAGGCTCCTCCGATTTACCGGAGGAGCAAATCCTTCATCTTGCGACAAAGGAGGAGGAGACGTTACTTGCGTGAAGCTTTACCGCTGGCAGCAGCTTGTTGTGACGCTGCCTTCATGTTGGTTTGGGCCATGCTGGCAAATTGCTTCGCCGCTTTGTTCATGTTATCCATCGCGGTGGTGCCTGCGGCAAAACCGGATTTCAACGCGGAAATTGCCGCATCGGAACCGGGAGGAGCCGATTTGCCCAACTGGTCGATGGAAGAGGTGAAGTTTTTATTCAGCAGTGACCAGTTCTCTTCCGCCAGTTTGGTGAATTCGGATTGGGCTTCGCTGGCGATGTCGAACAGGTGACGCGAGTAACCGGCGGCCTTGTCGGCTGCGGCTTCGGTCAGCTTGGTGCGAAGGGCGAGCAGGTCTTGCGGATCTTTTACATCGGCAATGGCTTTGGCGCTTTTGGTGTTTTCTTCGAGGGAATGCTTGGCGGCTTCAACGTTCAGCGCAACCAGGCGCTCGGAAGTGTCAAACGAGGCTTTGGCAAAACGGACTGAAGCTTCTACGATAGCTTTGTTGATGGCATTGAATTGTTCGTTAACGTTATTCATGATGTTCCTTATAAAGGTGATGTTAGGTGGGGTAATGTACGCCGACCTTAAGCAGCCAGAAGGTTCAGAAATTCTGGCTAAAACGAAATCTGGTGCAGCGCAACAAGTCACATTCTAGATATACGTAAAGCTCGTGTCAAGAAGTTTATGATGCATTGCAATAAATATTTTCAGGGAGTGCAAAAAATAATAAAAACTCAATATAATCAAATAATTATAAATATATTGGGAGGGCCTGCCAAGGCTTGAATTGCTCATTTTTGTGTCGCGCAGCAACAATATCAGGGGAATCAAATGTCTAGTTCATCACGCGTTATCAAAAAATATCCGAACCGTCGGCTCTACGATACGGAAACCAGCAGCTACATCACCCTCGCCGATGTGAAACAGCTCGTGCTGGGACATGTGACGTTTCATGTGGTCGACGCCAAAACCAGCGAAGACATCACGCGCAGCATCATGATGCAGATTATTCTGGAAGAGGAGAGCGGCGGCGTGCCGATGTTCACCAGCGACATGCTGGCGCAAATTATTCGTTTTTACGGCCACACCATGCAGGGCATGATGGGGGCGTATCTGGAAAAAAGCATTTCTTCATTTACCGAAGTGCAGGCCAAGTTGCAGGAACAGGCGCGCACCATGTACGGCGGCACGGCACCGGCGATGAATGCCGACCTGTGGAAACAATTTATGCAAACCCAAGGCCCGGCGGCGCAGGGGCCGATGGGGAATTATCTGGAGCAAAGCGCCAACATGTTCCTGCAAATGCAGGATCAGATTCAAAAACAAACCCGTAATTTGTTCGGCGGCTTCGGCGTGCCGGAAGAAGCGCCCGCTTCAGGTGAGCCGCAGGCGAAAGCCAAGCCAAAAGCTAAAACAGCCAAGCCGGATAAAGCGTAAAGCGCCAGCATCGGATGCATACAGGTAAGTGTGCGGCGCTGACTGGCCGTATCTTTCCTGCTATGCTGCTTATTTAATCAGGACAGTTTCGCGCGAGTTCTTTTGTTTCGTGCCAAGCATTGCATTCGTTATGTCATCGCCTTCCAAAGCAGCGCCCGCCAAAATTCCCAAAGTCGGTTTTGTTTCCCTTGGCTGCCCCAAAGCGCTGGTGGATTCCGAGCAAATACTCACTCAATTACGCGCGGAAGGTTATGGTATCTCGCCGTCGTATGAGGGCGCTGATATTGTCGTGGTCAACACCTGCGGTTTTATCGATTCCGCCGTCGAAGAATCTCTCGACGCCATTGGCGAAGCGCTGGCGGAAAACGGCAAGGTGATCGTCACCGGTTGTCTCGGCGCGAAGGGCGACATCGTGCGCGATACTTATCCGCAATTGCTCGCCGTCACCGGCCCCCACGCAAAAGACGAAGTGATGAAGGCGGTGCATTTGCATTTGCCGCAGCCCCACGATCCGTTCACCAGCCTGGTTCCCGCGCAGGGTATCAAACTCACGCCGAAACATTATGCGTATCTGAAAATTTCTGAAGGCTGCAATCACCGTTGCACGTTTTGCATTATTCCCTCCATGCGCGGCGATTTGGTCAGCCGACCCGTGGGCGAAGTGATGCAGGATGCAGAAAATCTGGTCAAAGCCGGCGTGAAAGAATTGCTCGTGATCTCGCAAGACACCAGCGCCTACGGCGTCGATGTCAAATACCGCACTGGTTTCTGGCAGGGCCGTCCGCTAAAAACGCGCATGCTTGATCTCGCATCCGCTCTGGGCGAGCTGGGCGTATGGGTGCGCATGCATTATGTGTATCCGTATCCTCACGTTGATAATGTCGTTCCGCTGATGGCGGAAGGAAAAATTTTGCCGTATCTCGACGTGCCGTTTCAACACGCCAGCCCGCGCATTCTCAAAGCCATGAAGCGACCCGCGTCGAGTGAAAATAATCTCACCCGCATCAAAGCCTGGCGCGAGGCGTGTCCTGACATCACCATCCGCAGCACGTTTATTGCCGGCTTTCCCGGCGAGACGGAAGATGATTTTGACATGCTGCTCGATTTTCTGCGCGAAGCCCAACTCGATCGCGTCGGCTGTTTTGCCTATTCGCCGGTCGAAGGCGCGAAAGCGAATGAACTGGAAGGCGCGGTGCCCGAAGCCATCCGCGAAGCGCGCCGTGAACGTTTCATGCTGGTGCAGCAGGAAATCAGCGAACAAAAACTCGCAAAAAAAATCGGCAAGACCATGAAAGTGCTGATCGATGAAATCAGCGGCAAAGACGCCATCGCCCGCAGTGCCGCCGACGCACCAGAAATCGACGGCGTTGTCATCATCAAAAATGCCGCGCAATTAAAAGTCGGCGAGTTTGCAGAAGTGAAAATTACCGCGAGTGATGCGCACGATTTTACGGCGCGCGTCGCCTAACCAATAAATATCTAACTAATTGATTATATTGAGTTATTTGTAATGTGCAAAATACATCAAATGCAGATTTTTGTAATTTGTAATTTGTAATTTGTAATGTGTAATGTGTAATGTGTAATGTGTAATTTGTAATGTGTAATGTGTAATGTGTAATGTGTAATGTGTAATGTGTAATGTGTAATGTGTAATGTGTAATGTGTAATGTGTAATGTGTAATTTGTTGTTTGTTGTTTGTTGTTTGTTGTTTGGTTCGGATGTTTGTTTTTGGTTTTTCGTCATTACGCGCGTCTCTACAACCCCGTTCGCCCTGAGCCCCGTCGAAGGGTGAGAGGGCGTACCTATCCTCAATCAGGTTAAGAATATATTGTGAGTCTAGAACTCTGGTTCGCCTTCTTCATCACCGAATTCCTGCTCTGCCTCTCGCCCGGCCCCGCCGTGCTGATGGTCATCGCCACCGGCATCACCCGCGGTGTCGGCATGTCCATCTGGTCTAACCTCGGCATTCTCGCGGGCAACACAATATATTTTATTTTGTCCGCCACCAGTCTCGGCGCATTGTTGCTCGCGTCCTACGATATTTTTTTCGCCGTCAAATGGATCGGCGCGGCGTATCTGGTTTATCTCGGCGTCATGGCCTGGCTGGAAAAAGATTCAGTGATGACCGTGCCAAAGAATGATGACGAGAAGCGCTCGCCGCTACGTATTTTTCTGAATGCCGTGGTATTGCAACTTTCCAATCCCAAAACACTTTTGTTCTTCATCGCGCTACTACCGCAATTCATCGATGCGAAGCAATTCGTTACGCTGCAAATCGCCATCATGGGCGTCACGTCGGTGGTGCTGGAATTTTTTGTGCTGCTCGCTTACGGTGTTTTAGCAGGCAAAGCTTCTCACTACGCAACGCAACCGCGCTTTGTGCGTATTACCAATCGTTTGTCGGGGAGTTTGTTGGTTGGAGCGGGGCTGGGGTTGGCGGCGCTGTCGAAAAAATAGCGTGCGCCGCGCGTGAATCTGCAAAAAGTCTTTGCATTTGGAACAAGATAGGGATGGCGCCGCAGAGATAACGACAGCGTCGCCCTGAAAAAAATGGCGTAAATCGATAACGTTTAGTGGCGGGCACGTAGATCAATCACCCTGTTGGTAAGTCACTTCGTAGCCTGCATCCTGAATCGCATGCTTCAATTTACCCGGATGAATTTGCGCGTCGTCGTAGCCAACTTTAGCGTTGTTGTCGGTGAGCGATACATTGACAGTCAGTACGCCTTCAACCGCCTGCAGCGCTTTTTTGACGCTGTTGACGCAGCCGCCGCAGGTCATGCCGGCAATTGTAAAAGTAATGGTTTTCATTTTCCGCTTCCAATTGAATTCGACGATTCAACTATACCAAAGCTGCGGGCAAAAAAAAGCCCCGCGTCTGCGGGGCTTTCGGTAATGCATGTTACCGGTGATTAGTTGGCAACGACCTGGCCATCCACCACTTTTACTTTTGAGCCGACACCGTAGGCTGGCGCTGCGGTAGCGCGCACGGTACGGGTGGTGTTGTCTTCCAGGCGCACGACAACATCGTAGGCTGTGGTTGATTTACGATTTTTTTCCACTTCGTTACCGGCTACGGCACCGCCTACGGCGCCCAACACGGTTGCGACGTCTTTGCCGCGGCCACCGCCAACCTGGTGGCCAATGACAGCACCGGCGGCACCACCTAATACGCCGCCCAAGCCAGTGGCTTCACCTTTTTGTGCGATGGCATTAATCGATTCAACTACGCCGCAGTTGCCGCAGATAGCACGGGTTGTCGTCGGCGCAGCAGCCACTTGAACAGGTTGCTCAGGTGCCGGCACGTATTGCGGTTGGCTCACAGGAGCCGAGACCACGGGAGCAGCAGGGGCCGTTGTATGCGTGTTGTTGGCCACGACGGTTTTGTGCGGAGCAGGTTTATGCACCACTTTGGGTGCCGGCGCCGTTTTGGCTACCGGCGCTTCGGGCTGCAACACTTTGTCTTGCGCTTTGCTGATTGTCGCGTCGGTGGAAGTATCGGCACCCAGTTTCGCGGTGGTAACCGGTGCTACCACGCTGGCTTCAGGCGCAGCCGCAGTTTTCACTTCCATTTTTGGCGCAACGGGTGCAACCGGCGCAGCGACGGATTTGTTCGCGTCCGCATTGGAATGCGAACTGGGAATCAGGCCGGTCAATGCGCCGATGCCAATAGCGCTGAACAATGTCACCGCAATGGCAGCGATCACAAAAATCGGATTGGATTTTTTAGGGGTTACAGCTTTGGTAGCGGTAATGGGTGTATTGGTATCCATGGGTAAGTCTCCTTATATATCTGTTTACTACTCGTGCACTTTTCAGTGCGTGTCCGTCGCAGCAACATGCTGCAATGCGGAGCAGTAAACACTTCCATTAACGGGTTCGTCAACCATTAGTTGACTATTTAAATATAACTATTTGATTATATTGAATTATTTTATCAGTCAACAGGCCGCATTTGCGGGAATAAAATCACATCGCGAATGCTCGGGCTATCGGTTAATAACATGATCAAACGATCAATACCGATGCCTTCGCCGGCGGTCGGCGGCATGCCGTGTTCCAGTGCGAGTATGTAATCGGCATCGTAATGCATGGCTTCGGCATCGCCCGCGTCTTTTTGTTGCACTTGTTGCATAAAGCGCGCGGCCTGGTCTTCGGCGTCGTTCAATTCAGAAAATCCGTTGGCGATTTCGCGGCCCACGATGAACAATTCGAAGCGGTCGGTGACTTCGGGGTGCGAATCGTTGCGCCGTGCCAGCGGCGACACTTCGGCGGGATAATCGATAATGAAGGTCGGCTCCCACAATTGCGATTCCGCCGTCGCTTCAAACAGCGAGAGTTGCAATCCGCCGAGGCCGTCGGCAGATTTGTACTTTTCGCCGAGGCGAGTGATTTCTTTGATGAGGAAATCGCGGTCGCCCAATTGCGCGTCAGTGTAATGCGGGAAATATTTTTTGATCGCGCCGGTGATGGTCAAGCGTTGAAACGGCTTGCCCAAATCCAGCGGCTTGCCCGCGTAAGATATTGCCGTAGTGCCCAGCACGCTGATGGCCACTTCGCGGAACATGCGCTCGGTGAAATCCATCAGGTATTGGTAATCGCGATACGCTTCGTAAAACTCGATCATGGTGAATTCGGGATTGTGCCGCACCGACATGCCTTCGTTGCGGAAGTTACGGTTGATCTCGAACACTTTTTCCATGCCGCCCACAACCAGCCGCTTCAAATACAATTCCGGCGCGATGCGCAAATACAATTCCATATCCAGCGCATTGTGGTGAGTTTTGAACGGCCGCGCCGCCGCGCCGCCGGGAATCGGGTGCATCATCGGCGTTTCAACTTCGAGATAGCCATGCTTCACCATAAACTCGCGGATCGCCTGAATAGTTTTTGAGCGAACGGTAAATACTTTGCGCGCTTCGTCGTTGGTAATCAGATCGAGATAACGCTGGCGATACTTTTGTTCCTGATCGGTGAGGCCGTGAAATTTTTCTGGCAGCGGGCGCAGGGCTTTGGTGAGCAGGCGAATGCTCGTCACACGCACCGACAGTTCACCCGTCTTGGTTTTGAACAGCGTGCCTTGTGCGCCGAGAATATCGCCCAAGTCAAAATGTTTGAACGCATCGTGCGCCGCTTCGCCGGTTACGTCGTTACTGATATATAGCTGGATCTGTCCGCCCATATCCTGAATAGTGGCGAAGCTGGCTTTGCCCATTACGCGCTTTAACATCATGCGGCCGGCAACAGAAACAGTGACAGGCGCGGCGTCCAAATCTTCTTTCGTTTTTTCGCCGTATTGTTTTGTCAGCGCGTCAGCATAATGCTCACGCTGAAAATCGTTCGGAAACGCGATGCCTTGCTCGCGGATTTTATTCAACTTTTGTTTGCGTTCCTGCATCAGGCTGTCGGTATCGACAACAGGCTTGTCAACGTTTGCGTCGGCGTGCTTCAACAGTTCGAGATGCTCTTTCGGGTCTTTGTCATTGGCCATGATTGGCTCCAAATTATTCAATAAAATCAAACACCTTGCTTCAAGCTGGCGGAAATGAAATCGTCCAGATCGCCATCGAGAATCGCCTGCGTATTGCCCACTTCGTAATTGGTGCGCAAGTCTTTGATGCGCGATTGGTCGAGCACGTAGGAGCGAATTTGATGGCCCCAGCCGATGTCGGTTTTGCTGTCTTCGAGTTTTTGTTGTGCGTCCATGCGTTTGCGCAATTCCATTTCGTACAACTTGGATTTCAACATCGCCATCGCTTCGGCGCGGTTGCGGTGTTGCGAACGGTCGCTCTGGCATTGCACCACAATGCCCGACGGCGCGTGGGTGATGCGAATGGCTGAATCGGTTTTATTGATGTGCTGTCCGCCCGCGCCCGATGCGCGAAAAGTATCCACGCGCAAATCTGCCGGATTGATTTCCACTTCGATGGAGTCGTCCACTTCCGGATACACAAACACGCTGGCAAATGACGTGTGGCGGCGATTGCCCGAATCGAAGGGCGACTTGCGCACCAGCCGGTGCACGCCGACTTCAGTGCGCAAAAAACCGTAGGCATAATCGCCGGAAATTTTCAGCGATGCGCTTTTGATGCCGGCTACTTCACCGTCGGAACGCTCCAGCACTTCGACCTTGTAACCCTTGCGCTCGCAATAGCGCATATACATACGCTCGAGCATCGATGCCCAATCCTGCGCCTCGGTGCCGCCAGAGCCGGCTTGAATGTCGATGAATGAATTGTTCGGGTCCATCGGGTTGTTGAACATGCGACGGAATTCCATATCCGCCACAATTTTCGCCAAGGCCTTCGCGTCGTTTTCCACGCTGATCAAGGTGGCGTCGTCATTTTCTTCGCGTCCCATGGCGAAAATCTCCCGCGCATCAGCCAGGCCGCCAGTGAGTTTTTCCAGATTGCCCACAACGGATTCGAGAGATTTTTTTTCCTTGCCCAGCTCTTGCGCTTTTTTCGCGTCGTTCCAGATAGCCGGGTCTTCGGCCAGGCGATTGACTTCGATCAGGCGTTCTTTTTTGCCGTCGAAGTCAAAGATACCTCCGCAGCTCGACCGTGCGCGTGTGCAAGTCGTCGAGCTGGTTGGCGATGAGATTAAGGCGTTCAGCTTCCATGATAACTTTCAGATGGGTTGATTTAATTTGCAATTATAACGCAGAAGAAGGGAAATTCTTAAGATCTCATGCGTGGCCCCGTCATGCCGATGGCGCAGCCCGAAGAATCTGCCTCAGAGATCTGTGAGTACAAAAAGCAGATTCTTCACCTTCGCTGCGCTACGGTTCAGAATGTCGGGGGTTTTATAGGGCTTGCCAATGTTCCAAAATCAGTTGCAACGTCTGGTTGCCTTTGTATTCATTCACACTCAAGCGATAGGTCGCGCTGATTTGTTTTGGCAGCGGATCAGCGTGCGAAAACAGCATCGCTTCAAATACGCGACCCTGTTTTTCCAATGTGAGTTTGAGATGTTTTTCGCCCACGATGCGCTGGTTCGCGACAACAAAATCATCGCAAAACACCGGCGCGGGAAAACCTTGCCCCCATATCTGCGCGTCGATTTCCTGCGCTAATTCCATTGACGCTTCTTTTGGCGGCAGCGCGCCGTCGGTTTCAATCACCCGTTCCAGATCCGCGGGCGAGAGCAAGGTATGCAGTGCCTGCTCGAACGCATCGCGAAATTTTTCGAACTGATGCGTACGGATGGTCAAGCCCGCCGCCATCGCATGTCCGCCGAATTTCAAAATCAAATCGGGGTGCCGTTTAGAAACGAGATCGAGGGCATCGCGCAAATGCAAACCGTGAATCGAGCGCCCCGAGCCTTTTATTTCATCGCCGTTGCCCGGCGCAAATGCAATCACGGGGCGGTGATATTTGTCCTTGATGCGCGAGGCGACAATGCCAATCACGCCTTGGTGCCATGTCGGGTCGAACAAACTCAGGCCGAAATGATCGCCGACTTCCAACTCGTCAAGAATCGCCAGCGCCGATTCCTGCATATCCGCCTCAATCTCGCGCCGCTCGCGATTCAATGCATCGAGTTGCTGTGTTAGTTGCAGCGCGCGCAAGGTGTCGTCGGTGATGAGGGCTTCGATGCCGAGCGACATATCATTCAATCTTCCTGCCGCATTCAAACGCGGGCCGAGCATGAAGCCCAGATCATAAGTTGCCGCTTTGGCTGCTCCGCGCCTTGAGACTTGCAGCAACGCATGGATGCCCGCGCAGCCGCGTCCGGCGCGGATGCGCTTTAAGCCTTCACTGACCAGGATGCGGTTATTGGCGTCGAGTTTCACCACGTCGGCCACCGTGCCAAGAGCGACAAGATCAAGCAGCGCGGCGAGATTGGGTTCCGTTTCGTTAACGAATGCGTTGCGGTTACGCAATTCGGCCCGCAACGCCAACATCACATAAAACATCACGCCCACACCGGCGATGTTTTTGCTGGGAAATGCGCAACCGGGTTGATTCGGATTCACAATGCATGCTGCATCCGGCAATACATCGCCAGGCAGGTGGTGGTCCGTCACCAAAACTTGCATGCCGAGGCGGTTTGCTTCGGCCACCCCCTCTACACTGGCGATGCCGTTATCGACGGTGATAATGAAATCAGGTTTTTTAGTCGCGGCAAGTTGAACGATTTCAGGCGTCAAACCATAACCGTATTCGAAACGATTAGGCACGAGGTAATCGACGCTCGCGCCCAACATTTTCAATGCGCGCACGCCCACGGCACAGGCGGTCGCGCCGTCGGAATCGTAATCGGCGACAATCAATACATTTTTTTTCTGCTCGATGGCGTCTGCCAATATTTTTGCCATCGCTGCACAGTTTTTCAGTTGTTCAAACGGCAGCAGGCGTTTCAGCGTCAAGTCGATGGCATCTGCCGATGCGATGCCACGCGACGCATAGATGCGGGCCAGCAAAGGCGACAGGCCGTGCTGAATCAGCGCGTCGTAAGATTGGGGGGGGATGGTGCGGTGAACGATATGAGGCATGGCGAATCAGGCGTAATCAATGAGCGGTTTTTTACGGCGCCAGAATTTGCGCAGGTCGTTGCGGCTGATAAAAAATTCACGCGGATTTTTTTCATCAGGCACACAAAAATTCAGCGATGTCATCGCGCCAGTTTTTAATGCGGCGAGCAATGGCGCAAACCAATAGGCATCCAATTGCTGAATTGAATTGCGCCAGGCGGCAATATCACCGTACATAGCATTATTATGTAACTTATTGATTATAATCAATTTTTTTGATATTTGAGATTGCTTATTCGGTTCCAAATTAAATAGTTGCGTAGCGTTTGCCGGTAAATCGATTTGTGCGATTTGAGCCGTTTTTGCCAGGCTGCGCGCAACCATATCATCGCTGATGATCGAATCGTATTGGCAGGAAATATTTTGCGGCATCAGGCCGCCGCCCCAAAACCAAACGCTATTAATCGGCAATTCGCCGCGACTTTCGCGCGCGGTGTTAATCGGGTGTTCGAACAGCAGCATTTGAATTTCATTCAAGCGCTGTTGCCACAACATGCCATCCGCGCCTGAAGGTATTAGCGGATGAATGTTTTTACCTGTCGCATCATGCAATGAAACGGTTTTGATTTGAGCAATGGCACTCAGCTTGACGTACCAGCGGTGCGGCTGCAGGGGCAAAAAAGCCAGGCCATCTTGGAGAAATTGCTGGTTGAGCGTCGCGCACAAGGCTTCGGCTTCGGTTTGTGTGAGCGGTGCGGAAGTCGCGTCCATCAATCCGATCTGGTCGCGGTGAATACGCAAATGCACTGGGTCGGCGCGCAGCCAGAAATCGTTGCCGGGCTCCACGCCGTCGAACGCCAGTGTCAGTGGCGCAACGGGATAATCTTGCTGCCTCTCCACATTGAACGCATGGCACAGCCAATCCATATAATGGTTGGGCGGTGTTGACGAAATTAATGCGTGCGCCAGCAAGGTTTCCAATGCGGGTACGGCCAGGCCACGGTATTCGTCACCCATTTGGGGTTGGATAAACAGGGCAGGGATGAGCAAGGTGCAGGCGACAGGCATGAGAAACCTAAAAATCTGATAGGCACAATTTTAACACCTGCTTTGTGTTTCACCCGCCGCTTATGGCACACTTGCGCATTCTTTTTGATAATGCATAAAAACAGTGAACCCCTACGAACTCTTTGTCGGCCTGCGTTACACCCGCGCCAAGCGTCGTGATCATTTTATTTCCTTTATCTCCGGCATCTCGTTGCTGGGCATGATTTTGGGCATGATGGCCTTGATCACTGTCATGTCGGTGATGAACGGTTTTCAGAAAGAAGTGCGCGACCATATTTTGCGTTCAGCATCCCATGTGGAAATTTCCGGCCCCGACAACGTGCTCGCCAACTGGACCAGACTCGCGCAGGAATCTATGCAAAATAAATCTGTCGCGGCGTCGGCTCCCTATGTTGCCGGGCAAGGCTTATTGGTCAATGCCGAGTTGTCGCGGCCAGTGATGGTGCGCGGCATTTTGCCCGAGCAGGAGCCGGGTGTATCCGAAGTGGACAAGCAAATGCAGTCGGGTAAATTTGACGGGCTCAAGGCGGGCGAGTTCGGCGTGTTGCTCGGCGTTGAACTGGCGCGCGGCTTGCGCGTTGGGGTAGGCGATAAAATTCTGCTGGTGACGCCGCAAGGGCAAATCACGCCGGCCGGTTTGGTGCCCCGCCTGCGGCAATTTACGGTCGTCGGTATTTTTAATCTTGATTACTATCCGGTTGATTCCAGTCTCGCGTTGATTCATTTAACCGATGCGCAAAAACTTTATCGTCTGGACGAAGATAAAGTCAGCGGTGTCCGCTTGAAGCTACATGACTTGATGGCCGCCCCGCGCGTCGCGGGCGAGTTGGCGCGCAGCCTGACTGCCGACGCCTACATCACCGATTGGACGCGGCAAAATGCGACGTATTTCCGCGCCGTGCAAATTGAAAAACGCATGATGTTCATTATTCTCACGTTGATTGTCGCGGTGGCGGCGTTCAACATTGTTTCTGCGCTGGTGATGGTCGTTACCGAAAAGCAATCGGATATCGCCATCCTGCGCACCTTGGGCGCGACGCCGAACAGCATTATGAAAATCTTTATGGTGCAGGGTGCGTGGATCGGCGTTATCGGCACCATTCTGGGTTTGATTTGTGGCCTGCTGCTGGCGACCAACATCGGCGCGGTCGTCCGGTTTTTTGAATATCTGCTGTCGATGAAAATCCTCGATCCGCAGGTTTATCTCATCAACGATTTTCCTTCCGATGTGCAAACCCTCGACGTGGTGGCTGTCGCCGTGGTTTCATTTGTTCTCACTCTGCTGGCGACGTTGTATCCCAGCTACCGCGCTTCGCGCACCAAACCGGCGGAGGCGTTGCGCTATGAATAGCATCGTCCTCGCCTGCGACAACCTGCATAAAAAATATTTACAGGGCAAAGTGGAAGTGCCGGTATTACATGGTGTAAACCTGCACATCAAAGCGGGTGAGCGGGTGGCGATTGTCGGTGCGTCAGGCTCGGGCAAAAGCACGCTGTTGCATATTCTCGGCGGTCTCGATTTTGCGACCGAGGGCACGGTGCAAATTCTTGGCCATGAAATTTCGCGCATGGATGAAGCCGCGCTGAGCGGCTTGCGTAACCAGGCGCTGGGTTTTGTATACCAGTTTCATCATTTGCTGCCGGAATTCAGCGCGCTGGAAAACGTCGCCATGCCGTTGCTGATCCGCCGTGCCAAACCTGCCGATGCGATGGAGCAAGCGTCAGAGATGCTCAATCGCGTGGGGCTCGGCCATCGCCTATCGCACAAGCCGGGTGAACTTTCCGGTGGCGAACGCCAGCGCACTGCGGTGGCCCGCGCGCTGGTGACCCATCCGGCCTGCGTGCTGGCCGATGAACCGACGGGTAACCTGGATCGCAAGACGGCTGAAAGCGTTTTTGATTTAATGCTGGAACTCAACCAATCGCTCAACACCAGTTTCGTGATTGTGACTCACGATCCGCAACTGGCGTCGCGTACTGAGCGCGTCATGCGTTTGGATGACGGGGTGCTGAGCGAAGGCTGAGGTGTCGGTGTCTATTCTTCTTTTTTCGGATTCATTTCGTTTTGCACAAATCCGTTGAACTCGTTTACCGCATTGTTAAGCGCCGTCATGTGGTTTTCCGACTGGGCTTTTTGTTCCGTCGCAAACTTGTTAATGCATTCGCGGAAATCATTCACTTCTTTTTGAAAACCTTTCATGCGCACTTCGCTGGCGAGCTTGCCCGGATGTTCAGGTTTGGCGCAGGCATGCTTTGGTGGCGCGGCATCGGCAAATACATTCGCGCTGAATAAAAGCGACATGATGCAAAGGGTTTTACTGACTTGCATGGTATTTCTCCTGTGTTATATAACTATTTGATTATATTGAATATTTTGTTACCGCTCAGGTTGCGGAAACTGGTTCCAGGCTTTGCCACATATACCAGCACGCCACCGTGCGCCACGGTTCCCACTGTTTAGCGATGGAACGCATTTTCAGTTTGGATAACGGCCGGTCGTTATTGTAATGCAAACGCATCGCGCGTTGCAGGCCCACGTCATCCAGCGGCAGCACATTCGGGCGGCGCAAATAAAACATCAAAAACATTTCTGCGCTCCAGCGGCCGATGCCTTTGACCTGCGTGAGTTCAGTGATGACAATTTCATCGTCTTCGTGATTCCATTTTTCCGGGTCGAGCAAACCGTCATGAAAATGCCGAGCCAGGTCGTGCAGATAAATCACTTTGCGGCCAGATAATCCGCAGGCACGCAGTTTCAATTCGGTTTGCTTGAGAACGCGCTTTGGCGTCATTTCGCAGACAAGGGTTTCCGTCCGTCCCCAAATGGTTTGCGCCGCCTTGACTGAAATCTGCTGGCCGACGATGGAGCGGGCGAGCGTGGTGAACGGGTCGTCACGGTCGTTGAACGATGCCTTTGGATAGGCCTTCACCAGCTTTTTAATCACCGCATCGTTGGCCGCAAGTTCCTTTGCCGCCTGCTGCCAATAGTCTGCCGCCATTTTTTCGCCCGTGGATATCAAGTTGCATAGAAGCAGGTGACTTTCCCTGCCAAGTTTGAAATACTCGTAGCACTTTACCCGAAACCCTATGTTGCGAACAGGTAGGACTTGAGCGGATTTTTCATGCGGCTAATCATTTTAGGTTTTGTTTTTGGCGTATGGCTGTTGCAGCAACAAGCGCTGCTGCCTGACTTGCGCTATCTATTTTTGCTGCCTGTGTTTGCCGTCACCGGATGGTTGGTTCGGCGCTTCGCGCCAAAATTTCTGCTGCTCATCACCATGGTTCTGGCGATTGCAGGCGGATTTTATTGGGCGGCTTACCACGCTCAATCGCGTTTGGCAGACAGCCTGGCTGCCGATTGGGAAGGGCGCGATATTGAATTGGTCGGCGTCGTCGCATCGCTGCCGCAATTGCGCGAAGGCGGTACCCGTTTTGAATTCGATGTGGAAAATGTGCTGACCCAGGGCGCCCATGTGCCCGCGCATATTTCGCTCACCTGGTATGCCGAGCGGAAAAACAAATCGACAGATGAGGACAAATCAGAATCCAGCGTCCCCGAAATACATGCAGGCGAACGCTGGCACTGGACGGTGCGCCTGCGCAAACCCCACGGCACATCCAACCCCGATGGCTTCGATATAGAAGCGTGGATGCTCGAGCGCAATGTGCGCGCTACCGGTTATATCCGCAGCAAAGAGAAAAACCTGCGACTCAATGCGATGGTCAACCGACCGTTTTATCAAATCGACCGTCTGCGTGAAGTTATCCGCAACCGCTATACAACAGTGCTTAAAGACAAGCCTTATGCCCCGGTGTTAATGGCACTCGCGGTCGGCGACCAATCGGCTATTGCGCAGTCGCAATGGCAGGTTTTCTGGCGCACGGGTGTCGGCCATCTCATGTCGATCTCGGGTTTGCATATTACGATGGTGGCGAGTTTATTTTACGGATTGGCCTATTGGCTGTGGCGGCAAAGCGCCGCGCTTACGTTGAAAATTCCTGCTCGCAAAATTGCCGTCATCGCGGGCATGTGTGCCGCGCTGGCTTATTCACTCATCGCCGGATTTTCGGTACCGACGCAGCGCACGTTTTATATGCTGGCTACGGTCGCGATATTTTTGTGGCTGGGCCGCACGACCGCACCGTCACGTGTGTTATGCGCCGCGCTGTTTGTCGTTGCTCTGGCCGACCCGTGGGCCGTGTTATCGCCGGGATTTTGGCTGTCGTTCGGCGCGGTGGCGGCACTCATGTACGCCAGCGCGGGCAGGGTGGGCAACAGGTCATGGCTGCGAAACGCGCTCAATGCGCAAGCGGCGGTAACATTAGTCATGGCACCTTTGCTGCTCGTACTTTTTCAACAGGTATCGCTGATATCGCCGTTAGCCAATGCGATCGCCATTCCGCTGGTGAGTTTTGTTGTGACGCCACTCGCGTTGTTGGGCGCGATTCCGCCGCTGGATTTTTGTTTGCAGC
The DNA here is from genome assembly GCA_043744215.1 of Pseudomonadota bacterium. GTDB lineage: Bacteria > Pseudomonadota > Gammaproteobacteria > Burkholderiales > JBEEJL01 > JBEEJL01. Next base: position 67,148 of record JAYTVC010000032.1, read on the forward strand.
TTGCCCATCTGGCGATGGAATATTGCATGTTGTTTCTCCAGTGGATTGCGCAACTCCCGAGCGCCGTGTGGGAAAGCCACGCACCGCCAGCGTGGACTGCCGCACTCGGCGTGATCGGCATGTTGTGGTTGCTCGCACCGCGCGGGCTACCCGCGCGCTGGCTCGGTGCGGTGTGGGCGCTGCCGTTATTTATGCTGTTGCCGCTCAAGCCAGCGCCAGGAGATTTATGGTTGAGCGTGCTCGATGTAGGTCAGGGTTTAGCCGTCGTCGCGCAAACGCAAAACCATGCGCTGCTCTACGACACCGGCCCTGCCTACAACGAAGAGGCCGACGCCGGCAACCGCATCATCGTGCCTTACCTGCGCGCGGCAGGCATTAAACAACTCGATGGCTTAATCGTGACTCATACCGATTCTGATCATAGCGGTGGGGCGATTTCCGTAATGGGTACGGTGCCGACAGCCTGGCTGTCCACTTCCATGGCCGAAGATGAAGCAATTCACGAACACGCAAACATTTCACAAAAATGTATTGCGGGACAAAGCTGGCAATGGGATGGCGTGAAGTTCGAGATACTGCACCCGACGATAGAAAATTACGGCGAAGATGACAGGACCATCAACAACAACGGTTGCGTACTCAAAATCACCTCGCCCTACGGCAGCGCGCTACTCACGGCCGATATTGAACAGCAGGCGGAAGAAGAATTGATTGAACGCGCTGCCGACATCAAAGCCGACGTCATGGTTGTGCCCCACCATGGCAGCAAAACTTCTTCGACGCAGGAACTGATCGAAGCGGTAAATCCGAAGACCGTTATCTTCACCGTCGGCTACCGTAACCGCTTCGGCCATCCGAAAGCGGAGGTGGTAGAGCGTTACAAAGAACACCATAGCGAAATGTTTCGATCTGATGAAAACGGCGCGCTGCTGCTGCGCTTCAACCAAAGTGGCGTCGAGAAAACGCCATGGCGACAGAAGGATTTGCGTTATTGGCGGCAATAGCCTGCGCAAAGCTTATCAACCGTTCAGCGCCGACGCTATAATGGGCTTAAATATTATCCAGCCCCGCGATCATGAATTCTTCCCTCGAGTCGTTGCAGCAACCCCATGCGGATCGCGCCGCCGAGCTTTCGCACCTGCTACAACGCTGCGATGATCTCAAGATGTCCGCTGTGGCGCTTGCGGCCAATTGTTTGGTTGCGGACGCAAAAACAGACGATGCGCCGCGCACCCAAGCGGCTGTCGGTGCGGCGCATATCCTGCTGGATTTCAGCATGGACGCCGATTCCGTTTGCGCGGTTTTGTTGCAGGCATTGCGTTCGACCGATGTTGATGCGATCACGAAGCAATACAGTGGCAACGTTGCTGCTCTGGTGCAGGGTGTGCTCAAAACCCGCGAAGTGAGCGCGCTGTCTGCTGAAAGCGATGGCGGGAAAAATGCCGACAAGGCTGATGCCGCACGGCTTGAAGCGCTGAGAAAAATGCTGTTGGCGATGGCAGATGATGTACGCGTGGTGCTGATTCTACTGGCGCTGCAAACACAGGTCATGCGCGATTTGGCGACGAAAACACCAGCCGAGCAAAAACTAACCGCGCGGCAAACTCTCGATCTGTTCGCGCCCCTGGCAAACCGGCTGGGTATTTGGCAAGTAAAGTGGGAGCTGGAGGATTTGTCGTTTCGTTATCTGGAGCCGGACCTGTATCAATCTATTGCCACCATGCTGGATGAAAAGCGCGACGAGCGTGAGCAGCATATCGAGTCGGTAGTGCGAATTTTGCAGCGCGAGTTAAATTCGGAAGATGTGCATGCGCAAGTGAGCGGCAGGCCGAAACACATATACAGCATTTACAAAAAAATGCAGCGCAAGGATTTGGGTTTTAGTGATCTGTATGACATACGAGCGGTTCGCGTGTTGGTGGATAACGTGAAGGATTGCTACGCGGTGCTGGGTGTGGCGCACAATTTATGGCAACCAATTTCCGGCGAGTTTGATGATTACATCGCACACCCCAAGGGCAACAATTACCGTTCGCTGCACACGGCGGTAATGGCCGAAGGCAAAACGCTGGAGGTGCAGATTCGCACCTTTGGCATGCACCGCGATTCCGAGTTGGGTATCGCCGCCCATTGGCGTTACAAGGAAAGCGGCAAGCAGGACAAAAAGTTTGACGACAAAGTTGCCTGGTTGCGGCAGTTGCTCGATTGGCGGCAGGATGTCGGTGATGCATCAAACAGTTCGAAAAAACATTTTTTTGACGACACAATTTATGTGTTGTCGCCGCAAGGTCGTATTGTCGATTTACCGCTGGGCGCAACGCCGCTGGATTTCGCCTATAGCATTCATACCGACCTTGGCCATCGCTGCCGTGGCGCGAAAGTGGATGGGGTGATGGCGCCGCTGACCACGCCGCTGGCAAACGGCCAGCGGGTGGAAATCATCGCGGCAAAAACCGGCGGCCCAAGTCGCGATTGGTTGTTGCCGGCCAGCGGCTATTTGCACAGCCATCGCGCCCTTGCCAAAGTGCGGCTGTGGTTTAAGCAGCAATATTTCGAGCAGGATGTGGCGCAAGGCCGTTTGATTCTGGAAAAAGAAATGCATCGAGTTGGCGTGCACGACGCCAATCAGGTAAAACTTGCGCTGGCGTTTCATCACAAGGAAGCGGACGAATTTCTCGCCGCCTTGGGGCGCGGAGAAATCACGCCGGGTCAACTCGATACCGTACTGCGCGCGGAAAAAGCCGCAGTCATTCCAATGGAGGTGATACCTGTAGCCCGCGCGGGAAAAGCGCAGGCACAAACCGGTGGGATCTTGATGCTGGGTGTCAACAACATCGCCACGCAATTCGCCAAATGCTGCAAACCTGCGCCGCCTGAATCTATTGTCGGTTTCATTACCAAGGGCCGCGGCGTGACGGTGCATCGTGACGATTGCCGCAGCATCAAAAATCTTAAGCCGGAACAGCGCGAACGTCTGATGCCGGCGGAATGGGGCAATATGGGCAAGGGCGTGTTCGCCGTCGATATCGAAATCGACGCGCAGGAACGCGCCAGTCTGTTGCGCGACATCACCGAAATGTTGTCGCGTGAAAAGATTTTTGTTGTCGCCGTTAGCACGCTCGCCAAAGCGGGGCAATGGCGATTGCGTTTGACGGTAGAAATTGCCACCATCACGCAACTCAACAGCGTGCTGAAAATTATTCAAGCGATGCCCGGTGTGATTAGAGCCAATAGAAAGTAAAAATATTGAATAAAAACAATAACATAGGTGTATTCGATTCCGGTGTCGGCGGACTCAGTGTTTTGCACGCGATACGCAAATTATTGCCGCATGAAAATCTGGTTTACGTCGCCGACTCGGCGCACGTGCCCTACGGAAATAAATCGCGCGAGACCATTCAGCAACGCTCACTCGCGCTGACAACATTTTTGGTGGAACAGGATGCGAAGGCTGTCGTCGTCGCGTGCAATACCGCCACGGCGGCGGGCATTATGCATTTGCGCGAAAAATTCTCTGTGCCGATCATCGGCATGGAGCCCGCTGTAAAACCTGCTGCCGCCGCGACCAGGACCGGCATCGTCGGCGTGCTGGCGACCGAAGGCACGCTCAAAAGCGCGCAGTTCGCCGCGCTGCTCGAACGTTTTGCACAGGACATTCAAGTCATCACACAACCGTGTCATGGACTGGTTGAAAAAGTCGAACAGGGATTGTTGAACGATGCCTCGACGCGCGAACTGGTCGAGCGTTACGCGAAACCGCTGGTCGAGCAGGGCGCCGACACCATCATCCTCGGCTGTACGCATTACCCGTTTTTACGCACCCTGATAGTGGATGTGGTCGGCCCTGCGATTACACTGATTGACACCGGTGACGCCGTCGCTCGGCGCGTGAGGCAGGTGATTGAACAAACCGAATTGCTTGCGGATAGAAAAACTCCTGGCACGGAGAATTTTTTTACCAGCGCTAATCCTGACGATGCCAAACGAGTGTTGCCTTTGCTGTGGCCGGGCGCGGCGACAGTGAAGTCTTTACCGCAGCAATTTGTGAGCGCCTAGGCCGGCTTGATTGCCCGCGCCGCAGGGTGAACATGAAGGTTATGGATGCAGGTTTGCCACGCGCTTTCGGAAAACGAAACGGGCATTCGATTAATTGAATGCCCGTTTTTTATAGCGGGTAAGCTGAAGATTATTACGATTTAGGCCCAAGCATTGCACCCCCTTTTGCCGAGGCAAAACCGAACAGCGCGCCGATGATCATGGATAGTGCAACCACAACCAGGCTATTGTTGAAGCTCACTGATGTCAAATTGGAAAGGCTGAGCATATCCTTCGTTTGCAGCAAGAACGCAAAGCTTGCGGCAAAGCCGTAAACGGTTGCGGGGATGACTGAAAACGCTTTGATATTGGCCGCCATGCACAACACAAACACCAGCACACCAACCACAATGCCAGCCCACAAGGGCAAGCCCAGTGCATTAGCGCCTGGAATCGCCAGAATGATGACAGCAGAGAGCCACGCCATAAAACAACCGAACAAATTGCCAACGATCGTGTTCTTTAATGCGTTGGTGTCACCGCCGCAATGAAAAAAGCATCCCCAGGCTATAAACGCTGCCCAAATAAGCAGCCCGCCGCCGAAACCCAAAAACGCCCATGTTGCGATGCCACCCAAAACGGCAATGCTGACTGATAGTGCGGTAAGTGAAGACATGTGATTCCTCCTGAATTATTTGTTAAGTTTGGTGAAGCTGAGTAACCAGCAGCAATATTCATGCTAGGTGGCTTAAACGCTGACCAGGCACGAATTTAGTCTGCTGCAAGACGGTAAGGCATTGTTATATGGGGGAGATGAAAAACGCCGTATGAGTAACGCCGTCGCAAATCGATACACCTGTGGCACAATTTTGTAAGACAACCATGGCTCTGGGTCCATTTATGCTGTGACGCGCAATGAATCTTCAGATTAGCTGAAGTTCGCGAAATGTGTGGAGGCACGCAATTTATGGCGCCTGCAAGAAGTCAGGCAGCGACGTGTTGATGAAATTGAATGTGGCAAAATATTCAGGCGAACGGCAGCCAAACCATCTATCAAAACGCTGCGGCCTGGAGAGAATAAAATGGATCCTAGGACTTGTTGCTTACTATTATTTCCAACAACTCAGCGCACAAAATGTTTGAGTGATGACATTACATCCCCGACCGTCCAGCCGGGTTATAAGGCTTGCCGTTAACGGTCAGCGCGCCATTCTTGAATGCCAGTTTTGTACTGATCGTTTTGCCTTCACGCTGGGCAAAGCCTTGTTCGATAAAGCTGGCGATCTGCTGCTGCATTTGCGTCTGCTTCACCTGTGCCATAACGTCGGCGGGGTCTTTCGAGCCCGATAATTCCATCATCAGGCCTTCGGGCAAAGACAGGTTGGCTCCCGCTTCAAGTTTGCCCAGAAGCATGATGGGATTCGTGAGGTGCTCCGGCTTGGCGTCGACAAGTTTCACGCTAGCGCTGACTTTGGCCTCGCCGTGGGGGCTGTTAAAACTGAGGCGATCAAGGCTCAATTCCGAATTGTATTTCACCAGTTCCATCATCGGCGTTTTCATATCTGCGAATATTTCCTCCGGCTTGATTTCGCTACCCGCCTTCAAGTTTATTTCACTGAAGTATTTCATGTACGCGCGATTCAAATTGGCAAAGGTACGTGTGTGCAGGTGCTTCATGGAAAAATCATAGTGGGCTGGCCCATATTCCTGCGCTTTTACCTGTATCGACGCCGCGCTGATTTTTGCGGCGACATCCATGAATTCGCCGTTTATTGGCATGGCAATATCGTAAATAATATTTTTTACTTTCATGGAATCTTTGTTCGGCCCGCCTGCGACATCAACTTCCGTCAGGCTCATTCGCATGGTGCCTGCATAAAATAATTTTTCGTCGTCGAAAACCTGCGCTTGGTCGCCTTCAAGGTGCATGCCGGCGAATGTCATCACCATGTCTTTGGCTGGCTCGGAAATTTCAAGTTTGGGCAGATCGCCTTTGAAACGGTAGCTTTTCATTTTCGAGGTGAAATCCATCGCGATTTTCATACCGCCGGATGACACTTTTAGCGTTTCATCCTGATTTCCAGTGTTGAACGCCGGACTGGTCGCGGTAAGGGTTCCGCCACCGCCATAGCCCAGCACGGTGTGAATTTCCAGCGGTTTTTTATCGCCGAATATTTTGGCGAGTTCCTGTTTCGTCTTTTCATCGAAGACCAGTTCGGTATCCGCTGTCGCCGTGGCAAAGCTCGACATGCCGGGAAACGGGCCGTGCTTGTAGTGGGTGCGGAAAGTGAGTTGCGGCGATTTCACCGGCTTGCTTTCCGCATTGTCGTTATTGTCACGTCCACTCATCTTGGCCGCTTTGAGGAAATCACCCGACAACTCGAGCGTCACGGTTTCGGTCGATTCGTTAAAGCCCCGTTGATGATCCCGCTTGGCTATCTTAATCATCGGCATGTCTTTGAAAGCCTGGTACTGCTCGTCAAGCGTCGACTCAATTTGTTTTCCCGAATACCAGGTGGCACCGGCATAAGCCAGGATGGCGAGGGGAAGGGCGGCGAGGGCAAATTTTTTCACGATGTTCCTTTTTGATTGTTATCGGGTGGCTTGAGGTGCGGCCATGACGACCATACTCTAGCGCATTTTGACGTCGAAACGATGCGAAGTGCATCACAAAACGTTACACATTGCGGTGTGCAATTAACAATCGAGTTGATCTGCCAAATCATTAAAATCCGTCGCATGAATATCGATGAATTTTTCGCGGGAAATATCGTTTTTGAAATTCGGGCCGTATTCCAGCGGGCGTTCCACAAACGCCGTGTAATTGCCGGTTTTTTGCGCGGCGAGCAAATCGCTTTTATGCGCGGCGACCATCAGCACTTCGTTGGTTTGCAAGCCCAACATGGAAGCGGCGGACGCATAGGCTTCGGGATCGGGTTTGTAATGATGGAATAGTTCGGCGGAAAGAATGCAGTCCCACGGCAGGCCGGCGTTTTTGGCCATGTTGGTGAGCAGGGAAATGTTGCCGTTGGACAGTGTGGTGATGATAAATTTTTTCTTCAGTCGCTTGAGGCCGCGCACCGCATCGGGCCAGGGTTTGAGGCGGTGCCAGACAAAATTCAACTGTACTTTTTCTGCTTCGCTCAAAGTGGTGATGGCAAACTTTTGCAGAATGTCATCGAGAATTATCCGGTGCAGCGCGTCGATATTCATCCAAGGTAATTCGCCGCTGCGCACACGCTGCATGGCCGGCTGATAGCCTGCGCGCCAGGCGTCGGCGAAGGCGGGCCAATCGACGGAAAGTTTTTTACCGCGCGACAACAGGCGGCCTTCGCGGATTATGCTGCCGCGCCAGTCAACCACGGTGCCGAAGACGTCAAATGTTAACGCGTTGATTTTATTGAATTTTTTGTTCATGCAAGGCAATGCCATGGGTTTGGGAAAGGCGCGTTTCCAGCTCAAGCAATTTATCGCGCATTTCATCGCCGACAAATATTTGCGGATTCGATGGATCGAAGCCTTCGGCTTTTTCGCGTTTCAGAATGCTGATTTTGGCTTGATCGAATGCCTTGGTGAACGAATGGGTGCGGCGTAATTCTTCATCGAACACCGCTTTGCCAAAGTAGGTGAAATCCGATTCACTGCCGCAACCGAAGGACGTTTGCTGGGGATCTGACGCTGTCATGATTAGCGTGTGCGCGTCTTTCAACGGTTCTACATAGCCGCCGGAATAGCAGGCTGAAATGACGACCACGCGCCACTTGATGGCCGCGTCATCGAACATTTTTTTTAAACCAGCGGGCGTAATGGTGTTCAGTTGCAGAGGCCAGAAATCCACTGACAATTCATGTTGCTTCGAGCCGTGGCTGGTGAGATAAAGAAACACGATGTCTTCATCCGCATTGATAATCTTACCGAGGCGATGCAGCACCATCGCAAGATGGGTCACTGTTGCGATAGGCGTGTCCTTGGCGGTTTGCGGATGGTTGATGAGGCTGATGGAGCGCGTCGCGGTATCAAACCGATCTTTGAATAATCGCTCGATCACGCGCAGCTCTTTCATGAACACATCTTCATTGGCGTAAGCGGCAAAGCCGACGAAATACAAATCCGTGATGCCGGGGCGCTCCGGTGCAAGCGCATTGAGGCCGTCGCTGAACAGTGCCGCCTGCGCATGAAAATTTTCTTCTTTGGCGATGGAGGCTTCGTACTGCGGTCGTGTGTCCGGCGACGCGCTGGCAACCCACAAATCGTTGCGCGGCAGCCAGTACGAAGGCGCTAAAATGATCAATATAAACAATAGGTTATAAAACAATGGCTGGAGATGCCGAAATGCGGACGTTTTTTGTTTAGTTAGGCGTGGGCGGGCGTAGCGGTAGAGAAAAACCAGCGCGATTAAAATCCACCAGACGAAATAGCTGAAGTAAATAATCTGCTGCGTGTAGTGCGGCAGCAGGCCCGGTTTGATGTTTTTGATCGTCAACTCCAACACACCGTAAATCAGATTGACCGCAATGTCAGCACTGATAAACGCCACGGGAATCAGCAGGACGAGCGACGGATGCCCGTTGCGCCGCGCGACGATGAAGGCAAACAAAAACAGCAGTGGCACAAAAAAAACGGCGCTCGGCAAAGCGTAAAAATTCAGATAACCATTAAGCCCGCCGTAAGCCACACTCACCAGCAACGTTGTGGCGAGATAAAGCAGCACCAGCGCGACGACTTGGCCGGGCGAGACGCATAACGCTTCGTTCAACGGGCGCAAAAACGCGAGGCGCGCGCCACCGCGCAGGTTTTGCCGCAGGTCGGCAATGATCTGAAAAAGTGAACGAAACATGCAGGGGAATGAGTGGAATAATAAGCCTTAGCTTGCCATAAAACCTGCATGGGCGCAGTAATATGTCCGCGCAAAAATGCACATAATTTGAAGCCTCTGCCGCTTTACGCTAGAATACGTTTTCAACAGGCGCGTAGCTCAGCTGGTTAGAGCACCACCTTGACATGGTGGGGGTCGTTGGTTCGAGTCCAATCGCGCCTACCAAATTCACAGGATGTAGAGAAA
>JAYTVC010000033.1:0-75769 GCA_043744215.1 Pseudomonadota bacterium
TGGAACAAATGCAGACGGCAGCAAAAACATCGAAAGTAAAAAACATCGACGCGGCTTTTGCGGAAAATACTTTGTCGCAAAGCCTGCGCCGTTTCGACAAAGGCGGCGATGCGTTTTACGACCAGATTTCTGCGCTACATAAATCCGTGCGCGGCTCCGACCCTGATGCGTCGCTGTATTGGATGATGCGCATGCTCGATGGCGGCGCGGACCCGCGCTACATCGCGCGGCGCGTGATCCGCATGGCGAGTGAGGACATCGGCCTCGCAGATCCACGCGCGTTGCGCATCACACTGGATGCGGCGGAAACTTACGAGCACCTCGGCTCACCCGAAGGCGAGTTGGCGCTGGCGGAAGCGGTGCTCTATCTGGCCGTCGCGCCCAAGAGCAATGCTGCCTACGTCGCGTATAATGAAGCCCGCGCATTCATCAAGGCCGACGGCTCGCGCCCGGTGCCGGAACACATCCGCAACGCGCCGACAAAATTGATGAAAGATTTGGGTTATGGCAAAGATTACCGCTACGCTCACGATGAAGGCGAAGCTTACGCGGCAGGAGAAAATTATTTTCCCGACGGCATGACAAAACAAAATTTTTACCGGCCGACGGAGCGTGGATTGGAAAATAAAATTGCCGAAAAACTTTTGCACTTGCGCGAGCTGGATGCGCAAGCCAAAAAGAAAAAATAAGTTTATACAAATAAGAGTATGTTAAAAATATTGATAATAATCAAGGACTTACAATGTTAGATGTACAACTGCTCCGCACTGATATTGATGCCGTCGCCAAACGATTAAACACGCGTGGCTTCGCGCTCGACGTGTCGCAATTTCAATCGCTTGAAGCTGAACGCAAAATCATTCAGAAGCGTACGCAAGAGTTGCAAGCCAAGCGCAATAGCGCATCCAAATTGATCGGCCAGACAAAATCGAAAGGCGAAGATGCGTCGGCCATCATGGCCGAAGTAGCGGGCCTCGGCGATGAATTGAAACAAGCCGAAGCGCAACTCGAAGCCGTGCAACAAAAACTGAGCGCCATGTTGCTGGTGATTCCCAATACGCCGCACGAATCGGTTCCCCTCGGTAAAGATGAACACGGCAATGTGGAAGTGTCGCGCTGGGGTGCGCCGCGCACGTTTGGTTTTGCGCCGAAAGATCATGTGGATATTGGCGAAAAACTGGGCATGCTGGATTTCGAATCGGCGGTGAAACTGTCCGGTGCGCGCTTTAGTGTGATGCGCGGGCCATTGGCTCGCTTACACCGCGCGCTGGCGCAATTTATGCTCGATGTACACACAACGGAGCACGGTTACACGGAATTGTACGTGCCGTATCTGGTGAATGCCGATTCGGTGCAGGGCGTGACCAGCCTACAAAAATTTGAAGAAGATTTATTCAAGGTGGAAAAGCAGGGCTTGTATCTGATTTCCACCGCCGAAGTGCCGGTGACGAATCTGGTGCGCGACACCATCATCGACGCGAAAAACCTGCCGTTAAAGTTTGTGGCACACACGCCGTGCTTTCGCAGCGAAGCGGGCAGCTATGGCAAAGATACGCGCGGCATGATTCGCCAGCACCAGTTCGACAAAGTGGAAATCGTACAGATTGTGCATCCGGACGAATCGCAAAAAGCGCACGAGCAACTTACCGGCCATGCAGAAGCAATTTTGCAAAAACTGGCATTGCCTTATCGCAAAATGGCGCTGTGCACCGGCGATATCGGTTTCTCGTCGGCCAAAACCTATGATCTCGAAGTGTGGTTGCCGGGTCAGCAGGCCTATCGCGAAATTTCTTCATGTAGTAATTACGAGGCGTTTCAGGCACGGCGCATGCAGGCGCGTTTTCGCAACGCGCAGGGCAAACCAGAACTGGTACATACGCTCAATGGTTCGGGTTTGGCCGTTGGGCGCACCTTGGTGGCGGTGCTGGAGAATTACCAGAACGCCGACGGTAGTGTCAGTCTTCCAGCGGCATTGAAGCCTTACTTGCCAGGCCTGGAGAAACTTTCGGCGGCGGGTTGATGACGGTAAGTATCGCCGTGCGCGGATCGGTTTTGCGTGGTTTGCCCGTGTTGTCGTTGTCCGCTTCAAGCAAGCGCTGGTACGGTTTTTCCAGCCGTTTGAGAATGTCGTAATAGTTGCGGATATTCTCCACAAAAAATACGGCTTCACCGCCGCGCCCGTAACCGTGTTTGAGCGTCTTGTAGTGGCGCGGACTTGAAATGGCGGGTAAGGTGAGCTTTACATCCAGCCACGCGTCAGGGCTGCGCTTTTCACGTTGCGTGAGTATGCGCGCGTCTTCCAGATGACCCAATCCTTGATTGTAGGCCGCCAGTGCCAACCAGGTGAGATCAGGCTCGGCAATGCGCGAGGGCAGGCCGGCTTCTTTCAGCATCAATAAATATTCCGCACCCGCGAGAATACTTTGCCGCGCATCCAGGCGATCAGTGACTTTCATGCGGTCAGCCGTTTCTTCCGTCAGCATCATGATGCCGCGCACGCCGGTGTATGAAGTGGCATACGGATCCCAATGGCTTTCCTGATAGGCAATGGCGGCGAGCAAGCGCCAGTCGATGCCGGTGCGCTGCTCAGCTTGCCAGAAATATTGCTTATAGCGCGGCAATAATGTGCGGCTGCGCTCTATGAGACCCGTGATGTCCTCGTTTTTGAGCTGGCGCACATGGCCGTAATAGCGGTCGATGAGGCGCTGCAACTTTCCGTCGGCGCGCATGGTTTCCAGGAACGCATTTATTTTTGGCAGCAGATCATATTCGTCTTTCAGCGGCGCAGCCCAGGCTACAGGCAAGGGCTTGCCAAGATCAAACACGGCGTCGATGTCGGGGAAAAAATTCCGCGACAGGTCGAACAAATGCGATTCGCCCACGGCTGCATCGATCTCGCCGTTTTCGAGTTTTTGCATCAAATCATCTTCGCTCTGATCTTTCGCTTCGCGCCACAGCAGGGCGGGAAATTCATTTTTCAGATTGAGCATGCCGCCGGCCGCGCTGCCGTTTGGCGCAACTTCGATCCGGGTGCCCATCAGTTGTTCGGGTTTACGCGGCGTGTCGTCATCGGCGCGCGCGAGCACTTGCAGGTTGGTGGTTTGATACGGCGATGAAAACCGTGCGATTTTTTCGCGCTGAGGCGTCACCGTGAAAGCAGCAGCAGCGAGATGACCGCGCCCCGCATTGAGTGCCGATAAAATTTCTTCGGCGCGATTAAGCACTTCAAAACGTAGCGGAACATGAAGGTAGCGCGCGAGCTCCTGTGCCAGATCATGGTCCAGGCCGCGCATATTGCCGCTTGCGTCTTCAAAATAAGTGGCGGGGCTGTTGACGGTGAGGACAACAAGTTCGGTTAGAATTTTAGGCGGCGTGGGTTCAGGCGGAGCCGAGTTTAGGCTACATGCGCTAATGACAACAATCAAAATAAAAAAAATAATCCAGCGCATGAGTAAGATAGCAGCGATAGTTGAAGTGAATTGCTTATTGGTGCGCTCTCTGCAAAAAACAATTACAAATTCAGTTTGTACAAATTGCGCGGGCTTGTCTAATTTATTTATCGGCTCGGTTTGCACAAAGTTTTTTCTGTCAAGTGGCCTGCCATGCAAGCGCGGCAGCTTGCTGCAAAGTGCGCTTGCGCTGATAATACTGGTTGCCGATACAAAATAAAATTCATGACCTACCAAACCGTTGCAATCATTCCCGCCGCCGGCAAAGGCACGCGCCTCGGTGAATCTACCCCCAAGCAATATGTGCAGCTTAACGGCAAACCCATGCTGTATTACGCGTTGCTTACATTATGCACCGTGAAAAATATTGACCATGTGTTTGTGGTGATAGATGCGCGCGATCAGTTTTGGGGCCAACACGATTGGCCGCAATTCCACGACAGGCTCTCCGTGTTGCGTTGTGGCGGCCCCAGCCGTGCCCAATCAGTGTTGAACGGCTTACATGCCATAGCCGGGCAAGTCGGCGATGATACCTGGACGCTGGTGCACGACGCCGCGCGCCCCGGCCTGCAAACGGCAGACGTGAATCGGCTCATCAAAGAATTGGCCCATGACGAAGTAGGCGGCCTGCTTGCGCTGCCGTTGCCCGATACCTTGAAGCAGTCGGATAACAGGCAACGCGTCATGACGACTATCCCGCGCGAAGATTTGTGGCTCGCGCAAACGCCGCAAATGTTCCGTTACGGTTTGCTCAAACGCGCCATGCAGGCGCTGCCAACCGATGCCACAACGGACGAAGCGCAAGCCGTTGAAGCGCTAGGATTGAAACCGAAACTCGTGCATGGCAGCGCGAGCAATTTCAAAGTGACATATCCGGGAGATATTGCGTTAATGTTAAAATTTCTCAAATAAATCAAATGGTTATATAATATATTGTGTGATAGACAAAATAGGAAAATTTTATGAGAATCGGTAATGGCTTTGACGTACACGCATTGGTTGTTGGCAGAAAATTAATCATCGGCGGCGTAGAAATTCCCTTCGAAAAAGGTTTGCTCGGCCATTCTGATGCTGACGTGTTGCTGCATGCGATATGCGATGCGCTGCTAGGCTCCTGTGCGCTCGGCGACATCGGCAAACACTTTCCCGATTCCGATCCGCGTTACAAAGGCATCGATAGCCGAAGATTACTGCGCGAAGTTGGCGCGCTGATTAAAAAAACCAATCACCGCATTGTCAACATCGACGCCACCATCATCGCCCAGGCACCGAAAATGGCACCGCATATTTCCGCCATGGTCGCCAATATCGCGGAAGATTTGGACATGCCCCCGTCACACGTCAGCGTCAAAGCCACGACGACCGAGCATCTAGGCCTCACCGGCAGAGGTGAAGGCATCGCCGCGCAGGCTGTGTGCTTGCTGGAAGCGGATTAAACCGGACAAACACTAGGCCGTTCGTGGTGCGCTTGTTGAATCATGAATGGCTTCGCCCGACAAAATTTTTGGAAATATCCGCAAAGGATTGTCGACCTACCCGAGAAGCCATGAACAACTGATCATCATGCCCCTACTCTTCTTCGCCCTCTGGCCGGATGAATTTCTGCAACAGCCATTAGCCACCCTGGCTCAAACACTCCGAGCCCAATGCGGAGCTAAGCTGGTCGACGAAAAAAACATTCATCTCACCCTTGCATTCCTCGGGGAAGTCGACGCATCAAACATTGCAAGGATGATTGAAGCCGCGGCCACGATAAAACTAAAATCATTTCCGCTTCAGCTCAATCAACTCGGCAGTTTTCACCGAAGTAAAGTCGCGTGGATCGCACCTACCGAAACACCGCCTGAATTGTTGTCGCTGGTGAGCGATCTACACGACAAATTGCGAGCGGAAAATTTCACCTTCGACACAAAACCTTTTGTGCCGCACATTACGTTGCTGCGTAAAACGCATTCGCTGGAAACGACGAAGCTGGAAAAAGCAATAAGCTGGAACGTGCGCGCATTCGCCCTCGTGCGCTCGTATTCGGAGGAGCGCGGTGTGCGCTACGAAGTGATCAGGAAATTTTTGTAGTGTGCGCCGAGATTTGCTGTCGTACTTTGTGGTGAGAGTCGAGGCAAAGCTGAGTAGGTTGGGGTGAAGCATGAATCCCAATATTATATTTACAACAAGCCGTTGGGGTTCGTTCCTCACCCCAACATTTTCTCATTTCATTCGGCTGCTACAAACTCCGAAAATGTGGATAGTGGGCGTCCGTGAGGTCGGGAGAATGCTTCAATCTGAATGCCGAATGAATTTTCAAGCGTAGTCGCTGTAATCGTGCACCAATCGTGCGCACCGCCGCGCAAGTCGGCCACGTCGCCTTCGCGTAATTCAAAAAATTCGCTGGGCGCAATTTTGATTTGCGGTTGCTCTTTTGCTGTGGAGTTCTTTTGGGTAATGCGTTGTAGCGCATCATGGTAATGGTCGCGCATAAATACTTGCACGCCGGCTTCAGATTTTTTTACTTTTACTACCCAGCAGCTATAGCCGGCATTAGCCGATAGGGTTGCAACGGCGAGCGCCAGTCCGATAGCCAAATTGCGAAGTAGTGATAAATAATTTTGCATGGATTTGTCAGGATGGGTTGAGCGATATCGAGACCCATCGCGCGTTGATTTACGAGCCACATGGTGGGCAGTGCCCACCCTACGACGACTGTAGGCGTAGGATGGGCAAAGCGATAGCGTGCCCATCATCAAAACAAAAATGCTTTTGAACAAAATATTCTTTGACGTGTTATTGATTTGCTTTTGACGTTCGTCGCCTTTCGTTGGTTACTTTTTTGGCGAAGCAAAAAAGTGACTTGCCGCCGGGCAACCCCCGGCAAGGTATTGAAGACCGCTGAAGCTCAAAGCTCCTCAACCCATCTGGCGTACGTTTGTTCAACCCGCCTTGCGTTAGCTATTTTATTTGCTCGGCAATTTTTGTGGCTGTCATTCTATGGCTGTTCAAAATACCTTCAATAGCTTCGTCGGCATTACGCATCAACAAGTCAAAGGAGCCAAAACGATATTTTTTGTTATAGCCGACGTCGTAAATGTCTTTATGGCTCTTTCCGTAACCCGATTTGAATATTCTGTAGTAAAGCACTTGTTTGCTGCGGGCATCCACCAACTTGGCCCCGACCTGTATCCAGGGTTCATATTCGGTGGAATGCAGCGGGGAGGCATAACCGGTAACGTCAAACCATACGTGCAAAATTGCGTCAACATCGGTTTCAATAAGGGAGTAATCCACACTTTTTTCATCGGCTGAAAATTTGGTGTTTTGATTTTCCAGGTAGCTAACTTCAATTCCTTTTTTAAGAAATTCTTCTTTAATTTTTGCAGACATCAATGGGCCCATCAAAATCTTCCGCTCGTTTATTGCGAGCTGGAGGATTTTTGAGTTTGTTTCTCTGGCTGAGCCTCTTCCAAAATTACGATCACCTTCGTTCATGACGCTGATGTCTTGGGATTCATTCACCTTCAGCAATGCAATTTTTTTTATTTTTGCGCCCGCAGCTTTATCAAGATCCACTTTCTCTGGCGAAACGCAAGCTGTTAGTGCCACAGAGGCAATGATCAAAATAATGCGAGAGAAAATGGGCAAGATGTTTGTCGGCATTTTAATTTTTATGCGGAATGCATTGCAAATGAAGTCTTGATTGTCTGCCTAGCGCCAGACAAATATTTGATAAAACGGGATGAAACCAATTACCGGTTCAACCGAACCAACAAATCGCTGGTCCATGACAAACGCTCTACCAGGGTGTGCAGGAATTCTTTGTTAAAACGCAACTGGCAGCCTTCGGTCAGTTGCTCAAGCAAGTGCGCCTGGATTTTCAGCACGCTCACTTCGCTGACCGATTGCACCGACGCTGTGCGCGCAGGATGGGCGTTGTTGAGGGTAGACATTTCGCCGAAGCAGTCGCCGGCTTTGAGCACGTTGATGAGTTGGCCGCCTTTGGTGACTTTGACCTGGCCGCGCACCATGATGTAGAAAGCGTAGCCAAGGTCGCCTTCGATAATCAGGTTTTGTTCGCGGGAATACATTTCCCATGCGCCCATGCGCAGCACTTCCCACAACTCCGAATCCTTGAAATTGCGGAAGAATCGCAGTTGACGCAGGGTGTTGAATTTTTCGACCGAGCTGATTTCCTGATTGACCTTTTCCATTTGCGGGAAGGTGTCGGCCAGTTCCTTGGCCATGTCGAACCAGGTTTTGTAGCGGACCTTGAGATCTTTCGACATCGCCTTTTTGACAATGTCGAGCACGGGCTGCGGCACATCGGGGCGAAAATCGGTGAGAGGAATCGGGTCTTCGGTAAGCACTTTGTTGATCATGCCCACACTGTTCACCGCATCGTAGGGCAGGCGGCCGGCGAGCAATTCGTACATCATTACGCCGAGCGAATAAATGTCGCTTTGCACGTTGGCTGGCGCTTCGTTGATTTGCTCCGGCGACATATACGCGGGCGAGCCGAGAAAGCCACCGATTTGCGTTTGCACCGCGTGCGAAATGTGCGCGGTGCCGAAGTCCGAAATTTTAATATCGTCGCGATCGTCGAGCAGAATGTTCGCGGGCTTGATGTCGCGGTGGATGATGCCGTTCTGGAATGCGTAGTCGAGCGCGCGTGCGCATTTGAATGTCACCAGCACGGCTTGGCGAATCGGCAGCAGGTTCGCGGTATTGCAGAATTTTTTCAGCGAACCGCCCGCCACGTATTCCATGACGATGTAGTGATCATCGCCTTCCACCACCGCGTCGAGCACGCCGACGATATTGGGGTGGTTGAGTTTACCGGCGAGTGAGGCTTCGTTCAGGAACAGTTTTTGAAAACGGTCGCGGGTTTCCGGGTCTTCGGCTTCTTCGAAGTGGGCGAGCTTGAGGGCAACTTTGCGTTTGTTAAACGAATCTTCAGACAAATACACAATCGCGGACGAGCCGCGACCCAGTTCGCTGATGACAGTATATTTACCGATTTTTTCTGGTTGTTGAAAGGCCACGAGTATTGGTCGTCAAATAAAAAATAATAATGGGGTAAACCCTGTAGACGAATCTTACCGGATTTATCACCTCATTTGTGTGATATGTTGCACAAATCATTGAGGAATAAGGGGTTTTGTATCGGGCAAATACTGTTTTTTTTGCTTTTACTGCGGGGGGGCTTTGAAGGGGCCGGTCACAAATCGGCGGAGACGACGGTATTGCAGCGCTAAACGCTGCGTGGTTTGGCGAAGAGCTGGGCGCGGCGGCTTACCGAGCATTTGTTGAGAATATGCTGCACGTGGGTTTTGACGGTTTTGTCCGAGATGCCGATCTGGCGCGCAATATCTTTGTTAGTCAGCCCGCAGGAAAGTAAATCGACAATTTCGCGTTCGCGGTCAGTGAGGCCGGCATGTGATGTGGGGTCAGTAGTTGGTTTGCTGCCAAGGTTCAACAGCCTGGCCAGGGCGCTCATCAGCAGCGCACGGGGAAACCACATTTCGCCAGCATGAACCGTCTGCATGGCTTTGGAAAAAGTCTCTACCGGGGCGTCGGATAACACGCAGCCCTTCACGCCAAACTTGAGTGCACGGGAAACCAATTCGTCGTCATAAGTTTTGACCACCAGCAAAACGTGCGGGCCTGTCTCATTTTGCCGAAGCAGCAAGGCTTCGACATCGGTGGCATTTTGCAGCATGACAGCGTCAAGCAGCATGACTTCAAACCCTTGGTTAGAACAATGGGATGAAGCATTTGCCATCGAATCCGCCTCATGCAGAGAACCCGTTTCAATCGCGGTTTGCAGTAGAGCAATCAGGTTTGCGCGCAAATCGGCATTGTCGCTGACAACGAGCGTGCGCATTGGTGTGGTGGAACCCATTTTTTATTTTCCCCGCTTCTTGTTGTGGTGTCTTCCGGCACCGTGATTCAGCCTAGCACATGTTTTGTTTAAAACAAGGTAAAAATGGGGGTTTTTGACTCTATGTCGAAAGCGCCCAGACGTCACGCTCACGGTCTGCATGATCGTACCGCCGGACAGCATGATGACATTGTCGGCAGTCGGCTTACCTTTGATTTTTACGCTAATGCCTGAACGCAAACCAGCAGGCGCTTCACCTTCGAATTTCAGCCGGTAATGGCGTTTGGATAATGCTTCTTCCAACTTATAGTGAATGGAAGAACTGCCATGCGCGAAATCGTCGGTATGCACCATCCTTAATATGCCATTGAGTTCGACCGGTGTTTGGCTATTTGTGCTTGCCGCAATGGCCGAATTTGCATGCGCGAATAATGCGCCAGCGAGTAGCAGCGAGGCGTTGACGGCGCGCGTAAGCGTCTGCAATGTGAAAGCGTAACGGTACATGGTTGTCTCCCCTTGTTGAGAAAGTCTCCACGTCGAGGCAGCCCGAAAAATCGGCTTTGGTCATGCTCCACCTTCGGCAGCCGAGCAATTCCGTGTTGCGGAACCCTGGCTTAGCGCGACCCAATCACTTGGGTTTTGCCTTTATCGGGAGGAGATCTTTCTTGATTAAAAAGAGGGAATTATGCCCACAGCTAATTTAATTTGACAAAAATTGTGAACAGACTCACTTTCTAAGGCCTGCAGTAAACTCAATAAAATAGAATAGATATATTCTATAACTAATTGATTATATTCAATATTATATTTTACGATATTGTGATATAAGTCATTATATTGTGGTATATTATCCCTCTAATAAACCTGAAAAGCGGCAAACCCGTCGAAAGCCGGGGACGCAAAATCACCGATCCACCGGCCAGATCAGGCACAGGACAGCGGGATTGCCAGATTGCGCAGCGTGCCAAGCCCCGCTTGGCGCTCGTGCGGAAGCGTAACCGTTCAAAAAAATAAACAACAAGCCAATGGCTACTAATTTCTGCATGAGCTGAACGCGCTCACGCCGTTTTGCCATCCCATGTTCTGCACTTGGATTCCGGCCCAGTTAATTCACCACCGGGAGTCGCAGAATGAACCTTGAAACCTATCCTTTATCCGTTACTGTCCAACGCATTTCCAGCGTCGGGAAACAATTACTAGCGGCAGTCTTGAGCACCGGCTCTCTCGTGTTCCCCATGGCCGTTTTTCTTAGCTTGCATACACCGCTACATGCCGCGACGGCGCCGGTTGTTGTGCAACATGAGGGCGAACTGGAAGTATTGGTTGAAGATCATCCTGATCACAGCATTACGCGTCATTTCTTGAAAACAGACAAAGCCCGCCTCGAACTCAAGTTCAAAGGCAAGACGCCCGAGTTGGTAAGCGGTACGAAAGTCCGCGTCAAGGGTCAGCAGGCCGATGCTGCCACGCCCGTGTTGATGCTCTCCGGCAGCAACAGCGTGCAATCGGCCGCGCCTGCGACTACAGCCAGCGCGTCTGGCGCACAGCAAACGGTGGTTCTGCTGGTCAATTTCAAGGACGATACTTCCCAGCCGTACAGCATCGCGCAGGCTAATGATGTGGTGTTCAACCAGGTCAACAGCTTCATGCGCGAGAATTCTTTCCAGCAAACCTCAGTAACCGGCCAATCGTATGGCTGGCTCACGCTGCCAATTGCCAAGACCTGTGTCGGATCCGACATTGCGGCCGCCGCCAAACAGGCCGCCACAGGCGCGCAAATAGACCTGAAGCCTTTTAGCCGATTCGTTTATGTGTTCCCGCTTAACACTGCATGCTATTGGACCGGTATGGCGACGGTTGGCGGCGCACCGTCGGATATCTGGGTCAACGGTTCGTTGAAGTTGCATACCATTGGCCACGAGTTGGGCCACAACTTCGGCCTGCGCCATTCCCATTCGTCCGATTGCGGCGCCACGGTGCTGGCAACCAGTTGCGCCATAACCGACTACGGCGATATTGCCGACATTATGGGCAACGTCATTCCCGCTCACTTCAACGCGTTCCAGAAACAAAGTCTCGGCTGGCTGAACAGCGGCGCGCAGCCCGCCATCACCACGGTGCAGGCGACAGGAAATTATGTGATCGACGCCTACTCGGCAGCGGCGGGCACCAATGCCAAAGCCTTGAAGATACTCAAATCAATCGATGCCACCAGCGGGCTCAAGACCTGGTATTACATTGAATACCGGCAGGCAATCGGTTTTGACGGCGCACTATCCGGGGTTTACAACGGTAATCTTTTGGGTGGCGTGCTCGTCCGCACTGGTACTGAAGGCAATGCCAGCAGCAGTTATCTGCTCGACATGACGCCCGATTCCTACCTTCGTTTTCCTATAAGCGACGCCGGCCTTGATCTCAACGACGCCGCATTGCCAGTCGGGCAAACTTATACTGACGCCGCTGCCGGCCTGACTATCACCGCCAGCGCGGCGAATGGGGTCAATGCTACCGTCAGCGTCACGCTCAGCGCAGCGCCTGGCCCGACTCCAACGCCGACACCGACGCCGACACCGACACCAAGCCCGCCGCCTCCGACTACCAGTGTGCTCGCGACGACGGTTGCCACCGACCAAAGCGTTTATGCGATTGGCAACCGCGTGACTGCGGCTGCGACTGTTGTCGCCGATGGCAAGCCTGTCGGTAACGCCAACGTGACGATTGTGTTCACCAAGCCAAACGGCGCCACCGTTGTGCAGACGGCGGTAACCAACGCCAGCGGCGTGGCTACGGCGAGTTATCGCATTTCGCGCAAAGATCCGCCTGGCGCCTGGAAAGCCAGCGATAACGCGAGTTATGCCGGCCTTTCCGCCAGTGCAGCCAGCGGCTTCAGCGTGAAGTAAACCGCAGGCTTCAAACCCAAAAAAAAGCGGCGCGAAGCGCCGCTTTTTTTGAGGTCATTTTTGCTAAATATCGCTTTCCGCGAGGCAGGCGATTCCGGGAGAAAATCCACCCGGAATCGCGGGCTGGCAATAAACCATCCTACGGGTTGGGGATAATCCCCACGTTCACCGTGGCCTTACCGGTTTTGGTGATCGTGTTGCCGTCATTGTCGTTCAGCGTTGCAGTCACCGTATCCGTCGCAGGGAAGCTGCAGGACACCGCGTTAAACGAGCACTGGTAATTGCCGCCAATGGCAATGGTCTGAGGCACTGCGCACGTGGTCGATGAAATGTCACCCTGCTTGGTAGTGATGTCCCCGAATGGCGCATCCACAAGCGACGACAAAGTTAACGCTTCAACCAGGTCGGTATTTTCGACCTTCACGTCATACTGCACGACTGCGCAGACAAGCTTATTCACGGTTTTGGTTACCGCCGCTGTCGGCACCACATCTTTGATCGAGACCGTTGCCGTAGCGCAGGTAGGTTGCACCGTGCCGCCGTTGGAATTGGTTCCGCCCACGCAGGCTTTATCGGTGATGTTGTCACCGGGGTTGCCCGTCACGTTACGCGTGAAAGTACAGGTGGTCGATGCACCGGGAGCCAAAGTGTAGGCGCCGCAACTCAAAGGCGGACTGCTGGTTGATGTGTACGTAATATCAACAGTACCGTCATTGTTGTCATCTTCGGTCAGCGATGTGATGGTCACGCTGGCTTGAACGCCGTCGTTTTTCACCCCTACCGTGTAGGTCACCTGGCCGCCTGGCTCGTTGAGCGAAGTTGGATTCGCCGCCTTGGTTACCGTGATGGTAGGTTGCTCGACAAAGATGTCAACATTGAACGCGTTGTCGCAGTTGCACTTTGACGGCGAGCCGGGGAATGCATCGGCAACCGTGTTGCAAACCTGGTTGGAGCCTGGTTGGCGCCAGCTGGTGCAGTTGGGTAGATTTAATTTCCCGTCACCGTCCGTATCCTGGCAAATGACATTGTCCACCTGGACACCAACCAGCTGCGGGTTGTGGCCGGCGTCGATGTCGCCGCAGGTGTCCGGCGCGCCATCTAGTTGGGTAAAGTTCGCAGAGCCTAACAGCCCCGACCTTGGTGTAATAATGCTGGCGTCGCAAGACCCTTTAATTGCCGAAGGCTGACCGCCAGTAGCAAAGTAGAGCCCGATGTCGTACCGTGCCTGTGCGCCCAACAGCACTTTAAAGTCGGCGATGAAAGAGAACGTCTCTCCGACATTGCACTTGGTAAGCGGGTTGCCGCTGACATCCCTTATATTTGTCGCGCTGGCGATGCGTACATCATTTGCCGTACAGGTAAGGGCTTGGGTGTTGCCGTGGGCCGCCCATTGGTCCTGGATGCAAAGGTCTGCCGCAACCGCGGGTGTCGGCGAGAACACCGATACCGCAAGTACCCCGGCAAAAGCTGCCAGCATACGCCGCAGCGTTCGTACACCAGCCGGGGCCAGCATGCCCCCCCATATTTCACATCGTTGTTCATTTCGAATGCAGGTATCCATGATTTTCTCCTTAAGTTCGTTTGGTTACATCACCCTGTGACGCTGTCATCAATTTCATCGACTGCTGTATCCTCCGGTTGAATGGCTGAATCTGCTCGCGCATATTCAGAGGAGGATATTTCAAACCAGGACGCTACTTGCTCCTTGTAAATACTCCCTGCTAAAACCATCATGGCCTTGGTTGCATCGACACTGCCCTGCGCCGCCAGTACAAGCGCGGTTGGGCGAAAGCTATCGGGCAGCGAGGGGCCGTGTCCGCGCCAGTTCTTCTTCAATGACCCGCACGAATGATTCGGTGGACTGTGCTCCGTTTAAAAATACGCCGTTAATGAAAAATGCCGGTGTGCCGGTAACGCCCGCCTGCATGCCTTCCTGCACGTCGCGTTCTATGTCGCGCTTGTATTTGCCACTGGTCAGGCATTGTTCAAACTTTGCCCCGTCGAGCTTGAGGCTGCGTGCATAGTCGGCGAGGCTGGCGGCATCGAGCTTGGCCTGATTGTTAAATAACAGGTCGTGGTAAGCCCAATATTGGTCCTGGTCGCCGGCGCAGCGCGAAGCTTCGGCCGCGACCTGCGCCTGCGGGTGAATTTGTGTCAGGGGAAAGTCGCGATAGGCGAGGCGCACCTGGCCGTCATACTTGGCGAGCAGGTCTTTCATGGCCGGCACTACGCGCTGGCAGTAGGGGCACTGGAAATCCGAAAATTCGATAATGGTGACTGGCGCATTCGCGCTGCCGCGTACCCGCGCTGCATCGAAGCCGACTTTCACTTTGGGCGGCGTCAGCAGCACGGCAACATTGGCTTGCTTGCGCAGGCGTTTCATGTATTCGTCCCTTGCCTGCTGCATTTTCATCTGCTTCAGGGATTGACGCAGCTGGGGTTTGGCTTCGTCTAGCGGGCGGTTGAGTTTTTCTTTTTGTCCCAGATAAAAGGTTTCGACTTCGCCTTCGGTCGGCTCTTGCACCTTCGCCTCGATGTCCTGTTTGATCAATTCTTCTACGGTCAGCGATTTCTCCTTGGCCGCCGCTTCCAGCAGTTTTTGGCTGATCAGCGTTTCGATGGCTTTACTCTTGATCTGGAATTCCTGATTTTTGAGTTGCTGCAACTGCGCCTGAATCAGGGGCCGCAAGTCTTCTTCATATAAAGGCTTTCCGCCGATCATCGCAACCGGTGGCTGGTTGCTGCTGGATGGCTCGGCTGCGTGCAGCGTAAAAGTTGTGCCCCAAAAAGCGCCGGCCACGAGGAATACGGAAATGGCTTTATGCATGGTCCTTGCTCCTGATTGGTTTTTGGATAGAAGCGGGGGTGGCCAAAACCCTATGCAAAGTCGTAACGCAGATGCTCTGCACGGATAGCGATATGCGCAACCCTCCCTCTCGTAAATTAACAATAGGATAGGGATGCGACGATTCCTATACGCCAATTGGAGTAGTGCAAATGACCTAGCCAAATGGGAGTTGCGGCGGTTGTGCGAAGGTAGGATGGTGGAAAATTTGTAGTGAGGTTATCCAATCACCGAAAGGCAAATCCCCCTGTCAGCCCCGCCTCGACAGGCGCAGTCCCGTTTGCAAGAGGCGCAGCCCTGTTTGCAGGAGGGGCAGCTTACAAGCCGCTTGTGCAAACGGCACCCATAAAAATTAAAGCGCGGGTAACGGGTCGCGGCTTGCTCCCTTTTCAAAGAGCGAGTGCGTAATTTTCAATGAGGCGATTGAGCAATCAACCCGCGCGCCAGTTCGCGCATGTTCGCGGCAGAAAGATCGTCGGTACGCAACGTGATGCCTTGCGCGATTTGCGGGTAATGCAGGAGCGTTGATTTGCGGTAGGCGGGGTCGTAATGCGACTCAAGCAATTCGTGAACCAGTTCGTCCCAGCGTGATTGGTGCGCCAGCTCGTTCCACTGCTGCAACCGTTCCGCGCCCAAGAGGGGTTTCAGGCAATTGAGTTTATCCATCAACGGCGCCGGGGTAATAAACAAATGCCGGTACTCGCCGCGCAAAAAACGGACGCGCGCTTCCATCGCGGCATCGATATGCACACAACGCCCGCGCTGCCACATCGTATGGAGAATTGCGCCAGGAACATGCAATACGCCAATTTTTTTACTCTCAGCTTCGACATAAACCGGTTTGGCCGGATCAAATAGCGAAAGTTTATTCCACACCATGCTATCGAACATTTTTTGCGGTGGCTGCGGGGTATCCGGCAAATCGCCAAGCACCGAGCCGCGATGGGCCGCGAGTGCTTCGAGATCGAGCACCTGCGCGCCTTGGGCTTCGAGGGCGTTGAGTAAACGGCTTTTGCCGGAACCGGTGGCACCGCAAACCACGCGAAAATCAAATTTGTGTGGCAGGCTGGCGAGCTGCTCGATAACGTAACGTCGATAAGCGCGGTAGCCGCCATCAAGCTGTTGCGCTGACCAGCCGATTTTTTGAAGAAAATAAGTCATCACGCCGCTGCGCGTGCCGCCGCGCCAGCAATAAATCAGCGGCTTCCAGTGCTTCGGTTTGCCGGAAAAACTTTGCTGCAAATGTAACGCGATGTTTTTTGCCACCAGTGCCGCGCCACGTTTTTTCGCATCGAACGGCGACACTTGCTTGTACAGCGTGCCGACTTCAATGCGTTCGTCGTTGTCGAGCACCGGGCAATTGATCGCGCCGGGAATGTGATCTTCGGCGAATTCTGCCGGCGAGCGCACGTCGATGATGTCGTCAAATTCGCCGAGGCGCTCAATGCCGACGACATGGAGCCTGTGCGAAGCAGAGGACGAAGCAGAGGGCGCGAGCAGGTTGGGTGAATCGATGTGCGACGTACTTTTCATGATGCGTTTTCGATGAGTTTGAGAGATGAAATCGGCAATGGGAACGACATTGAGCGGTGAAAAAAGCGTCTTTGCGAGAAATAATGTAAGTATTTGATTATATTCATATTTTACAGAGTTTATGCACGCGGCTATTGCTCGCCGCAGCGATGGTTAATGCGGTTGATTGAATATGATTATCTCATGCCGCGTAGTAGGACCGAACGAGGGCTTCGAGGTAAATCGTAGGTCAGGTTGCGCCGCGCTTTTTGCGGCGTTACCTGACAGATGTCGTGTTGAATGTCAGGTAGCCTATCGGCAACCTGACCTACGTTGCACAATTAACGACCACGATGGTGGGCAATGCCCACCACCAATGTCTGAAATTTCACGCCGTGCAGTCAGACCATACGAGGGCTTCGAGGTAAATCGTAGGTCAGGTTGCGCCGCGCTTTTGCGGCGTTACCCGACAGATGTCGTGTTGAATGTCAGGTAGCCTATCGGCAACCTGACCTACGTTGCTTTTTGCTGGCGCAAACGAAACCGCGCTGCGGATGCAAGGTTGGTGATGTCGTGTTACCCGCGCAAAAACAGGCGGCGCTACCCTTCGCGGCTGATGGCCTCGTGCGCCGCGCCGCGCAGCATATTGATAAAATCTTTGCGCTTCATGTGCACCAGATGCATGTGGTCGCCGGCCTCGAAATACAATTCGTCCTGCCGCATCAGGCTGTCGTCCCACACGGCTTCCATGCCGTATGCAGCGGGCAAGGGTGGCACCGCGCCGGTAACGCAATCGGGAAACAGGTGGCCGATTTCCGCTTCGCTGCACAAGCGCAAGTCGCGGCCAGTGACGCGCGAGAGCTTGCCCAGTTTCAGTTGGCGCGTGGCGGGCAGCATCGTCAGCATCGCACCTTGGTTGTCTTCCACGACGACCGCTTTCACCATGCAATCAGGTTTCAAATGCGCGACCCTGGCCGAACGCAAGCTGGTCGAGGTGGGCCGATGCCTGAGGATTTCGTAAGGGACAGATTGGGATTTCAGGAACGATTCGACACGTTGGGCGATGGACATAGGAACCTCCGGGTTGTGTGGAATTTCCTCCCGGTTTTAATTATAGGCTACCGACGGCTTTAACATCGGCTCAAGGTTGCGCCAGACATTGTCGAATATCAGGGGCTGCACTTTGGCCGTCGGATGAATGTTGTCGCCCTGAAAATTATCGCGCATGTCGGTGATGCCTTCGAGCATGAACGGCACCAGGCCGGTGTTGTATTGCCTGGCCAGCGAGCCATACATGGCGTGAAACTTTTCGGTGTAATCCATGCCATAGTTGGGCGGCAGGCGCATGCCAACCAATAATATTTTGGCATGTGCTTTCTGGCTGGTGCGGATAATTTTGCCGAGGTTCGATTGGGAATCTGTCAGCGGCAATCCGCGCAGCCCATCGTTGCCGCCGAGTTCCACGATGATGATTGACGGCTGGTGCAACTTGAGCGCCGCATGAATGCGCGCCGCGCCGCCGTGGGTGGTTTCGCCGCTGATGCTGGCGTTCACCACTTGGTAGGGAAGTTTCTTTTGTTCGATGCGCTTCGTCAGCAACGCCACCCAGCCGTCTTTTTGCGACAAGCCATAAGCCGCCGACAAGCTGTCGCCATAAACGAGAATGGTGGGCGTGGTGGCAAAGCTGGCGGATGAACAGCCGGCAAGCCATAGCGCGATAAACAGATAGAGTTTTGTTTTCATGCAGATTCCGTTTCCGCCGGGGTTAGAGAGTAAAATGCATCTTATCGTGCGTAGTATAAAGCCACTGCACATTTACAGGAACCATCAACATTTCATGGACAACACAGCCATTAACTTTTCACAAATCACTCCGGTTGACGCAACGATGGCCGCGATGGTCGAAGTAAGCGGACTCATCAAGCGCGTCAGTACATCCGAACACACACTGACCATTTTGAATGAGGTGAGTTTCATCATCGCGGCGGGTGAAGCAGTCGCGGTGGTCGGCGCATCCGGCTCGGGCAAATCAACTTTACTCGGTTTGCTGGCCGGGCTCGATACGCCCACGAGTGGCAAAGTGCATATCAACGGCACAGATTTATTTTCGCTGGATGAAGACGGCCGCGCGGCGTTGCGAGGCAAGATGGTCGGCTTCGTGTTCCAGTCTTTTCAGCTTTTGCCCGCGCTCACCGCGATGGAAAATGTCATGCTGCCGATGGAGCTTGCAGGCAAAGCAGGCGCGCAAAAAATGGCGGAAGACATTCTCACCCGCGTGGGCCTCGGCGCGCGCCTGCACCATTACCCGCGCCAATTGTCAGGCGGCGAGCAACAGCGCGTCGCGCTGGCGCGCGCATTCGTGGCGCAACCGAAATTACTATTTGCCGATGAGCCAACCGGTAATCTTGATGCGGCCACGGGCAAACAGATTATTGATTTGTTGTTCGAGCTGAATCGCGAGCAGGGCACGACGCTGATTTTGGTCACCCATGATGAAGCGCTCGCCGCACGTTGTGGGCGACGCTTGCGGTTGGTGGCAGGGGAGTTGGTTTAAATCATTCAGCAGGCGGTAAGCATGGTGTGATCCAGCCACGCCTTATCCGTCGTTCTGAGCGGTTGCGAAGAATCTGAGTCCATCTACTCATCTGTCATTCTGAGCGAGAGCGAAGAATCTAAGCCCATCAACTCAGCCGTCATTCTGAGCGAGAGCGAAGAATCTGAGACAATCAACTCATCCGTCATTCTGAGCGAGAGCGAAGAATCTGATTCCATCATGCGCACATGCAGAATGCTGACTGTTGCCCGGAATAAAAATTGTAAAATACTGTTTAAAATCAAATACTTATGAACATACTAAAACTATCCCTCCGCATGCTTCGCCGCGACTGGCGCGCCGGTGAACTCAACGTATTATTGCTCGCGCTACTGGTCGCCGTAGCCAGCGTGACGACGGTGGGATTTTTCGCCGAGCGTGTGCAGCGCGCATTAGTGGCGCAAGCGAATGAAATGCTGGCCGGCGATTTGGTGTTGATTGCCGATCACGTCACACCGCCGAATTTTCAACCGCAAGCAGCGCAACAAAAATTACAGACCGCCAACACGCTCGTATTCCCCAGCATGGTGAGTATGAACGGGCAAAGTCAGCTTGCCGACATTAAGGCCGTGAGTGCGACGTATCCGTTGCGCGGCAAGTTGCGCATCACAGGCGAAATCAATACGCCCGACAAAATCGCCGAGCGCGCGCCGCAACCAGGTGAAGCGTGGGTAGCGGAACGTTTACTGTTGAAGCTGAACTTGAAAGTCGGCGATACGCTCAACGTGGGCCGCGCGCCGCTGAAAATCACCGCCATTCTCACCAAAGAACCGGACAATGTGCTCGATTATTTCAACATCGCGCCACGATTGATCATGAGCCTCGACGATGTACCCGCGACGCAATTGGTGCAAACGGGCAGCCGCGTGTCGTATCGTTTGCTGCTGGCGGGTGATCCGGCGCAAGTCGATGCCTATCGCGAATGGGCGACGCCTAAACTCGGGCGCGGCGAACGATTGGAATCGATCCGCGATGCGCGGCCCGAAGTGCGCATCGGGTTGGAACGCGCGCAACAGTTTCTCGGCCTTGCGTCATTGCTGTCGGTGATTCTTGCAGCCGTGGCCGTCGCGCTGGCTGCGCGGCGGTTCATGCAGCGCCATCTCGATAGTTGCGCCATGTTGCGTTGTCTCGGTGCGAGCCAGTCGGCCATGTTCCGCTTGTATCTGTTTCAATTTATTTTTCTGGCAGTCATTGCCAGCGTCATCGGTTGCGCCATCGGTTACGTCGCGCAATTTGCGCTGGTGAAATGGCTGGGCAGTTTTCTCAACATCGCGTTGCCGTTGCCGACGCTGCTGCCCGCATGGCAGGGTTTTGTTACCGGCTTTGTATTGCTGTTGGGTTTTGCCGTGCCACCACTGTTGCGTTTGCGCGGTGTTTCCACCTTGCGCGTGATTCGCCGTGAAGTGGGCGTGGCGGAATCATTCAGCCTGGCCGCATATGTGTTGGGATTTGCCGCGGTGGGCTTTTTGATTTTATGGAAAGCGGGCGATTTGAAACTCGGCCTGATTACGCTCGCCGGATTCAGCGCGAGCCTGGCCGCGGCCGGTTTGCTAGGTTGGGTGCTGATTGTTTTGTTGTCGTCATTGCGCAACGTGATCAAGGGCCCGTGGCGCTATGGTCTTGCCAATATGCGCCGCCGCGCATGGGGCAGTCTGGTGCAAATGATGGCGCTGGCCCTCGGCATCATGGCGCTGCTGCTGCTCACACTGGTGCGTGGCGACCTGATGCAAAGCTGGCAGAATAATGTGCCGGCCGAGGCACCAAACCGCTTCGTCGTCGGCATCCAGCCGCCACAATTGGAAGCAGTGAGAAAATTTTTTACCGACAAAAAAATCAACGTGCCGGAAATTTACCCGATGGTGCGGGGACGTCTTATCGCCATTAACGACAAACCGATTAGCGAAACAAACTTTGCTGACGAGCGTTCACGGCGTTTGGTCGAACGCGAGTTCAATCTTTCGTGGGCCAAAGATTTGCGCGGCGACAATAGACTCATCAGCGGCAAATGGTGGAACGGCAGCAACATCGCCACGCCACAATTGTCGGTGGAAGAGGGCATTGCCAAGTCGATGAACGTCAACGTGGGCGATACGCTTACCTATGACGTGGCGGGCACACGCTTCACCGCGTCGATCACCAGCCTGCGAAAACTGGATTGGGATTCGTTCAAGCCCAACTTTTTTGTCATCGCCAGTCCCGGCGTGATTGATGATTTCCCCGCGAGCTGGATGACCAGCTTTCGTTTGCCCGACAAGGAAAGCGGCTTCACCAATCAACTCGTATCCGCATTTCCCAATCTCAGCGTGATCGATGTCTCCGCCATCATGCAGCAAGTGCGCAGCATTTCTGATCAGGTAGCAAGCGCCGTGGAATTCGTATTCGTATTTACCTTACTGGCAGGTTTAGTGGTGTTATACGCGGCCATCACCGCCACCCAGGACGAACGCATTTTTGAAGGTGCCATCATGCGCACGCTGGGCGGTTCGCGCCGCCAGCTCACGCTCGCGCAGTTATCCGAGTTCGCGGCAATCGGATTATTGGCCGGCAGCATCGCCGCCATTGGCGCTGTAGGCTTGAGTTTCGTGTTGTCGGAGCGCGTTTTGAATTTGCCCTACCACTTCAACGCGCTGGTGCCGCTGATTGGCATGGTCTGCGGCGCGCTGGGGGTCGCATTGGCCGGGCTCTACGGCACACGCGGCATGTTGGCACAACCGCCGTTGCAAACAATCAGGAAATTGGCGTAATAAAAAAATGCAGCAAACGCCTTGGAGGCATCAATTGCAAAAATATTCCCTCTCGCGCGGGAATGGCAAAATAGTCACGCCAGAATATCTGGCACCAACTGCTGCTGCAGCAATGTAATCTCGTCTTTAATTACCAGCTTGCGTTTTTTCAAACGGCGCAATTGCAATTGATCAATCACCACGTCCGATGACAAACGATCGATCACATCGTCGAGGTCGCGGTGTTCGATAGTCAATTCGAGAATGCGTTGTTTGATAGCTTCGATTTCTTCGTCGAGCATCATATTTATTTTCCCGTGTAATGCATCCAGCCAAAGCATAGCGTAAGTGTCATTCGTCTGCATTGATTATATTAAATAATTTTCCATGCCATTTGCGCAATCAGGAAGCTGCGATATGATGGCCTTGGTTATACTTTGTCAATCACATAAATATCCTGGGAGAAATAATGCCCCACGCAATCCGTATTCATCAAACCGGCGGTCCCGAAGTGTTGAAATGGGAGCCCATCGAAGTCGGCAACCCCGGCACAGGTGAAGTGCGCGTCAAGCACACCGCCGTTGGTTTGAACTACATCGACGTGTATCATCGCACCGGTTTATATCCCATGCCATTGCCGTTCACGCCCGGCCTCGAAGCGGCGGGTGTCATCGAATCGGTTGGCGCAGAGGTGACCGAACTGAAAGTCGGCGACCGGGTTGCCTATGGTGTCGGCCCCATCGGCGCTTACAGCGAGGCGCGTCTCATGCCGGCAGAAAAATTGATGAAACTGCCGGCAAATATTTTAGACCAGACCGGCGCGGCGATGATGTTGCAAGGCCTCACCGCGCAATATCTTTTACGTCGACTATATAAAGTAAAGCAGGGCGATACGATTTTGATTCACGCAGCGGCAGGCGGCGTGGGCTTGCTGGTCTGCCAATGGGCGAAGCATCTGGGCGCGACCGTCATCGGTACCGTCGGTTCCGATGAAAAAGCCGCGCTGGCCAAAGCCAATGGTTGCGATTATCCGATTGTTTATACCCGTGAAGATTTTCAGGCGCGCGTGATGGAAATCACCAACGGCAAAAAATTGCCGGTGGTTTACGACTCGGTGGGTAAAGATACTTTTATGAAATCCCTCGACTGTCTGCAACCGCTGGGCTTGATGGTGACCTTCGGCAACTCGTCGGGCCCGGTGCCGCCTTTCGATTCACTTTTGCTCGGTACAAAAGGGTCTTTATTCATAACCCGTCCTACGCTCATGCACTACGTCGGCGCACGTAAAGACCTGGTGCCCGCCGCAACAGAATTATTTGACGTCGTCGGCAAAGGTATTGTGAAAGTCGCCATCAATCAAACCTATGCGCTGAAAGACGCGACGCAGGCGCACCTGGATCTGGAGGCACGCAAGACGACGGGTTCGACGGTGCTGACGGTTTAATTTACGAGACGATCAAGTAAATAAAAACGGCAGCCAGGCTGCCGTTTTTATTGCGGGTGATTGGTGTCTATTTGGTTTCAGCCATGCGCGCCAGCCGTGCAGCCTCTGCCTCTTTCACCGCATCGATTACGCGCACGATGTCGCGCACATCGGCGCGCTTTTCGTTTGATCTGAAACGTCCGGTCAGTTGGCTATCCGGTTTTAAGGTGCCGGCTTCAAACTGCGCCCAGATTTCCTTGCCATATTGCGTGGTCAAAATGTCAGGTGCAAATTTACCAAAATAGTTCGCCAGATTTTCCACATCGTGTTCGAGTATGCGCTTGGCGTTGTTGTTGGCCGACGCGTCAATGGCTTGCGGCAGGTCGATGATCACCGGGCCATTGGCGTCGATGAGGATATTGTATTCGGACAAATCGCCGTGCACGATACCTGCGCACAGCATCAGCACCACCTGATGAATCATGAATGCGTGATACGCGCGCGCGTCGGCTTCGGTGAGTATGAGGTCGTTGAGTTTCGGCGCAGGTTCTCCATGGGCATCGGCCACCAGCTCCATCAGCAATACACCTTCATGGAAATTGTACGGCGTTGGCACGCGCACACCGGCAGCGGCAAGACGGTGTAATGCATCGACTTCGGCGCGCTGCCATGCCGACTCCTGTTCTTCGCGGCCATAGCGCGTGCCCTTAGCCATTGCGCGCGCTTGTCGGCTGTTTTTTACTTTGCGGCCTTCGGTGTAATCGACGGCTTGACGAAAGCTGCGCTTGTTCGCTTCCTTATAAACTTTCGCGCAGCGAATTTCTTCACCGCATTGCACGACGTAGACCATCGCTTCTTTGCCGCTCATCAATTGACGAATGACCTTATCGACTAATCCATCGGTGACTAAGGGCTCGAGTCTGCTGGGAATTTTCATAGTCTGAGTTTAATCGTAAGTTATTGATTATAAACAATTATTTTGCATTATGCAACTTGCCATAAGCGGTGAGCAAGTGTTGATGCATCTCGCTGGCCTCGAGATTCACCCCCAGCGACGGCTTGCCAAAAAAGCGTTGCTCACCATCCAGCAATGCGTTGGCCTGCTGCAAAGTGTCCGCGCCGTAAAGGCTTTGCAACGCCGTATCGTAGCGCGCGTCGTCGTCGAGTTTCACCAGCGTTTCGATGCAGCGATAAACGCGACGGCGATCAGCATTGAGTTGTTCGTAGTTGCGAATCCAGTCGCAACCTTCGACGATGCCTTCCTTGTCGCCGACCGCCAGCGCAAGCAAGGTTTTTAACTCGCCCACACGCAGGTCGTTCCAGAACGTATCGTTGCCCGGTGCCAAACCGATCAACGCAGCAACAGGGCGTTGGTCATCAATGCCGCTTTCGTTGAGCACCTCGAGCACGTCGTCACATTCGTCGTCGGTCAATTCAGGCAGGCGCAGCAGCGATTTGCGAATGGCATTGGTGACGCTGTTGTTTTCCCATTCCAATTCATCAATCGGGTAAATCTCGGACATACCCGGCACCAGAATGCGGCAGGCGTACACGCCAAGATGAGTGAAGTCGGCGACATAAATATCGTGGCCTGTGGCGTGAACGCAATCGACCAGCCATGCATAATCTTCCGCCGTCGTGGTGCTGAAGTTCCAATCGCTGAAGGCAAAGTCAGGTTCCGCGCCGAGAAAATTCCAACTGATCACGCCGCTGGAATCGACGAAATGGATTTCCATGTTTTGTGAACTGCCGATTTCTTCCTTGTCAAAACCTGCTTCAGGGAAGCCAGCTAAGGCATCGAGGGCACGGCCTTGCAACAATTCGGTGAGCGCGCGTTCCAGCGCAATGTCAAAACGCGGATGCGCGCCGAAGCTGGCGAAGACGCCCTGATCGTTCGGGTGCAACAGCGTCACATTCATCACGGGAAACTTGCCACCCAGCGACGCATCTTTCACCAGTATGCCGAAGCCCGCTGCGCGCAAACCGGCAATACCGGCGGCGATGCGCGGGTAACGGGCGATGACGTCTTCAGGCACGTCGGGCAAACAAATGTGCTCACTGATAATACAAAACTTGATATAGCGTTCAAAAATTTCTGACAATGCCTGGGCCCGAGCTTCATTCTTCGTGTTGCCCGCCGACATGCCATTGCTGACATACAAATTGCCAATTACATTGACAGGAAAATGCACCGTCACGCTATCGCGCAAGCGCACATACGGAATCGCACAGATGCCGCGTGCAGCATTACCCGAGTTGAAATCGACCAGCGTGTTGGCGTCAATGCTGCCTTCGGGGTTGTAAAATTTTTCCAGATCCGGCGTCATCATGCCCACAGGCCACGCGCCATTTTTGCCTGGCTGAAACCATTTTTCCTGCGGGTAATGCACAAAGCTGCGATTCGTCCCTTCCGCAAATTTTTCGCCGAGGTAATAATGATTCCAAAAATAATTGCACGACAACCGCTCGAAATATTCTCCCAGCGCACTGGCGCGCGCCGCCAACTTGGTGCCGCCCTTGCCATTGGTAAACATCAACGGACAATCGCGGTCACTCACATGCACCGACCAAATGCCCTCAATTGGGTTAAGCCACGAACGTTCTTCCACATGAAAACCCAGCGCCAGCAATTTGGCCTGCATGGTGCTGATGGATGATTCGAGCGACGCATCTTTGCCGGCAATAAAACTTTCTGATTGCATGGTAAATCCCGTTATTGGAGAGACGAAAAAAAGTAGCAACGCAAGTCAGCGACATGCTTTTTGAAATTATTTATACAGATAATAGCCAATCATGGCGCAGACAAACAATGGCATTATTATCCCGCAACGCAATCTTGTTTGATACAGCTTATGCCGCGAGATACATAGCCAATTTTGTTTGGCCTGCAGAATTCATTCTATCGTCAATCGCGGCAACCAATGCCCCGACGGGTCTGAGACAAACAAATTCGCGCGTTTGATTGGCCGCGTCATGTCGCCTTCTGGCACGATGATGGGCGTCATGTCCACTTCGCGCAGCACGCCTTCAAAACCCTTGTCGGTTTTTTTCAATTCATAATACAAACCATTGACTGCGTCGATGTTGACGGCGCTGCGCGGTTTGCGCAAAAACATGAGTTGGTATTCGAGGTCGGTGAGGTCGTTGTCACGGATGCGTTGCGGCGATTTGTAGGGAAAGTGGCAATAACTGTGCTTCTCGCCATCGAGGCAGATGAACGGGCGCATGGCGAGAAAGCGCTCGCCGAATAATGTGGGGTCAGCGGTGAATTCGGCTTTTGTGTTGTCGCCCGCCGGGGTGAAGCGCACCGAGCCGATGATCATTTTTTCGCCGCTGTTGCCGTGAAGCGTGACGGCTTTGGAGCCGGACAATTCGGCGGCATGGGTGAAGCCGGTTAGCGCGAGCGCGATGATGAATGCACAAACGAAATATTTTTTCATGAAGGTCCTGTTGATATGGCTGAATAGCGGATAAGCAATAACGCTTAAACAAATAGTACCGTCATTCCCGTCGGTGCGAAAATGACGAGACAGGGTTGAAAGCGCACATAAAGATAAAGCATAGAAATTTATCTGGATAAATATAATTATAAGTATTTGATTATATTGAATAATTTACCACTCTCGCCAGCCGCCCAATAACGGAAAATACAATCCGCATTTGATGGGTCGTGCATCCAGTTGCATCATCACAATGCGGTAGCGATTCAATTGGTCTTGATAACGCGCGACTTCATTGTCGAGAAATTTTTCCTTGTCTGCACCTTCATGGCTGCTGGTTTTGTAATCGATAATCCAGCGCGTGCCGTGTTCATCGATAAAAGTGCGGTCGATGACGATGTTGATTATTTCGCCGTCGACAATACTGGTCACGGCCAGTTCTGTGGCGCTATCTTTGTGCGTGTTGTCGAGTATCCAGCGGCCACGCTGGTCTTCAACGGATAAGCGTACGGCCTCCATTACGCGGGCAATGGCCGAATCGATTTCGGCGGCGGCAATGCCTAATTGCATCAGTCGTGTGCGGCTGACGGCGCGCAGTTTTTCTGATAAGGCAACATTCCATCGACTGATGCCTTGATCAGCGATGCGCCTCAGCAGGTGGTGCGCTACGCTGCCCACATGCCGCGCCGTGTCTCCGACCCACAAATATTCCACGGGTGTGAGCGTGTCGGCATGTTGGTTTGACGTTTTCGGGTTAAATTGAATCGGCGCATTCAACGCGGGCATTTCCCAATCGGATGGCAGGCGTCGGATGTATGGCAAAGGCCGCTCAATACCGGCCGCGGGGTTTTCGATAGCAACAGGCATATTTTTCGCCGCCTGCTGAAATGGCATTTGCATCACCGGCCACAAATGCGACATCAAGCTGCTGGCCACAGGCGGCTTGGCGCAGCCGTCTTCTGCCAATTCGGCGTGACCGAATAAATGCAGTTGGCGCTTCGCCCGCGTACAGGCGACATACAACAAGCGTTGCGATTCATAATGATCGCGACGGGCTTCCATTTCTTTTGCCAATCGATACATGGCATCGGCTGCTTCACCTTTGCGCGTTATGGGCGCGAGCAGTAGATGGTTTTCGCCATTGCGCGAAATATATTCCTGCCACAACAATAGTGGACTGTCGCCATTGCGCGGTTTGGCCGACAGGCTGGGAAGAATGACCACATCAAATTCCAGCCCCTTCGACTTGTGCATGGTCATCACTTGCACGCGCACCTCGTTGTTGACGGGTTGCCGCGCGTACAAATGTGAAAGCTGTAATTCCAAATCTTCTACCGATATTTTTTCTTGCGGTAAATCGTCGAGCATATCGAAATAAGTGGCGGCATCTTCCAGGTCGGCTGGGTTTTCAGCGCAGGCCGGCCCGCCAAGCGCGAGCCAGGCGGCCTCGATCCACGGCCGCAATGACTTGCGTCCGCTGTGAGCGAAATTAGCGTTCAGCACTTGAGTGAATTTTTTTACGCGCCGCTGTCCATCGGGCGACAAGTGCGCCAGGTTTTCCGGATTATTGAGCCATGTATAAATAATTTCTGCAGGGTTGCCTTCTGCCAATGCGCCAAGATCCGCCAGCGTGAGGCCGCACCAGGGCGCGCGCAAGCAAGCCAGCCAGGCGCTGCGATCAGCCAAATTCAAATGGGCTCTTGTCAGCGCACACAGGTCTTGCACCAGCGGCCGCTGGCTCAGGTTGTCAATTTCGACGGCAGTGAATGCAACTTGTAGCTGATTGAGCGAATAGACAATATGGGCCAGATGCCCACGGCTGCGCGCCAGCACGACAATGGATTGCGATGCGTCCTGTTGTAATGCGTCGCGTATCAGATGGGCAATTTGTTCAGCCTGCTGGGTTTTCCAATCTGTATCCCATAGC
This sequence comes from Pseudomonadota bacterium, assembly GCA_043744215.1. GTDB lineage: Bacteria > Pseudomonadota > Gammaproteobacteria > Burkholderiales > JBEEJL01 > JBEEJL01. The sequence goes on from JAYTVC010000033.1 coordinate 28,682, forward strand.
GCATGGACTTGCACCGCAGCCCCCGGCAAAACCGGTCGCGTGGAAGCGGACTGCGCGTAGCTCACTGCGCCGCTGGATAAATCGCCCTGCGCGGGAAACACTTTGGCGAACGCGTGGTTCACCCAATCGACAATGCCCTGCTGCGAACGGAAGTTGCGCGAGAGCAGAAGATAGGTCGGCCTGATGTTACCGACGCCGAATTTGATGGCGCGCAAAAACAAACGCACGTCCGCTTCGCGAAAGCGATAAATGGACTGCATTGGATCACCGACGATGAATAAGCTGCGCCCATCATCGGGCTCCCACCCTGCGGTGAGGCGGGTGAGCAACTCGAATTGGGTGACGGAGGTATCCTGAAATTCGTCAATCAGAATATGGCGCAGTCGATAATCGAGAGACAACATCAGGTCGGTAGGGTCGTCCGCATTGCCCAGCGCGTTGACGGCACCCTGCGCGATTTCATTGAAGTCGCATTCGCCACGCTCTGAAAATACATTGCGCAACTCATCGACGGCTTGCGGCAACAATTTCAGCAGGGCGTCGAGTAATCGCCATTGCGATTGCTGATAATCGGCGCGCGGCAGCAAACGGATAGCATGCAGTTTTTCGCCCAGATCAATTTCATCGTGCAGGGATTCCAGCAATGCTTTGATACGCGCCAGCATCGCTTCGCGCAGATCTTTTTCCGTTTTGTCCCTGGTTCCGCTGGCAGGAGGAAAGCCCAGCTTGACGTTGACGCCTTTGGGTTTGCGCCATGCGCCTTCTTTACTCATCAATAGCTCGGTGATGCCTTGCCATTGGGCCAATTCTTCAGGAATCGGTTCGGGCAAATTTTCCATAGCGGCGCATGTGATGATGGGCGATGCACCCGCATCGAGTAAATGGCTGGCGGCATAGCGGGCCAGCGCGCAAATTTCCGTTTCATATTCCTGCGGTAAAACATCCTGCAAATCTTCGAGCAAGTCGGTGCACAACGTATGCCACGCCGTTTCCAGATTCTGCTGCTGCAAACGTGAGCCGCCCGGTTGATTTACGTGGCGCAACCATTGGTCGCGTTTTTGTAGCATCGTTGTCAATAATTTTTCTACAGTAGAAAAATAATTATCCAGATGCTCAAGCAATGCGGCGACGGAATCGGAAAACTCGTCTGACTGTTCCAGCTTCGCCAGTACGCGCCGCGCCGCTTCGCGATACAGGGGCAGCGCATTTTCTGTTGGCCGCAATGCGCCACCTATGCGCGATGCCAACGGCATGCGCGCAACCAGTTCGCTGTTGAAGGAATCAATCGTTTGAATGCGCAAGCGCTGGGGTGCCGCGTCTAATGACCAGTGCTGTAGAGGGGAATTCTGTAACTTATTGATTGTATTGAATTTTTCAACCACTTTACGAGCAAGCTGCCAGGTGATTTGCGCGTGGGGGTCTGTTATGGGTTCGGGTTCATGTTGTGCACGATGTAGCGCGGATAACACGCGTTCGCGCATTTCGCTGGCGGCTTTTTTGGTAAACGTGATCGCAAGAATTTGTTCAGGCCGTTCAACTTCGGCGAGCAGGGCAAGATAACGTTGAATCAATAAACCGGTTTTACCCGAACCCGCCGGCGCTTGTACGATGAATGATTCACGGATGTCGAGCGCGGCGCTGCGCGCGGCCTTGTCCTGTTCGATCAGATCGGGATGCAAGGGATTATTCATCGTCATTTATTTCGACGGGAAAAACCCGCTGCAATTCGTCTTTGCGGCACAACGATGCGAGGTGACATTGCTGACAAGTCTCATTGGATTTTTTTGGGTCCACCCGCGCGTCGCCCTCGCGGAAATTTTCGGCCAGTTGCGTAAGCTCGCTGCGCCAGCGCGCAAGCTGTTCGTTCATCGTGAGCGCAACTTCATCGCCGGACAACTCACGCGTTTCTGTGATGCTCCACTCGCCAGACTTTTCATCTTGCATTAAATCGACGGACGCCAGCGCGATCAATTTGGTTTCGCCGGTTTTTATTTTGGCGAAGGCGAGGGCGCTGACGTTTTCTTCACCGGCCAGCGCGTAGAGCGGCAATTGCGGCTCGTCGGGGCGGTGGTCGTCATCCCACGGAGATTTACCGGGGTCGCCGCTTTTGTAATCCATCACCATCACCGTTCCATCGGCCAGCGTATCCATCCGGTCGCGGCGAATATCGACGGTGATGCCGCCGATAGCTAACAGGGTCTTGTTTTCAACCGAGGCGATGCGAAACGGCGTGCGCTTTTTCTCAATGGCAAGCCAAGTGTGAATTAGCGCCGACAGCCTGTGCGCTTCCATGGCTTTCAAGCGTTTCGGCAGACGCAAGATGGCATAGGATTCCCATTGTTGAAGCGCATCGATGGCTGATTTTTTAACCAGCGTATCGAGATCATTTTCGGGCAGAGACAAAAGTGTTTGCTGGTCTTGCAATTGCTGCCATAAAAACTCCAGCGCGCGATGCAAAATCTGTCCGCGTTCCGAACCGTCAAGACCGATGCGCGGCGTGGGCCATTCCTGCGCATTGAGGCGTATTTGCGCATACGCGCGGAACGGGCAGGCCGCTTGATATTTAAAAAGCGAAGTGCCACCGCGAAAGTGGGTAGAGGAAATTTTTGGCGCGCGGTAATCGTTGGTTAATTTTTCCGTCACCGCAGTTTGCCGCATGTGGGCATAAAGCGAGGCCGTTGTCTCGCTCAAGAATATGTCCGGTTCCAATAGGGGAATATGCGCAATCAGCGTTGAGGGGCGCAGTGCTTCGTCATTGTCATGCAGGCCGTGGCTGACTATCACTTCCGGCGCAGCGCGCAGCAAAAGCCCGGTCGCTTGTCTGGCAAAGGCGAGAGCCCCGTCGCTGGATGCCTGTGGTACACCGGCGCGGATTTGTAACGCCAACGGTAGCAATGCATTGGGGCGAACAGGCATGGGCCAGCTACTGTCATCGAAACCCAATAACCACACATGATCAAAGCTGAGATTCAATGCTTCATACACGCCGAGTATTTGCACCGGCTCGTGATGGGATTCCGGCTGGAACAGCGCGTCATTGGCTATACGCCGCAATGCCGATAAGGCCTGATTGAAATCCAGTTTTGTCGCGATAGCTTCAGTGCTGATAAATTGATCCAGCAATTCGCGCCATGCTTGCACCATCTGGAATTCTTCGCTCGATAACACGCGGCCATCGGGCCAGCCGGTGAGCGCGAGACAGCGGGAAAACTGTTTCGCCCATTCGCGCGGCGAGGCACTGCGGGGCAGCTCGTTCAAAGCTGTTTGCAATGCTTGCAGACTATCGGCAAGTTGCGGGCAATGGTGAGGCCTCGAGGCATTGGCGGCGAAATCCAGTACGGCATTCAAGGGCAAGGTGAACTCGCGCGTGTGGCGCAGTGCTGCGTCACACAGCGCGCGCTTTGCCTGTTCATTTGCTGCGCCTGATAGATAAGGTGAATTGATCAACGCCGACCATTTCTCCATTTCCATGCTGTACTGTTTGATGCCGAGCAAATCGAAAGCGGTGGCGATGAGCGGATAGTGCGCCAGCGGAAGGCCAAGTGAAATATTGTAAGGGCGATGGGCGGGTGGTTCGCCGGGCAACAACGCAAACGGCGCCAGCGCTTCATCAAACTCTCTTTGTAGCAGGTTGCGTTTTGCTGCAAGGCCCGGCACGACGATGCCGATACGCGCCTCTGCATTCACCAATAGTTTTGCGCGAGCCCATCGGGCTGCGGAACGGATTTCTTCCACAGGCGAGGCGGCGGCAAAACGCAGGCATTGCGATTCAATATCAGGCGGTTGAATTTCTGTGACTTTAGTGCCCGCGTCAACAAGGGCGCTAAACAATGCGCGCGTTTGTGGCGACACCGTTTCGAAACCTGCGACGAGAATATTTTTCGGGACAGGAAAAATTTTCTGATTGATGTAACCGGCGATGTAATCGGGAAGCCTTGCCTGATCGAGCCAATTTTCTTCCGTGCAGCGCGATGCGTAGGTCTGCGACCATTGTGCATACATTTGCGCATCAAGGCTTTGCTGTAATGCGTCGGCCTGCGCAATGCGCCACGCATGCTGCAACTGCCAGGCATCCTGCGCCAGTTTTGCCATGGCCGCCGCATCCATTTGTCCGGGCAGGGTCAACAACGACGCACGCACAATGCGCTCCCACAACACGCGCTCCTGTGTGGTGGAAAGAAAGCGGGGAATATTATTTTCTAAACTTGCGTCAATTACATCGTGGCTACATTGATGTAACCACGCGTTCAGCGGAAGAATATTCGCGGCAGGCCACGCAGTTTTGCCGGCAGCAATTTGCTGTGTGTTATGTTCGGCCGTGAAAACCCGTGCGAGACGGTTGTTGGCCGTGAGTAATAGTGTGTCGCTGTTCAACTCGAGAAATCTGCTCACGGAATACGCTTAATTATTCAATATAATCAAATAGTTACAATAAAACAGGTTTAGCGCTTTTCATACTGCATATTGCCGAACATTGCTTCGCGCGCCTTGTCGTCGATGGGGCCTTCCTTGCGCAGCTCCGTCAACACTTTTACGCCGCGCTGCACGGCGGGGCGCGCAGCGATTTCATCAAACCATTTTTTCAAGTGCGGATAGTCTTCGATGTTCACGCCTTGCCGTTCGTAACTGCGCAACCATGGAAACGTTGCGATGTCCGCTATCGTATATTCATCACCGGCCAGATATTTTGATTGCGCCAGTTGTTTGTCGATGACGTTATATAAACGGTTGGCTTCTTTGGTGTAGCGGTCGATGGCATATTGAATTTTTTCTGGCGCGTAAATGCGGAAGTGATGGTTCTGCCCCAGCATCGGCCCCACGCCGCCCATCTGGAACATCAGCCACTGCAGCATTTTGTAACGCTCGGCAATATTGTGTGGAATCAATTTGCCGGTTTTTTCGGCGAGATAAACCAATATCGCGCCGGACTCAAACAACGAAAAGGGTTTGCCGCCGGGACCTTCGCTATCGACGATGGCCGGCATTTTATTGTTGGGTGAAATTTTCAAAAATTCCGGCTTGAATTGATCGCCCGCACCGATGTTGATGGCATGCACGTTATAGGGCAAGCCGCATTCTTCCAGCATGATATGGATTTTGTGGCCGTTGGGCGTGGCCCAGGAATAAAGGTCGATCATGCTTTTTCCTTTTCAATAATCGGAGTAGGTTTTTGCGAGGATACATAAATAATTGAATCTTCCAGCGCCGCCACATCGTGGGTCTCGCCTGGTTCGGTAAACAGGAAATCGTTTTCTCTCAGCGTCACGCCGCTGATAATGACACAGCCCTTGATCACCAGCACTTCTTCCGTGCCGTGATGTTCGTGGGTGGGGAAGCGGGAACCCTTGGCGAGCTTCACCAAAGAGGTTCGACCACCGCCGTCATTTTGCTTCAGCAGATTGCGCTCGATGCCGGGGTAGTCGGTGGGGGCGTAGGTTTGTTGGCGGGATAATTTGCTGTACATAGCGTTCTCACAAAATAATAATCTGGCGCACCGTGTGCCCCGACGCGAGCCGATCAAAACCGGCATTGATGTCTTCCAGTTTTAACCGCTCACTCATCAGTTTGTTCACCGGCAATTTTCCCTGCTGATATAGGGCCACATAACGCGGCACATCGCGCGCGGCGACGCAGGAGCCCATGTAGCTGCCCTTGATGGTGCGTTCTTCAGCGGTGAGGTTGACGTGTTGCATCTGCCAGCGCGCATCGGGGTGGGGCAGGCCGGCTGTTACTGTGGTGCCGCCGCGTCGCGTGATGCGATAAGCGAGCTCCATCGCGTTGACAGATCCGGCCATCTCGAACGAAAAATCGACGCCGCCTTTGGTTAATTCTTTGACTTGTTGAATCGCGTCGGCATCTTTTGCGTTGACGGTGGCCGTTGCGCCGAGTTGTTTTGCCAGTTGCAATTTGTCGTCATGAATATCCAATGCGATGATCTCACGCGCGCCTGCAAGCACACTGCCAAGCACGCTGTTCAATCCTACGCCGCCCAATCCGACAACGGCGACGGTGCTGCCGGCCGACACTTTAGCTGTGTTGATAACCGCGCCAACGCCTGTCAGCACGGCGCAGCCGAACAGCGCCGCTTCATCGAACGGCAAGCTCGAATCGATTTTCACCATGGAGCCGCGCGCGGCGACGGCGTATTGAGCAAACGCCGACACGCCCATATGATGATAAATCCGCGCGTTGTTTTTGCTCAGGCGACTGATGTTGCCGATCAGCAGGCCCGCGCCGTTGGCTGATTGGCCCGGCTCACAGTGTGTCGGCCGGCCTTCAACACAAGGCATGCAGTGACCGCAGCTCGGCGCAAAAATCATTACCACGTGGTCGCCCGGTTTTAAATCAGTGACCCCCGTGCCGCATTCCACCACTTCGCCTGATGCTTCATGGCCTAGCGCCATCGGCATTTGCCGCGCGCGGTCACCGTTGATGGTGGATAAATCGGAATGGCATAAACCGGCCGCTTTGATTTTGACCAGCACTTCGCCTGCGCCGGGCGGCGCGAGTTCGATTTCTTCAATCTTCAGCGGCTGGCTTTGGGCGTAAGGCGCAGGCAATGCGGTCTGGTATAAAACAGCGGCGTGGATTTTCATTGCGCAGCCCCGCAAAAATTCGCACAGCCGTTTGAATGAAATGGGTGGTTACGTTTTGGGTGAGTGTCCGTCGGCATGATGGGCCAATACTTTCAAAAATAAAGTAAAAAAAATCGCGTCAGCATTGGGTTGAAGCTGCGGTCTTATCAGATGAGTAGCGCTTTGCTGCTATTCACTTTGTGCGCGCCACACGGCGCGCATGTTCCGCAACATTTTCCTGGAGAGGACAACCCATGATTACTAACAAACTTTCACCATTGTACTTTATCGGACGGCAAGCCAGAACAGCGGCCATTGGTTTGGTGCTGGCAGCATCGGCCGGTTTAACCACGGCGGCCCATGCGGCGGGCGCGGTCTATACCTTAACCAACGCGGCAGCGGGCAACGCCGTCGCCGTATTTAACCGTGCCGATAACGGCACACTCACGGCAGCCGGGCAAGTCGCCACCAATGGTCTTGGCACGGGCACCGGCCTTGGCAATCAGGGCGCGCTGGTGATGAGCAAAAATGGCAAGTGGATGTTCGCCGTGAATGCGGGCAGTAACGATATCTCCGTGTTCTCGACGCAAAACGGCTTGACGCTGATCGGCAAAACGCCTTCCGGCGGCGTGTTGCCGGTAAGCGTCACCACTCACGACGATTTGGTTTACGTGTTGAATGGCGGCGGCACCAACAACATCACCGGCTTCACCATCGGTGAGTGGGGGCAATTGACGCCGATCGCCGGCTCCACCAAGTCGCTCAGCGCCGCCAGCACCGGCCCGGCCCAGGTGGAATTCAGCAACGACGGCGAAGTGTTGGTGGTGACAGAAAAAGCCACCAACAAAATCGATTTGTATCGTGTTGAAAACGGCGTCGCCAATGGCCCGGCCGTGCGTGATTCTGTCGGCGCCACGCCGTTCGGCTTTGCCTTCGACAAGCGCGATCATTTGATTGTGTCTGAAGCCTTTGGAGGCGCAGCGGGCAAGAGCGCGCTATCGTCGTACAACATTCTCGAAGAAAGCGCCGCGCTGCAAACCGTAACGCCGTCGGCGGCAACAACCCAGACCGCAGCATGCTGGGTTGTCGTCACTAAAAACGGCAGATACACCTATACTACCAATACCGGCAGTGGCAACATTTCCGGCTATCGCGTAGATAAAGACGGCCGCCTCACAGGGCTGAACGCCAACGGTATCACCGGCGTGACCGGTGCAGGCCCGACGGATCTGGCACTGAGCCGCAACAGCAAGTTTCTTTATGCGCTCACACCGGGCAATGGCTCGATCACGGCTTTCGGCGTGGCGGCTGACGGCTCGTTGTCGAATCTGGGCGTTGTAAGCGGCTTGCCCGCACGCGGCACGGGCTTGATCGCACGCTAACACGGGCGTATTGAGTATTGCAGTAACGGGCACAGCGGTTGACACCGCTGTGTCTTTTTGTCTTTTTGTCTTTTTGTCTTTTTGTCATTTTGTCATTTTGTCATTTTGAAGGAGTGATGTCATGAAAAAAAGTTGCCTGATTATTATCAGTTTATTTTTCTCGTTATCCGTGCTCGCCGCAGACAACGGCATGGTCGCAAAATCGAGCAAATATTCCGTCGCGGAAACCATGGACCGTTTCGAAGCAGAAGCAAAGTCCAAAGGTTTCGCCGTCGTAGCCCGCGTCGATCACGCCGCTGCCGCAGAAAAAGCCGGATTGAAAATGCCGCCTAGTCAATTATTAATTTTTGGCAATCCCAAAGGTGGCACGCCGTTGATGCTGGCTGCACCCACAGTGGCGATAGATTTACCTTTGAAAGCCCTCGCGTGGCAAGACGGCGAGGGTAAAGTATTTTTAGGCTTTAACTCGACCGGCTATTTGAAATCGCGACACGACATCACGGGCAAGGATGATGCGCTGAAAATTATGGAAGGCGTGATGAATGGCATGGCGGAGAAGGCGGTGGAATGAAGTTTAATGGATGTGGCAGGTCGGCAAAGGGTTGCTGACGCAGGTTAGCGTGCAAAGCAATGTCGCAGGCAGCCTATCGCCTCGTCCACATGCCTAACTTGAAATCCGGCGTATCGTAAAATGGTTTCCAGTAATATTGCGGCGAGATTGCCGCGTTCAGCTTCGCCCAGGTCGCCGGGTCTTTGTTGTCGTGGGTGTTCCAGATGACGTATTGCACGTTGCTTGCGTAGAGCCAACTGATGCATTCGGGTTTGTTGCCGGTAAAAAATTCGTTAATGTCATTTTGCAGCAGGCGCGATTGGGGCGAGTCGCCTTTCCAGTTTCGCAAATGTTCAGGCCAGCCCATGAGCACCGGTTGGCCGGCAAACAGCGATAGCGCGGTGCTGGACGAATACGCCCCGCCCTGCATGCTTTCAAGCGAGATGCCCTGCGGCTGTGCGCGCAGCCAGGTGATCATGTCGCGCACGGCGAAATTGTTCTGATGCGACAGCCAGTGATGACCGCTGAGTTTGCCGACGCTGGTTTTAGGCGCAAAAATCGCGTGACGCGCCAGATCATACCCATGCGTCGAGACGAGCAACAGTGTTGTCACCGTGCCCCAGCGGATAATTTTTGAATCGGCTGAAAGATTGACCGCACCAAGGCCGACGATGCCGATGGCGTAAATCCATGACCACCATTTGAGTGTGGTGTTGAAGCGCGAGTAAATGCCGCCGTTGGCGTCGTTGACGAAACCCAATTCGGTCATGCCGAAAATGATGATGATGACCGAGCACATGATCAGCGCGAACGCGCGCACGCGCGTCTGAAACAAAGCCAGCGTCGTCAATACCAGCAACGGCCACATGACCACCAGCACTTTGATCACGGATGCGCGAAGGCTCGCGTCCATCCATACCCAGGTGACACCTTTGCTGCGCTGGGAAAAGCCCGCAAGAAAAGGCAACAGCAGCAGGAACCCCAGCGCGAGGCCGCTGCCGAGTGCTTTCCAGTCCGGTTTTTGTTTTCGCCATAGCGCGACGGCAATCCAGATGCCGACCAATAAAGCCTGAGTCGGGAATGTCCAGGTGTTTGCCGCCAGCGTGAGCGGGATGGTCAGTGCCATGAGCCCTTGCAACCGTTGCGCTTGTTTGGCGCTTTCATCCGTATTCGCATGCTTCGTTTTGCGTTCAAGCAACGCAATGCAGGCGATGCCAAGCAACAACAGCAACATGCCCGCACGGTCGGCGTGATAGTCGCCGATGTAAATCCAGTGGGCGAGGGTGACCACGGGCAGGTCAGGTGTGCGCACGCCGTTGGCGGCGACCAGTGGCGGGATGACGGATTTACCGAACTCGGTGTTGATGCGCTCTTCGTACAAACCGATGAAGCGGGCATTGGCCCATAACGCTGAAGTGGCGTCAGCATGAATGGCACTGGCGGATGAGTTGTCGCCCTTCACCAGAAAATGATACAGCGGCGAAATGCCCGTGCCGCCCAGCACAAATGCACACATTACCAACGCCGTTGCGTAACGCCGCCCGGCGCAAAAATGATCGACGATGAACCACGCCGTGCTGATGAGCAAGGCATGCAAAATGATCATCGCGAATTGGTATGTCGTGCCCGCATCCAAACCGAACAAGCGCCCGAGCAGGCCTGCCGCGTAGTGAATAATCGCGTAATAATAATCAAATCGGTGGGGTGGCAGCCAGTTGTCCGGCGGCGGCAAGGTTACGCCGGGCAAATAGTTGCTGATAAAAAACAGATCGGTAATATTTTCCGACGTGGGCGAGATGTCGGGGAACACCAGCCGCCACGCGAGCGCATAGGCAAAGGCCAGGCTAAACGCGATGATGCCGCGTTGAAAGCTGAGGATGAGCGCGCGGTTTGCATAGAGGGACCAGGTTGCGGCGACAGTCAGCAATGGCCACAGCCAGAAAATTTTTCCCAGTCCGAAAAAATGTTCGATGAAAAAAAGCAGCAACACCAAACCGATGATGCCGGCATTCAAGGCGAGGACAAAGTGTGGCAGCTTGCGCGAAACCGCGAGGCCGAGACCAATCAGGTTGGTGAGAATCAGCCCCGTTATCAGCAAGTATAAAATCAGGTTCATGATTATTGTTTTGCCTGAAAATAACGCAAGTTAGAACGGCAATACCGCATCCGGTTTGGCCGTGAGTATCACGCGGCGAAAATCATTTTGAATGCGCTTGATCGCAGCATCGTTGTCGGCTTCGAATCGCAACACGATAACCGGCGTAGTGTTGGACGAACGCGCAAGGCCGAAGCCGTCGGCGTATTCCACGCGCAGGCCGTCGATGGTGATAATTTCTTTTTCGTTGGTGAATTTTGCTTCTTTTTGTAACTTATTGATTATAATGAAATTTTCACCTTCTTCCAGTTTGATTTGCAGCTCCGGTGTCGACACCGCGTCGGGCAAATCATGCAAGGTTGCATCGATGTCGTTTACGCCACTTAAAATTTCCAGCAAGCGCGCGCCTGCGTAGAGCCCGTCGTCAAAACCGTACCAGCGTTCTTTGAAAAAAACATGGCCGCTCATTTCGCCAGCGAGCGCAGCACCCGTTTGTTTCATTTTTGATTTGACCAATGAGTGGCCGGTCTTCCACATGGTGGCTTTGCCGCCATGTTTTTCGATCCACGGTTTCAAGTTGCGCGTGCATTTCACGTCGTAGATAATTTCCGCGCCCGCGTTACGCGACAACACGTCGGCAGCGAACAACATCAGTTGCCGGTCGGGATAAATCACGCTGCCGTTTTTGGTGACTACGCCTAAACGATCGCCATCGCCGTCGAAGGCGAGGCCGATTTCCGCATCGGAATTTTTTAGTGCATGGATCAAGTCTTCGAGATTCTCCAGTTGTGACGGATCAGGATGATGGTTGGGGAAGGTGCCGTCCACCTCGCAAAATAATTCCGTTACGTCACAGCCGAGTTTGCGGTACAGTGCGGGTGCAAATGCACCAGGCGAGCCGTTGCCGCAATCGACGATGATTTTCATTTTGCGTTTCAGTTTCACATCATTCGCAATGCGGTTGATGTAATCGTCGACGATATTTTTTTGTGCATAACCGCCTGCGCCGTGGACGAGATCGCCGGTCTCAATGCGGGTGCGCAGCGACTGGATGGTGTCGTTCGCTAACGTCTCTCCGGCGATCACCATTTTTAAACCGTTGTAATCAGGCGGGTTGTGCGAGCCGGTGACCATCACGCAGGAGTTCGCGTTTAAGTGATACGCGCCGAAATATACAATCGGCGTGGCCACCATGCCAATGTCGATGACGTGAATGCCGCTTTTCTGGATGCCGCGTGCGAGGGCCGCGGATAGATCGGGGCCGGACAAGCGTCCATCGCGGCCAATCACCATTGCGGTTTGTTTGCGTGCAACGGCTTCGGAGCCGAGCGCGTGGCCGATGGCTTCGACGATTTCCGGTGTCAGTGTTTTGCCGACAATGCCGCGGATGTCATAGGCTTTAAAAATTTCTTTGGGCAGACTGGTCATGGCGTGCAGGCTCGGAGTTGAATGGCCGATGATTATACCGGCAGGCGCGACTGCGTTGCCACCCATGTTCAGATCTGGTTTTGAAAAAAAGTCATGAGCCGCTGCGGCAGCCAACGCGAATGGCCGGGGAAATTCCCGCCGACAAAACCCACATGGCCGCCATCGTCGGGAAATTCGCCTACCACCATCGGCGACAATTCATCCGCCGCCGGCAGGGCCGCAGCAGGCAAAAACGGATCGTTGCGCGCGTTGATCAGCAAAGTGGGAACGGTAATGTGTCGCAGCCACGGCTTGCTGCTGGCGCGGGTCCAGTAATCATCGGTGTCCTTGAAGCCATGCAGCGGCGCGGTGACCACATCGTCAAACTCGCGCAGGGTGCGCGAGCGGCGCATGGCCGCGATATCAAACATGTCCGGATGCATGCGCAATTTCAGTTCGGATTTGCGTTTTAGCGTGGACAGAAAATTTTTGGTATAGATGAGGTTGAAGCCGCTGCCTAACGCATCGCCTGCCGCCATTAAATCTACCGGTGCGGAAACGGATACCGCGGCGCGGATAATTTTATTCGCTTCATGCTGTTGCTCGCCTAGCCATTTCAACAGCGCATTTCCACCCAGCGATACGCCGGCTGAATAGATGGGTGCTTCAGAAAATTGTTGTTTCAGTCGCCGCAGAATCCAGTCGATTTCCGCCGAATCGCCCGAATGGTAGGCGCGCGGCAGGCGGTTCAGCTCGCCGCTGCAACCGCGAAAATGGACCACCACGCCGTTCCATTTTTTTTCTTGCGCGGCCGCCATGAGATGAAGGGCGTAGGGGCTGGCCGAACTGCCTTCAAGCCCGTGAAACAAAACCACCAGCGGTGATTTTTTATCTCCTTCAACCCAATCCACGTCAATAAAATCGCCATCCGGCGTATCCCAACGTTCGCGCTTATAGGTCACGGCCGGTTTGGCCGGAATGAAGTACGCGTAAAGGGTTTGGATTTGCCCGCCCCTGAGCCAGCGCGGTGGGGTGAAAGTACCGTTGATCATGTTTGATGTTTTCCAAAATAAAAAGGCAGCGCGCGCTGCCTTTTTTTCCAAACCTCGCGACAAATCGCCAGTGAATCTATCGTTTGCTTCGGATGTACAGCAATACGCCCGCCGTTGTAGTTAATAATTTTCCCGGCGCGCTGCGCGGAGTATGATGAAAATCGTCCGTCTTCAGCGGCGTGCCGTCGATACATGCTTCGCCTTCCAGCACCAGGTATTCTTCGAACTGTGCCATTAGCCGCCCCGGCAGTGTCGCACCCGCTTCCATGCGCAGAAGGTGGGTAAACGCCTTGCCACTATCGTACAGCAATTTGATTCGGACACCGGCTATAGGAGATTGCCACGCGAGGTCAGACGCGCATGGCGCGGTATTGCGAGGAACCAATCGCTGCATAATACTTTCATGCAGCGCGGCCATTTTTTTCGGCGGCATATGCTCTGGCCGCGCTATGGCCAGAAGCAAGGTTTCTTCTATTTCTTTGGTAATCACGGTGTTCCCCGACAAGCAATTACGACCTCATCGCCACTGCCCCCGCAGCAACTTTTTAATGGATCGTCTACATTAACTATAGCCCGTGAATAAGCCTTTTTCCAGCCGCGCGCAGTGCAGGAGTGTGAACGATTGTAGCGGGGGTATGGCAGGGAAATCCGGCGACCTGACTTCAGCCTGTGGGCAGGTATTTATTTCGGCGGCAAATCCAGAGGATACACGCCGTTGACGGCAGGGCGCCCCATGAGATTGAGGAGCGGTTCAATGTTGGCGGCTTGAGCGGGGTCGGCTTGGGCGCTGCCAGAAAATTTGAGTCCGTCTTTCAGCGCTGCACTGCCTTTGCCAGTGATTTTCAGCGGGCCGGAGAGGGTGCTGACGATAAATTCGGCAGCCGTGCCGCTGGCGCTGATGTCGGCACGATAATGGCCGAGGGGATTGACCGGCGACATGGCCAGCGCAGCGTTGCGCCATTCGAGTTGCGCTTTGCCGTTGAATTGGTTTTGTTTGATGTCGAATTGTTCAGCGGCAAGAGTCAGCGTGCCAGTCGGCTTGAGTAATTCCAGCTCGGGAAAGTTTGGTTGCAGCGCCTGGAGCAATAAGGGTGATGCAATATCAACTTTTGCGTTTCGTAATGCGACGCTACTGAAGCCTAAGCCGACCATGGCGTTGGCTGTCGCTTGCGGATCGTCGAGAGAAATTTTCCAGGCGATTTCGCCGTTGAATAATCGCGACGGCTGCCACGACCATTGCAGATTTTTCAGCGCGAGTTTGGCGACGGCATGTGCCGGCGCGGGCGGATTACTTGGCAGCGCGATCTGTAACGTGCTGGCTTTGCCGTTCCAGAACGAGCCTTCGGGGTTGTGTATAACTATTTGATTATATTGAGTTTTTTGTAAACCCCATGCAATCAGCCAAGCGGGTGCGGAGGACAAAAACCATAGCAGAAAAAAAATTGCGCCGATCAAAAAATGGCGCAAGCGAAATATTCGCTGTGATGTGATGGCAACCACGTTCAGCGTTTAACAGGCTGGGAACAAAAAATTTTGCTCACTTGCCCGGCCCGGAAAAAGTCGCGGCGAGTTTCACTAAGCCCGAGCCTTCTTGCAGCATATTGATTTGTGCCGAATCGACGCGGATGCCTTGCATTTGCAATTCTTTGCTCCAGCCGAGCCAATCATCAAAGCCGATGCTGGCAGAAACGACGCGCACGTGCGTGCCATCGACAGCACTGATGGAGGAAATTTTTTCGCGCAGGTTGCGCGTCTTGGCGCTGGTTTCCATCAGGTTGAGTACATTGAGATTGCTGCCGGCAGCTTTGGCGGCAAGCTTCTCCGCTTCATCGGCGTTGCCCTGAAATTGCGCGGCTGACGAACGCAACGCCGGCAATGACTTGCGCAGTTGTGCGCGCTCGTCGGCGATGGGCTGCCACACAAAGGCATACAGCATGCCGAGCAACACCAGGCCACCTACCGCCAGCATAATGACACGGTCGCGCGGGCTGCGTGATTGCCAATATTCGAGCAGGGCTTGTTTCATGAGCGGCCTCCACCGACGCTGATGCGCGCGTCGATGCCGTCAGGCTTTGGCAATGTCGATTCCACCTTGGCGCTATGGCCGGCGGCTTGCAGCTTGCCGCGCAATGTCTCTGCCGCTTCGGCATTGGTCAGCGATACATCTATTTGCAAACGGCCTTTTTCATATTGCATGGCGGTGGTGCGGGCATTGGGCGTGGCCGCCAATGCAGCGGAGAAGCTGCCCAGCAACGGCAGGAAATCGCTGGCGTCGGCCACACCGCCGGCGCGGCGCAGGTCCGCCAGGTTACGGTTCATTTGCAGCGGCGCGTCGACGATGACTTTTGCATCAGGAAAAACTTTTTTGAAGCGCTCGGTCATTTGCGATTGCAAAGACGACTTCTGGTTTTTGAGCAAGACCCAATCTACCGTCGTGGCACCAAGGTGCAATAGCGGAATCAGCGCAGCAAGAATCCACAACGGTTTGGTGCGCGCCAGCGTATCCGCCATTTTGCGCGATGGGGCCAAATTGCCCTGCAGAAAATTGACATTGCTGCCTTGCGGATTGGCGTGGGCGTGGGTCCATGCGCCACCGTGTATCACTGGCAAACCCAGCGCCTCGCTCCAGCGCAACAGGTCGGGCTCGCCCTTGCCGTCGGCGGTGAGCAACACAATTTTTTGTGGCGCCGTATTATGTGCGCGCGCTTCATCCAGCGTTAGCGTGAGGCCCAGCGGCGGGGTGACGATGTCGCCGCCGTCAAGCGACAAGCCGCCCATGGCACCGGTGCGCACAAAGCCGCGGATGCCGTCCCACACCATGCACCAGCCGTCGGGCGGCAGGGGCGGCAAGGTGGTTTCCGGCACCAGGCTGGTGGCGTGAATTTTCGCCAGTTGCAGTTTGGCGATGAGTTCATTCACCCAGCCCTTGTCGATCACCGCCACGGGCGTATCGCCGTTTTGTTCGCGTATACCGGCGACGGCGTGAATGTTCTCGGGGTTGGCCAGCAATTTGTCTTCTACCGCAAAAGGCAATAGCTGCCGTGTTTTGGCGGCGTTGGCCGGCGGCAGGTTGACGCGCGTGAATAGCACGCGCGAAGCAGGCATGACGACATCGACCTGATCGGCAGCGGGCATGTCGGCAAAGGCGGCGTTGCCGGCAGAAATGATGCGGCCACGCGGCTCACGCAACACCCAGTCGGCGGTGTCGTTGGCAGTGATATCAGCGCTTTCGCGCAGGTAAATCTGTAATGCAGCCATAGGGGGAAATTATTCCAGACCTTGTTGTTGCCATATTATAACCGGCCAGGCTGTTGATGGGGGCGCGCCTGGTGCGGTGGCAGAAGGGCGCTCTAGTAACGCACTGTAACCGATATCCACATTGCCCGTCGAAACGCGCCCGCTGGCGACGAAATACTGGCTGCTAAGCCCGACCGTATAGGGCAGTACCGTGCCGTCGGGCAGCACGCCTTTCAGGTCCTCGGTTTTGAGAAAGGGTGATGATTCGCGCTTTTTGATAATTCTCGCAACCAGTGATTCTTCCATACCAGCGGCAACCAGTAAAATATCCGGTGCGGTATTGAGGTTCAGCGCCGTTGTATTGCGCAGGGCAGTAATGTAGGGCCGCAATTTTTCAACAATCTCGGGCGTAAAACCTTTTACCCGATACAGTTCGTTGATATCGACCATACGCCGATGGGCCGAGCGGTAGGGCGGGTTGAGCGACAGGTAATCCAAATCATCCTGCTGTTGGCCGTTTTCGCTTATCCATGCTTTGAGCGAGTCCGTGAGTGCCGGCGGCAGCTTCAATTCTTCCAGCAATTTCTGGAATAATTCTTCGTTCGTGCGAGGCTTCGCTGCGCCTGGATTGGGTGGTGCTGGCGGTTTTGCCTGAGCGCCTTGTCCTGTTGGCGCAGGCGTCGGAGCGGGCGTTGGCGACGGTGGGGGTTCATTGCCGTAAATCAGATTGTTGACATTGAACTTGGCTTGCTCGTCCACCAGCATGCCGACCAGCGATGCGCCTTCAGCAGCCAATGGCACTGGCTTGCCCAATAGCGGATAAAAATTTTTGGTGTCGGCAAATTCGTTCAATTGTCCTCGCGCCAATTGCGAGGCGGCCAGTGCGACGGCATTGGCTTTCGAGCGCGCCGACAGGTTTTCCACCTGGCGCGTCCATAACGATTGTTGCCACAGTAAATAGGTGGCCGTGGTCGCGGCCAACGCCACGATCAATAGCGCGGTGATGATGGCGACGCCATGCTGCTTTGAGAGTGAGTAATATTTCAATTGTTGGACGGTAGCAAAAAAACGCGCTTCAAATTTTCACCCGTTAACAGAGTGATGCTCACTTCAAGGGCCGCCGGTAGTGGCGCTTCATTCGGATCGGTACCAGCCAGCGGCCAGCGTGGCTGCCATTGAGAGCCATCGGGTTTGTATTCCAGGAAACGAAAACCCGCGTCGCGCACGTTGCCGATCAGTGTGCCTATTGCCGGTTCGGTGCGAGTGCCCTGGTCAAGCACAGGCCACGATAAGTGTTCGAGTTTGTTGTCGCGAAAACGGTAGCCCATGCGCTGCGGCGCGGACAATGCCCCGCGCTGGCCGGCGAAACCCATGCGAGTGAATACGACCTGGCCGTCGTCTCCTAACGGATCCGGTTTGCCCACGAAAGCGGCTACTGTCTGGTCGCTGGTGTTGCGAATGGGGCGTTTTAGCGCGGTGGAAAAATCCTGCTCCATGCGGGCGAACAGCAGCACGACGTCGCGCCATTTTTGCTGTTCGGCTTCCAACTGCTTGCGCGTTTCAAGCACTGCGCTTAATCCGCGGTAAGCCATGGCCGACATGATGGCGAACACCGCGATGGCTACCAGGATTTCCAACAGCGTGAAACCGCGCGCTTTCATTTTCATGATGGCGCAACCGCTTTGCCGCCGACAGAAGTGTTGGCGTAAAACCCGTTCAACTCATAAAGCATATGATCCGGTTTGCTCTCGGCAAAAACCTTGATGCGTGCGCGACGAAAATAGGCGCTGGCCGTGCCTTCGACGGTTTGCTCCCACACAAAACTTTGTCCCGCCTGTTCCGCTTTGCCGTTGCTAACGCCGGGTGCAGGAAACGCATGTTTGGCCACGCTTTCGGCCAGCAGGTTACTCGCGACAAAACCGGCCAGGGTTTTTTGGCGTAACGTATACGCCGTGTCGGTGCTCATATTGGTGGCACGCAGGCTGGCGGCCAATGCAATAGCGAGAATGGCCAACGCGATGAGCACTTCAATGAGCGTGAAGCCGCGCGCAAACCGGAAAGGGATTTTATCGGGCGTCAGCATGAAGGGAGATTTTGCCCAGATGATTGCCCACAATGCTGACGCGCTGGCCTTTCATTTCCAGTTCGGCGCGAAATGGCAGGTTGATGCCCGATGGCGTGAACACCACCAGATCATCCAGCCTGGCTTTTTGCTGGTTGATTTCGAGATCAACCAGTTTCACCTGCGCGTGGAAATCGCGCTCACGCAACGCATTGTCGTTGGCAAGGGGAGACCAATCGGGTTGGGTGAACTGGTAAAAACGATAATGCGATCCCTCCACATTCCACCCCATACTGTGGCCGGTGGCGAGGGCTTCGTCGCGGGCGTGTTCGAGTAGCAGGGCGAGACGCCTGGCTTCTTCGTTGAGGGTTTGTTTGTCGTCGGGGCCGATTTTGGTTACGACGAACGCCAGCATGATGCTCATGATGACCATCACCACGAGAATTTCAATCAGGGTGAAGCCGCGCGTGCAGCGCGAGTGAAATTTATAAATCCCAGGAACCGATGTCGGCATTGTTGCCTTCCCCGCCCTGTTGGCCGTCGGCACCATAGCTGAACACATCAATCTCACCGCGTATGCCGGGACTCAACATCTGGAAATCGTTTTTCCACGGGTCTTTGGGAATCTTGTCGAGATAGCCGCCGACTTTCCAATTGAGCGGCACGGGTTGCGAAGCCGGTCGCGTCACCAGCGCCTGCAAACCCTGTTCGGTGGTGGGATAGGTTGCGTTATCGAGACGATAAAGTTTTAGCGCCTGCATGATGGCACCGATATCCTGTTTCGCGGCGACAATGCGTGCGTCGTCGGGGCGGCCCATGATTTTTGGCACCACGATAGCAGCGAGAATGCCAAGAATGGCGACCACCACCATCACTTCAATCAGGGTAAAGCCGCGAATTCGATTTTGAGTCAGCCGGGATTGCATCATCAATCTTGCCTCGTAGAGTTGAACACTGCGAAGAATTATAGCGTGTTTTTGAGGGATGCCAGCGCCAGTCTCAACTTGCTACCGGCTGGTTAAACAGCCACACGTAACCCAGATTATAAAACACGTGCAGCAGAATCGATGGCACCACGCTGCCGTATTTGTCGCGGAAGAAACCGAAAACCAACGACGGCGCCAGCACGCTGATTGCCCAGATTGGCGGGTGATAGAAAAAATGCGCCAGCACAAACAGCGCGCTGGTGATGAGGTTGGCGTGGCTCAATGGCCCCAACATTTTTTTGCCCCAGGATTTTGCGTAGAACGTTTCCTGAATCAAGCCGCGAAATGCAATTTCTTCCAGCACCGGATATACCAGCACCGGCATCAGGAACAGCAGGAAGACGGAAATATTTTTTACGAACCACAAACCTGGCGCAGCGGGGCGCAGCAGAATAAACAAGCCCAGCCATACCAGTGGCGCGGCGATGACGGCGGCGCGAAAAAATTTGTCGCGCCATAGCGCAGGGAAATCAAAAGCCATCACGGTCGCGTTTTTGTAATTATAAATTATTCAATATAATCAATAAGTTACATATTAAACCGGCATCGCGTTTTTCTCGTTAAGAAAGGTGCCCGGGCAAATAGAGGCAGATACTTTGTTTTACATTGCGGATGAAACATGCATCCGCAATGTAAGCCCGCTCATGAAAAATTTCAGCGATTGATAAACGTGCGGCGGCGCGCGCGCCACAACAAGGCCGCGCTCAACAACAGCGGCAAGCCGAAGTCGGCCGGATCGTTAGCGGACCCCATTGCACAACCGCCGCCGCCCGAAGATTGATTTGGCGTCGGTGTCGGAGTGGGTGTCGGCGTCGGTATCGGGTCTGATGTTGCCAGCCCTGAAAGGGAGATGACATGAGGGCTGCCGACCGCATTATCCGTGATAGTCAGCGTGCCTGATCGATTGCCAAGCACGCTTGGTTTGAAAGTAATTTGCATCGGGCAAATCACATTAGGCGGAGGGTTCAGCCCACAAGTGTTTTGCGTGATTGAAAAATCCGTCGTTATCGCGATACTTGAAATGACAAGATTGGATGCGGTTGTAGAATAATTTACCTGCAAAGCGGAGCTCGCACCTAAAGGCGTGGCAGGGAACGCAAGCGGATTAAGATTAATGTTGATAGTAGGTTGCAGGGGTACAGGTGTGGGCGTCGGAGTAGGCGACGGAGTGGGCGTAGGGCCTGTCGCCAATGACTTGGCTTTGGCAACAGCCGCCGCTGCGTTGATAATGCCCGCGCCACATTTTGCCGTGGTGCATTGAATCAAGCCGACAGGCACGGCAGGGAAACTGCGCGCAGTCGTGCGCAGAATATCAATCACCTGCGCAGGCGTGAGGTTGGGGTTGACCGACAGCATCAGCGATACCACGCCTGATACCACGGGCGCAGCAAAGCTGGTGCCTTCGCCGGCAGCATAATTAGAAGCGTCTAAAACGGTAAGCGAATCCGGCGTGGTCTTGCCGTTATTGATGATGTGCCAGATGGTGCCATCAAAAGTGCTGGGGTTATATTGATTTCCGCCCGGCGCGCTGATGGTGATAGTGGTGCCGAAGTTTGAATACGAGCCGAGCTCGCCCTTTTGACCCGTGGCAGCCACGGTGATGATGCCGCTGCCCGCGCAACTGCCGCCGGGCGCGTGGGTTGACGCATCAATCCCGTTGCCATTCGCATCGCCGTTACCCGCTGCTGCGACTACAACCGCGCCCTTGGCGGCAGCATCCGCGAAAGCATCTACATAAACTTTGGGGCATGTCGTCGGGCTAGTGGCCAGGTTGGGCCCGCCCAGACTCAGATTGATCACCCGTGCCGGATTAGGGTTAACCGGCAGCACTGGGTTGCTCACACCTGCGGCATAACGTATGGCATCGACAATATCGAAGTCGTCGCCACCGCATTTGCCCAGCACGCGCACGGGGGTGATAAGGGAATTCCAGTTGATGCCGGCAATGCCGTTCAGATTGTTCGACTTGGCGCCGATGATGCCGGCTACCGACGTGCCGTGCCAACTGCTGCCAGCGTCAATCGCCGTCTGGTCAATACCGCAAATGGCAAACGCCGGGTTGTTCATGTCGATGGTGGTGACAAAGTCGCCGGGGTCGGAGGGATCGGCGTCTTTGCCCGACCCATCGTTGGCGAACAGCGCGTTGGCAATCATGTCATACCCGCCGCTGGTGCGCCCCGTCATGTCAGAGTGGGGTGCAATGCCGGTGTCGAGCACGGCGATGCGCAGATTCGGATCACCCGTCGTAATGTCCCAAGCGGCCGGTGCGTTGACGCCGCCGATCGGATCGTTCAGGTACCACTGTTGCGCGAAGAAGCTTGCGCCGCTTAGTTTGAAGGTGATTTGTTTGCCGGCGTAATACTCGTCGTTTGGCACCAACTCCGCCTGGCGACGGTGGCTGACTTCGGCATATTCCACATCCGGGTGTGATTGCAGAGATTTCACATAAGCTTCCGCTTCGCTTATCAACATGCGCTTGGGCAGTTTGAGGACATGGGCGCCGCCGGTCATGGGGCGGTGCATGGTGAGTGGGATGCCTGCTGTCGCGCTCAAATTATGTAAGCTATTGGCATGAATTTCCCGCGCCATGAAGGCGGGCTGCATGCTGCGCAGCTTGACCATAATGTGTTCCGTTGTGGCAGTCTCAGCCTGGATAAAACGCAGCGGCTTCATTTTGAATTCTTGCGCTGCGGCCAGTGCAGTGCCGACGTTGGCGAGGGCGGCTAACGCGATGGCTATGGTGCACAGGCGCAGCGTAGGAGAAAAAGTTTTCATGGAGGTTTTGCTCAAGATCGATTTAGTTGAAATGAATTTGAAATAGCCGTCAATTATTCTGCTTTGCGCCGCGCGCCGGGTTCGGCGTAAAGCACGTCTTTGCGCTTGGCAATGGCTTCCAGCGCTTTTTGCGCTTGTTCGGGCTTGGCATCGATAATTAACACATGGGCCCCGCCGGACATGGCACGGTAATAGAGCACAGGCGCATTGGCCGTGCTGGACAAATCTTTTAGCAAATCGCTACCTTCGGGGTTGGTCACATCGGGGCGGAATTTAACCATGATTTGCATCGCATCCGGGTTCACTGGCTGTGCTGCGCAGCCCATGATGGATACGCACAACGCCGGCGCGAATATAGCGCGTGCCAGCCAATGTTTTGGCGCGAAAAGGGTGCGCGACGTGCAATGCGGATCTGCGGCCATGGATATTTCCTTAGAATATTGCGTTGAAAGCAGGATGCCGCAAACGGGTACTGTGTCTTTTTACACAATTGATTGAAAACAGTCAGTGAGACATTTCACAGTTGCTCAATGTTCCACGCTAACAATTGTCACTGAACTGCGCAAGCAATCAAACCGATTAACGCGCGAAGGCGTAGTGCGTTGATGCCTGCTAAAAGGCTCACAGAGAAAATTACTTAACTAGTTGATTTAATTCAAATATTGGTAACAGGATGGCGAGCACGATAATCAGCACCACGACACCCATGGTTAAAATCAGAATGGGTTCCAGCATGGCGGTTAATGTGGTGACGCGGGTCTCAATTTCGCGTGTTTGCTGGATGGCGACACGCTCGAGCATTGCATCGAGTTTGCCGCTGGCTTCGCCACTGGCGATCAGATGCACCATCACCGGCGGAAACATTTTACTCACGCCTAACGAGCGGCTCAGCGGCGCGCCTTCGCGCACCATGCGTTGCGCCGTTTCCAGCGCGTGTTTCATCGGCAGGTTATTCATCACGCCCACGCCCGCTTGCAATGCGGTGAGCAGTGGCACGCGGCTACCGGTGAGTATTGCCAGCGTACTTGCCAGCCGTGCGGTGTTCACGCCGCGAATCAGGCGGCCTGCAATGGGCATGCGCAGCAGAAACTTGTGCACACGCAAGCGGAATATTTCGGCACGCATGGCGCGGGCGAACAGCCATGCACCGATGGCAATGGCAATCAGCCAGAATATTCCCGTGGTACGCAAAAAATCCGACAGGCCGATAAGCAATCGGGTGAGAAGCGGCAACGTCTGGTTGGTGTTCTGAAACACTTGCACCACTTGCGGCACGACATAGGTAAGCAATCCTGTTACCACTGCCAGCGCGACCAGCGTGATGATGGCCGGATAGACAAACGCCAGCGTGACTTTCTGCCGCAAAGCCTGACTGTCTTCGGTGTAATTGGCCAGACGCGACAGTACTTCGGACAGTTGCCCCGACTGCTCGCCCGCCCGCACCAGCGTGCGATAAAGCTCGGGAAACACGTTCGGATATTGCCCCATGGCCGCCGACAGCGTTTGCCCCGCCAGCACTTCGCCGCGAATGCCGGCGAGAATCTGCCGCTGCTGTTCGCTTTCCGCCTGTTCGATCAGCGCATTCATGGTTTGTTCGATGGTGAGACCGGAGCCAATCAAGGTGGCAAACTGGCGCGTAATCAACGCCAGATCGTTCGCTGAAATGCGTTTGCGGGCCAATGAAGCGGAGCGCGATCCCGATTTTTCTTCTGGCTGCGTCAGCGCTTCGACTTCCAGCGGAATCAATCCGTCGTCGCGCAAATTTGACCGCGCCTGGCGAGCGCTGTCCACTTCCAGCACGCCTTTGCGCAACTTGCCTTGGGTGTCGATTGCTTGATATTTGTAGCCGGCCATTTTTTGAGGATTGAGGATCTAGGATTGAGGATCTGGGATTGAGTATCGAGAGAGTTGATCCGACAACAATAACAAAGACAGTCAGCTTTCGCGTGTCACCCGCAGTACTTCTTCCAGCGTGGTCTCTCCTGCCGCGACCCATCTGATGCCGTCTTCGCGCAGGCTGACCGTGCCTTGCGCCATCGCGTATTGGCGCAACTGCTGCTCGGCGGCGACATCGTGCACCATGCGGCGGATGTTGTCATCGACGGTCATCAGTTCGTAGATGCCGGTGCGTCCTTTGTAGCCGGTCCAGTTGCAGGCTGTGCAGCCGGTGGCGGTATAAATGTGTTCAACCTTGAAGCGTCCGTTAAGCGCCGCACGCTCTGTCGCGTCCGGTTCGTGGGGCTTCTTGCACGATGGGCAGACGCGGCGCACGAGACGCTGCGCGAGCACGCCAAGCAAACTGGACGACAGCAAAAACGGCTCGACGCCCATGTCGATCAATCGTGTGACAGCACCGGCGGCATCGTTGGTGTGCAAAGTGGCTAATACCAAATGGCCAGTCAGGCTTGCCTGCACGGCGATCTGCGCCGTCTCGAGGTCGCGGATTTCGCCAATCATCACGACGTCCGGATCCTGACGCAGGATTGCGCGCAATGCGCGGGCGAAAGTCATGTCGATGCGCGGGTTCACTTGTGTTTGGCCGACTCCGTCGAGATCGTATTCGATAGGGTCTTCGACGGTCATCATGTTGAGCTTGAGCGCGTCGAGCTGCGACAGCGCGGCGTAGAGCGTAGTGGTTTTGCCCGAGCCGGTCGGGCCGGTGACTAACACGATGCCATGGGGCTGGTTAACCAGGTGATCGAGTTGTTTCAACGTCGGCTCGTTCATGCCGAGTCTGTTCAGTTGCAATCGGCCTGCTTGTTTGTCGAGCAGGCGCAATACCACGCGCTCGCCGTGTCCCGTGGGCAAAGTCGAGACGCGCACATCGACGGGGCGTCCGGCCAATCGCAATGTGATGCGGCCATCTTGCGGCAGGCGTTTTTCGGCGATGTCGAGTTGCGCCATCACTTTGATGCGCGACACGATGGCGGCGTGCAGCGCGCGCTGTGGTTCAATCACATCACGCAAGGTGCCATCGACGCGAAAGCGCACGAGAGAGCGCGCTTCAAAAATTTCGATGTGAATATCCGATGCATTTTCGCGCAGCGCTTGTGTCAGTAAAGCATTGATTAATTTGATAATTGGTGCATCGTCTTCCGACTCCAGCAAGTCGGTGATTTCGGGCACTTCCTGGGCGAGCTGTTGCAGATCGACGTCTTGATCCATGTCGTCGATGAGTTTTTCCGCTTCGTTGTCCTGTCGTGTATACACCGAGGACAAACTCGCATCGAAAATATCGGCAGGCAACAACACCGGTTTGAGCGGCTTGGCCAGCATGCGGCGCACTTCGGCCAGCGTGGCTGCTTCGACGCCGGGGCGCAGCCACACTTCGATACCATCGTCTGCGCTGCGCACGGCGATCACCCCTTTGGCTTTAGCGAAGGCGTAGGGCAGCAGGCGCACGACGCTGTGGTCGGGTTGCTGCAAAGTGTAAGCCGGGGTTTGCGGCGATGGGAGCGCTGAGCTCATAGGCTACTGCGCAGGCGGCGTGTATCGGGGTGTTTCGCCGGGCGGCGGCGGCAAGGGAATGTCGGTCCGCGCGCCGGGAACCACACCGGGTATGCGCGGGATAGGCCTGGTCAACAGACGCGCATTTTCATCGTATTTGCCCTGCTCGGGCAACACGGGCAAGGGCATGTCGGGCAACATGAAATTGTATTCCGGCTTCACCTGGATTTGTTCTTTACGGATGTAGTCGTAGCGGTCGCCGGTGATCGATGCTGCTGATGCGGCGTCGCGCAACACTACGGGCCGCAGGAATACCATTAGATTGGTTTTTTCCTTTTTGCGGTTTTCGTAGCGGAACAATCCGCCGAGAATCGGGATGTCACCCAGCAGTGGCACCTTGTCGGCGCCGTTTTGCACGTCGTCCTGGATCAATCCTCCCAGCACTATGATCTGCCCATCATCCACCAGCACAGTAGAGTCGATAGAGCGCTTGTTGGTCACGGGGCCTGCGTTAGCCGCACTGGTTGTCTCATCCACACTGGATACTTCCTGCGAGATTTGCAGTTTGACACTGCCGCCTTCAGAGACTTGCGGTTTGATTTTGAGGGTGAGGCCGACGTCCTTGCGCTCGAATGTCTGGAACGGGTTGGTACCCGTTCCGCCGCTGGCTTGGGTGAAACTGCCGGTAACAAAGGCGACGTTTTTGCCGACCACAATTTTGGCTTCTTCGTTGTCGAGCGTGAGTAAGGTCGGCGTGGAGAGAATATTGGTTTTGGCTTCGCTTTCCAGCGCTCGGGCCAGAGCAGGAATATTGAGAATTTCCTTGCCCAATACCTTGATTGTGCCTTTAACCAATCCGAGGTTGAGGCCGCCGCCGATGCCCGCAGGGTTGCTCGCCGCTGCATTGATGTTGCCGCTTCCACCCGTACCGGCATTATTAAAATTGGTGCCGCCAAAAACCGTTGTCGAATTACTGCCGGTACTGTTCACCGAGCCGCCCAGATATTGCCACTGAATACCAAACTCGGCACTCTGTTTTGAATTCACTTCAACGATCAATGCCTCAATGAAAACCTGGGCACGCCGTGCGTCGAGTTTGTCGATCACATTGCGCAGTGAGTTATAGACATGGTCGGGCGCGATGATGATGAGTGAATTGGTGGCCGGATAAGCCTGAATGCTGCTGGAGATTTGCCCGCCGCCCGCCGCCGCGCCACCTGCTTGGGCAGCCGCGACGCCCGCCTGCTGGCCGAACTGTGAACCGGCCACCCCGGCTGCTGGTGCCGCCGCGCCCGGTACGGTGGCGGGCGTGCCCGACATCAGGCCGCGCAGCACTTCAGCAAGTTTGGTTGCTTCAGCGTTGCGCAAATACACGACATGGATATTGCCGTTGGCGGCAGTGGGTATGTCCATGCCCGTTACAAGTGAGCGTATTTTTTGCACCGTTGCTGCGTTATCAGAACGGACTAGCAGAGTGTTTGAGCGTGAATCCACAGTAACCAGCAAGCGCGGCGCGGTGCCTGGTATGGCAGGGGCTGCGGTTTCAGGCATGACGCGTGTGAGCAGGCTGCCCACATCGACAGCCGAGGCATATTGCAGCTTGATGGTCTGAATGTCGCCGCCCGCAGGTACGTCGATGGAGGCGATGATTTTGAGCAGGCGTCGGATGTTCTCGGCGTAATCGGTAATGACCAGCGTGTTGTTGTTGGGATAGGCGGCGATGACATTATTGGGTGTGATCAGCGGGCGCAGCACCGGCAGCAATTGCGCCGCGGATTCGTATTGCAATTGGTAAACCTGCGTCACGATTTTATCGCCACGCCCGCGCACTTCTTTGCCTTCGGTGGTGATGCTGTAATTCAGCTTGGCATCGGCTTCCGGTACGATTTTGGTGAAGCCGGCTTCTTCCACTACGGCAAAGCCCTGCAACCGCAATGCCGATAACAGCGTCGGGTAAACCAGGTCTTTCGCCACCGGGCCGTTGGAGACAATATTGACCGTGCCGTTCACGCGGGGGTCGAGAATGAAGTTTTTGCCCGTGATCATGCCGACCGTTTTCACCACGGATTGGATATCCGCGTTGACGAAGTTCAGCGTGATCGGTTCGTTAGGTTCGGCGGCAACTACGCCGGATGAAACCAGACAGACAACGCACGCGAGTACTGCCAACATTTTGCGTTTAAAAGGCACGCAATACACTCCCGTACGAAATTAAAATGAGAATAAAGCTCAAAGCGTTATGATTATTTCTTACCTGCAAAATAACACGCAGAGGTGGGAGGCACAAGGTATTTTTGTTTTAGCTAAAGAAAATTAATAAAAAAATATTCAATAAAATCAATTAGTTACGTTATTATTCTCATGCATAGCTTTATATTTAATCAAAGCTGAAAATTTTCATTCCGGCTACGCTGTTTAACGCGATCCTATTGATTAACAGTGTAGCTCAAATTGATTGGCTTGCCGCCGCGCACGCCATCGAGTGTAATTTGCGAGGTTGTCGCAAATTGTGCGTAGAGTTTGGTCAGGTCGCCCATGGTATTCACCGATTGCCCGTTTACGTTTCGCACAATATCGCCCTGTTGCAAACCAAGCCGCTGCGCAAGACTGCCAGGCGGCACTTCTTCCAATTGCATGCCGCCGCCAGTGGCAGGCGAGAGCTTGCCCAGATTGGTCAGTTGCTTCGGGTCTTGCAGCGATTGCGTCAACTCGCCACGGGAAAAATTGAATGTGTTAGGTGCACCCGACGGGACATTGAGTTTGAACTGGCTCGCTTGCTGGCCCAAGGCACGGGGCGATGCGGTAGTGAGCACCTGGCCTTTTTCATCCATCAGGATACGTTCGAGCTGCTCGCCGCGCTTGACGACTATGTAGGTCGGCTTGACCGTATCGAGCATCACGCCGGGTAGAATCTGCCCGCCGACTTTCACGGCTTCATCTTTCGCGCCAGTATTGATAATGGCGAACGACGGCAGGATGCCGCCGCTGGCAAAAACACCGCGCAGTTTCACGTTAAGGGTGCTCACCGCGCTGGCTTCGGCCGGTTTGGCTACGGCGACACGCCCGAATAAATGCGCGTTGATGGCCGTATCTGCCGCACCTTGAGAGTTGACAGGCTGGCTGGCGGAGACCGGCGCAACCGTTTCTTTAGGGCGGAAATATTCCATAAAATTCCACGACCAATGGGCCAGCACCCAGCCCAGCAAGGCCAGCAGAGCCAGCAAGGCGAGACTGGTGCCGTACTTGCTAAAAAATACCTGCGGTGTAGCTAAGCGCGAAATCGTGGCAGCCATGGCTAAAAATTCTTGCAAAAATTACGTTAACTGATTATACACCGCGCCCAATAGAGGCGACGCGCGTACTTTACAACGTGATGACGGCACCCTTGAATAATACCAGGCCCGTCGGCAGCATCCATAACGCGTCTGCCACCAGCCGATTTGCCTGGGTTTTTCGAAAGATAGCGATGCGGCGCCATGGCCAAGGCGGGTTTGTACACGCAACCAAACTTCTGGCGGCGGGTTCACCGACGCAATGCCAGCAGCCTGCGGCAACAACCAAAACGCGCGCTGGAATTGGCGCAACATAACTGGCTAGTACAAAAAGAGCCGGCCGATGCGAGTGTTTTATTGGAAGCAGCGCAGGCCGCCGAAGACCGGGCAGGAATCAAAAGCGTCGTCGACTGGGTCATCTACACTAGTCTGCAGGACGCAAAACTGAGCCGCCTTCGGCTACAGAAAAAAATGGTTCTCACCCCAGTTCACCCTAAGAATTTCTTTGCACAATTCTATGCACAAACAGTCGCCTTGTTCTATAAATAATTATCCCATTCACGAACGGGGAGCCTGCCATGAAAACCTTTTTCGTTTCCCGTATTACTTTAATATGGGTGGCATTGGCAATGCTTGCCGGCTGCCAAAAACCGATGCAACCATCCATGGGCACGTCGATGCATGTGTCCGATGTCAAGCGTGGTGAATTTCTGGTCACCGTGGCAGTTTGCAACGATTGCCATACGCCACTGAAGATGGGGCCCAACGGTCCCGAGCCGGATTTATCGCGCAGGCTATCGGGCCATCCCCAACAACTCACTGCACTGCCGCCGAAGCTGGCGCCCGACTCGCCATGGAATTGGGTGGGTGCTTCCACGTCTACCGCATTTGCCGGGCCGTGGGGCGTGAGTTATGCCATCAACCTCACGCCGGACATGCAGACCGGTATCGGCAACTGGAACGCCGACTTGTTTGTGAAGGTGATGAAGACCGGTAAACATTTCGGCACTGACCGCCCAATCATGCCGCCGATGCCGTGGCAGGGTTATGCCCGTTATCCCGAAGAAGATATGAAAGCGATATTTGCCTATTTACGCAGCATTCCGCCGATAAAAAATAAAGCGCCGGAATATGTCTCGCCGGAAAAATTGGCGACGATGACGAAGTAGTTGTAAGTTCGCCGTTGCTAATGCAACACGCGGTTTGAATCAGGTTTCATTTCGGGAGGTGTGATGGCCGGAGAGGGTGACGCGTGATGCAAAATCATGCACCAGCCTTTTTCGCTGCGCATATACACATTGGTGGCGATGATGGGGTGAGGCGACTCGTCGCCGCCTTCAAGGCGTGCGTGTTCGAGCACCACATGAATCGATAGCAGCAAGCCGGTAAACGTGTGGTGTTGCACCAGCCGAAAGCGCAATTTTTCACCGCTGCTGAAAATCTCGCGCCAGCTCTCGCGCACAGCGTCAAAGCCAGCCAAGGTGGAGCCTTGCGGGTGAATGCACACGACATCTTCTTCGGTGGACCATACGCCCATCATCGCATCCAGGTTCGTTTGCTCCAAAGCCTCGTAAAACGCGGCTTCGGCTTCCTGCGGGGTGGAATAGAATTTTGTTTTCATGGTTTGCCCGTCGAATACAATTATCTCATATGCTTGAAAAGTATAGCAGGTACTGCATTGATTTATATAGGTATTTATTCATCTTTGCTTGCCGTCGTGAGGAAACTTTTCCAAGGTTGAATCATTCAAACAACTGTCGTGCGTCAATCGGTTATGCTCTTGGTTCCGACAGAAATTGGAGATCGAAAAATGAAACTCACCATTAACGGCCAAGCCAAAGAAATTGATGCGGCGGCAGACACGCCCTTGCTGTGGGTAATCCGCGATTCGCTCAATATGACCGGCACCAAATACGGTTGCGGCATGGCGTTGTGCGGTGCGTGTACGGTGCATGTGGATGGCAATCCCGTGCGCTCATGCAGCACACCACTGTCGGCGGCGGAAGGCAAAAAAGTAGTGACCATCGAAGCCATCGGCGAAACCCCAGTGGGCAAGGCGGTGCAGAATGCCTGGCTCAAGCTCGAAGTGGTCCAGTGCGGCTATTGCCAACCGGGGCAGATTATGAGCGCGACGGCATTGCTTGCCAAAAACCCAAAACCCACCGACACCGATATCGATGCGGCCATGAGCGGCAACATTTGCCGCTGCGGAACCTACAACCGCATCCGCGCCGCTATACACGAAGCCGCTGGCAAAACGGGAGCGTGATCATGAAAATTCTCGATGCAGACTACAGTGAAAATCGTCGTACGTTTTTGAAAGCGTCGGCGGCCATCGGCGGCGGGCTATTGTTGGAAGTCGGCTTGCCTGGCGCACATTTCGCCCAGGCAGCCGACGCGAAAATTTTCGCGCCCAATGCGTGGCTGCGCATTTCGCCCGACAATATTGTCACCGTCATTGTTGATAAATCGGAGATGGGGCAGGGGGTTTACACGTCGATGCCGATGCTTATCGCCGAAGAGCTCGACGCCGATTGGTCTAAAATAAAAATGGAAGTGGCGCCGGCGGCGAAGGAATATTTTCATCCATGGTTCGGCATCCAAGGCACAGGTGGTTCCACCTCGGTGCGCGCCATGTGGGAACCGCTGCGCAAGGCAGGTGCCAGCGCGCGCGCCATGCTGGTAAGTGCCGCCGCGCAGGAATGGAAAACCGATGTTACGAAGCTGCGCACGGAAAACGGTTATGTCATCGCGCCTGACGGCAAAAAATTGAGCTATGGGCAGCTTGCCGACAAGGCTGCGGCGTTGCCCGTGCCGGCAGAAGCCAAATTGAAAGAGCCGAAAGATTTCAAGCTCATCGGCAAAGCCACCAAGCGTCTCGATTCACCGGAAAAAATAAACGGCACAGCGCAGTTCGGCATCGATGCCAAATTGCCCGGTCTGTTGACGGCGGTGGTAGCCCGTTCGCCGGTAGTCGGCGGCAAGATGGTGAGCTTCAATGCGGACAAAGCCAAGGCGATTAAAGGTGTGCGTCAAGTGATTGTAGTGAAGAACCCGACGGCGGAAGGCGTCGCCGTGCTGGCGGATAATTTCTGGGCAGCGAAGCAGGGCCGCGATGCACTGGAAATCAAATGGGATGAAGGCGCGAATGCCAAACTCGGTTCGGCAGACATGTATAAAACCATGACCGACATGGCGCAGGGAAAATCGGGAGAAGTAAAGACGGCGAAAAAAGAAGGCGATGTGACCAACGCAAAATCGGCGAAAACCATCGAGGCCACGTATCAAGTGCCGTATCTGGTGCATGCGCCGATGGAGCCGATGAACTGCACCGCCTGGGTAAAGCCGGACAGTTGCGAATTATGGGTCGGCAGCCAGACGCAAACCGTCGATCAAATGGTCGCCGCGCAAATCACCGGCTTGCCGCCAGAAAAAGTCAAAGTAAACACTTTGTTTCTCGGCGGCGGATTCGGTCGCCGTTTCGCGCCGGATTTTGTCGTCGAAGCAGTGACGTTATCCAAAGCTGCGAACGCGCCAGTGAAAGTGGTGTTCACGCGTGAAGACGATACCAAGGGTTATTACTACCGCCCAGCGGCGGTGTGCCATATGCGCGCAGGTCTGGATGCGAAAGGTCAACCGCTGATGCTTCATTCGCGCACCGCCTGTGATTCGCTTGCCGACGGCAGCGGGTTTGAATCAGACATTGTTAAAGACGGCATCGATACCACGTCGGTCGAAGGTTTGGCTGAGATGCCCTATGCGGTGCCGAACCGGCAAACAGACTGGGTGCGCCACTCGCCCGGCGTGCGCACCTGGTTCTGGCGCTCGGTCGGCAATACGCAGAATATTTTTTTCGCCGAAAGTTTTATTGATGAGCTGGCGAGCGCTGCCGGCAAAGACCCCTATGAGTATCGCCGTGCGTTGATGGATAAACACCCGCGCCACAAGGCGGTGCTGGAACTGGCAGCGCAAAAAGCCGGCTGGGGTTCGCCTTTGCCTGCGGGTCGCGCGCGGGGCATTGCGGTGGCCGAATCGTTCGGCAGTTATGTGGCTGAAGTCGCCGAAGTGTCCGTCGAAAACGGCAAGCCGCGCGTGCATCGAGTGGTGATTGCAGCCGATGTCGGCACGGTGGTGAATCCGGATACGGTGGTTGCGCAAATGGAAGGAGCGATGGTGTTTGGCTTGACCGCCGCGTTGTACGGCGAAATTTCTTTCAAGGACGGCAAGGTCGAGCAAAGCAATTTTCATGATTACCCGATGCTGCGCATGAATGAAATGCCCAAAGTCGAAGTGCACCTGATTAAAAGCACGGAAAACCCGGGCGGTGTTGGCGAACCCGGCACGCCGCCGATTGCGCCGGCGGTGACCAATGCGCTGTTCAAGCTCACTGGTAAACGCATTCGCAGCCTGCCGATAAAAATGTAGGATCGGACCAATGCTTCCGCTGAGGTTGCAGCATCAACTGGCCATAGCCAAATTCTCGTCACCCCGCCTACGCGGGAATGACGTTTACAAGGCGTTCTCTTGTTGATAAAATACTCAATATAATCAAATGGATAGCATTGACCAAGAAGTCCTGCGGCAAAGCGTTGATTGGCTCAGATCCCATCGCAAAGTCATGCTCGCCACGGTGATTCAAACATGGGGATCGAGCCCGCGCCCAGTTGGCGCGTTGGCGGCGATTCGTGATGATGGGTTGCTGGTCGGGTCTGTATCCGGCGGTTGCATTGAAGACGATTTGATCGCGCGCAATTCGTCGGCGAATCGTCCGTCATTGCCGACACGAGTGAGCTACGGCGTGAACGCGGAAGACGCGCGTCGTTACGGTTTGCCCTGCGGCGGTCAATTGGAAATTTTGCTCGAGCCTGCGCCGAATCTTGTGTGGTTGCAAGCTGTGTTGTCGGCCATTGATACGCGCGAAAAAATTACGCGCGAAATACATTTCCCCACGGGCCGTGTGCATATCGTTCATCAAATGCATGATGCGGCGCTGATTGATCGCGGCGATACGCTGCTCATCACCCACGGCCCGCGCTGGCGTTTGCTCATCATCGGCGCTGCACAATCGTCGCGCTATCTGGCGGAAATTGCGACGGCGCTCGACTACCAAGTCACCGTGTGCGATCCGCGCGCGGAATATGCCGAAGTTTGGAATGTGCCCAACACATTGCTTAACCGGAACATGCCCGACGAAGTGGTCGTCGCGATGCGGCCCGATGCGCAAACTGTTGTGATTACTTTGTCGCACGATCCTAAACTGGATGATATGGCGCTGCTTGAAGCGTTGAAGACGGATGCATATTATATCGGCGCGCTAGGATCGAAAGTGACCAATGCCGCACGGCGTGAACGGCTGGGCTTGTTTGATCTCACGCCACAACAAATCGCCAAACTGCGCGGGCCGGTGGGTTTGCGTCTCGGCAGCCGCACGCCGCCGGAAATCGCCGTGGCGATTCTTGCCGAGCTCACCGCGTTGCGCAACGGCATTGTATTGAGTACAGACAATAGCGCCGCCGAAGAAATGAACTTTACGCAATTACGCGCACAAGGCACAACATGATTGCTGGAATACTCTTGGCTGCCGGTTCTGCTTCCCGTTTCGGTGGCGACAAATTATTACATCACATAAACGGCGTGCCTATCGGCGTTTTGGCTGCGCGCAATTTGAGCGCGGCGCTGACGCATGTGGTGGCAGTGGTGCGCACTGGCGATCACCGTTTGCGCAATGCACTGTTGATGGAAAATATCGAAGTGGTCGAATGCGACAACGCCGACGAAGGTATGGGCACCAGCCTCGCCTGTGGCGTGCGCGCGGTGAAAGATGCCGATGGTTGGCTAGTGGCGCTGGGCGACATGCCGTTCATCCAGCCGGAAACCATTTCCGACATCGCCGAACAAGTCGCCCACGGTGCCGTCATCGTCGCACCGGAATATGCCGGCCAGCGCGGCCATCCCGTCGGCTTCGTCAAGCAATTCGGTTCGGAGTTAATGGCTTTGCACGGCGACACCGGCGCACGTGATTTGCTGATTCGATACGCGCCGCTGGTGATGACACTCAAAACCCATGATCGCGGTGTGGTACGCGACATTGATACGGCGGAAGATTTAATGGTGCGGTGAGCGGTGTTTTTTGCGAAAGCGCAGGGTGCGCTTGCGCACCGGTTTGTGTAGGGTGCGCTTGCGCACCAGCTTGTGCAGCACCATAATGTGTAGGGTGCGCTCGCGCACCAGCTTGTGTAGGGTGGGCTCTGCCCACCGTTGTCGCTGTTAACTTACGCTACGGTGGGCAGTGCCCACCCTACAAGTACTGCAAGTACATCAGGCAGTTTTATATTCCAGCGCTTCTCTCACTATCTGTGGCCCCATCTGATTCATACAATTGAAATGCCCCAGCGGGCATTCGCGCTTAAAGCACGGGCTGCATTCCAGTTTCAGTGAAATGATTTTGGCATTGTCCGACAACGGTGGCGTGAAACTAGGCGAGCTGGAGCCGTAAAGCGCGGCCATGGGTTTATCCAGCGCGGCGGCGATATGCATCAGGCCGGAATCGTTGCTGACGACTTTGTCGCACGCGCTGATTAAGTCGATGACTTCGCCTAGCGCGGTTTTGCCGGTGAGATCAATGCAAATATTTCCACTGGCAACTTGTATCTCCGCGCCCAGGATTTTTTCTTTCGCAGAACCCAGAATCCACACCTGATAATTTTCTGCGACCAGTTGCTTCGCCAATTCGCCGAAGTGTTTAGTCGGCCAGCGTTTGGCTGGGCCAAATTCTGCGCCCGGGCAGAAGGCGATGGCCGGTTTGTTTTGTTTCAAATTGAGTTTCGCCAGCGTCGCCGCGCGCATAGTGTGGGTGACTTGCAACGACGGCCGCTCAACAGGCCGCAACAAATTTTCCCCGGGGGATTGAGCGATTGCAGCGAAGCGCTCCACCATCAGCGGTAATGCATTTTCATCGAGCTTGTGCATCACGTTGATAAGGCCGTAACGCATCTCACCCGTGAAGCCGATGCGTTTTGGAATGCCGGCAAAAAACGGAATCAGCGCGGACTTGAATGAATTGGGTAACACATAAGCCACGTCGTAATGTTTTTCGCGCAATTGTTTTCCCATCGCGCGCCGGGAAGTGAGTTGCAGCGCGCCGTGGCCGAAAGGATTGGCAATGACGTCATTTACTTCAGGCATGCGTTTGAGCAGTGGCGCAACCCACGAAGGTGCGAGCACATCGAGTTGTAAGTTTGCATGCTGTTCATGCAGGCGCATGAACAGCGGTTGCGCCATCACGGTGTCACCAACCCAGGAAGGTGCGATGACGAGAAAACGTGGCATCAGTGAAAATGAAGAATGAAGGCGGAAGAATGAAGGTGGAATGGTTGAAGGACGAATACCCATGATGAAGTTTGGTTTATTTCATCCTGCATCCTTCCGCCATCATCCTTCAATTAGTGCCCGCCCGCAGGCACGCCGCCCTGCAATGTATATTTCGTGCCGCAGTAAGGACACAATGCTTCGCCGGTTTGTTCAATGGGCAAGAACACGCGCGGATGCGTGTTCCATAATTTCATCGATGGCATCGGGCAATGCAGCGGCAAATCTTTTGCCGTGACTTCGACAAAGCGTTGATTGAGTTCGGTTGGTTGATTCATGAATTATTCAATATAATCAATGTGTTACTTATTAACGGGCGTGAGCCACGAATGATATTTTTTATTGCGGCCATTCACCACATCGAAGAATGCGGCCTGCAATTTTTCCGTGATCGGGCCGCGTTTGCCATTGCCGATTGTGCGATTATCCAACTCTCGTATCGGCGTGACTTCGGCCGCGGTGCCGGTGAAAAATGCTTCGTCGGCGATGTAAATATCATCACGCGTGAGCTTGCGCGCTTCGACGTAAATGCCGAGGTCTGCACATAGGGTTTGGATCGAGCGCCAGGTGATGCCGTCCAGCGCCGAGGTGAGTTCAGGCGTATAAACTTTGCCGTCGCGCACGATAAAAATATTTTCGCCCGCGCCTTCGGCGACATAACCTTCCACATCTAACAGCAAGGCTTCGTCGTAACCGTCCTTGGTCGCCTCGAGGTTGGCGAGAATGGAGTTGGCGTAAGTCGAAGCGACTTTGGCCCGCGCCATGGTCACGTTAACGTGATGACGCGCGAACGATGAAGTTTTGACACGGATGCCTTTGGTCAAGCCATCTTCACCCAGATACGCGCCCCACGGCCAGGCGGCGATGGCCACGTGTACCTTCGCGCCGATGGGCGACACGCCCATTTTTTCCGAGCCATAAAACGCCAGCGGGCGCAAATAGCAGCTTTCCAGTTTGTTGGCGCGCACCACTTCGCATTGGGCATCCATCAGCGTTTGCTTGCTGTAAGGAATGTCCATCATATAAATCTTGGCAGAGTTCATGAGGCGTTGGGTGTGTTCGGCCAGACGGAAAATGGCCGTGCCGATTTCGCTTTTATAGGCCCGCACGCCTTCGAATACCGAGAGGCCATAATGCAGTGAGTGGGTGAGCACGTGGGTGTTGGCGTCGCGCCAATTCACCAATTTGCCGTCGTACCAGATAAAGCCATCGCGATCCGCCATTGACATGAGTCTGCTCCAAAGCTGAAAATCGAAAGATCAAAGTATAAACTAAAGACTCCCAAGGTAAAAATGAACCCGAACAAAATCGAAATCAAAGCCGTCGTATTCGATGCTTATGGCACTTTATACGATGTGCATTCCGTCATTGCGCTGTGCGAGGAAATGTTTCCTGGCAAGGGCGCGCAACTCAGCCAGTTATGGCGCACCAAACAACTGGAATATTCGTGGCTGCGCAGCCTGATGCAGCGTTATGAAGATTTTTGGCGGCTCACCGAGGACGGTCTGCACTACGCCTGCGCAGCGCTTAAGCTGGATTGTGATGCGGGGCAACGCGCGAGGCTCATGGATGCCTATTTGCATTTATCGCCTTACCCGGAAGTGGCGGCGACGTTGCAATCACTGAAGCATTTGCCGCTGGCGATTCTTTCCAACGGTTCGCCGCACATGCTCAATACTTTGGTGAAAAATTCCGGTTTCGATGGCGTGTTCAAATACATGATCAGTGTTGATGAGGTGAAAGTATTCAAACCCGACCCGCGCGTCTATCAGTTGGCGTTGGATAAACTCGGCGTGGCGAAAGAGTCCATCGCTTTCATATCGTCTAATGGTTGGGATATCGCCGGTTGCGGGGCCTTTGGTTTTCAGCCTTACTGGGTGAATCGCGGCAATCTGCCGGCTGAAAAATTGGGTGCGACACCGAAGGCGATGCTGACCAGCCTGGCGGCGCTACCCGAATTACTGCGTGGTCGATAAGATCGGCTGGTAAACTATGGTGAGTAAATCTACATGGCCCGCTCGTTTGAATCCAATCTGGTTTAGCCTATGAAAAATATTTTTCAAACCAGCCAGATTTTTTATGTCGCAACAGTACGCATAAAATAAGCGTAATAAAATAAATGCAAAACCCTAAAAATATTACGGCCCTTTATCGGCCCGAGCCGGCCGCGCATCTCGCGACACTGAGCGTAGAAGATGAAAAGCTCAATCACGACCTGCTGATTTTTGCGGCGGGCCTGATGATGATCCCGCCCGTGCTGTGGCTTGCTGTTTACTGGGCGTTCGGGCAGAAACTTTCCACCTTTATTCCGCTTTTGTATCAGGCGCTGTCCGGCTTGTCGTTGTTGTTTTATTCATGGTCGAAAAATTTTGCCTTGCTG
Source organism: Pseudomonadota bacterium (assembly GCA_043744215.1). Taxonomy (GTDB): domain Bacteria; phylum Pseudomonadota; class Gammaproteobacteria; order Burkholderiales; family JBEEJL01; genus JBEEJL01. The sequence goes on from JAYTVC010000033.1 coordinate 67,270, forward strand.
CGCACGCTGCAACTGAGTTTGTTTTTATTTTTCCCGTTTGTGATGCAATGGTCTATCGGCGATTTCGTCAGTAGCAGCGGCGTGGCTTTGTGGGCCATTATGGCACCGATCGGCGCGCTGATTTTTCATGGCCGACGCGAATCCATGCCCTGGTTTGTCGCGTTTGTGACGATGACGGGCCTGTCGGGCTTTTTTGATTACTACCTAGCTGAACAACCCAAGATTCCCTTGCGCACCATTGCGGTATTTTTTGTACTCAACTTTGCCGCCATCTCCGCCATTGTGTATGTGCTGTTCCGCCATTTCTCCAATGAAAAAGACAAGGCGCGCGGATTGCTGCAACAGGAGCATCGGCTGCTGCAACAGGAGCAGGACCGCTCGGAAAAACTGCTGCTGAATATTTTGCCGCAGCCCATCGCTCAACGTTTGATGCTGGACGAAAAAAATATCGCCGATGGTTTTCCTAATGTGTCGGTGATGTTTGCCGACATTGTGAACTTCACCAAACTTGCGGCGGATATGCCGCCTAATCGCATGGTGTCATTGCTGAACGATGTTTTTTCCGGGTTCGACGGCCTGGCAGAAAAGCACGGCCTGGAAAAAATCAAAACTATCGGCGATGCGTATATGGTCGCCGGCGGCCTTGATGACGGAAGCGAACATCGTTACGCCGATGCCATTGCCGACATGGCGCTCGACATGCTCGACTGGTTACAAAAATATCCGGCCGCGGCAAATACGCAGCTTGAATTGCGTATCGGCATTGGCAGCGGGCCCGTTGTCGCCGGGGTCATCGGCATGAAACGTTTTATCTACGATCTCTGGGGCGACACGGTCAACATCGCCAGCCGCATGACCAGCGAAGCGCCGACCGGATCCGTGCAAGTCGATGCAATGACGTATCAATTATTGCAAAGCCGTTATCGCTTCAGCAGTGCGCAACAAGTGGAAGTGAAAGGCAAAGGCCTGATGGAGGTCTATCAATTGCTGGGCCGAAACCCTATTCGCTGAAGCAAAAATTATTCAATATAATCAAATAGTTATGATATATCCCCATGCGGCAGTTTGATGTAGTGTTATTCGATTTGGGCGGTGTATTGGTGCCGGTGAAAGGCGTCGAAAGCATGCAGCGCTGGAGTAACGGCGCACTGAGCGAAAAAAATATGTGGCACCGCTGGCTATGGTCGCCCGCGGTGCGCCGGTTTGAATCGGGGCAAAGTGATCGACATGAATTTGCCAGCGAAGTGGTGCAGGAATTTTCGTTGAATGTAACGCCCGATATTTTTTTACAGGATTTCTCTGGTTGGGTGATGCAGGCTTTTACGCAAACTGTCCCGTTGCTTAATGCGCTGGCGGGGGATTACCGGCTGGCCTGCCTATCCAATACCAACGAAGTGCACTGGCCGCGCATTGAACGTGAGATGGGGTTTGCCCATCACTTCGAGCATCAGTTTCTTTCATATAAAACCGGTTGGCTTAAACCTGAAGTGGAAACTTTTAAACGCGTTACCACCGCGCTCAATTGTGCACCGGAACGTATATTGTATCTGGATGACAATCAGGCCAACGTTGACAGCGCACAAGATGCCGGCATGCGTGCGTATCTGGTCAAGGGCGGCGAGCAGGTCAGCGAAAAAATACGCGAATTGGCTTTGCTCAATAGTTGAGCCATGCTCGTGTGAATAAAAAACGGGGCGCAGAATGCGCCCCGTTTTTTTGTTTCGCGGGAAATATTAGTTGTCTGAATTCAGCGCAGCATGAATTTTGCGCACCATGAATTTAGCGCACCATGCATTGCTTCACCATGGCTTTGCGTTCTGCGCCTTTTTTACCGCTGGCTTTAGCTTCTGAGCGGCAAGCTTTGCTTTTCTCTTTTTTCGCCGCACGCTTGGCTAATTTGTCGGGATCGCTGGCACCGCCGCCCAGGCATTGCTTCATGAAGGTTTTGCGTTCGTCGCCTTTCACGCCGGATGCTTTGGCTTCCGCATTGCATGAAGCCATTTTCGGATTCGCGGCGAAGCTCTGCGCAGGAATCAAAAACAAAAAGCTGAGGCATAAAAGCGAGATAATTTTTTTCATGGTATTCCTTAAGTGATGAGTGATGGTAACGGAGCCGTCAGCGCATGATTCTAACTAACGGTGTGGGCAGATTATAGGCGCAAAGCGGTAGCGCTGCGCAAGCGAAGAATGCAAAAATTTTGTAATCATTCAATTCGTGCGATAGGCGTTGAAGACCTTGGCCAGGCGCTGCATGTCGGCAGATTTCATGGCAGGGTGCATGGGCAAATACAGCAGGTGCTGCATGGTAGCGGCTACTTCACCCTGGGCCGTTGTTTGCCCGTGGGGTGGCACGGCATACATGCTCGACGCACCGCGGCTGGCATCAAACCCATGTTGCCAAAAATATTTTACCAATTCATCCGGGCTATCGCTCAACACGGGAAACACCCAGTGGGAATGAAATGCTGCATGGCTTCCCGGTTGTGCCAGATTGTTGGCCAGCTCGGCAACGCCCTCGGCCACATGGCGTCGCTGGGTTATTACCGCTTGATCAAATTGTTTCATGCGCCGGTGCAATAATGCGATCAGCGGCGCAGACGGTTGGTGGCGGATACGGTTAAAAAAATCCGCGCCGGCAAAGCCGCGAATACTTTTAGTGATGATTTTGTCGTGGTCGGTGCCGGCGAGTTTGCATAGCTGCGCAAATAGTGTGAACACCGTTGGTATGGATACAAATTGCAGCAATGCGCTTTTCAGCAACTTTTTGAAAAATGTCATGCGTGTTTGCGTTGGCCAGGCCAACTGCCGCGCACGAATTTTATCCAGCAGGCCTTTATCCTTGAAGCGCAGCAGCGCGCCGCCCAGCGCCGTGGCAGTCTTGATGGTGCCGAAGCTGAACATCGTCACATCGCTTTGCGCATGGCCGCGATAGTCGTCGCCAGTAAAAGCTTGCGCGCAATCTTCGAGCAACAGAACATGATGTTTGCGTGCAAATTCGGCGTAGGGCGTCATGTCGATGCGGCTGCCAAATAAATGGGCGACGAGCAGCGCACGGGTGGCTGGCGTGATGCTGCGCTCAAGCGCGTCGGTTTTTAACGCAAGGGTTTCCATATTGAGGTCCACCGGCACGGCGATCAGCCCATGTTCTTCAATAATGCGCGGCATGTCGCGGATGGTAATGGCCGACAATAAAATTTCGCTGCCCTTGGGGAAGTTTAGTTCACTCAGCAGCGCATCAAATCCGCTGCGCACGGAAAGGCAGGCGAGGCCGTTGCCGCCGGGAGACCAGAAATTTTCCAGCGTTTGCTGCGCGTCTGGTTTGCCAGGCAGCAAACATTGCAGCAAGCCAAAGCCAAAATCGGCCCAACCAATATCTAATTTGTTGCGAGGAATCATGTTTGCGTTTTCGTCAATAAATTTTACGGCAAACGCGACGAGCGAGGACGCGTCAACGATTCCGGTCGCATGATGTCATCCAGTTGCGCTTGAGTCAGCAGTTTTCTCTCCAGCACCAAGGCCATTACTGACTTGCCCGTGGCATGGGCTTCCTTTGCGATGCTGGAAGCGTTTTCGTAACCGATGTAGGGGTTAAGCGCGGTCACAATGCCGATGGAATTTTCTACCATCGCCCGTAAATGTTCGCGGTTAGCGGTGATGCCGCGCACGCATTTGTCCGCCAGTGTGAGGCACGCCTGGCGCAAGTGAGACAAACTTTTGAACAGGCTATGGGCGATGATAGGCTCGAACGCGTTTAATTGCATTTGCCCGCCTTCCGCCGCGAAGCTCACGGTGATGTCATTGCCGATGACTTCAAACGCCACCTGGTTTACCACTTCAGGAATGACCGGGTTCACCTTGCCCGGCATGATGCTTGAGCCCGCTTGCACGGCAGGCAAATTGATTTCGCCGAAGCCTGCCCGCGGGCCGCTGGAAAGCAGGCGCAAATCGTTACAGGTTTTTGATAGCTTCACCGCCACACGTTTTAGCACGCCGGAGAGCTGCACGAATGATCCGCAATCCTGCGTCGCTTCGACCAGATTGTGTGCGGTGATGAACGGAATGCCGGAAATTTTGCCAAGGTGTTTACACACCAGCGCCGCATATTCCGGCTCGGCATTGATGCCGGTGCCGATGGCCGTGGCACCCAGATTGATTTCCTGAATCAACAACGCCGCTTCTTTCAAGCGGTGTTCATCTTCATCGAGCATCACGGCGTAGGTGGAAAATTCCTGCCCCAATGTCATGGGCACGGCATCTTGCAATTGGGTGCGGCCCATTTTGATGACATCATTAAATTCCAGAGTCTTGGCTTCAAAAGCCTGACGCAAATACGCCATCGCATCGGTAAGCCGACCGATGGCAAACCACAGCGCCAGCTTGACCGCTGTCGGGTAAACATCATTGGTGCTTTGCGACAGGTTTACATGATCCATCGGGTGCAAATGTTTATAGTCGCCCTTGGTTTCGCCGAGCAATTCCAAACCACGATTGGCGATGACTTCATTGGCGTTCATATTAGTCGAGGTGCCTGCGCCGCCTTGAATCACATCGACCACAAATTGATCGTGCCATTTTCCCTGGCGGATTTCTTCGCAAGCTTTCACAATCGCGCTGGTGCGCGCTTCGTCGAGCAAACCGAGATCGTGATTGGTAATGGCCGCCGCCTGTTTCACACAAGCCAACGCATTGATCAGATCGGGATAAATGCTGATCGGTGTACCGGTGATGGGAAAATTATCCAGCGCGCGTAAGGTGTGCACGCCGTAAAATGCGTGTGATGGCACTTGCAGATCGCCAAGTAAATCGTGCTCGGTGCGGTAAGGTGTAGCGATAGTCATGATCAATCCTTTGTTGTTGTGTCTCGTGGACAATGGGTAATGACGTTTGTGTGCCGACGCTTATGGCTTCGACGGTTTTAATTGTAACGCATCTGCATAGAAATAGCCTGTATGTAACTATTTGATTATAAACAATAATTTTGCTTCGCTTATTTGCGTTCGTACCGCTTATAATCGTGCACACATTCCCATCACACAGACAGAAAAATATTATGGCCCAATACGTTTTCACCATGAACCGCGTCGGCAAAATTGTGCCGCCCAAACGCCAAATCCTCAAAGACATCTCGCTGAGTTTTTTTCCCGGCGCAAAAATCGGTTTGCTCGGCTTGAACGGCTCGGGTAAATCCACTGTGCTCAAAATCATGGCGGGTCTCGACAAAGACATTATCGGCGAGGCAACGCCCATGCCGAATTTGAATATCGGCTACCTGCCGCAGGAACCGCAACTCGACCCGGAACAAACCGTGCGCGAAGCGGTGGAGCAGGGCCTGGGTGAAGTATTCGAGGCGAAGAAAAAACTTGAAGAAGTCTATGCCGCTTATGCGGAACCCGATGCGGACTTCGATAAACTTGCCGCTGATCAAGCGCGTTATGAAGCCATCATCGCCGCAGGCTCGGGCGACAACGTCGAGCATCAATTGGAAATTGCAGCGGATGCGTTACGCCTGCCGCCGTGGGACGCGAAGATCGGGCCCTTGTCGGGCGGCGAAAAACGTCGCGTTGCGTTGTGCCGTTTGCTTTTGTCCAAGCCCGACATGCTGTTGCTCGACGAACCCACCAACCACCTCGATGCCGAGAGTGTCGAATGGCTGGAACAATTCCTCACGCGCTTCCCCGGCACCGTGGTGGCCGTCACGCACGACCGATATTTTCTCGACAACGCGGCAGAATGGATTTTGGAATTGGATCGCGGCCACGGCATTCCGTGGAAGGGCAATTACTCAACCTGGCTGGAACAAAAAGAAGCACGCTTGAAACAGGAAGAAGCCACCGAATCGGCGCGCCAAAAAGCTTTGCACAAGGAACTCGAATGGGTGAGGCAAAACCCCAAAGGCCGCCAAGCCAAAAGCAAATCACGCATCGCGCGCTTCGAAGAACTCAACTCGCAGGAATACCAAAAGCGTAACGAGACGCAGGAGATTTTTATTCCTGTGGCCGAGCGCCTCGGCGATTCCGTCATTGAATTTAAAAACGTCAGTAAAGCCTACGGCGACCGTTTGCTGATCGATAACTTGAGTTTTCAAATTCCACCCGGTGCCATTGTCGGCGTCATCGGCCCCAACGGCGCTGGTAAATCGACACTATTCCGCATGATTACTGGCAAAGAAAAACCGGACTCGGGCGAAATTGTCATCGGTTCTACTGTCAAGATTGCCCACGTCGATCAGGCGCGAGATGAACTCAGCGGCAACAAAACCGTGTTCGACGAAATCGCCAACGGTGCCGACATTCTCACCGTGGGTAAATACGAAACGCCCGCACGCGCATACCTGGGCCGCTTCAACTTCAAAGGCGCCGACCAGCAAAAAATGGTCGGCAATTTATCCGGCGGCGAACGGGGCAGATTGCACCTCGCCAAAACCCTTATCGCAGGCGGCAACGTGTTACTGCTCGACGAACCTTCCAACGATTTGGATGTAGAAACCCTGCGCGCCCTCGAAGACGCGCTGCTCGAATTCGCCGGCTGCGTCGTCGTCATTAGCCACGACCGCTGGTTCCTCGACCGCATCGCCACCCACATCCTCGCCTTTGAAGGCGATTCGCAAGTGACCTTCTTCAACGGCAATTATCAGGAATATGAGGCGGACAAACGTGCAAGATTAGGCGAGGAGGGCGCGAAGCCGAAACGCTTGCGTTACAAAGCATTGAAGTAATAAAACCGTGAAATTTGCAGTATGGGTTGAGCGACTGCGAAACTCATCGCCTGAATAAATGACCTGCATGGGTATCGCAGTCGCTCAACCCAGCCAATGTTTGCTTTTCAATGCTGCAATATCTTTGACAAAAACAACTGTGCCCGCTCACTTCTCGGTGAGCCGAAGAAATCTTCTTTCCTGGCGTCTTCGACGATTTCGCCTTTGTCCATGAAGATGACGCGGTGGGCGACGCGTTTGGCGAAGCCCATTTCGTGGGTGACGACCATCATGGTCATGCCTTCCTGCGCGAGTTCTACCATCACATCCAATACTTCGTTAATCATTTCTGGGTCGAGTGCTGACGTCGGTTCATCAAACAGCATGGCGATAGGGTTCATGGCCAGTGCGCGCGCGATGGCGACGCGTTGTTGCTGGCCGCCGGATAATTGGCCGGGAAATTTTTCGGCTTGCGCTTTGAGGCCGACGCGGTCGAGTAATTTCATTCCCGTTTCGTTTGCTTCGTCCTGACTGCGCCCCAGCACTTTGGTTTGCGCGATGGTGAGGTTTTGCATGATAGACAAGTGCGGGAACAATTCAAAATTCTGGAACACCATGCCGATGCGCGCGCGCAGTTTCGGCAGGTCAGTATTTTTTGCGCCGACGGATACGCCATCGACGATGATGTCGCCTTGTTGAAACGGTTCGAGGCCGTTAACACATTTGATCAGCGTCGATTTGCCTGAACCCGACGGCCCGCACACGACGACGACTTCGCCTTTTTTAACCGACGTGGTGCAGTCGGTCAGCACGCGAAAACTGCCGTACCATTTGCTAATTTTATTGATATTAATCATATACTTACCTTGATTGAAGTTTTTTGACTATAAACGATGCGCTGAAGCAGATGATGAAATAAATCAGGCCGGCGAACAAGAGTAATTCGACAATGCGCCCGTCGCGGTCGCCGACTTTGTATGATGCGCCGAAAAAATCGGCGAGGCCGATGACGTAAACGAGCGACGTATCCTGAAACAAAATAATCGCTTGCGTGAGCAACAGCGGCACCATGTTGCGAAAGGCCTGCGGCAAGACGACGAGGCGCATGGCGGTGAGATACGACATGCCCAATGCGTTCGCTGCCGCCATCTGGCCCTTCGCCACGCTCTGTATGCCGGCGCGAATAATTTCAGCGTAATAGGCCGCTTCAAATAACGCGAAGGCGGCGAGCGCCGATTTCATGCGGATGTCGCCGCCACCCGGGCCGCCGAAAATCGCGCTGATGAGTTGCGGCACGATGAGATAAAACCACAGGATCACCATCACCAGCGGAATCGAACGAAACAAATTGACATAAGCCGCAGATAAATTCGACAGCACCTTGTTGCTCGACAATCTGCCCATCGCCAGCAGCGTGCCCCAGGCGATGCCGAATACGATGGCGACTGCGGCAATGTAAAAGGTGGTTTGCATGCCGCTCCACAACGTGGGCAGCGCGCCGGGGATGGACGACCAATCGAAATCGTAGGCCATCATTTGCTCCCGATAAAGCCGGGCACGCGCACCGCGTGTTCGAGCTTGCGCATGGAAAACATGACCACGATGTTGATGATCAGATACAACAACGTGACGGCGATAAACGCTTCATAGGGTTGAGCGGTGTAATCGACCAGTTGCTGGCTTTGGCGCGACAGCTCGATTAAACCAATGGTCGAAGCGACGGCGGAATTTTTGAATATGTTGAGAAATTCCGACGTGAGCGGCGGCAAGATGATGCGATACGCCATCGGTAATAAAACAAAACGA
>JAYTVC010000034.1:0-1800 GCA_043744215.1 Pseudomonadota bacterium
CCCAGCCAATGGCCGAGGATAAACCAGGAGCCCAGCGTTGCCAGTATCAGTACGAGATGCGCCATGCGAAGCGGCGGGAACATCCAGCCTGTGATGGCGAAAACGATGATCGCAATGTGAAAAACGTGGAACAGTCCGTTCAGCAAGTAATACATTTTCTCAACCGGCTCGCCTGGCAATCTCGCCTGCATTGTTGACAACTTTTTCCATCGCAAACAAATATTGGTCTAGCAGTTCACGCGACGCAGCGGGGAACGACGGCAGTTTCATCAGCTCGGCGTTGGCCTTCTCGGTTGCTGGCAGTGAGACCATCGAATAATCCGGTACCGTGAGCTGTGCGCCCGGACGCATCACATCGCGAAACGCACCTTCGGTAAAAAACGGCTGCTGATGCAACAGGGGATAACGCGGTAACGCTGCCACGCAGCCCTCGGCGTTGAGTGCGTCAATAAACACGTTCATCGGCAAGCCGATCTTTTCCAAATCAGGCCGCACCAGGTATTCAAAATAAACTCGCTGAATATGGTCGGGGGCAAGAAACGTGTGAATGCCGAATTTTTCCAGGCCAGCCGAGAGATATTCCAGACTGAGGTTTCGTTTTCGATTGTTGTCGCTGAGTCGCGCCAATTGATTTCTGGCAATCGCCGCCGAGATCGGCGCAATGCGCGTCTTGATGCCAAAACTGGTCGCAGCAAAGCGCCGCGCCGGTGTTTCCAATTCAATGATGCGGGTAATGTCGCCGAAGCACACCGCGCGCTCCCAGTATTCGTAGGAATTGCAGAGGAACATACCGCCCTCGCCCGCCGGCGCGAGTTTGCCGCCTTGCAAACTAAAAACGGAAATATCACCCAGGGTGCCACAAGCTTTGCCGCGCCACACCGCACCTTGCGCGTGCGAGGCATCTTCAATAATTTTCAGCCCGTGTTTTTTGGCTAACGCCGCGATCCCCGTCATCTTCGATGGCAAGCCCCACAAATGCACGACAACAATTGCTTTCGTGCGCGCGGTGATTTTTCGTTCCATATCGGCAACGTCGAGACCGAGTCGCTCGCGTTCGCTTTCACAAAACACCGGCACCGCGCCGAACCAGACAAGCGGCAAGACGGAGGCCCAGAATGTGGCCGAAGGAACCAGCACTTCGTCACCGGGTTTAAGACCAATCGCCCAGAACGCGGCCATCAAGGCGGATGTACCGTTGCAATGCGCAAGCGCGTATGGCATCCCGAAAAATTCCCGGTAGTCGTTCTCAAGTTCGCGGATGACCGGGTGCGTGGAAATATCGCCATCACGCATGACGCGAAGTACGGCGCGTTCATCATCTTCAGTCAGCAAAGGCCAGCGATTGGCTTCGGTCTGGGCTAGCGTTACTGCAGGAGTGCCGCCCAAAATCGCGGGTAAGTTATTTCTCGAATCGTCCATCAAGTCAGCGCATCCACGAAAGCGAAATCATGTTTTACCTTTTCGCAGTAGTTTTCAAATAATTTTTCAGCCGCGATGTCATCACCGCCTGCAATTTGCAGTGCCAGTTTTTTCAGCAGCGGCGCATTGGCATTGTTTTCACCCAAGCCGCCTCTGGGTAACCATTGTGCAATATTCGTGCGCCGCCGCAAATAGTCGTCCAGCGTACAGCATGATTCGTGCTGGGTCGCCCAGGCGACCGAGGTTACCGATTGCGACAAGCCGGGAAATACCATCTGCTCCGATACGCGCGACATCGATTCATCATTTGCGCTAATTTCTCCCGTCGGCAGCACCGCTTTTTCAATCAGCTTCATCGCCTTTGCAGCCATGCGTGTACAA
>JAYTVC010000035.1:0-21857 GCA_043744215.1 Pseudomonadota bacterium
GTTTTGACAACTTCTCAGAATGACGAAGAAATGTTTTTTTGCTTCGCTGGATTCCCGCCTACGCGGGAATGACGGAATAAAAGCAAAATACAAAAACAAAAATGGCGGTGTAAGGGAGTAGGTTGGCGCTGAACAAAGTGAAGCCCAACATGACGCAAAACAAAAACCCCGCTGCGGCGGGGTTTTGTTTATTTGGTTTAATTGTGTAACAAATTGATTTTATTCACAATTTTTATATTTTTTCGCCTCGCATTGTTGCGCCATGCGCTGCGCTTCGGCGATTTGTGCGGGGGTCATTTCTTTGGTCGCTAAGTCTCTCGCCTTTACTCCATTTTCACTTCCATTCGCTCCGCCAAGGTTGCTCCACATATGCGCGCGCACATAGTCCTGCGCGACACCTTGTCCTAGATAGTACATTACGCCAAAACTGGTTTGCGCGATTGCATTTCCCTGCTCTGCCGCTAGACGATACCACTTGGCGGCTTCATTATGATTCTGCGCCACGCCATGTCCGTTGCCATACATGACGCCAAGGTTGGTTTGCGCCATTGCCTCACCCTGCTCCGCCGCCAGGCGAGTCCACTTGGCCGCTTCTTTATAGTCCTGCGCCACGCCTTGCCCGTTGTCATACATCGTGCCAAGGTTATTCTGCGCTTTTGCATGACCTTGATCTGCCGCCAGGCGATACCACTTGACTGCTTCTTTATGGTTCTGTGCCACGCCATCCCCGCCTTCATACATGGTACCAAGGTTGTATTGCGCTTCTGCATAATCCTGCTCTGCCGCCAGACGATACCACTTGGCGGCTTCTTTATGATTCTGCGCCACACCTTGTCCTTTGCGGTACCTTTGGCCAAGGTTGTATCGCGCGCGTGCAACTCCCTGCGCCGCCGCTAGGCGATACCACTTGACGGCTTCCTTATCGTCCTGCGCCACGCCTTGCCCGTCGGAATACATGACGCCAAGATTGTATTGAGCGAATGCAACTCCTTGCTCCGCCGCCAAGCGATACCACTTAACGGCTTCCTTATGATCCTGCGCCACGCCTTGCCCATCGGCATACATGTTGCCAAGATTGTACTGTGCGGCTGCATCACCCTGCGCCGCCACCAGGCGAAACTTTGCCAACGCGGTTGCGAAGTCGGCGCGCTTGTAGGCCGCTTCGCCTTCTTCAAAATCACCGGCCCATGTGCAGGTCGAAATACCAAGAGCAAGAATACTCAGGATTTTTTTCATGTTGGTTGCTACTCAATTGATGGAGGGGATTTCGCAATAATAGTAATGCCCAGATACTTTTGAAGCAAATTTGTCACAAAAATGCTTTTCAACAAAATATTTTTTGACGTGTTGTTGACGTTGCTCCCCCTTCTGCGCCGCCGATTATATGTTGAAGCTGAGTTTTCGTAGGGTGGGCATTGCCCACCGCAAGGCTGGTAAGCGTGCGCTCTGGTGGGCAGTGCCCACCCTACAAACTGGATTGATCTCACCAAGGCCATTTCCGCTCACCCTTCGACGTAGCTCAGGGCGAACGGATTATTTAAGCAGCGTGCGCATAAAAATAGAGCAGAGAATGTAGGATGGGCAAAGCAATAGCGTGCCCATCATCAAAACAAAAATGCTTTTCAACAAAACGTTTTTTGATGTGTTGTTGACGTTGCTTTTGACTTAGCTTCCCCTCTGCGCCGACGATTATTTTCTGAAGGCGAGGGGGCTGTCTGCGAGCACTGTTTGAGCCACGCGGTGATTCAGTTTTGAAATGAAGGCGAAGGCTAGTTTTGCTCGCGGCCCTCGCCTTCAGCAAATAATCGGCGACATCAAAAACCAAAAAACAAAAAACAGCGCAGCGGGTGTCGCCTTTTTTGGTTACTTTTTTGGCGAAGCAAAAAAGTGACTAGCCGCAGGGCTACCCCCGGCAATGTTTCCGACATCATCCACACTTAAACCCATCCCCACCCTGACCCTCCCCTTGAAAGGGAGGGGACTTCTTTCTTCGACTTTTGCTTTGTTGATGGGTATCGCTATCGCTCAACCCATCCTACGCACGGCGTCAGGTAACGGCGCAAAAAACGCGCCGCAACCTGACCTACGAGGCAAGTGAGTAACGAGTCGCGGCCACCAGCCCTGCAATGTTTCCAACATCACTCAAACTTAAACCCATCCCCACCCTGACCCTCCCCTTGAAAGGGAGGGAATTTCTTTCTTCGATTTTTGCTGTTTGATGGGTATCGCTATCGCTCAACCCATCCTACGCATGATAAAAGCTCCGCGTCAGGTAACAGCGCAAAAAACGCGCCGCAACCTGACCTACATGGCTGAATCGCATTACCGGTTAGCTGCATACCAAAGCGAGTATCCCAAAAAACAAAACCCCGCTTGCGCGGGGTTTTGTTTTGATACAAATACAAACAGCAAAAGCAGAATTACATATCCATCCCACCCATGCCGCCCATTCCTCCCATACCACCCATTCCGCCGCCGCCCATGCCGCCGCCTGCTTCATCTTTCGGCATTTCGGCGACCATGCAGTCGGTGGTGAGCATCAAGCTCGCCACTGACGCAGCGTTTTGCAGCGCGAAGCGGGTGACTTTGGTCGGGTCCAACACGCCCATTTCGACCATGTCGCCGTACTCGCCGGTGGCGGCGTTGTAGCCGAAGTTGCCTTTGCCTTCGTTGACTTTGTTGATGACGACAGACGGCTCGTCACCGGCGTTAGCCACGATTTGGCGCAGCGGTTCTTCGATGGCACGCAGCACGATTTTGATGCCGGCTTCCTGATCGGCGTTGTCGCCTTTCACTTTGATGTGGCTGCGTGCGCGCAGTAACGCGACGCCACCGCCGGCCACGATGCCTTCTTCAACGGCGGCACGGGTGGCGTGCAGCGCGTCTTCGACGCGGGCTTTCTTTTCTTTCATCTCCACTTCGGTAGCAGCGCCGACTTTGATGACTGCTACGCCGCCGGCCAGTTTGGCTACGCGCTCTTGCAGTTTTTCTTTGTCGTAATCGCTGGTGGCTTCTTCGATTTGCGCGCGGATTTGCTTCACGCGGCCTTCGATACCTTTTGCGTCGCCGGTGCCGTCGATGATGATGGTGTTTTCTTTACCGACTTCGATGCGCTTAGCTTGGCCGAGTTCTTTCAGCGTAGCTTTCTCGAGTGTCAAACCCACTTCTTCGGCGATCACGGTGCCGCCAGTCAAAATGGCGATATCTTCGAGCATGGCTTTACGACGATCACCAAAGCCTGGGGCTTTGACGCCGCAAGTTTTGAGAATGCCACGGATGTTGTTGACGACCAAGGTTGCCAGCGCTTCGCCGTCGATGTCTTCAGCGATGATCAGCAGCGGACGGCCAGCTTTGGCGACTTGCTCAAGAATCGGCAACAGGTCACGGATGTTGGACACTTTTTTGTCATACAACAATACATACGGGTTATCGAGCAGTGCGACTTGTTTCTCGGCGTTGTTGATGAAGTACGGCGACAGATAGCCGCGATCAAACTGCATGCCTTCGACGATGTCGAGTTCGTTCTCTAAGCCGGAACCGTCTTCCACGGTAATTACGCCTTCTTTGCCGACTTTGTCCATCGCCTTGGCGATGATGTCGCCAATGTTGCTGTCGGCGTTGGCGGAGATGGCACCGACCTGGGCGATTTCTTTATTGGTGGTGCAAGGCTTGGAGATTTTTTTCAGTTCGGCGACGACAGCGATAACCGCTTTGTCGATGCCGCGCTTCAAGTCCATCGGGTTCATGCCGGCGGCGACAAACTTCATGCCTTCCTGCACGATGGCTTGAGCCAACACCGTTGCCGTCGTGGTGCCGTCGCCGGCCACATCGGAAGTTTTTGACGCGACTTCTTTCACCATTTGCGCGCCCATGTTTTCGAACTTGTCTTTCAATTCGATTTCTTTAGCGACGGATACGCCGTCTTTGGTGATGGTCGGCGCGCCGAAGCTGCGCTCTAATACGACGTTGCGGCCTTTGGGGCCGAGGGTGACTTTGACCGCGTCGGCCAGAATGTTGACACCGATCACCATTTTGGCGCGGGCGTTGTCATGAAAACGTACGTCTTTAGCTGCCATGATATTGTTCTCCTGATAATTTCAAATTGAATAAGGTAAAAATCGAGTAGTTGGGTGGGTGGCCAGGCGCGATTGCGCAGACAGTAACTGTTGTACGGCAAGCGCAAGCAACAACGCCACATGCCCAAAGACGAAGATTTTTTATTTCGTGACGACACCCATGATGTCTTCTTCGCGCATGACGAGCAGTTCATCGCCATCCACTTTGACGGTCGAGCCGGAATATTTGCCGAACAACACGCGGTCGCCGACTTTCACATCCAGCGGGCGCACTTTGCCGTCTTCCAAAATTTTACCGGTGCCCACCGCCATCACTTCGCCTTGATCCGGCTTCTCGGTTGCGCTGTCGGGGATGACGATGCCCGACGCGGTTTTGCGCTCTTCTTCCATGCGTTTGACGATCACGCGGTCGTGCAGCGGACGAATTTTCATAGTGTTCTCCTGGTGAGTTGTAAAAAATCTGGCTTGCGAAACGAAAGGGGAAAGTGCCTTAGCACTCAAGAAGTCAGAGTGCTAATAATAGGTGCTGAGAGCCGGTTTTTCAAGTTTTAATCTGTTGGCGTAACGAGGGAAATTAAAATACTCAATGTAATCAAATAGTTATAATTTGACGATTTTTCCTCTCCAACTTGCTTGACTTCGCATCTCTTGCGTCTGATAATTCTGTCATGACAGAAATTACTAACACGACTGAACCGCTGCCGCCTGCCATCACACGCTTTGTTTTGCATTGGGGCGACCTGGGCAGCCAATGGGGCGTTAACCGCTCTGTCGCGCAAATCCAGGCATTGCTGTATCTGGCCGAAACACCGATGACTGCGGATGACATTGCCGATGCACTGGGTTTGGCGCGCTCCAACGTTTCCAACTCGATTAAAGAATTATTGGCGTGGAAATTAATTCGACGCACGCCGCAGATGGGCGACCGGCGCGATCACTATGAGGCGGAAACGGATTTATGGGAAATGGTGGCGCGCATCGCCCAGGGCCGCAAGGAGCGGGAGATTGATCCGGCTTGCGCGGCGTTGCGCGCCAGCGTGCTGGAAGCGGAGCAGGATCCGCGTGTGAATGCTGTCGCGCTGAAACGACTGCGCGCGATGCTGGAATTCACCGACACGATCAATAAGTGGTACGACCAAATGTTGGGCGTGCCGAAATCTACCTTAGCGACGCTGATAAAAATGGGTTCGGGCATTACGCGATTGTTGACGCTCGGCGAAAAAGTGAAGCGCAGTAAAAAATAAATGTCGATGGGAGGCCCAAATGAAAAATCAAAAGAAAATTTCTAGCCACTTAAACACTACGCCGCCTCAAAAAAATTTTGCTCAAACTGAAGAAATTGGCGATTTACGCTTTCGCACACTGCTAAGCGCCGAGGCCTGGCACCATTTACCCGCCGCCGTGCGGGCGCGATTTTCCAAGCGGCTTACCTCAAGCAGGTGCGCGCTCTACACCGGTGAAATTATTGAAACACGCATGAGCCGCATGGGCTGGTTGCTGGCGCAATGCGCCCGGGTGATCGGCGCGCCCTTGCCCACATCGCGCGATGCGAACGTGCCCGCCGTGGTGAGCGTAACGGAAGACAAAGCCAGCGGCGGACAATGCTGGACGCGGCTTTATGGCCGGCTTGATGGTTTTCCGCAAGTCATTCACAGTGCCAAACGTTTCGCGGGGCCGACCGGGTTGGAAGAATACATCGGCAACGGCATTGGCATGGCCTTGACGGTGGATGCCGATGCAAGCTCGTTATATTTTCGCAGCGCACATTATTTCATCAGCTTCGCGGGCAAACGCTTGCGCCTGCCGCGCTGGCTGTCGCCAGGCAACACAACCGTAACGCATCGGGATCTGGGCGACGGCAAGTTTGCATTCGTGCTCGACCTCACGCACCCGTGGCTGGGCGAGTTGATTCATCAGACGGTTTATTTCAAAGATAAATAAAATGATTCGCGTATTGCTGATTGGTGCGACGGGTGTTTTCGGCTCACGGCTGGCGAAATTGATTTCGCAGGAAAGCGGCATTGCATTGATTCTTGCCGGCCGCACGGAAGCCGCGCTGAAAAAATTGCAAAGCGAAATATCGGCAACAACTGAAATAGCCCTGATCGACCGTGAACAAATCACTGCGTACAACCTGACCGCCCTTCACTGCGATTTGGTGATCGACGCTGCCGGGCCATTCTTCGCAGGCAATACGCGGGTGATCGAAGCGGCGATTGAAGCCGGCATTCACTATGTTGATCTGGCCGATGGCCGCGCGTTTGTGCGCGACGTGGTGAAGTTCAACCAACCGGCGCTCGCCAAAAATATCGCCGTGATTGTTGGCGCGAGTACGATACCGGCGCTGTCTCACGCCGTGATTGATGCGCTTACCCATGGCTGGCTGCAATACGACCATCTCACTGTGGGCATTTTTCCTGGCAACCGCGCGCCGCGCGGCCTCGCCGTGGTGCAAAGCATTTTGCAATACGTGGGCAAGCCGGTGCGCGTGTTTCGCCAAGGCGCATGGCAGCATGTGTACGGATGGGGGCTCACTCACCGGGTCAAGGTTCCCTATGTGGGCAAGCGCTGGGCGAGTGTGTGCGATACACCGGATCAAGATTTACTCGTATCGCGCTACCGCCCTACGTCATCGGCGGAATTTTTTGCGGGTATGGAATTGTCGTTGATGCATCTCGGCCTCGCGCTTTTGAGTTTGCCGGTGCGATGGGGTTGGTTAAATAATTTGTCGCCCTTTGCGCAAGCTTTGCTGTGGGCGGCAAAAAAATTGTTGCCCTTCGGCTCTGACAAAGGTGGCATGACCATCGACATCGACGGCCTGGATGCGAACGGTCAGCCACAACATCTAGCATGGGCACTCAGTGCCGACGCCAATCGCGGCCCCAATGTGCCTACGCTTTCTGCGTTTATTTTGGTGAAACAATTACGCGACGGCAATTTACATTTTCGTGGCGCGGGCGCGTGCGTTGGCATGATTTCATTGCACGAATTCGAGCAGGCATTTTCACAGCTAGGTTTGAAAACCACGACGCGCAGCGATGCGCTGGCGGCAACTACAGACGGCAACTGTCGGTTGCAACCAAGGCTTCGATAAACTTCGCCTGAGTTTTTTGCTGCGCGCAAAAGCGACGCTTTGTAGCATATAAATTATTACAAATAAATGAATATAATCAATTAGTTACATTTATCGCCGGCTATCTTGCCAGACTCAGTCGTTGCGCAAAACTTGAGATATTTCAAATCATGCGTGACAATCGCATCGCTGTTCAACAAACCATTTCATTCAAACAACATGCGCTATCATCCAACAAAAATTTGCGCTTCCATCATTCAACAGTAAATTTTATTCCGGAGAAATTCATGACCCCATTACGTAGAGCCGTATTACTCAGCTTGTACGGCACGACACTCGCCACGCTGGCCCCGATGCCAGCCGCCTTCGCACAAACCGCCGACGTGAAGGAATCGCCCGTCGCCGTTGACAGCATCAGCGTGGTCGGCACGCGTCGCGCCAACGCATCGGCCACCGACACGATGGTGCCCGTCGATATCATCCCGTTGAGTAAAGCGACGGAGCAAGGCGGCCAATTCGATCTGGCGCAATCGCTGCAATATATTTCGCCATCGTTCAATTCCACACGCCAAACGGGTGCCGACGGCGCCGACCTGGTGGATTCGGCCGCGCTGCGCGGCTTGGGTTCCGACCAGACATTGGTGCTGGTAAACGGCAAGCGCCGTCACACGACGTCATTGGTGAATTTGTTTGGCGCGCGCAACCGCGGCAACACGGGCACGGATATGAATGCCATTCCGCTGATGGCCATTGAGAATGTGCAAGTGTTGCGCGATGGCGCGGCGGCACAATACGGCTCCGACGCGATCGCCGGCGTGATCGACATCGGCCTGAAAAAACGCCCCGGCTGCGAAGCTGTGCTAGGCTACAGCCAATACTCCGTCGGTGACGGTAAAAATTATCTGGGCTCCGCCTACTGCGGCATTCGGGTTGGCGACAAAGGCGTGATCGGCATCACCGGCGAATATCTTGACCGCGGCCGCTCTAACCGCGCCGCGCCCGACAACCCGCGCATCATCGGCGATTCCAAAAGCAAAAACGGCACGATTTATATCAATGGCGAAATCCCCACCAGCGACTTCAGCAAATTTTATTTTGTGCTGGGCAACCAGGCTCGTGATGCGTCCTCGGGGGCGTTCGCGCGCGGCGGCATCGGATCGGATGATATTCCTTCACGCAACTCTGCAGCGATGTATCCGAACGGCTTTGTCCCCTTTATTAACGGCGACATTGCCGATCGTTATGCCATCGTAGGCAACAAGTTTCAGCTAGGTGATTGGAATGCGGATTTGTCGCAAACCTACGGCTATAACGACCTGCGTTACAACATCAGCAACACGTTGAATGCATCGATTGCCAACTTGCCGGGCAACAACGGCATCAGCCCGACCAAATTCAACGCCGGCGGTTTTGCCTTTACCCAGCTCACGACCAATGCGGACATCAGCCGCTTTTTGCCCAATGTGATGAACGGCATGAACCTCGCAGCCGGTGCAGAATACCGCCGCGAGTTTTACAAAATTAATGCCGGTGAGCCGGGTTCGTACATTGATGCGGACGGCGTGGGCAATGGCGGCAACGCGGGCAGCCAGGGCTTCCCCGGCTTTCAACCCGCCGACGTGACAGATCGCAGCAGACGCGCGGCCGCGGTGTATGCCGATATCGAAACCGACATCACCAAAAACTTAAAAACGGATGTCGCAGCGCGTTATGAGAAATACAGCGATTTCGGTTCGACAGTCAACGGCAAGTTCGCCGCGAGCCTGAAAGCGACCGATGCCCTGCTATTGCGTGGCTCTGCCAGCACGGGCTTCCGCGCACCCTCTTTGCAGCAGGTTTATTTTTCTTCCACTTTCACCGACTTTATCAGCGGCGTGCCGCAGGATGTGGTGTTGGCGCCGAACGGAGGAGCGATTGCCAATGCAGCGGGTATTCCGAAACTCAAGGAAGAAAAATCCAAAAATTACACCCTCGGCTTTACCCTAAAACCGGCTAACGACACGGCCATTACGGCTGACTTGTATCGCATCAATATTGCCGATCGTATCGTTTTGTCCGGCCGTTTTGATGCGGACAACTACCCGGCTCTGGGTGCGACCTTGTCAGCGCTGGGTGTGGGTCAGGCACAATTCTTCGTCAACTCTATTGACACCAAGACGCAGGGTCTCGACTTCACTGCATCAAACAAAAGCAATCTCGGCCCAGGAAAATTGGCCAGCTTTCTGGCGGTAAACTTCAGCAAAACTGAAGTCACTGGCATCAAGACACCCCCCTCGCTGGCGGGCTTTGAAGATGTGTTGTTATCAGAACGCGAGCGCTTGTATATCGAGCAAGGCGGGCCGCGCATGAAGGCCACGCTGGGTCTGGATTATGTCATCGGCAAATTCGAAACTGATTTGAAGATTATTCATTTTGGTTCGCAAACCCTTGGCACCTTCTCCGGCCCACCGGTGCCAAACTTGAAATATGAACCCAAGACTTCCGCCGATTTGGCCTTCACCTATGCATTTGATAAGAACACCAAGTTAACGGTCGGCGGCAATAATATTTTCAACGTCAAACCGACAGCGCAAAATCCTGACGAAACAGACAACGGTTTCAAATACGATAGCGTGCAATTCGGATTAAACGGCGCATCGTATTTTGCGCGCTTATGGAAGAAATTTTAATTTATGTAACTCATTGATTTTATTCAATAAAAAGCCGCGACTATCGTGGCTTTTTTTGTGTATCAACAGCCATTTCTTTTCTGCTTTCTTGCCCGAAAAAGTGGCAATGACAAGCGTGCAAATAGTTCTACCGCTTCGCCAATTGCTCCGTCACGAATTCCCATTCCTTCGGATCTACCGGTGTAATCGACAACCGATTACCTTTTTGCAGAATGACCATTTTTTCCAATTCTGTATACGTGCGCAATGCCGGCAATGAAATAAGTTTGATTTTTTTTACCAGCTTTACGTCGACGTTGAACCAGCGCGGCGTTTCGGGCGTGGCTTTGGCATCGAAGTATTTGGATTTTTTGTCGTACTGCGTCGCGTCGGGATACGCGAGCTTGCTCACTTTGGCGATGCCGACAATGCCCGGTTCTTCACAGCTTGAGTGATAAAAAAATACGCCGTCGCCCACTTGCATCTGGTCGCGCATGTAATTGCGCGCGAGATAATTGCGCACGCCATACCATGCGACGGTTTTGTTTGGCCTATTGGCGAGGTCATCGACACTGACGTCGGCGGGTTCGGATTTCATGAGCCAGTAACGCATGATATTTTTGAATGATGTATTCGCGAAAAATGGATGATAGCGCGTTGAAGGCGATTATTGAAGTTTGTCGGCAACGGCGCCGTTCGCACTTTCGGGAAGTTCAGGGCGAACAAATTTTTTGTTCGGGCGCAAAAAAAATCGCGGGCTCTCAGCCTGCGATTTTGTGTAAAGCCCCCCGCTTATGCCGTCGGACCGGCATCTTGAACCTGGGTTCAAGAGGGTTGCCAACGGAGCGCATCAGGTTCATCCGCTTGGGACAATCACAACAGCGCCATATATGCCGGCAACCTAGTCAAAAGACATTGGTTCAAAGAATTAAAGCCCTAACGAACACAGCAGGGGACAGCCAGTTGCGCGATTTTCTGCGCATTGTTCAGTTGATCCGTCGCTACACTTCAGCAACGAAATTAAAATAATTTATCTTGCTCGGCAATCGTGTCGTCGATTATTTTTTGCATGGAATTTATTCTACGCTTCGCGTCGCTCGTGTCCAGCGCATTTTTACCTGATCGCACTTTGAGCAAATCGTGGGCCATGTTGAGCGCGGCGATCATGGCGATGCGGTCAAAGCTGACGACTTTGCCGCTGTCTTTGATTTCCTGCATTTTTTGGTTGAGCATATCGACGGCGGCGGCGAGTTGCGCTTCTTCGCCGGGCGGGCAGGCCACTTTCAGGTCGCGGCCCATGATGCTGATGTCCATGGCTTTCGCGGCGGGCGCTTTGACGACGCTGGCTTTATCGGCGCTCATGCTTCGGCCTCGGGCATTTGATTTAGCAGCGCTTCGAGTCGCGTTTTGGCAGCCTGCACTTTGTCGTTCAGGCGGCCGGCTTCATCGGATTTCACCAACAATTGCTGGCGTAATTCGATGTTTTCTGTGCGCATTTGCTTGAATAAACGGGCAAATTGCATAAGCTTCTGTTCAAGGTCGGAAAGTTCGCTGTCCATGCTGCAACTATATTTATAAAAGCCATGTTGGTCAAACAACTACAGCCGATTCCGAGAATTATTTTTAAGTTGTTTTTACGACTTTTCTCACATTTTTTTGTGCTAAATCCACAAACCAGATAGTATTTGCCGCGTGTCAGGTGCTTTGGCGTTTACTGCGCCAAAGTTAAACGGGAAACAGGTGGATTGCGGTCGAAAACCCGCGCCAGCCTGTGCTGCCCCCGCAACGGTAAGCAAGCGCTAACCTATTGTATATGTCACTGAAAACATAGTGTTTTCGGGAAGGCCAATAGGCAGCGAGAGGTTTCTTCTCTCGCACGTTTGCAGCCCGGAGACCGGCCTGCCACTTACACCGGAGCTGCGGGGATGCAGTCGAGCCGTTGCCGTTTGCCGAAACGTGAAAGCGTTTTGTCTTCAGTATGTTCGCGTTGCCAGAACATGCCGCCTGCAATTGATCGAACTATTCCCCTGCGCGCTCCGCCTTTTATTTTTGTTGAGGGCGTTATCATGCAATCTCGTTTCATCCAACAGGCCGGTTTGACAGCGGCCTTGATCAGCGGTTTTTCTTTCACCTGTTATGCCGATGTCGTGGAGTCGATGGATCCGGTCATCGTCACGGCAACGCGCAGCGCACAGCCGTTGTCGCAGACTTTGGCTGATGTGCTAATTATCAACGCTGCCGATATCGCCGCATCAGGCAAACAAAATCTGGCGGAATTATTGCAAGCGCAGGGCGGCGCAGAGATGGCGACTAACGGCGGTGCGGGTCAGGTGAGCGCGCTGTTTCTGCGCGGCACTAACAGCAATCATGTATTGGTGCTGATCGATGGTGTACGCGTGAACTCGGCCACCTCGGGCACCAATGCGCTGGAGCATATTCCCCTCGACCAGATTGAGCGCATCGAGATTGTGCGCGGGCCCGCAAGCAGTTTGTATGGCGCCGATGCGATAGGCGGTGTGGTGCAGATATTTACCAGGCGCGGCGCAGAAAATTTTTCGACCAGCGTGACGCTCGGCTCGTACAACGCGCAAAAATATAGCGCCGCCTACGGCACGCAATGGGGCAACACGCGCGCGCATGTGCAAGTGGGGTATTCGACGAGTGAAGGTTTTTCGGCCACCAACGACCGCAATGTTTTTTCTTTCAACCCGGATCGGGATGGCAACCAAAATAAAAATATTTCCGTTTCGTTGTCGCAGCAATATTCGCCTCAACAAAGCATCGGCCTATCGCTATTGCGCACGCATGCGATCACGCATTTCGATTCGGGGCCGGCTAGTGATGATCTGAACCGTCAAACGCTATCAACATATCTTATTGATTTTAATAATAAATTTACTAGCGGCTGGCAAAGCAAGCTGCAATTCGCGCGCAGCCTTGATGATCTCAACACCAGCGGTGTATTCGCCAGCCTATTCGCCACGACACAAAATCAACTGTTATGGCAAAACAATGTGAAGGTTGACGGTGGCGATGTCGTTTTTGGTTTTGACAGCGTGCGTCAACGCGTGAACAGCGACACCGCATTCACCGAAATCGCGCGCACCATCAACGGCGCGTATGCGGGCGTGAACGGAAAATCCGGCTCGCAGGATTTTCACATTAGTCTGCGCCGCGACCATACTGCGCAATTTGGCAGCCACGAAACAGGGTCTGTCGCTTATGGATTTCACTTCACTCCTGCCTGGCGCGCGCGCGTGAACGTCGGCAATGCCTTTAAAGCCCCGAGCTTTAACGATTTATATTACCCCGAACAATTCGGCTTCAAGGGCAACCCCGCGCTCAAACCAGAGCGCTCACGCTCGGCGGAAGCGGCGCTGGAATATCGCGCGAACCACGTCACATTGCGTCTCACGCATTTTCGTTCGCGGCTGGATGATTTGATCACCATCGACCCCAGCTTCAGCACGGTGGAAAATCTGGCGCACGCACGCATCAATGGCACGACGCTGCATTACTCGCAAGGGTTTGGCGGACTGGCTTTGCGCGGCGATATCACCACGCAAAACCCCGAAGACGCCGCAACCGGCCACCAGCTCATCCGCCGCGCAAAACACTTTGGCAGCGCGGGCGTAACGCATAGTGTCGGCACATGGAATGTCGGCGTAGATGTCGTGGCCAGCGGCGCGCGCTTTGATTCTGCGAGCAATGAAGCAGCGACACGTATGGGCGGTTACGGTCTGGTGAATCTGCATAGCGTAAAAAAGCTGACGCCCAACATCAATCTTTCGCTACATCTGAACAACGTGCTCGACAAAAAATATGCATTGGCGCAAGGCTACAACACGTCTGGGCGCGAAGTGTGGGCGACGATAGGCTGGCAGCCATACTAAAAATACGCTGATGCAGATCAAAATCTTGCTGTTTGAATAAGGCCGTACTCTCATGCGCGGCCTGTAACCCGGCAAGCATGGGTTATAATTGCCCCGTGCAAAATATTCAATTAAATCAAATATTATTCATCGCAGGCCTCATGTATGAGCGCGCGAATGAATAGCCGCGCACTTTACCTGCGCTTGCTCGCCTATGTGCGTCCCCACTGGCAGAAATTGGCGCTGGGTTTGTTTGCCATGTTGTTTGTCGCCGCGACGGAAACAGCGCAGGCGTGGATTTTGAAACCCTTGCTCGACAGCATGTTGTCGCTCAAAGATACATCGTCGATGCTGAAAGTGCCGCTGTTGCTGATTATCATTTTTATTGTGCGCGGCATGGCCACTTATGTCAGCGCCTATTGCGTGAGCTGGGTCGGCAATCGGTTGGTGAACGATTTGCGCAGCGAAATGTTCCGCAAACTGCTTTCGCTGCCCACGCGGTTTTACGACGGCAACGCGGGCGGCAATCTGATTTCCAAACTCACGTTCGATGTGACGCAGGTGTCGGCGGCAGCGAGCAATGCGGTGAATGTCACGGTCAAAGATTCGCTCACCGTGATCGGCTTGCTCGGACTTTTGTTCTGGCTCAATTGGCAGCTCACGCTCATTTCTCTCACCATCATTCCGCTGCTCGCTTTCATCGTGACGCGCTTTGCCGCGCGCCTGCGCCGCAACAGCCGCGAAGCGCAAATATCCATGGGTGATCTGAACCATGTGCTGGGCGAAACGGTGGACGGCCAGCGCGTGGTGAAAATTTTCGGCGGGCAAAAATACGAAGCGCAGCGCTTCGATGACGTAGCCCGCCGCACGTTTCGTTTTAATGTGAAACAAGACGCAGCCACCGCCGCGACCACGGCACTGGTGCATATCGCCGCCGCTTGTTCGGTCGCGCTGGTCATTTATCTTGCCGCGCGCCAGTCAGCCGCATCACTATTTACGGTGGGCGACTTCGCGGCGTTTGTCGCCGCGCTGATGGGTTTGCTCGCGCCGCTCAAACGCATGACGGAAGTGAGTTCTATCATCCAACGCGGACTCGCGGCGGCAGAAAGTGTATTCGGCTTGATTGACGAAAAATCCGAACCGGATCACGGAACGATCGCACTGGGCCGCGCCGAAGGCCGCATCGCCATCGAGCAGGTATCTTTCGCCTATGCTGAAGACGGACGCGCAGCATTAAGCGATGTGTCTCTCAACATCGCGCCGGGAGAAACCGTTGCCCTTGTTGGCGCGTCGGGCAGCGGCAAGACCACACTGGCGAATTTGATCCCGCGGTTTTATCAAACGACTTCCGGCAATATCGCCATCGATGGAAATCCATTGCAAGACCTGACACTCGCCAGCCTGCGCGCCAACATTGCGCTGGTGAGCCAGGACGTGGTGCTGTTCAACGACACCCTCGCTGCCAATATTGCTTATGGCGCTTTGGCGAATACCAGCGAAGCCGATGTGATCAAAGCTGCTGAAGCGGCGCACGCGATGGAATTTATCCGCGCGCTGCCCGATGGTTTGCAGACGATGATCGGCGAAAAAGGTTTGCGTTTGTCCGGCGGCCAACGCCAACGATTGGCGATTGCCCGGGCGCTGCTGAAAAATGCGCCGATACTGATTCTCGACGAAGCCACGTCAGCCCTCGACAGCGAATCAGAGCGCCACGTGCAGGCAGCGCTGGAAACATTGATGCAAGGACGCACGACGCTGGTTATCGCGCATCGTTTATCCACCATTGAAAATGCCGATCGTATCGTGGTGATGCAAGACGGGCGCATCGTCGAGATGGGCACACACCATGCATTGCTCGCGCGCGACGGCGTGTATGCGAAGTTGTATCGCATTCAATATGACACCCATCAAGGTGCGCCGGCCGTGACGGCAAGCGTATCGCGCAGTTAATTTTCGCCTTGTTATAACATATTGATTATAAACAATAATTTACTATATTTTTTGCGCTTTATGCGCCGGAACAACTATGTTGTCAACAAAAATCACCGCCTATATCATCGCGTACAACGAAGCGGAGAAAATTGAAGCCGCCATCAACAGCGTGTTGTGGGCCGATGAAATTTTGCTCATCGATTCACACAGCACCGACGGCACGGCCGACATCGCCACGCGCATGGGCGCGCGCGTGGTGAATGTCGAGTTCAAAGGCTTCGGCGATTTGCGCAACCAGGCCATCGCCGCCTGCACGCACGAATGGATTTTCAGCCTCGATTCCGATGAGCGTTGCACGGCAGAAGTGCGCGATGAAATTCTTTCCATCATCGCTTTGCCTGCCAGTGCCGAAGCATACGCCGATGTTTATAAAGTGCCGCGACGGAATTTTTTTATGGGGCGTTGGATCAAGCATAGCGGTTGGTATCCCAACTATCGTCAGCCGCAGCTTTTCAAAAAAGGCGCGATGGCCTACCAAAACCAGCAGGTACATGAAGGCTATGATTTGCTGACATCAAAACCGCTGGACTATTTGAAGTCGGCGATTTGGCAAATGCCATATAAAAATCTGGAAGAAATTATTCACAAAATGAACCGCTACTCGACGCTGGGTGTGGCGCGCTTACAAGACAAACCTGCCGGCATGGGCAAGGCGTTCACCCACGGTGCGTGGGCCTTTATCAAACATTACATCTTTAAGCTGGGCGTGCTCGACGGCTGGGCGGGATTTGTGATTGCGTTCGGTTATTTTGAAGTGACCTTTTACCGCTATGCCAAACATTATTTTGCGATGAAGAATTGGCAACCGCCGCACACACTGCCGCTGCGGCGCAAGCCTTGATTCGCGGCCTTGATTCGCGGCCTAAATGCCGAGGCGTAATTTCGCCCACGCCCGCACCTTTTGCAAACGCAGCGTGATGCCCGGCGCAGGTTCCGTCACCGGCCCGCGATAGGGCTCGCCCATGCGTAAATAGAAACGATAGAAGGTGCTCGACGCCATGCCCCATTTATGCAGAAATTGTTTGCGCCCATTATTGCGCTTTACTCTCCCCGTGCTTTTTGACATGAAATGATAGACGAGGCTGTTGCCAACGCCGCGAAAATGGCGGCAGCCCGCGTGCCATAACTTCATCGACAAATCCGGATCGGAATACATGCCCGGCGTAAATTCAATGCTGAAGCCGCCCACCTGCGTCCACAAACTGCGCGGCATCACCGACGGCGGCCAGCTGGCACCTTGCCAATCGTCGCGGTAAAAACTTTTGTACGCATCGAGCAAATCCTGTTCGCGAAAAGTTTGCGCGGTGTCGCCAAAATCCTGCGTGCGCGCGGTGCAAGGGTTGCGCGCATAGCGCGGCTCAATCATGGTGGAGGAAAAATAAAACAGTTCATCGCCGCAGGCTTCTGCCGCTGCCCATAAATTTGCGTCCCACTCGGGGCAAACGTACATATCGTCATTGAGATAGAGCAGGTGGTCGGCGCGCGCCAAACCTGCGGCGGCATTACAGGCGTAGCACACGCCGACGTTTTGTGCCGAATGCGTGTAATCGAGCCCGGCATCACGCGCCCATTCCAGCGTGCCATCGCTGCCTTCGTTGATGTGCAGAATAATCTGATGCGTGAAAGTGGAGTTGCGCCGAATACTGGCAACACAAATTTTAAGCAGCTCGAGATTATTCCAGGTGGGAATCAGAATCGAAAAACGCGGTTGCGGCACCAGCGTGCCGAGATGGGTTGTCATTTTCATTGTGTGCTCCCTTGCTGCTTCAGATTATCGTACTGACATTATGAAGTCTTTGCATGATGAAGACTTTGTGTAGGGCACAACGAATGAAATGAAGGGGTCAGTGCAACCGGAGATTCGCTGCACTTATTTTTGATACGGCAAAGTATGCGATTCGAGATTATTCGTTGCCTAAAATATTTGTGTTGCTTACATGCAAAAAACTGATAATAATCAATTAGTTACATAATCACTCAAACCGCCTGCATCGTGCGCTGAAAATCCGTATAAGCTTTTTGCAAACCATCCTGCATCGAAACTTTCGCCTGCCAGCCCAGTGCATGAAGGCGCGATACATCCAGTAATTTTTGCGGCGTGCCGTCGGGTTTGCTGGTGTCGAAACGCAGTGTGCCGGTGAAGCCGACCGTTTGCGCTACGACATTCGCGAGATCTTTTATGGTGATGTCATGTCCCACGCCTACGTTAACGAATTCGCCCAGGTCTTTCGCGTCACAGCGTTCCATCAAAAATACGCACGCATCGGCCAGATCGTCGCTGTATAAAAATTCGCGCCGCGGCGAGCCGGTGCCCCACACGACGACTTCGCTGTCGCCGCGTTGTTTGGCTTCGTGCATTTTGCGCATCAGCGCGGGCAATACGTGGGAGTTATTCAAATCGTAATTGTCGCCGGGGCCGTACATATTGGTCGGCATCACGCTCATGAAGTTGGTGCCGTATTGCGTGTTGTAGGCGCTGCATAATTTAATGCCGGCGATTTTGGCGATGGCATAGGGTTCGTTGGTAGGCTCGAGTATGCCGGTGAGCAAATGTTCTTCTTTCATCGGCTGCGGCGCAAATTTGGGATAGATGCAACTGGAGCCTAGGAACATCAATTTTTTTACGTTATTCGCGTGGGCGGCGTGAATGATGTTCACTTCCATCATCAGGTTTTGATAAATAAAATCGGCGCGGTAAATATTGTTGGCCTGAATGCCGCCTACTTTTGCGGCAGCAAGAAATACGTGATCAGGTTTTTCCTGGAGAAAAAAATCGTTCACCGCTTGCTGGTTAAGCAAGTCGAGTTCGCCATGCGTGCGCCCGATGACGTTAGGGTATCCCGCTGATTTCAGCCGGTTCACAATGGCCGAACCCACCAGGCCCCGGTGGCCGGCGACGTAAATTTTATCTTGCTTGTGCATACTGGCAGCCATAGCTTGTTGGTAAAAATCTTACTCGTGGAAATCGTAGGCGGCGAAGCCGTGCTTTTTTACCAGCTCGTCGCGCTCGGCAGATTTTAAATCTTCGCGCACCATTTCAGCGACTAATTGATCGAAAGTAATTTTGGGTTTCCAGCCGAGTTTCTTGTGGGCTTTGCTTGCGTCACCCAATAGCGTTTCGACTTCGGTGGGACGAAAATAGCGGGGATCAACGGCAACGATGCATTTGCCGTTTGCGTCATAGCCTTTTTCTTCAACGCCCTTACCTTTCCAGGTGACGGTCATGCCCAGTTCTTTCGCGGCTGCGTTCACAAAATCGCGCACGCTATATTGCACGCCGGTGGCAATCACAAAATCTTCTGCCACATCCTGCTGTAACATCAGCCATTGCATTTCGACGTAATCCTTGGCGTGGCCCCAGTCGCGCAGCGAATCCATGTTGCCCAGATACAAACAATCCTGCAATCCCAATTTGATGCGTGCGAGGGCGCGGGTGATTTTACGCGTGACGAAAGTCTCGCCGCGGGTAGGCGATTCGTGGTTGAACAAAATGCCGTTGCAGGCATACATGCCGTAGGCTTCGCGGTAGTTGACGGTAATCCAGTAGGCGTAAAGTTTGGCCACGGCATAAGGCGAGCGCGGATAAAACGGCGTGGTTTCTTTTTGCGGAATTTCCTGTACCAGGCCATATAGCTCGGAAGTGGAGGCCTGATAAAAACGCGTTTTCTTTTCTAAACCCAGAATGCGCATCGCTTCGAGAATACGCAACGCGCCGAGCGCGTCGGAGTTGGCGGTGTATTCCGGCTCTTCAAACGATACGGCCACATGGCTTTGCGCGGCGAGGTTATAGATTTCATCCGGCTGCACTGCCTGGATGATGCGCACCAGGCTGGAGGAGTCAGTCATGTCGCCGTAATGCAAAACAAATTTACGGTCGGAGACGTGAGGGTCTTGGTACAGATGATCAATGCGGTCGGTGTTGAACAACGAAGTGCGACGTTTAATGCCGTGCACGTCATAACCTTTTTTCAATAGGAATTCGGCAAGGTAGGCGCCGTCTTGCCCGGTGACGCCAGTAATCAATGCGACTTTGGGTTGGTTGGTTTTAGCATTGCTCATGAAAGGATTCCTGAAAGATCAAAATGAAGGCGTGACTGCATGCAATTTTGCGAAGCTGAATTTTACGGGGCTCTGCCCGCGAAGGGAATGCGTATTTACCCGCTGTGTCGCTACAGTATTTGCCCCAGCGTTGATATTGCGCCTGGCAACACAAATTATTGATTATAATCAGATAGTTACATATAGCCTTGTTTTGATTGAAGCAGATTATACAGGTGAATTTATTGACAGAAGCGCAGTCTGGCTGAAAACGGCGCCATAAAATACGTGGGGCCTTTACTGTTGCGCGCGCCCTGCATCAAGTTTTGCATTCGGTGTCGGTTGATATTCGGGCACCCATTGTTTGAGGGCCACACGCACTTCATCATCGGCGACGATGTGGTCTTGCCTGAACCAGCTTTTCAATTTCTCCAGCCACAATGCATCAACGACGCGCGCCTGCGCAATACGCAATTTCGGGTGCGGCGTGGAGCGGGTTTGTTCGTCATCGGCCAGCAGCTCTTCAAACAATTTTTCGCCGGGACGCAGGCCCGTGAAGTTGATTTTGATTTCGTCTTCGGTAAATCCTGACAGGCGAATCATGTCGCGCGCCATGTCGGCAATGCGCACCGGCTCGCCCATGTCCATCACAAAAATTTCGCCGCCCTTGCCCATATGGCCGGCCTGCAATACCAACTGCGCCGCTTCGGGTATGGACATGAAATAACGGATGATGTCGGGGTGCGTCACCGTAACGGGCCCGCCTTTGCTGATTTGTTCCTGGAAACGCGGGATGACGCTGCCAGTGCTGCCGAGCACGTTGCCGAAGCGCACCATTTCAAATTTTGTCGTGCCAGAACCCTGCAAACCCTGGCACACCATTTCCGCCAGGCGCTTGGATGCGCCCATGACATTGGTGGGGTTCACCGCCTTGTCAGTCGAGATCAGCACAAATTTTTTCACGCCTTGTTTGATCGCGGCGCTGGCCACAGTGAAAGTGCCCAGCACGTTATTCTGTATCGCTTCCCATGTGTTGACGTCTTCCATCAACGGCACATGCTTGTAGGCTGCCGCGTGGAAAATTACGCTGGGTTGATAGTCGGCAATGACTTGGTTCATGCGCATGGCATTTTTGACGTCACCCATTACGCAAGCGATGGTGGTGCCGGGATGATAATCGCGGAATTCCTGCTCGAGTTTGTAGAGCGCGAATTCATTCAATTCAAACAACACCAATAAGCGCGGCTTGAATGCGGCAATCTGGCGACACAATTCCGAACCGATAGAACCGCCGGCACCCGTCACCATCACACATTGATTTTCAAGAAATTCTTTAATGCCTGCGTTGTCGAGCACGACTGCATCACGGCGCAATAAATCTTCCACCTCCACTTTGCGCACCTGCGATACTGTTACGCGCCCGCTCATCAAATCTTCGAATGCCGGCACTGTCAGCACCTGCACGCCCGCACTCGCGCACAACTCAATCGCCCGTCGGCGCACCGTATACGTAGCCGACGGCATGGCAATAATGGCATGCTTGGCCTGCAACGCAGCGGCCCAGTGCGGCAACTCATCAAGCCGGCCAAATACGCCAACGCCGTGCAATTGGCGACCCTGCTTGCTCATGTTGTCATCCAGTAGCCCAACAACTTTCCAATCTTCACTGCGCCGCAACTCTTTAACCAGATTGACCGCTGCATTGCCGGCACCCAGCACAATAACCGGTTTGCTATCTGTTGCTCGGTGTCCGGAAGACGACGTGTATTCTTGCCATGCGCGGTACAACAAACGCGTACCGGCAACCGCCATCAGCAACAGGATGGGATTGAGAAAAAATATCGAGCGGGGCACTGATAAATCCGAACGATAAACGACCATGACAAATGCGACGGCAAGTGCGGCACTCAATACCGCAACGAGAATGCGGCCCATATCAAGTAAGCTGGTATAGCGCCAAATTCCCCGATATAAACCAAAAGCCCACAGCATAAAAATCTCTAGCGGCACCACGACAATGGCGCCCGCTAATAGAGACGTAATTTGTTCTGCCGGTACATCGAAATTGAATCGGAGCAAATAAGCGGCCATCCACGCCGTGAGCCCGGCAAGAATGTCGTGCAACAGCGCCAGCAGCGCCTTGCCGCTAACTCTTACC
>JAYTVC010000036.1:0-1794 GCA_043744215.1 Pseudomonadota bacterium
GAGTAATACCATGAATCGCGAACAGCAAATTGCAACCATCCAGAAAGACTGGGACACCAACCCGCGTTGGAAAAACGTCAAGCGCGGTTACACCGCCGCCGACGTGTATCGTCTGCGCGGCAGCCTGGTGATTGAACACACGTTAGCCCGTCGCGGCGCGGAAAAATTATGGAAGCTCATCACCACTGAGCCTTATGTGAATGCGCTCGGTGCATTGACCGGTAATCAGGCGATGCAGCAAGTGAAAGCGGGCCTGAAAGCGATTTACCTTTCCGGCTGGCAAGTGGCCGCCGACGCCAACGTCGCGGGTGAAATGTATCCCGATCAATCCTTGTATCCAGCCAACTCGGTGCCTCTCGTGGTCAAGCGCATCAACAACACGTTTCAGCGCGCCGACCAGTTGCATCATGCCGAAGGCAAAGATGAAATCGATTTCTTCGCACCCATCGTGGCAGACGCGGAAGCGGGTTTCGGCGGCGTGTTGAACGCGCACGAACTGATGAAAGCCATGATCGAAGCGGGTGCTGCCGGCGTTCACTTTGAAGACCAGCTCGCATCGGTAAAAAAATGCGGCCACATGGGCGGCAAAGTGTTGGTGCCTACGCGCGAAGCGGTCGAGAAGCTCATCGCCGCGCGTTTGGCAGCGGACATTTACGGCGTGCCCACGATCATTCTCGCGCGTACCGATGCTGAAGCGGCCGACCTGCTCACCAGCGATGTCGATCCGATCGACAAGCCTTTCTGCACCGGTGAGCGCACCGTCGAAGGCTTTTATAAAACCATGCCGGGCCTGCAGCAAGCCATTTCGCGCGGCCTAGCCTACGCGCCTTACGCCGATTTGATCTGGTGTGAAACGGGTAAGCCCGATTTGGAATTCGCGCGCAAATTCGCCGAAGCCATCCACGCCAAATTCCCCGGTAAAATGTTGTCGTACAACTGTTCGCCTTCGTTCAACTGGAAAAAGAATCTCGACGACGCTACCATCGCCAAATTCCAGAAAGAACTCGGCGCGATGGGTTACAAATTCCAGTTCATCACCCTGGCCGGTTTCCACGCACTCAACTACGGCATGTTCAATCTGGCTCACGGCTATGCACGCACCGGCATGAGCGCGTTTGTTGAATTGCAGGAAGCCGAATTCGCCGCCGCCGACAAAGGCTTCACCGCCGTGAAACACCAGCGCGAAGTCGGCACCGGTTACTTCGATGCTGTGACGCAAACCATTCAGCAGGGTCAGTCATCGACCACAGCTTTGAAGGGTTCGACGGAAGAAGAGCAGTTTCACTAAATTTGCATAGTAAAAAATGCCTGAACACGCATGAGTGTGCTCATGCAAATAAAAAAAGCGCGGACTGGTTCCGCGCTTTTTTATTGATATCGCCCGCTACAGCCCCTAAGCCAATCAGGGCATATCACGAATGGACGGGGTGCAACTCCCGCGCCTGCCATTTGGAGTGAACTAATAGGGAGAAAATACAGCATTCACCTTACAGATATTGTAAATCCGTCTGCTATGCTTAATAGTAGAAGCGTCCAGCAAGCAGGTATTGACCTCGCTTGACCGCTTTTTTATTGCCGTGCCATGAGTGATTTCCAGTCTGCCATGATGAAATTGACTATGCCCGCCCCCATCCGCGACTGCCTGATTAATCGCTACACGGTTTTTTTGGCATGCATGATGATCTATACCACCGGCCTGCATTACATCGGCGGGTTGGCTGCGCTGTGGTTCCATCCGCTGTTTGAAGTGCCGCTGCTGATGGCGCTGTATTATTTGCTCAACCTGGCGCTCAA
>JAYTVC010000037.1:0-21735 GCA_043744215.1 Pseudomonadota bacterium
GCAGACGAAAAATCCCTCAAGCGCATGCCGCTGGAATTTGTTTTTCATCAAAAGTTTTCGTTGAGGGCGGCAAAGCTGCCTGCACCACTGGATTTACTCAGCGCATTGCTCACAGCAAAAGGGTTGACCTTTTCACAACGGGTTTCCGCCATCCATTTCATGATGATGATGCGCCTGGCAAATTTCACCTTGAATCAGGATATGCCGGTCGCCACATTGTTGCAGCAACACCGGCAGCACGGCGCGCTGCGGGAATTTCTGTGGGAACCACTGTGCGTATCCGCCTTGAATACGCCGCTTGCGATGGCTTCGGCACAAATATTTTTGAATGTATTGCGCGACGGTTTATTCGGCGGTAAAGGCGCAAGCGATTTGCTTATCCCGCAAAAAAATCTCAGCGAAGTTTTTCCGGATGCGGCTGCGCGCTTCATTACCGCTAACGGCGGAGAAGTGAAAGCAGGCGTCACCGCCCTATCCGCAATTAAAACCGATGACGGTTTTAGCGTCACCACAAAAGAGGGCGAATATTTTTTTACGCATATTATTTGCGCTGTCGGCCCCCATCAAACCGCGAGCCTGATGAAAAATATCTCCGCGTTGAACAACGAATCAAGCACCATTGAAGCGTTGCAATACGAACCCATAGTTACGCTATATATTCAATATAATCAATGTGTTACGTTGCCATCGCCGATGCTTGGCTTCAGCGGCGGTGTGGTGCAATGGTTGTTTGATCGCGAGACGCTTTCCGGTCACAAGGGTTTGCTCGCGGCCGTGATCAGCGCGTCGGGCACGCACCGCGAATGGCCCGGCGATGAGCTGGCAGAAAAAGTGAAGCTAGAAATCGCGCAAGCGTTTCCTCAACTCGGCCAACCCTTGTGGCACAAAGTGATCACGGAAAAGCGCGCGACATTTTCCTGCCAACCGAATCTTGCGCGGCCCGCCAGCACTACGGCGCTGAAAAATTTTTATCTCGCCGGAGATTACACCCAAAGCGAATATCCCGGCACGCTCGAAGGCGCGGTGCGCAGCGGCGTAGCCTGTGCGCGATTGATTGCCGCCTCCATTTGAAATGAACAATATGACTATCGAAAATTATGTGGCGCCCGCTGACCTGTTGAATGATTGCGTCATTCTCGTGACTGGTGCGGGGCAAGGCCTTGGCCGCATGGCAGCGCTTGCGTATGCAGCGCACGGCGCCATCGTGATTTTGCACGGGCGCAACGTGAAAAAACTCGAAGCGGTATACGATGAAATTCTCGTTGCGAAGTTTCATGAGCCGGCGATTTTTCCACTGGACCTGGAAAAAGCGACGGACGCCGAATTCGACGCCATGGCAATCGGCATTAAAAAGCAATATGGGCGGCTTGATGGGATTTTGCATAGCGCGACTACCGTACCCGTGCTCACGCCGCTGGCTCAACAATCGCTGGATAAATGGATGAGCACCCTGCGCGTGAATCTGGCCGCACCGTTTGCGCTGACTAAAGCCTGCCTGCCGCTGTTGAAACATGCGCCGAACGCGTCAGTGATTTTTACGTCGGAGACCCACGGCCACACACCTGCGGCCTATTGGGGCGGCTTCGCCGTGGCGAAAGCCGGGTTGGAAACTCTGACCAATATCTGGGCGCAGGAATGCGAAATTTTTGCCAACCTGCGCATCAACACCTTCATCCCCGGCCCGGTTGCCTCGCCCCAGCGCGCGGCCACCCATCCGGGCGAAGTCAAAACTTCCATGCGCCAGGCGCAGGCACTCGCGCCGTATTATTTATATCTGATGGGCCGTGACAGCCGCGATGTACGCGGGCAAACCATCAGTGCCGAATAAACTTAATTGGCGTAACCCCACACCGCTACCGGCAACCACAACGACAGCGCCGGAAACAGTGCCAATAAAATAATCACACCTGACAGCAGCAGTAGGGCCCGCTGCCGCTTGAATAGCGGTGTGCCGTGATCATGGGAAACCAGTTTTACCAACACCACAGTAGACAGCAACATCACTCCCAGGTGCAACTGGTCCAGATGCCACGCATCGGTAACAGGTTGCAGAAAGGCCGACGCCAGCAGCACGGATGCAATAGGCCCGACGGCTCGCGCCATAACAAACACAACGGGAGCCAACAGCAACAGAAAAACCGGCAGGGTGATATTCCAGGTCATCAGCTGATGCGCAAATTGGTCGGGCCATTTTATTTGCGCGAGTAACATCACGCAGGACAACACGGCCGCGCCAGTAAACATCCACACCGCGCTTTGCGCCGCCGCTTGCGAAAAAATCGCCGGCAGATCCCGCCATTTGAGATGACGTAAAATAAAAATGGCGGCGAGCGTGGCAAATACTGCCGCCAGGCCCGCCGCTTCCGTCAACGCAAACATGCCGAACTGCGAACAAGCCATCACAAATGCCGTGAGAACAACCACGCAGACAGCACGCTGCAACGCCGGCCCGTCGGGCAACAAACGTTGCTCAGAAGGGGCGCGCGCCAAAGCGTGCCGGTCGAGCGAAAGCCATAGCGCCGAACCGATGATGGATGCCGGAACAATACAAGCCCAAAAAAATTTACCGGGAATGATGCTGGCGCTGGCGGCATACCACAGCGCGAGCGCGGCGAAAGGCATCAAGTAGCCGACACGGCTTTGCGGATTCAATAGCGTGCTGGCCAACGCCAGCAGGGGAATGCTAATCAAGGTGAACTGATCGAGACCGTCGAAAAAATAGCGCGGCACCATTTTCCAACTCGTGCCCTCGGTAAAATAGGGCAGCACAAATGCCATCAAGCCGAAAAAAATTGCCGCCGACATGCCGCCGCTGCGCATGCTGTTCATAGACAGCATCGGCCTGCCGGTCGGCCGGCCGAATAGTTGACGCGCGAAACGCAGCGCCATCCATATCGCCGCAAACGGAACAGCTAAAAAAACCCATCGTCCCTGTGCATTACCTGACATATCCCAATGAAAACCTTGCCACAGCCCCGCCGTCATCAGAAGCAACGAGAACAACAAGCCGAGCAACACAAAAAAGCGCGACAGCGGTTGCCGCGCAGCGTGCGCCGCACCGAATAAGGTCATGGCCATCAACAAATAAACTGTAGCCTGACGCAGCACGCTGATGTTGACCGTGCGCAACCATTCGGGCAGCGCCAGCCACGCCTCGGCGTAACGCAGCGCGGCCGAGCTAACCAGCAAGCCGACGGCCATTGCCAGCAGCAAGCCGGGCAGCGCTTGAAATAGCGTTTGCGAAAAAACCGCAGAAAAAAATTTCTTCATCGGTAATAAGATATAGCGTATGGGTTGGCGCAGTTTACACGCGCACTCGCGAAATGGGCTGATGCAAGAGCGCCGGACTGTGCGCTATGCCTGGTCAGCCAAAATATTTTGTCCGGTTTTTCTATAACCATTGTTTTTTTCTGGATCGACTGCCCAAGTAAAACGGCTCCGCGAGGGAGCCGTTTTTGTTTGCAAAGCCTCACAAATAGCTGTTTATAATCAAATAGTTACATCATTCCCAGCATGCGTGGCAACCACAACGAAATGATCGGCACGTATGTGATCAACAACAGAAACGCGAGCATGGTGAGCAGCCATGGCCACACGGCGATGGTGAGTTCGGTGATGCCCATTTTGGTAATGCCGCTGGCCACATACAGATTCAAACCCACCGGCGGATGGCACATACCCACTTCCATATTCACGACGATGAGAATGCCAAGATGCACCGGATCAATGCCCAGCTTCATCGCCACAGGAAACAACAACGGTGCCATGATCAGCACAATCGAGGAAGGTTCCATCACATTACCCGCCAGCAACAGCAACACGTTCACCACCAGCAGGAACGCGACGGGACCCAGGCCCTTATCGAGCATCCAACCGGCCATTTGCTGGGGAATTTGTTCCGACGTGAGCAGGAAAGAAAACAGCACGGCATTGGTAATAATATAAAGCAACATCGCACTCATGCTGGCTGAATCGAGCAGCACCTTGGGCACTTTTTTTAGCGGCATGTCTTTGTACACAAACACGGCGACGAAGAACGCATAGACCGCGCTCACTGCCGCCGCTTCCGTCGGCGTAAATTTGCCGGAATAGATGCCGCCCATCACGACAAAGATCAGCAACAATCCCCACACAGAATCGCGGAATGTTTTGAAGCGCGTCGCCCAGGAAGCTTTTTCCATACGCGGATAATTATTTTTGCGCGCCAGATACCAAGTGGTCAGGCCGAGAAAAAACGCCAGCATGATGCCGGGAATCACGCCCGCCATGAACAACTGCCCGACCGAGGTATTGGTGGAAACCGAATACATCACCATCACAATTGACGGCGGAATCAGAATGCCCAGCGCGCCCGAAGTCGTAATCACGCCCGCACCGAAACTTTTCGGATAGCCCTGCCTCACCATGGCGGGCAAAATAATCGAACCGATAGCGACGACAGTGGCGGGGGAAGAACCCGACACCGCCGCGAACAGCGCGCAGGCGAGCACACCGGCCAGGGCGAGCCCACCGTGCCAATGGCCCACCATGCTTGAGGCAAACTTGATCATGCGCCGGGCGACCCCGCCATGGGTGAGAAAATTACCGGCGAGAATAAAAAACGGAATCGCCATGATTTCGAATTTTTCAATACCGGTAAAAAGTTTCAGCGCCACCGATTCAATCGGCACCGTGGTCATGGTAAATAAAAACGTCAACACCGTGAGGCCGAGAGAAATGGAAATCGGCATGCCGGTGAGCATCAGCGCCAACAGCAGCGTAAAAATAATCAGCGCGTTCATGCCTTCCCCCCACGTTGAATGTCAGCCGGATGAAACGGATCGGCCATGGGCTCCATATCTTCGATGCCTTCGACGTGGGCATGATCGTGCTTGGGCAATTCACCGGTCTTGTAAAAATGCCGCGCCACTTGCAGAAAACGAAAGCACATCAGATACGAGCCCAGCGGAACGGCCATGTAGACAATCCACATGGGCATCTCGAGGTCGGAAGAAACCTGATCGGTATGGCCGATCTCCCACACAAATTTTGCCCCCAGCGTGCCGACGATACCGGTGAACAACGCGCCGGCAAACAAACCGAACAACACGAATTTTGCACGGCGCGAATCTTTCATGCGATTGATCAGCACATCGACGCCGACGTGAATGCCGGTGCGCACGCCATAAGCCGCGCCGAATTTGGCCATCCACACAAACATGTAAATGCACAACTCCTGCGCCCAGCTCGTATTGATTTTGATCAGCGCATCCTGCACGCCGGGAATCGGCAGGCCGGAAGCGTAGCGGTGCAATACCGCGACAAAAATTACCAATGTCGCTGCGCCCATCAGCGTAGCGATGATCCATTCTTCCAGGTGATCGAGAAATTTCATGGGCCTCCCCCTTTTTCATATTTGCCGGCAAGACATGGCCGACCTATGGTTTTTTTATGTGCAGGTGAACAAAAAGCAAAAAACAAAAAAGCCACTGCCGCTTGCGCAACAGTGGCTAGTGTAATGCTTTTCGATTACTCGTTGGGGTTGTAACCGGTTTCTTTGTAGATAGACTGAATCAAATCCTTGCCGATTTTATCTGCCATTTCGGTGTGGACTTTTGCCAAAGCCTTTTTCCACGCTTTCTTTTGTTCCGGCGTGAGGCTGCTGACTTCGGTTTTACCGGCGGCTTTGATTTTAGCGACCGCTTCGTCGTTTTCCTGCTTGGCGATATCGTTGGCGAACTTGGTGGAATCTTTCATCGCACCTTCCAGCGTGGTGCGGATATCGGCCGGCAAGCCATCCCAAAACTTTTTGTTCACGATAACAGCGTAACCGAGATATCCGTGGTCGGACAAGGTCATGAACTTTTGCACCTCATGCATTTTCTGCGTATAGACATTCGAAGCTGGGTTCTCCGTGCCATCCACCACGCCGGTCTGCAACGCCTGGTAAACCTCGGAGAATGCCAACACTTGCGGGTTGGCACCCAGCGCGCGCATTTCCGCATCCAGCACTTTGGACGACTGGATGCGCATTTTCAACCCTTTGAAATCGTCAGGGGTTTTCAACGCTTTATTGGCACTCATTTGCTTGAAGCCGTTATCCCAGAATGCCAGGCCGTAAATACCTTTGCTCTCAAGGCGCTTCAACATGCCCGCGCCAATCGGCCCCTGGGTTACTTTATGCAATTCTTCGTAGTTGTCGAACATATAAGGCAAGTCGAACACTTCAAACTCGCGCGCGCCCAGCGGGCCGAATTTGGCCAGGGACGGAGCCAGCATTTGCACGGCACCCAACTGCAAGGCTTCGAGTTCTTCCTTATCCTTGAACAACTGGCTGTTGGGGAACAACTCTACTTTCACTGCACCCTTGGTGCGCTCTTCCGCCAGTTTTTTGAAATATTCCGACGCCTTGCCCTTCGGCGTATCCACCGCGACCACATGACTGAACTTGATCACGATCGGATCGGCAGCAAACGCAGCCGACGCGGCAAAAATAGATAACACGGCAACACTTAATTTGAATAACTTCATTTTGATAACCCCCGAAAATTAAAAAATAAACTATTTTGTTTGCCTGCAGCTAATTAGCCGCGGCAACTTCTTTGTATACGGATTGAATCAACTCTTTGCCGATGCGCGCTTCCATTTCTTTGTGCACGGGCAACAACGCTTTGCGCCATTCTTCCCGTTCTGCATCGGTTAATTTATACACTGTCGTTTTGCCTGATGCCTGGATTTTCGCTAAAGCCTCTTCGTTTTCCAGTCTGGCGATTTTGTTTTCATATTCTGTGGCTTCTTTCACTGCCACATCGAGAATGCTGCGGATATCCGCCGGCAAACCATCCCAGAATTTTTTGTTGGCGATTAGCGCATAGGACAAATGCCCGTGATTGGAAATCGTCAGGTGCTTTTGCACTTCATGAATTTTTTGCGTATAAAAATTTGATGGCACGCCTTCGCTGCCATCGACCACGCCTGTCTGCAATGCCTGGTATACCTCGGAGAACGACATCACTTGCGGATTGGCACCGAGGGCGCGCATTTGCGCGTCGAGCACTTTGGACGACTGGATGCGCATTTTCAACCCTTTGAAATCTTCCGGTTTGCGCAGAGGTTTGTTCGACGACATGATATGAAAACCGTTATCCCAATAACCCAAACCCTGAATGCCTTTGCCTTCCAGTTTTTTCAACAAGCCCATGCCAACGGGCCCCTCGGTGACGCGATGAAACGCTTCGCTGCTGCTGAACAAATAGGGCAAGTCGTACACTTCAAATTCTTTTAACCCCAACGGACCAAACTTGGAGACAGACGGTGCCAGCATTTGCACCGCGCCTAATTGCAGGGCTTCGAGTTCTTCTTTGTCTTTATATAATTGGCTGTTGGGATAGACCTCGACTTTCACGCGGCCCTGGGTGCGTTCTTCGGCCAGCTTTTTGAAATAGTCTGCCGCTTTGCCTTTCGGTGTGTCGGGCGTAACAACGTGACTGAATTTGATGACGATCGAATCGGCAGCCCCGGCAGACGAGGCGCCAGCCAGAAATAAAATGCCAAAAAAAATTGTGCTTAATCTAATCATAAAATCATGCAGTATCACGTTACGGTGCGTTAAAATATTGTTTACAATCAAATAGTTACAACTGGATGCGGGATGAAACTAAATCACAATAACACAAGCGTCGTGAGGTTCAAAAATTCAGTTATTTTGTTTGAATCCAGCTAACGTTAAGCCCTGCCTCGCCGACGACAGCCTGATAGGCAAAATCAACCCCGATGCCCGGCACCCAGACCAAATCGTCGCCGCAAAATAATAGCGGCATGCGCTCCCGCTCCCAAGGCGGAATGTGCGATTCCTGCAATAAATTTTTTAACGTGCGGCGCGGACGATGGGCGTCGGGCTGCAAAGTCTCGCCACCCTGACGCAATCGGATCGACACGTCACCATTTTGCAACTTGGCATGGCGAACGCCCTCGCCAATGGTTGGTGTGAAATGCAAAACGCCTGCCAGCGGCGGAATGGGCAACGCAGGGTCACCGTGCCAGCCAAGTTTCATCGCGGCCAATGGCTGCTGCGCTTCAACGGTAAAAATATTGCCGCGCCAATAGCGCACTTCGTATTCGCCGATGGTCATGGCGACTTGCGCATCAGTGCTAGATGTTTGCAGTTGGCGCAGTAATTCTTCCAGCCGCACGGCGCTGGGCATGCTGACGCCGCGCTGCGAGAAAAAAAACCGCAGCAGGTTTTTTGCGCGCGCATCGCCAAGGTGTTTGACTGCATCCCATTTCAAGGCGTTGCCGTGCAGGGCATTTTCTGCATCTTTACGCGCCAACTCATCCAATAATTGCGCCGCCTCGGCAAAATTTTGCGTCGCGCGCGACAATGTTTCGCGGTACGCAGGAAACCGAATTTCAATCATCGGCATCACTTTATGACGTAAAAAATTGCGGTCGTATTTTGTATCGATATTGGATTCGTCGGTGATCCATTGCAGGTTTTGCCGACTCGCATACGCTTCCAGGTCGGCGCGTTTCAGATCGAGCAGGGGCCGCAGCAGTGCCGGCTTGCTGTCACTTTGCATCGGCATCGCTGCTGCGCCCTTCACACCCGCGCCGCGCAACAGTTGCAGCAGCAAGGTTTCGGCCTGATCGTCGGCGTGATGGGCCAGTGCGATAAAATCCGCAGCTTGTCTGGCGAAAATGCCATGACGGATATTCCGCGCCGCCGCTTCAAGCCCCAAACCGGAATCGCGCGGCACTCTCACCGTCTCGACCTGCAACGGGATATTTTTTGCATCGCATAATGCGCGGCAAAATTCTGCCCATGCATTCGCATGGGGGCTGATTTGATGATTGATGTGCACGGCTGAAAGTTGTGTCGCACATTCTGCCCGCGCGCGATGCAAAATATCCAGCAGCACCACCGAATCCAATCCGCCCGACAGGCCCACGCAGAGGTTCGCGCCGGGCGGCAGCATGGTTTTAAGTTTAGCCAGCGTGGAGGCGTACAGGTCGGGTGAAGGCATGGCTGGCTTGATCAGGCGAAACCGCTATGCCACTATTTCTGCTCGATTTGCTTGAACTTGCCGTATTCCATCAATCGTTGATAGCGCGATTCGAGCAACTTGTCGATGGGTTTGTCCTGCAAACTACGCAGCGTATCCTGCAATACTTTTTTCAATGATTTGGCCGTGTCGTCGTAGTCGCGGTGCGCGCCGCCCAAGGGTTCGTTGATGATTTTATCCACCAGGCCGAGCGCTTTGAGTCGAGTGGAGGTGATGCCCAATGCTTCCGC
Source organism: Pseudomonadota bacterium (assembly GCA_043744215.1). Lineage (GTDB taxonomy): Bacteria > Pseudomonadota > Gammaproteobacteria > Burkholderiales > JBEEJL01 > JBEEJL01. The sequence goes on from JAYTVC010000037.1 coordinate 9,272, forward strand.
CGCTTCGGCGGTGTTTTCAGCGCTTTTCCATAATATCGCCGCACAGCCTTCGGGCGAAATCACCGAGTAAGTGGAATATTGCAGCATGAGCATCGCATCACCCACACCAATCGCCAACGCACCGCCCGAGCCGCCCTCGCCCACTACGGTGCAAATAATCGGCACGCGCAACTTGGCCATTTCGTACAAGTTGCGGCCTATGGCTTCCGACTGGCCGCGCTCTTCGGCGTCAATGCCGGGGAATGCGCCAGGCGTATCAATAAAAGTAAATAACGGGATGCCGAATTTTTCTGCCAGCTTCATCAGGCGCAACGCTTTGCGATAACCTTCCGGCCGCGGCATACCAAAATTGCGGGCAATTTTTTCCTTGGTGTCGCGGCCCTTCTGGTGGCCGATAATCATCACCGTCTGACCATTGAAACGCGCAAGGCCGCCAACGATAGCCTGGTCGTCGGCAAACGAACGGTCGCCGTGCAGCTCCTGAAAATCGGTAAAAATAAGTTGCGCGTAGTCAAGTGTGTAAGGCCGTTGCGGATGCCGTGCCACCTGCGAAATCTGCCAGGCATTGAGTTTGGCGTAAATGTCTTTGGTCAGCGTGTGGCTTTTCTTTTGCAGGCGATCGATTTCCGATGAAATATCGACGGCGGAGTCGTCCTGCACGAAGCGCAGCTCTTCGATTTTATTTTCCAGATCGGCGACGGACTGCTCAAAGTCGAGAAACGTGATTTTCATAGGCAACAGGCAATGCGTAGCTAATTCGCGCCATGATACCGCATTTCCTCTCGCGCCCGTAGCGCGTAGCGGTATAATTTGTCACCCTGTCAGGACTCCATTTCCATCTGATCGAGAACCCATGTCCAACCGCCTCAGCAAAATCACAACCCGCACCGGCGACGACGGCACAACCGGCCTCGGCGACGGCACGCGTACCAGCAAAAACAGCGCGCGCGTTATCGCCCTGGGTGACATCGACGAACTCAATAGCCATCTCGGCGTGCTGTTGGCCGAATCTCTGCCCGAGCAAACGTCCTCTGTGCTCAGTCACATTCAGCACGCGCTTTTCGACCTGGGCGGTGAAATTTCCATACCCGACTACCTCGCCATCACGCAATCCCACGTCGCCCATCTCGACGAACTTATCGCCGCACACAACGCGACTTTGACGCCATTAAAAGAATTCATTCTTCCCGGCGGTTCGCGCCCTGCCGCGCTCTGCCACGTTTGCCGCACCGTCGCGCGCCGCGCCGAACGCAGCGTGGTGGCGCTGTCGGAAAAAGAAAACGTTTCTCCGCTGGCCATCCAATACCTCAACCGTTTGTCGGATTTGCTGTTTATTTTCTGCCGCGTAATCAACCGCGACAATGGTGTGACGGATATTTATTGGAAGCGCAACGTTGAGCAGTAACGCCCGCTGTCAACCTGCGCGGTAAGTTCGCCGCGTTTATCCAACACGACGAAACGGCGCAAGAACGCATGCGCAATGGAACCTAGCTTGACGATTTGGGATGCATATTCGAGTGAAAAAAAAGTTTTTGAAATGCAAAATAATTGAATATAATCAAATAGTTACGCATTCCTCATTTTTCGCGATTTTTACTCAAAAAAGACAAGACATTTCCTACCAAGTAAATGCTTCGCGCGAGCGGCAAAATGTGCAGATTAGGGTAGCGCCAGCGTAACCAACAAACAAAACTTAAAAAGCTGAACGGCTACATTTTCATTTCAGTTTTTCCAACATCCCGCACATCCGCTCTACCCCATCAAGAATTCTGGGCGTTTGACGCTGGATTACATCCGGATGGATAGCGAAGACGTTTCCCTTCTTCACCGCTTCCAGTTTGTGCTGCGCGCCCCACTCACTGAGGCTGTTTTCGCCATCGGCCGACGTGCTGGTAATAATGGCTTGCGGGTTGAGAGCGAAGATGCTTTCCATCCCGACTGTCGGCGTGAGACTGCGTACGTCGGCAAAAATATTTTTTCCACCACACACCCCCATCGCTTCGCTGATGAAATGTCGGCCGTTGACGGTGATCAGTGGCTGGTGCCAGATTTCGAAAAAAACTTTTTTAGGCGCGCCCGATGAGTAGCGTTGTTTCAGCGCGGCGAGCCGTTGTTCAAATTGGCTGGCGGCAGTTTCTGCTGTGGCATGGGTACCTGCCAGTTGGCCGATTATGCGTAGCAGGCGCGGGATATCATTGAGTTTGTTGGCATCGGCCATGAAAACGGGAATGCCAAATTTAGCGAGGCGTTCAGTGTCTGCGGGGTGGCCGCCGCCTTTCCATGCGATGACCAGATCGGGTTTGAGCGCAACGAGGCGTTCCATGTCGATGGCGGAGGCGTCGCCGATAACGGGTTTGGTTTTTGCATCCTGCGGGTAATCACTCCAGGCGCTGACAGCGGCGAGCTGGTCGCCGGCACCCGCGACGTAAACCAGCTCGGTGAGAAAAGGTGCGAGGGTAATGATGCGGGTGGCGGGTTGTTTGAGGCTGACGATTTGGTGATGGTCGTCTTTGAGATTGCGACTTGCATTTTCAGCGAAGGCTGGCGAGAAAAAAACGCTGAAAATAATTTGTACGGCTAAAAAAAACAAAATCTTAATGGCAAGTTGGCGTGAGCTACGAACCCCAACCCAATTGCTCAATTCATTGTTGGGATGCATGCTTCACCCCACCTTACATAATCTCGCAAAAATCAAAGTACATAAGCGAGCACACCAATCACCGCGCCGGCTAACGCGGCGACGCCAGCGAATGACAGCAACCAGCGCTTGCGTGTGAGTACAGTGACGGATGCGAGGGCGATGGCGATCTGGATGAAGGTCATCGACAGCGCGAGTTTTTCGTGTGGGTGAAGCGCGTGTTCGGATTTTTTGCTGAACTCACTACTTTCTTTTTCCAGCTTTTCCGCTTCAAGTTTTATCTCGTCTTTTTCTTTCTTGTAACGCGTGACTTCTTTTTTGTAGTTTTCAACTTTGGCTGCATCGGTGGTCAATTCTCCGGCTAGTTCGGCCAGATTTTGCTTGGTGCTTTTGGCCTGATAAAACGCCCATTGATTAGAGGCTTCGGTTTTTTTCAACACGGCTTCGTTTTTGAAATACAACGCTTCGTTTTGCGTATGTCCGCCGAAGTAGCTGATGATGGCGCCCACTGTCGCAAGAATGGCGGTGAAAATAGCGATCTGTTGCGCGAGGCCGGGGCCGCCGCCCTTGGTGCCGTGCTCCGCTTCGTGTTGTGCTGCGTGCTCGACTTCGTGGTCGTGAGCACCGTGTACGTGGAATCCGCCGCCTGACATATTTTTCTCCCGCTAATTTGGTTGCAATTTACTCTGCTGCTTCGGCTCTTGCCAGCCTGCGCTTGCGCACCGCGCCTGCAAGAATCGCCAATAATTTTTCGCTGTCTTCCCAACCCAAACAGGCATCGGTGATGCTTTGTCCATAGGCAAGCGGTTTGCCTTCAATCAAATCCTGCCGGCCGGGTTTAAGATGACTTTCAACCATGACGCCGACAATGCGCTCGTCGCCGCTGGCGATTTGCGCGCCGACATTTTCTGCGACCGCCATTTGCTTTTGATAGTCTTTCGAGCTGTTGGCATGGGAGAAATCAATCATCAACCGCGCGGCCAGGCCCCCTGCTCCCAATTCTTTGCTCGCTTGCTCGACGCTCGGCGCGTCGTAGTTAGGTTGTTTGCCGCCGCGTAAAATGACATGGCAGTCTTCGTTGCCGAGGGTGGAAACAATGGCCGAGTGGCCCGCTTTGGTCACCGACAAAAAGTGATGGGGCTGTTGTGAGGCGCGAATGGCATCGACGGCGATTTTCAAATTACCGTCGGTGCCGTTTTTGAAACCGACGGGGCAACTTAAACCCGACGCGAGTTCGCGATGCACCTGCGATTCAGTGGTGCGCGCGCCGATGGCACCCCAACTGATTAAATCGGCGACGTATTGCGGTGTAATCAGGTCTAAAAACTCGGTTCCGGCAGGCAAACCTAACTCATTGATTTCAATCAATAATCTACGAGCCAAACGAATGCCGTCGTTGATTTTGAAACTGCCATCGAGGGCCGGGTCGTTGATCAGCCCTTTCCAGCCGACGGTGGTGCGCGGTTTTTCAAAATAGACGCGCATGACAATCATCAAATCATTGCCGACGCGATCGCGCAGGGCTTTAAGTTTGGTGGCATATTCTTTTGCGGCGGCGTAATCGTGGATGGAGCACGGGCCGATCACCACCAGCAACCGATCGTCTGCACCGTGCAGAATGCGATGAATAGCCTGACGCGCTTCAAATGTGGTGTTGGTTACGGTTTCGCTGGCGGGAAATTCGCGGAATACGTGGGCAGGTGGCAACAGCTCTTTGATTTCTTTGATGCGTACGTCGTCGGTTTTGTGTTGCATGTTGGGGCTTTAATGTTTTACGAGAGGCCGATTATAGCAAACGCGGCCTGTAGATGGCTTTCAGTCTTGCGGATATACTCCCGCCCGTCCTCGACTAAACTCAGAGCTTGCCCTGCATGTATCGAAAAAACGAACAGGGTTTACAACTTGTAGCGAGGACTAAATCGCGTCTTCGTTCAATTCGCCGGTGCGAATGCGCACGACATGCTCGACGCTGGTAACAAAAATTTTACCGTCGCCGATTTTACCGGTGCGGGCGGCTTTAACGACGGCATCAATGGCTTTTTCCACGAGGTCATCGCCGATGACTACTTCGATTTTAACTTTGGGTAAAAAATCGACGACGTATTCAGCACCGCGATAAAGTTCAGTGTGGCCCTTCTGACGGCCAAACCCTTTTACCTCGGTGACGGTCAGTCCGGAGACGCCAATTTCAGACAGCGCTTCACGCACTTCGTCGAGTTTGAACGGTTTGATGACGCATTCTAATTTTTTCATGGCTAACCCTTAAAATTCCAAAAAAACCGCATTACACATCCGGCGCATAACGGGATGTTATCGGATAACGCCAGTCCCTGCCAAATCCCCGTTCGGTGATGCGCACGCCTACAGGAGACTGGCGGCGTTTGTATTCATTGTGCTTGATCAATTTGACAATACGTTTTACATCTTCCGTCTTGAATCCGGCTGCGACAATGTCGCGCGCGCTCTTGTTTTGCTCCATGTACCGTTCCATGATGCCATCGAGAATATCGTAAGGCGGCAGCGAATCCTGGTCGGTCTGGTTTTCGCGCAATTCCGCTGAAGGCGCACGGGTAAGAATGCGCTCGGGTATCACTTTGGAAATCGAGTTACGATATGCGCACAGCCTGTACACCAGGGTTTTGCTGATGTCTTTTAGCACGGCAAAGCCGCCCGCCATGTCGCCGTACAAGGTGCAATAGCCGACGGCCATTTCACTTTTGTTGCCCGTGGTGATCACAATCGAGCCGAATTTGTTCGACATCGCCATCAGCAATGTGCCGCGGATACGCGCTTGAATATTTTCTTCCGTAGTGTCTTCTTTGCGGCCTTTGAATTCATTGGCCAATGCGGTCTTGAAAGAATCAAACGTCGGATTGATGGAAATCTCGGAATATTTGACGCCGAGAATTTTCACCATCTCGCGCGAATCATCGACGCTAATGCTGGCCGTGAAAGGAGACGGCATCATCACCGCATGCATCTTGTCGGCACCCAGCGCATCAACCGCGATGGCCAACGTGAGCGCAGAATCCACCCCGCCGGACAAGCCTAACAACACGCCGGGAAAACCGTTCTTGGTAATATAATCATGCACGCCGACGCACAGCGCTTTGTAAATGGCGGCTTCTCTCGAAAGTACGGCGATCTTTTTGCCCGGCACCAGTTGTTTATTTTTAATCTCGATTACGTCGAGCGCGGTTTCAAAGGACACGAACTGGTGGGTGACTTCACCTTGCGCGCTCATGGCGAATGAGCCGCCATCGAACACCAATTCATCCTGGCCGCCAACCAGATTGGCAAACACGACAGGGATGCCACACTCATTGATGCGTTCGCGCACCACGTCGTAACGGATTTGTTCTTTACCAATGTGATAGGGCGAGGCATTGAGGGTGAGCAAAATTTCTGCGCCCGCATCGCGCGCACGCTTTGCCGGGCCCGGCAACCACACATCTTCGCAAATGTTGATACCGAATTTCACGCCCTCCAATTCGAACACGCAGGCTTCATCGTGCGGTTCAAAGTAGCGCTCTTCATCGAACACGTTGTAATTGGGCAAATGAAATTTACGATAGATTGCAGCAATCTTTCCATCACGCAATAAAGCTGCGGCGTTATAACGCCGATTATTTTCCAACCACGGAAAACCTACTAACACATTGATTTTATTCAATTTTTTTGCAATCGCTTGCACCTGCTCGATGCAGTGTTTGCAAAAACTATCGCGCAACAATAAATCTTCCGGCGGATAACCGGCGATAGAAAGTTCTGGCGTAATGAGCAAACTCGCACCATCCTGTTTTGCGTGTTCGGCCGCATCAAAAATTTTTTGCGCATTGCCGGCAAGATCGCCGACGATGCAATTGATTTGGGCTATCGCAATTTTCATGAAGTTTTAATTGGGCGCGAACTCGGCGCTGGCTAAGTTTTCCAAGCATAATATTACCATGCTTGCTCCCCTGTTCACCCGGCGCATACCCCCACTGTAAACCATCGATGAAAAATAACGACGCAACGATAAAAATGATCGACTCCATCGACGCTATCGAATCGGCAGATTGGAACCGGCTCGCCGGCGACAATCCGTTTGCTTCATACGAATTTCTAGCGGCGCTCGAACAATCTGGCTGCGTGAGTCGCGAATCCGGTTGGCAGCCGCGCCATCTTGTGCTTTATGAAAACGAACAACTGGTGGGCGCAATGCCGCTGTATCTGAAATTCCACTCCTACGGCGAATATATTTTTGATTGGGCCTGGGCCGACGCGTATGAGCGCAGCGGTTTGAAATATTATCCGAAGCTGTTGTCCGCGATTCCCTTCACGCCCGTGACAGGCCCGCGCGCGATGGCCGCCACGCCGGAACACCGACGCGCACTCGTGCAAGGCGCGCTCGACCTTGCGCGCGAAATGAACGTCTCATCGTTCCATTGTCTGCTGCCTGCCGATGAGCACGCCAAAGAAATGACGCAGCAGGGCCTTATGCGCCGTGACAGCGTGCAGTTTCATTGGTGCAACAATGGTTACGGCTGTTTCGATGATTTTCTCGCGGGCATGAACCACGAGAAGCGCAAAAAAATTAAACAGGAGCGACGCAGAATTAGCGAAGCGGGCGTGAGCTTCAGATGGCAGCGAGGCGCCGAGATAACATCTGAAGACTGGGATTTTTTCACAAAATGCTACCAGCATACCTATCGCATGCATCGCTCGACGCCCTATCTCAACCGCGAATTTTTCGGCAAGATCGGCGAAACCATGCCGCAGAATATTTTACTCATCGTGGCGATAAAAGATGGCCAACCCATCGGCGCGGCGCTGAACATTCATAATGCCCATCATTTATACGGCCGCTATTGGGGCGCACTGGAATATGTGCCTGGCCTACATTTCGAGGCCTGCTATTACCAGGCGATTGCGTTTTGTATTGCTGAAAAAATTGCGGTATTTGAAGGCGGCGCGCAGGGCGAACACAAACTGGCGCGGGGATTATTGCCGGTGAAAACGGCGTCGGTGCATTGGCTGGCGCACCCTGAATTTTCCAAAGCTATCGAAAATTATTTACAGCGGGAATCGGGCGGGGTTGAAAAATATATCGATGAGTTGAGCGACAGCAGCCCGTTCAAAGCAAGCATTTAACTCGCGTAATATCTGGCTTTCATGCGCTGGCAATAGGCTTCGATTTGCGGATATTGTTTCACATGGCGGCTGATGGGCGACTCAACCGGCGCCCATAATAAATTGGCGAGAAATGCGTAGGCGGTGGCATCAATGCTGGTCGGGTTATCGCCCATGAAAAAAGTTTTATTGCCGAGAAATTCTGCGATAGCCGTGACATCACGTTTACCGATTGCATAAATCTCTTCCGCGCTGTGGCGCCCTATGCCGTGGCCATGCATTTCTTTTTTCAAACCGCGCCGGCCTAATAAAGGCACAAACCATTTCAACGGCGCCGGCATATTGCCGAAAAACGCTTCGCGGGTTTTCTGCCAGCCGGCTTCATCCATCCAGCGTGTGTACACCACAGCCCAATATAAATTTTCTTCAAACATCCGCTGGAAGGCGAGCGACACCGCTTTTTGTTCGGCAGTAAGCGATGCGTCCAATGTGTCGCCGTAAGTCTGTTTGAGGTATTCAATAACATGGGTCGAATCTGAAACCGTTTTGCCGCTGTCTTCGATAAACGGCAACTTGCCCTTGGGCGCTTTCATCAGATTTTTATTCGAGTTGTTGACCAACTCAAACGGCAGCCCCGCCATGCGCAAATAATTTTCCAGCTTCATGCAAAACGGGCTGGCATTGGGCAACCCGAAGGCGGGGTCGAATTGGTAAAGCTTAATCATGGCTTTCCATTTTTATATTGTCGTTGACGGGGTCGGCCAAATCAACGCAACGGGTGCGGATAAACATAAGGCGTGTAGTCCGCTTTAGGAGTCAGCCAGTAATCCCGCCCGATCTGGAAGTATTCTGTGCAAGACGCTGGGTACCAGTCGAACGTCAGTCCCGGGTTATCCCAAAAATAGGCTTTGGGTTGGTCGAACACTGGGTAGGTCCCGGTACAGCCTGTTTCCGTAGCCAAACCAACCCTCATGCCCGCTGCGATGGTGTTGCCCCAGAATAAGCCCTCGCCGCCTCGCATATAGGCGGCATAGCCGACGCCCTGGATGTTGTTTTTATACACTTCCCACCAGATAGTTCCGCGTTCAAAATTGGGGACTTTGCCATGGGCATCTATTTGCCCCCAATCACGGGTGAGCGGCAGGCCGGTCGACGTGTTGTAACGGAAAACATAGGCAGAATGTTGGTTGGCAGAAACGTTATGCCGATTGCCGGAGAACACGTTGTCTTCAATGAACACGGCATTGGCAGAGCCGAATTCCGTAATGGTTGTCGCGGGCGAGCCCCAGATTTCCACGCCGTAACCCAAATTACCGCGGCCATCGGTGTAATTGTCGTGCAGCTGATTGTTATAAATCGCGCCGCGCTGTTTCAACGAACTGCCTTGCTGACTGACCAGTATCGCGGCAAAGGTAAACTTGCTCATGTCCATGTCGTGTATTTTGAAATCCTGGCAGCCTTTAATCAGGCGAATGCCCATTTCATCGGCCGACGTTGAACCCAACCCGATCATTTTGAGATCGGAGATATGGGCTTGTTGGCCGTTGGCGCAATTCACTTCGATAAGCGATTGGGTTTCGCCCACTGCCGCGCTGCGACGGATAACCGTGGCGGTTTTGCCGGCGCCTTTGATGTAAATGCCCGCATTGATCGCCAGCTTATTGCTGCCCCAGGCGCAATCTCCCGCAGGTATCTGGATTGTATTGCCGGCAGAAGCCTTGGCGGCAGCGGCCTGTACTGCCGCAAACGAACAATCGTCCGCCACCACGCTGTTGCCGGCGCCCGGCAACGGCGCGGGTACCGGCGACGGCGTCGGAGCCGGCTTGGTCACAACAGGAGCCGGCGTAGTCACAATGGGTGCAGCGGAAGCATTGGCGGTCGTCACCTGGATCTGATTGATATTGACATCGCCGCTGTCGTTCACGTCCATTTTATATTCAATACGGTTAGTGCCCGCGTTCAGGTTCAACCGCTCAGCCTTATATCCCCATGTGTTCCAATCGGCCTGCGGCGGCAAGGAAGTTTGCACGGCGCGCCGGCCATTCACATACAGGGAAAGTGTGCGGCTGCCGGTACGCCCGTTGAGAAAACGCAAGCTCACGTCGTAGTCGCCCGCCTGTGTCAACGTAACTTGAAAGCCAACGGCATCGCCGACGTTCCAGAAATTACTGGCATAGCCGGCACCGTTATAGTTGGGATGTGCTTGGCTGATCACCACATTGCCAGACAACGCGGCCGATTCGACCAATACGGTCTGCACTGCCGTAACGTTGGTTGTTGGGATGTCAGTCTGCGGTGAAGGCGTAATCGGTTCAGTGGCCGGCGCGCTTTCGCCACCGCCACATGCGCTCACAAGTGCCGCGCTGAACAAGGCGGACAACAATACGGTATGTGCTCGATTCGGCATGTTGACTCCTGAATATTGCTGGCCTAAAACCATTGGCAGAATGAGCCAGCAGGGCATGCCTATGGCAAGCCGGAAAATACGCATTAACGGGAAAGATAACGGGGTTTTGCAACTCGCGCTGGAAAATTCGCGCGGTGGGGAAGTGTGACATACATCACACTTTTGATTCAACTCAAAATAGGAGCGCGTAAATGAGCGGTAAGAATTACTCAATAAACAACTTTAAGAAAATAATGTAACTAATTTATTAATAACAATAATTTTTATAAAAGCTCATGCCAATCAGGCGGCGGTTTTTTTCTGCATGAAAAATATAAATTCCTTATTGAGCTCAGCCGACGATAACAGCGTGTTGCCGGTTTGCCGGGCAAACGCTTCAAAATCTTTGGTCGCGCCGGGATCAGTAGCGATGATTTTCAACACTTGCCCAGGCTGCATATCAGACAAGGATTTTTTGGCACGCAGGATAGGAAGCGGACAATTCAAACCACGGGCATCGAGTTGCTTATTAAATTCCATATTAGTTACCTTTAAAAAATCAAATAAATCAATTAGTTGCTGGAAGTTGGATTTCCGCTGGCGCGCCAGGCGGAAATGCCACCCTGCAAATTGTAAACTTCACCAAAACCTTGTGCGACGGCAAATTGGCAGGCTTGGGATGAACGACCGCCGGACTGGCAATAAAACACAATCGGTCGGCTTTTTTCGAGTTCACTGATTCGCATAGGCAGTGTGTTGAGCGGAATATGCAACGCACCAGCAATTTTGCCATGGGCTACTTCGGCGTCGGTGCGGACATCCACCACCAGGGGGTTTTCGCCCGCCTGCCCTGCCTGACCCGCCTGCCCCTTCTGAAAAGAGGCGACATCAATGACTTTGAAACTTTGCATAAGATTTCTTTGCTGACATTCAACAAGGCATAGTAACAAATTCTGCTTGCCTGACCAAGCTAAGCAATAGAGCGCAAATCATGCATTGGCGACGGTAAATATGGTTCCAGGCGCTTACGCAAAAAAAAGCTGGATGGAAATGAATCCATCCAGCTTTCATTGCCATCGAGAAATTAAACTGTGCTTCTCAACGGGTGCGGATACGTATACGGCGTATAGCCAGGTTTCTGCGTCAGGAAATAATCGACGCCCTCTTTGAAATAGGAAGAGCACAGCGAAGGGTACCAATCCCACTTCAATTGCGAGTTGCCCCAGAAATAGGCTTTGGGTTGATCTACAGGCGCAGGGCCGGTGCAGCCTGTGCCTTCAGTCACCAAGGCGACGCCCATGCCGGCGTTAATGGTGTTGCCCCAAAACACGCCCTCACCGCCACGGAAATACGCCGCATAGCCGACACCGTTGATCGTGTTTTTATACACTTCCCACCAGATGGTTCCACGGGCATACAACGGTATTTTTCCATGAGCATCGATTTGGCCCCAGTTGCGCGTCAAGTCAATGCCGGTCAGTGTGTTGTAGCGAAATACATAAGCTGAAAACATATTGCTCGACACGTTATGGCGATTGCCGATGAACACATTGTCTTCGATAAATATCGCGTTGGAAGAACCGAATTCCACTGTGCTTGTCGCGGCCGATCCCCAGATTTCCACACCGTAGCCCAGATTGTTGCGGCCGTCGGTATAGTTGTCATGAATATAGTTGCTGTAAATCACACCGTATTGCTTCCACGATACGGTTTCCTGATCCGCGAGAATTGCGGCGAAGGTGAACTTACTCAGATCCATATCGTGAATTTTGAAGTCCTGGCAACCGTGAATCATGCGGATGCCCATTTCATCGGCCGTTGCAAGTCCCATGCCGATCATTTTCATATCAGAAATATGCGCTTGCCGGCGATTGGCGCAATCCACTTCGATCAAGGATTGCGTCTCGCCCACCGCTACGGAACGGCGAATGGTCGTGGCCGCTTTGCCGGCACCTTTGATATAGATGCCTGCATTGACCGAAAGCTTGTTGCTACCCCACGAACAATCGCCAGCGGGAATAAGCACCGTATAGCCGGTTGATGCTTTACCAACGGCAGCCTGCACAGCGGCGAAAGAACAGTCCGTTGCCGCCACGCTATTGGCTGCACTAGGTACCGGTGCAGGTGCAGGTGCAGGTGTTGGCGCAGGTGTTGGCGCAGGTGCTGGCGCAGGTGCTGGCGCAGGCGTCGGGGCGGGTGTTGGCGCAGGTGCCGGAGCAGGTGTTGGCGCAGGCGTTGGTGCAGGTGCAGGTGTTGGCGCAGGTGTTGGCGCAGGTGTTGGCGCAGGTGTTGGCGCAGGTGTTGGCGCAGGTGTTGGCGCAGGTGTTG
>JAYTVC010000038.1:0-20819 GCA_043744215.1 Pseudomonadota bacterium
CTGAGCGGCGCGACAAATTCGCCCGCGCCCTCTTCCTCGCCGTCCGGTTGCATGCGCAATGCGCGTTCGAGGTTATAGCGCGCGTCCCATTGCTGCGGATCGGCGCGCAAAATATCGCGATAGGATTGTTTCGCCAATTCCACAAGCGGCACCGATTGCGTCTCTTGCGCGCCGCCTTTCAACGACTGCGCTTTGCGCAAATAAATATTCCCGCTGTTGAATTTCGCGCCGGCGCGCAACGCTGCCGGCGCTTGCCGCTCAAGGGATTTATACAGCGCCAATGCGCCGTCGCTGTCGCCCTTTATGTCCAATTGTTGCGCGGCTTTGAAGCGCAATTCCGGCGGTGATGAAGCCGTGAGCTGCACCGATTCATCTTTCAGCAGCACACCGTTCCATTGGCTGATTTGTGCCAGGCGATAAATTTCGTAGACGGCAAACGCTAGCGATAGCGCGAGCGATGCGAGCAGCAACCGGATGATTCGGGTTTTGGGTATCAGCGCCATGCACGCAACTCCAGCGTCTTTGCCGCCGCCAATAACAGCACCAGCAACAGCGCGGCCACAAAAAAACCGTCGGCAAGATTTTTGCGCGGCTGCGCTTCGCGATAAATCAGCGGCAGGTTTTCCAGCCGTCCTACGTCGTCAATCGCCCGCTTCAGGTCTTCCGGATTTTCTGCCTCATAAGCGCGATAGGGCACGTTCAAGCCGGCGAAAAATTTGTTCAAAAAATGTTCCGGCACCGCCAAATCATTGGAAGGCGTTTCACCCGGCGCGGCCAACAAACCAGGGCTGTTGTACGAGCGCAAATAAATCCAGTAAATACCTATTCGATGTTGCTTCACCAATTGACGGATAGTCTCGCGCGTTTCTTCATCGAGGCGCGCGCCGCCGTCAGACACCAGCATCACCATGCGCGAACCGGCGTAAGGTCGGTCTTCAAAATATTTTGTCGAAGCGATCAAAGCGCGGCCCATGTCGGTGTCAGCCAGCCCGCGCCCCACGTCGCTGGCTTTGATGGCGGCCTGAATCACTTCCTGTTTTTGCGTAAACTCGACAATGCGCATCGGCGACGAACTGAACAACATGAACGCGAATAAATCCTGCGGTCGGCCCGACGTAAACTGCGCCAGCATCGCACGCGCGACATTGCCTTTGGTCTTCAGTGTAGAGTCGGACCAGTTGCGGCCTTTGGCCGGCGCGAAGGGTTCGTCCATGCTGCGGCTACGGTCGAGCAGCAAAACAATTTCGGCTCCCTTGCCGATTTTCTCCACCGAATATTCGCCGCGATAAGGTTGCGCGAGGCCGACGACAATCAGCGCCATTGCCGCCGCCGCGATGATTTTGCGCAGCCATGACAGCGCGTCCGACAGCACATCACGGGGAATATGCGCCAGCCACGAATATGGCAACACCGCGCCCGACGCAAACAGCAAAGGCAGCAACGCCAGCGGCAGCAAGGCGAGCAACCACGGCGATGCGAACGATAGGCCACTCATCGCAAGCCTCTTTCGCGGTCGCGGCATTGCTTACAAAATGCCGCCAGCCATTCATTTGAAACTGCGTCCCCCAGTTTATCGGCGGAGAAAAATTGCGCGCGCGATGCGCTAAAAAATTTCTCTGCGTCCGTTTGCAAATCGGCAAAAGCAGAACGGCGCGAGAAAAAATCGGCCAGCTTGTCAGGAAACACCGTCGCGCCGGAAGTCTCGTCGAACGCGCGATGCAGGCGACGAAATTTTTCTTCCTGGCTAAACGATGAAGACTTTATGTCGCGAAGCGCGCGCGCAAACGGCCCATTGTGCTTCCGGAAAAACGGCAAACCGAATTGCACCGCCACCAGCCACAACAACCCGGCCGCCGTCAGCACGGCCGCGAAACCGAGCCGCACATAATGGCTTGTCGCATTGATCAGCGGCGCAGCGCGGTCCGCTTGCAACTCTTCCAGCCCCGAGCGCGCCAACACAAATGCGGGCGTGAGCGGCGAGACGGTAAACGGTGTATCGCCTACTTCTTCGCGTATATTTTTATCTAAAAAATTGAATAAAAACAATAACTTAGGTAATGCCAAGGTTTTCACGGCCGCGGGTGAATTCATGATCTGATAGCGCAACTTGACGCGATAATGCATCGTTGCCGACGTGCTTTTTTCTTCCACCTCCACGCTGCGCAATTCCAGCCACGGATCGACACGGCCCGGTTTGCGCAGGCTGTCCCGCTGCAATTGATACGACGCGGGCGCATCAAGAATAATTTCGCGCGTGATCTCGTCGCCTATCGCATAGCCGAACGGACGTGGATTAATCTCGGTAATCTTGACCCCGTTATCGTCAGCCATTGCCATCGCGCAGGCCGACGCCCAAAGCAATAAGGCTGCGCAGATTTTGGTGTGTCGATTAGCCATGACTATAGAAATGCCGAGTGAGCGTATCCGCATCGAAGTCACCGGTTAAAAATATCGGTTGCGCCTGCTGGTCGAAAAACAATTTTGTCATGTCGCGCTTGTGCGCCAGAAAATGCGCTTCAATTTTTTGCCGCAGGCTGGGCCGCATCAGCACACTGCGCTGCCGTCCCGTTTCGCTGTCGCGCACCGTGGCAAAGCCGAAATCGGGCAATTGCGCGTACTCGGCTGCATCCCACAACACTATCGGCACCACTTGATGCCGTGCCAGCGTTTGCATCACGCGCTCGAGAAACGCCAGAGGAAAATGAAAATCCGACACCAGAAAAATCAGCGCGCGCTGATTCACCAGAAACTGATGTGCGCCTAGCAAGCCTTCGGCATTTTTTCCGACGGCCGTAAACGAGCGCAACGTTTTTACCAGCGCCGCACTGGCGCCACGGGCGTGGCTCGGCGGCTGAAAGAAATCCGTGCGCACCGTTTCGTCGCAGCCGATAAATCCGAAACGATCGCCGGTGCGATACGCCGAATAAGACGCCGACGCAATAAAATCTGCCAACACATCAAGCTTGCGCTGCCGCCCGCGAAACCCCATCGACGCCGACAAATCGCCAATCACATACACCGGCACTGCGCTGCGTTGATGATAATCGCGCACCACCCAGCCGCCGAACGGATCGCGCATGCTCACATGCACATCCAGCCGGCGCGGATCGGGCCGCGCCAGCAGCGGCACATGGCCTTTGAACTCAAACGCCCCGCCCGCCTGCGAGCTCTTGTGGTGGCCGGGGTAATGGCCGCCGGCGCGGGCGTTAATGCGGTAATGGAATTCGGCGGTCATGTAATCACGGTGCCGCCACTCGATGCATAATCCCGTCCATCAATTCTTTCGACACTTCCGAGCGGCGCAACTCATACACGGGATTGAAAAATACGCGATGGGCGATGACTTGATGAAACACGGCTTGGATGTCTTCGGGCACCACATAATGCCGGCCATCGAGCCACGCGGCGACGCGAGCGGCGCGCAGCAGCATGCTCATGCCGCGGGGACTGGCACCGGCGAGGACGAGATGGTCCATATTGGCGTCGTCGATTTTAACGCCGAAGGCGGACGGCTCGCGCGTCGCGCGCCACAAGTTCAGCGCGTAGTCGCAAAGGGTTTGGCTCGCTTCGATGCCGAGTTGAATAGCCGCGCCGACGGATTCCAGCTTTTCAAATTCCAGCAGATTGGGCGTGACGCGATTCACCAGCGCATCGGTGTCGTGGTAAATCGGGTCGAACATCAGCGCCTGCTGAATCGCCGGGTCTTTTGGCGTTTCAATAAAAATTTCCATCATGAAACGGTCGCGGGCGGCGGATGAAATTTCGAAGGTCTCTTCTTTTTCCACACGGTTGCGATCGGCGAATACAAGCAAATGGGGAAAATGATATTCGCGATTAAACGCCGCGACGCTGCGCTCGGCCATCACGCGCAACAGCAACGAATGCACTTGCGGCCGCGCGCGGTTAATCTCGTTGAAAAAAAACGTGCTGAGTTTTTCGCCGTGCATCACCAGCGGGCCGGGATCGACGCGGGGTTTGCCGTCTTCGCTGATGTAGGTGTAATAAACCAAATCGTTCGGCATCAAATCAATGGTGCCTTCGATACGCGAGTATGCGCCGCCGATGGCACGGGAGTACGCGCGCAACAGCGTGGTTTTGCCTACACCCACGTCGCCTTCGAGCAGCACATGGCCGCGCGCGAACAGCGCGGTATTGATATGGCGCACCACCTGCTCCTGGCCGATGACAATTTTGTTCACCTGGCCCTCGAGATTCAGCGCCCGTTCGCGCCAGTCTTGCAGCATTGCGTCGCTATGGTCTGTCACTACTCACCTCCGAATATTTTTATTTTGATGTGCAAACAGTGTGCCAACCCACTGGTTCATCATACGGTTATTATTTTGTTGCCATGAAAGTTTGTGTTTTGTACACGACAAACATTGCGCTAAGCATGGGTGGTCGCTGCAAAAGCATTCCACTTTGCGAGTAATATGGAGCAATGTGTTTGAGCCAGAAAGAGCCGCCGAGTGTTTACAGCCAAAACCGACCTGTGTTTAACTAAATGATTAAATTTACATTTTTTTTATTCTCCACCGTGCTGTTTTGCGCTGCCTGTGTGCATACGGCGCCGAGCAACGAGTTGACGGTCAGCGAAGTGGTGCCGGGAATTTTTGTGCATCAAGGCGTGCAGGAAGAAAGTTCGGCGGCAAATGAAGGTGCGATTGCCAATATCGGTTTTATCGTCGGTAAAAAATGTGTGGCAGTGATCGACACCGGCGGCACGCTGGCCGTCGGGAAAAAATTGCGTGCGGCAATTTTGAAAACCACGAGCACGCCGATTTGTTATGTCATCAACACGCACATGCACCCCGACCATATTTTCGGCAATGGCGCATTCGTTGAAGACAAACCCGCATTCATTGGCCACGGAAAACTGGCCACCGCTGTCGCCTCGCGCGCGCAAAATTATTTGAATGCGATGAAACGCGATCTAGGCACCGTGGCCGATGGCAGCATCGTCGTGCCGCCGACACAAAGCGTCAGCGACACGCTCGACCTTGACCTCGGCGGGCGCATTCTCAAGCTGCGCGCCTGGCGCACGGCCCACACCGACAATGATTTGACGGTATTCGATGAAACTACACAGACCCTTTGGCTGTCTGACCTGTTGTTCATCGGCCACGCGCCCGCGCTCGACGGCAAGCTCATCGGCTGGCTCGCGGTGATGGATGCATTACGCGCCATGAAGCCGGCGCTGGTCATCCCAGGCCACGGCGCGCCGTCAAAGCAATGGCCGTCCGCGTCGGACGCGCAGAAACGTTATCTCGATAGTTTGCTGCAAGAAACCCGACTAATGATTCGCGATAAAAAAACTATTCAACAGGCTATCGACAGCGTGGGTAAAAGCGAGCAGGATAAATGGTTGTTGTTCGACAGTTTTCATCGCCGCAACGTGGCCGCGGCCTACGCAGAATTGGAATGGGAAGAGTAAACGTAACTATTTGATTTTATTCAATATTTTAGCAAAGGAAAGTTGATGAATGCAATGGCCAATAGTTTGAAAGTTTTTGGCACGGCGTTGATGCTCGGTTATTCCGCGCTGGGCTTCGCTGCCGATGCCACGACCGATTCCAACACCGAAATCTGGAGCAAAGTCCGCAAGAGCTTGTTCGAAGCGCGGCCCATCAGCGAAAAAGCCGACGCGGTGCTCGAACTCGACGCGCCCATTCGCGCCGAAGATGGCGCAGTGGTGCCGATATCAATTAAAACCAAAATCCAGCAAGACAGCAAAGACTATGTGAAAAAAGTGTATCTGGTGATCGACAAAAATCCTTCGCCCATCGCCGGCATTTTCACCATGTCTCCGGAGACCGGACGCGCCGACCTCGAAACCCGCGTGCGCGTGGAAGAATATTCCTACATCCGCGCCATCGCCGAAATGAGCGACGGCAAATTGTATAGCGTCAGCCGTTTTGTCAAAGCGTCGGGTGGCTGCTCAGCGCCGGCAGGCAAAGATGCCGCCGAAGCAATGTCGAAATTGGGCAAAATCAAAATGCGTCTTGAGAACGACGTGAAATACAACCAGCCGAATCTGGTGCAATTGATGGTGAACCATCCAAATAATTCCGGCCTTGCGATGGATCAGGTCACACGCTTGTTCGTGCCCGCGCATTACGTGCGTCGGGTGAATGTCACCTACGCCGATAAACCCATACTGACTGCCGATGTAGATTTTTCCATCAGCGAAAATCCCAATTTCCGTTTCTACTTTGTTCCGAAAGAAAAAGGCGTCTTGAAAGCGGAAGTGGAAGATTCGCAAGACCAGAAATTCAAAAGTTCGCTGGAAGTGAAGCAAGGTGCGTCGTAAATCAACAATGTCATTCTGAGCCGCTTTTGGCGAAGAATCTCACGCTGATAAACACAAAAGCAGATTCTTCGGGCGCGCCCTCAGAATGACGAACCGCCGGTAGCTGCTTCCAGGAAATCACATCAGAATTTTATGCGCGACAATAAAAACAAACCGCAACCTGCCGATTTAGAACCTGCAGCCGGCAATGGGCTCCTCCATCGCCGGCTTTTTTTCAAGCGCAGTTTTCAAATCGCCGCCGCCACGGCGCTCACAACCAGCACTCTCGCCGAAGCAGAAACGCTGTCCACTCCCTCGTGGATGAAAAAACCCGGCGCGCCGTTTTCCAATTACGGCACACCATCAAAGCTGGTCAAATCCATTCGCCGCATCACGGCCAACCGCGTCGTCGCGGGCAACGGCGCATCGTGGACGCCGCTGCACGAACTCGAAGGCATGCTCACGCCGAGTGGATTGCATTTCGAGCGCCATCACAACGGCGTGCCGGAGATTGACCCGGCGCAACATCGGCTGTTGATTCACGGCATGGTAAAGAATCCGCTGACATTCAGCATGGATAATCTTGTGCGTTATCCGTTGGTATCCAAACTGATTTTTTTGGAATGCGGCGGCAACAGTTTTAGCGGCTGGCACAAGGAACCGATGCAAGCGGCCGCCGGTTATTTGCATGGCCTCGCCTCGTGCAGCGAATGGACTGGCGTGCCGCTTTCCATTTTGTTCGACGAAGCGGGCATCGACCCGAAAGCGACGTGGGTCATTGCGGAAAGCACCGACGCCATCGCCATGAACATCAGCCTGCCGGTAGAAAAATTAATGCACGACGCGATTCTCGCCGTGTATCAAAACGGCGAACGCCTGCGGCCAGAAAACGGTTTTCCGCTGCGTTTAATTGTGCCGGGCTGGGAAGGCGTGCTGAATGTGAAATGGCTACGCCGCCTCGAAGTGACCGACCAACCGGTGATGGCGCGCAACGAAACATCGCAATACACCGAGCTGTTGCCGTCGGGTTTGGCGCGGCAATTTACTTTTGTGATGGAAGCGAAATCGCTAATCACCTCGCCGTCGTTGGGACGCAATTTGCACGGCAAAGGTTTTTACGAAATCAGCGGCCTCGCCTGGTCGGGCCGCGGAAAAATTGCGAAAGCCGAAGTCTCCGCCGACGGTGGCAAAACCTGGGGCGAAGCGGCGCTACAAGGCCCGGTGTTGCCGCAATGTTTCACGCGCTTTCGCATGGGTTGGAACTGGAACGGCGCGCCCGCGATTTTAAAAAGCCGTGCAACGGATGAAACCGGCTACCTGCAACCGGAGCGCGACGTACTCATTAAAGAGCGCGGTCGTCATGGCTATTTTCATTACAACGCCATTGTCGCGTGGGAAGTGGATGACGACGGATCGATTGCTCATGTCTATGCGTAACGCCATTATTTTTTCGTTGGTGTTTTTGTTTGGCTGCGTGGCGACTTCAAAAACTGAAACGCCACAGGCTGTGCCTTCGCAAAACAAATCAACGCACACTCTGCGCCCGCACCTGGGCACGCCCGCAACCGCCGCAGATATTGCCAACTGGAACCTCAGCGTCTATCCCGATGGACGCGGTTTGCCAATCGGTCGCGGCAACGCTGCGCAAGGCAAGGCAGTTTTTATGGCGCAATGCGCGGGCTGTCACGGCGACAAGGGCGCAGGCGCGAGCGCGATGGATTTAAGCAACGGCACCCATGCGCTCATCAGCGCCACGCCGGACAAAACCATCGGCACCTACTGGCCCTACGCCACCACGCTATTCGATTTCACCCGCCGCGCCATGCCGATGACCGCGCCCGGTTCGTTGACGAACGATGAAGTCTATGCGGTGACGGCTTATCTGCTGAACATCAACGGCGTGATTGGCGACAACGATGAAATCAATGCGCAGACATTACCTAAAGTGGTGATGCCCAATGCAAAAGGATTTATCTGGGTTGATACGAAGTCACAAGAAAATAAGTAAGCTGCTGTAGCAAGCGTAGGGTGCGCTCGCGCACCAGATGCAAACGGAGACCACAAAGGTAAAATTCAAAGATCTGGTGCGCAAGCGCACCCTACGCATGCTTGAAAATGCATGGGAGAAAGCGTTAGAAAAAGGCCAGTCTGTTTACGTTGAAATCAAACCAACGTATCCTGGAGATTCTTTGAGGCCTAGTATTCTCGACATCAAATATAAGATTGACGGCGTAGAATTCAATAAGACTTTTAAAAATCAATATGGAGGAAAATAGAGGATTCTCATGAATGCGGATATCGAAGCGCTTTATCAAAAAATTGGCAGCCAGGCACTTGCTTTTGTTGACGACTTGCAGGGTAAGTTGTTGATTTATGCTGAGGTGGAAGACGGGGCTATTTCCGCCGGCTTGTTCTACGAGCGCGGTGCTTTACGGGCTGTTACCTACAAACACTCTTCATTGGAGCTAAAAGACTTGATCTATTCGTTATGGGAAAAATGGAAGGCTCACCCTGGCAACGTAGAATGGCGATCATTCGCATACTTCGTGCAAAATGGGAAATTCAGCATGGATATTGTCTATCCTGAGCAAATGGATCCAGATGAGGATGAGCCAGATCGACGCCCTAGAATAATCGAAAAGTATTTTGGGAATGCCAAAGTGGATTACTCTAGATCCTGAAAGCTAAGGTTACGCCGAACTTTTTTGAACCCACAACTTACCCATGCCTCTATCGTCACCCAGTGCAGATAGCAAGTGTAGGGTGCGCTCGCGCACCAAATGCGAACGGAGACCACAAAGGTAAAATTCAAAGAGCTGGTGCGCAAGTGCACTACGCTTGCTGGCATTCTATGGTTCCAGAAAATCTTCAAGATTTACTACCTGTAAGCCCGCCCAAGAGTGGAGCATACTGGGAACTAAAACATCGCGATGGTCATTGATTTGCGTTTCTCGAATATTTAGGTAAATAAACTCTTCGTCTGGCGACTTTATGCGCAGGATGTTCAGATGATCAATGCGACTATCATCTCCAAAGAGAACGTTCTTGACTGCATCAACAATCGCTTTTGCCATATTGTCGACGTCCTTCTGCGCGCCCTTATCCCTAACGACAAAAACCAATAGTAAACAGATTGATGCATCTTTTGAGAGTAAACTCTTCTCATTCGCGAAGTGATGACGGATAGCCTTTTCAAAAGCGGCGCGTTTCTTACGAGTCTTGCTGATTGCCTGCTTTGAGACCGGCGTGACGCGGATTGGAATTATACAAACGGGGAACAGGCCATCCTTGGTTGCACAGATAGGACAATGAAACTGCGAGAGGGCAAACACTTTGGCTGACAATGAGGGTGAGAACACAGGAATTTTTGTTTCGCTACGACGGCTAAAGAAAGGCAAAAATGTCTCGGCATTTTGATTTAGCCACGTAACGACTGATTCAAGCTCATTTTTAGTGGGGTCAGGGGTAACTAAGCCCTTGCCCCGTACGTTGGGCGTAAAGCGATAGCAACTGCGCCCGTACTTTGGTTGGGTCGGGCCATGCAGCCTGGAGCTCAGGCGGAATCTCCAACCCAGTTTCAGAAACAAAGTAAGACGCCAGCTTCACATTCTTTTGTTCGTCATTCATCGCATCAACTTTCCTTGCCTTTCTATCGCTCCAGCAAGCGTAGGGTGCGCTCGCGCACCAAATGCGAACGGAGACAACAAAGGTAAAATTCAAAGAGCTGGTGCGCAAGCGCACCCTACGCTTTCTTCCAAAATAATTTACATGGGCTGCATATATAACTATTTGTTTTTATTCAATTTTTAATAAAACACTGTTTGTTCGCGCCCTCTCTTAAGGTCTTATATTTTTTCGCCATATCCTTGACTGAATCAGGATCGCGGAAGGTTGCGCCGCGATTGCCTTGTAGGGTTTGATTGCGCAGTGACACGGAGCTTTCGACGTATTCGTCATACGACATGTCTTTGGCGATGGCGTCGATGGCGCAGGAGCATTTGTACATGTATTCGTATTTGCCTTCGTGGTCTTTCATGCATTCGAGCACGTATTCCACGCGGTCCGTCGTCGGATAATCGCTGGCAGCAAAAGCGTTCAGGCTTAGCGTTGATACCAGCACGGCAACCACTTTCAAAAATTTCATGCGAATCTCCTGTCAATAAAATCATCAATAATAAATGCTACCATGTTTGCAACATCGCTGAGCCCATCTCTATGCTGATACCAAATCATTTGTTGCTGACCATCGTTTTACTCGTCGCCCCTTACTGCGCGCAAGCCGCATTTCCATCGCCGCAAAAAGTTGCGCCCAACGTCTATGCGTTTATCGGCGAGACCGCCGAACCGTCCGTCGAAAACCGCAGCGCCGTCGCCAACCAGGGCTTTATTGTCGGCGACAATGGCGTTGTTGTCATCGACACGGGTGCGTCAGACGAATACGGCGAATATATGCTCAACGCCATCGCCAAAATCAGCGACAAGCCCGTAGTGCTGGTCATCACCACCCACACGGCGCAAGAACACGTACTCGGCAACGGTGCGTTCAAACGACGCGGCATCGCCATCGTCAGCCATCAGGACGCGGATAAATCCATGGCTGAACATTGCGCCAATTGCCTCGCCAATCTGAAAAAAATGGTCGGCGATGACATCATGGCCAACACCCGCGTCAATCGTCCGACCAAACTATTGGAACGCAGCATTGTACTCAACGTCGTGGGCCGCACTGTGGATGTCATGTCGATGGGCCATGCGCAAGGCCCCGGCGCGCTCGTGGTGTTTGACCGCGATAGCGACGTGTTGTTCAGCGGCGACCTGCTCACTCTTGATCGTCTGCCGGAAACCCGCGAAGCGAAAATCGATTCATGGCTGGAAGCCATCACCGCGCTGAAAAAATTACCTATCAAAAAAATTGTACCCGGCCACGGGCCCGTATCCGCGGCCACACGCATGAAAGAAGTCACCACCTATTTGCGCGAGTTGCAGGCAAAAGTGAAAAAAATCTACGACGACGGCGTCAGCCTCGCTGAAGCCACCAAACACGCCGACATGTCCACCTATGCAAAATGGGCCATGTATAACGTGCTGCAATCGCGCAATGCTTTTAATTTATATCTGGAAATCGAAGCGAAAGACTGGGCGAAAAAATAGGCTACAATTTACGGCCTTGTTAAGGAACAATGATATAACTCGATCGCCTTCAGCCCGTCGAAGAAGCCAGCGGGTTTTGATGTGATAATAAATTGAACGTGAAATAAGCAGAAAATACAGCGGAGGCAAAAATGTTTTCAGACAACCCCACACGATTCAAACCCGAATTCCCCGTCGCCCTGCCCCACCAAACCAAGGACAGCGGCAACAGCGTTTTTATTACGGAACTCAAACTCTCCACTATCATCGGCGTGTACGCGCATGAACGCCTTGCGCCGCAAGCGTTACAATTTGACCTGGAAATCGGCATGCGCGACACCGCCGCCTGCTTCAGCGACGACATCGCTGACACCATCGACTACGCCACCGTCGTCGCCCGCATCCGCGAAGAACTCGCCGCTCAACAATTCTTCCTGCTCGAGCGCCTCGCCCAGCACATCGGCAAAATCGTCATCAACGAATTCCACGCACCTTGGATCAAAATCAGCATCGCCAAAATCGGCATCCTGCCGGATTTGAAACATGTGGGGGTGAAATTGCAGTTTTTTGCGTGATGCGAAAAGGCCGAACTACCGCATGACGACCCGACCAAGGTCGACAATGTTCTCCATCGCATCGAAAAAGTTTTCGAAAGCCTGGCGAATTTTCCTGAACGTGGCTCGTTTCCCAAAGAGCTGTCGCATCTCGGCATCCGCGAATACCGCCAGGTATTTTTCAAACCCTATCGTTTGATTTATCGGGTGATCGGCAAAGCCGTTTATGTTTATCTGATTGCCGACAGGCGGCGCGATACACAAACCCTGCTCGAGCGCCGCCTGCTGCAAATGTAAGTCCGCGTCACTTCTTCTTCACGTAGCCGCCAAACTCCTGATCCAAAAATTCCGCCGCGTGCTCCAGCATAAACATACGGAACGCTGTCGCAGAGGGCGACAGTATTTTAGTGCGCATGTTGACCACATGCCATGTTCGCGTGATGGGGGTGCCCATTACGTCGAGTATCGCGATGACTTTGCTGCGCAACTCTAAGCCCAGCGTGTGCAATGAAATCAAACCGACGCCCATGCCGGCCATGGCCGCTTGTTTGATGGTTTCGTTGCTGCCCATGGTGATGATTTTTTTTGGCGTAAATAAATGGTTCTTAAACATTTCTTCGGCCACCACCCTGGTGCCGGAGCCAGGTTCGCGCAGTAAAAAAATTTCGCCGCGCAATTCCTGCAAATCAAAACGTTTAGCTTTTTTGAACGGGTGATCGGTTTTTGCGACGATGACGTGTGGGTGCGGCGCGAGAGGTTCGGCCACCGCGTCAAGTCCTTTGGCGGGGCGGCCCATGATAGCTAAATCAATCACGTTGTCTTGCAACAACTTCAATAAAAATTCGCGGTTGCCCACCTCCAGTTGCACGTCGAGTTGCGGATACAGCACGGAGAATTCCGCCAGCAGTTTGGGCACAAAATATTTTGCGGTGCTCACGAGGCCGATATGCAACGTGCCCGCTTCCAATCCGCTTAGCGCCTGAAACGCCGAGGCTGCGTCTTTCAGCTCGCCCAAAATTCTCGATGCGTGATGTTGCAGGCGCAGCCCCGATTCAGTGAGCTGTACTTTTTTGCCCACGCGCTCGAACAGCGGTGTGCCGATAGTGTCTTCGAGCAATTTGATCTGCATCGACACCGCCGGTTGGGTGAGATGCAATTGTTCTGCCGCGCGGGCAAAACTCAAATTGCGCGCGGCCACTTCGAATATTTGTAGTTGCCGTAGCGTCAGGCCGCGAACGAGATCAAGGTTGCTCATAAGTAATCACTTAAGTAAAAGGTAAAAAATACTGAATTTACTTTGGTTTGGCAAGTCCTTAATGTGGGCTCATACCATTTGTGACGCGCATTTTCAGGAGAAAATCATGAACGCAGCCTTGCCATCAAGCCCCGCACCCGCAAGTCCATCCGGCAAAGACCGTTACAAAGCCGGTGTAATGTCGTACAAAAAAATGGGCTATTGGTTGCCCGATTATGTGCCGAAGGAAACGGACATCATCGCGCTGTTTCGCATTACCCCGCAGGACGGCGTAGATGAAATCGAAGCGGCCGCTGCCGTCGCGGGTGAATCATCGACCGCAACTTGGACGGTGGTATGGACTGACCGTCTTACTGCGTGCGAAAAATATCGCGCAAAAGCGTATCGCGTGGACCCGGTGCCCAATGCACCGGGACAATTTTTTGCCTATATCGCCTACGATCTGGATTTGTTTGAAGAAGGCTCCATCGCCAACCTAACCGCATCGATCATCGGCAATGTGTTCGGCTTCAAGCCACTCAAGGCTTTGCGGCTCGAAGACATGCGTATTCCTGTCGCATACTTGAAAACATTCCAGGGCCCGCCGACTGGTATTGTGGTTGAGCGCGAACGCCTCGACAAATACGGACGGCCGCTTCTTGGCGCGACGACCAAACCCAAACTTGGCCTATCGGGTAAAAATTATGGCCGCGTGGTGTACGAAGGGTTGAAAGGCGGCCTCGATTTTATGAAGGACGACGAAAACATTAACTCGCAGCCGTTCATGCATTGGCGTGATCGTTTTCTATTCGTGATGGAAGCAGTAAACCGCGCGCAAGCTGAGACGGGCGAAGTGAAAGGCCATTATCTCAACGTGACCGCAGGCACGATGGAAGCGATGTACGAGCGGGCAGAATTCGCCAAATCGCTCGGCTCGAATATTGTGATGATTGATCTGGTGATCGGCTGGACGGCGACGCAGTCAATGGCGAGCTGGGCGCGCAAAAACGACATGATTTTGCACATGCACCGCGCGGGTCACTCGACTTATACACGGCAAAAAAATCACGGCATTTCATTTCGCGTGATCGCCAAGTGGTTGCGCATGGCAGGCGTTGATCACCTGCACGCTGGCACCGCCGTCGGCAAACTCGAGGGAGACCCGGCCACGGTACAAGGTTTTTACAACGTGTGCCGCGAAACGCACAACCCCGTCGATTTATCGCGCGGCATTTTCTTCGAGCAACCCTGGGCCAGCTTGCGCAAAGTGATGCCGGTGGCATCGGGCGGTATTCACGCCGGGCAAATGCACCAGTTGCTCGACTTGTTTGGCGACGACGTGGTGTTGCAATTCGGCGGCGGAACGATTGGACACCCTGGAGGCATTCAAGCGGGTGCGACCGCCAACCGCGTAGCCCTTGAAGCGATGGTGAAAGCGCGCAACGAAGGCAAAGACATCGCCAACGAAGGGCCTGAGATTTTGGCCAACGCAGCGAAATCCTGCGGGCCGTTGAAGCAAGCACTCGATGTGTGGAAAGACGTGAGCTTCAACTACGCCTCGACCGACACACCCGACTTCGCCGTGACACCCACTGCCGCTTAAGGAGCCCAACATGAAAATCACCCAAGGCACTTTTTCGTTTTTGCCGGAACTGACCGACGCCGAGATCAAGGCGCAGATTCAATACGCGCTCGATCAAGGTTGCGCGCTCTCGGTCGAATACACCGACGACCCGCATCCGCGCAATGTGTATTGGGAAATGTGGGGCAACCCGATGTTTGATATCAAGGATGCCACCGGTGTGATGCTGGAAGTGACCGCCTGCCGCAAAGCGCGTGGAAACGATTACATCAAAGTGAATGCTTTCGATTCGAGCCACGGTTATGAAACCATGCGCTTATCTTTTATTGTGAATCGGCCAAAGGAAGAACCGGGTTTCCGTTTAGTGCGGCAGGAAAGCGACGGGCGCAGGATGCGTTACACGACGCAAAGTTATGCGGTGGTGGATAAGCCGTCAGGGAACAGGTATTAACTATTTGATTATATTGAATATTTTTATATGAATAAACCTGCGGAACCCGCCAATAAATTATCACCCGAACAGACGGACTCTGTCAGTCTCGCAGAAATTTATCGCGAGTCGGATGTTGAACCCTTACTCGCGCAACTGGATCGTGAACTCATTGGTTTACTGCCGGTGAAAACACGCATTCGCGAAATTGCCGCGTTTCTGTTGGTGGAAAAAGCGCGTGCGCAATTTGGTTTTTCTTCTGGCGCGCCGTCGTTGCACATGAGTTTCACCGGCAATCCGGGCACGGGCAAAACTACCGTCGCCATGCGCATGGCGGAAATTTTGCATCGGCTGGGTTATGTGCGCAAAGGGCATCTGGTCGCGGTGACGCGCGATGATCTGGTGGGCCAATACATCGGCCACACGGCGCCGAAGACCAAAGAAATTTTGAAAAAAGCCATGGGCGGTGTGCTGTTTATCGACGAAGCTTATTATTTGTATCGGCCGGAAAATGAGCGCGATTACGGTCAGGAAGCAATCGAAATTTTATTACAGGTGATGGAAAACCAGCGCGACGATTTGGTGGTCATTCTCGCCGGTTACAAAGATCGCATGGATAATTTTTTTCGCAGCAATCCTGGCATGTCGTCGCGCATTGCCCACCACATCGATTTTCCCGATTACAATGTGGACGAGCTGTATCAAATCGCCGCGCTGATGTTGAACAGCATGAACTATCAGTTAAGCCCATCGGCAAAGGCGGTGCTGCGCGAATATATTGTATTGCGCATGCAGCAGCCGCACTTCGCCAACGCGCGCTCCATGCGCAACGCGCTGGATCGCGCGCGCTTGCGGGCGGCGAACCGTTTGTTCGCGGGCATGGACAAACGAGTGAGTAAGCAAGCGTTGATGACGATCGAGGCGGAAGATTTGCGGGCGAGCCGGGTGTTTTCTGATAAGGGAGTGAAGTAAGTTTGAAATTTAATCTGTCAGGTAGCCTATCGGCAACCTGACCTACGCCAGATTCAAGGCGGGGACCCAAAACGTAGGTCAGGTTGCGGCGCGTTTTTTGCGCCGTTACCTGACAAAAAATTAAATCTGTCAGGTAGCCTATCGGCAACCTGACCTACGCGAGATTCTGTGGAAGGTTTAACGTAGGTCGGCAATCCCTTGCCGACGTAAAAGTTTGGTAGAAAGTAGGTCAGGTTGCGGCGCGTTTTTCGCCGTTACCTGACAAGAAATTAAATAGGTCAGGTAGCCTATCGGCAACCTGACCTGCGCGAGATTCTGTGAAAGGTTTAACGTAGGTCGGCAATTCCTTGCCGACGTAAAAGTAACAAAATCAGGAACAGCAAATGCAAAGCGGCCGCACCAATGTCAACAAATTCATTACTGAGCAACTGCGGCGCAACCCTGCGCTGGGTAGCGACTTCGGGTTGCTGGTGAGCGACATCGTGCGTTCGTGCAAAGCGATTTCGCAGGCGGTGGCGAAAGGCGCGTTGGCCGGTGTTTTGGGCAATGCCGACAGCGAAAACGTGCAAGGCGAAACGCAAAAGAAGCTCGACATCATCGCCAACGAGGCCGTCATCCGACATTGCGAGTGGGGTGGGCATTTGGCCGGCATGGCATCAGAAGAATTGGATGCGCCCTATCAGATTCCCGATGAATATCCGCGCGGACGTTATTTGCTGGTGTTCGACCCCCTCGACGGTTCTTCCAATACCGAATTGAATGTATCCATTGGCAGTATTTTTTCCGTGTTGCGCGCGCCGGCAAATATTACGCAACCCACAGCGGAAGATTTTTTGCAGCCCGGCACGCAACAGGTGTTTGCCGGTTACGCGCTC
Source organism: Pseudomonadota bacterium (assembly GCA_043744215.1). Lineage (GTDB taxonomy): Bacteria > Pseudomonadota > Gammaproteobacteria > Burkholderiales > JBEEJL01 > JBEEJL01. The sequence continues at coordinate 17,064 of JAYTVC010000038.1, forward strand.
TATGGCCCTGCGACCATGCTGGTGTTGACGGCGGGTACGGGCGTGCACGGATTCACACTCGATCGCGAGCTGGGCGAGTTTCTGCTCACCCATCCCGATTTGCAAGTGCCAGTCAACACCAACGAGTTCGCCATCAACGCATCCAACGAACGGTTTTGGGAAGCGCCGGTGAAACGTTATGTGGACGAATGTCTCGCTGGCAAAACCGGACCGCGTGGCGAAGATTTCAACATGCGCTGGATCGCGTCGATGGTCGCGGAAGTGCATCGCATCCTGATGCGCGGCGGCGTGTTCATGTACCCGAAAGATTCTAAAGACGCGAGCAAAGCGGGCCGCTTACGTTTGATGTACGAAGCGAATCCAATGGCGATGATTATCGAACAAGCGGGTGGCGCGGCGACGACGGGCTACGAGCGTATGCTCGACGTGAAACCGGAATCGTTGCATCAACGCGTGCCCGTCATTTTGGGTTCGCGCAACGAAGTGGAACGCATCGTGCGTTACCATGTTGAACATGCCGATGGCACCGATCAAGCATTCAGTTCGCCGTTATTCAATACGCGTTCGCTATTCATGACACAGTAAAATACTATTTATAATCAAATACTTATAAAGAGAATAATATGTCGATCAAGCATCCTGTCATCGCCATCACCGGCTCATCCGGCGCAGGCACCACGTCGGTGACGCGCACGTTTCAACATATTTTCCGTCGCGAAAAAATCAACGCAGGCATTATCGAAGGCGATTCATTTCATCGTTTCAACCGCGCCGAAATGAAAGTCAAAATGGCCGACGAGTTAAAAGCGGGCAACCAGAATTTCAGCCACTTCGGGCCTGAAGCGAATTTATTTGAGGAATTGGAAACGCTGTTCAAAACCTACGGCGAAACGGGCCGAGGCAACGCGCGAAAATATTTGCACAACGCCACTGAGGCCGCGCCCTACAAACAGGAACCCGGCACGTTTACGCCATGGGAGGATTTGCCGGCGAATACCGACCTGCTATTTTATGAAGGCCTGCACGGCGCGATAAAAACGGACGCGGTCAATGTCAGCCAGCACTCCGACCTGCGCGTGGGCGTCGTGCCGATTATCAATCTGGAATGGATTCAAAAATTATTGCGCGACAAGACCGACCGCGGCTATTCCACCGAAGCGGTGACCGATACAATTTTGCGCCGCATGCCCGATTATGTGCATTACATCACGCCGCAATTTTCGCAAACCCACATCAACTTTCAACGCGTGCCGACGGTGGATACATCGAACCCTTTTTCCGCCCGCTATATCCCGACCGCGGACGAAAGTTTTGTCGTGATCCGCTTCGCCAACCCGAAAGGCATCGACTTTCCCTACTTGTTATCGATGCTGCATGATTCATTCATGTCACGGCCGAATATTATTGTCGTGCCCGGCGGCAAGATGGAAATCGCCATGCAATTGATTTTTACGCCAATGATTTTGCAAATGATTGACAAGAAAAAACGCGCGGGTTGATGCGCCTTACCAGGTTTTGCTGAACGCTTGCGTTTGCTCCCACGTCGCCGGGTCGCAGCCGGCGCGCATGATGTTGAGGCTTGCAGCGGAGACGGCGTGGCGCAATGCCGCTTGCAGGAATTTTTCGTCGCATTGCTGTAGCGCGTGCAGATTCAATTTATTCGCGCGCGACAGATAAGCGATTAAGCCCGCGTGGAAGCAATCCCCTGCTCCCACGGTATCGATGAGTTGCAAATTGGTCGGCACGGCAGACTCGACGGTTTGCGCGCGCGTCAGCAGCGCAGCGCCACGGGCACCCAGTGTGAGCGCGACCAGTTGCACACCGGAATGATGGAACAAGGATTTTGCAGCCGCATGAAAATCGGTTTGATGAAGTCCGAGATGCTGTAAATCCTCATCACTGGCTTTGACTATATGGGCGTGGCGCAAAGCGCGTTGCACGCCGTGCACGTAGGCATCCACATCATCGACAGCGATGGGCCGCATATTGGCATCAACGGAAACCAGTGCATCTCGTGATCTGACGGCATCCAGCACGGCGATGACTTTATCCACGTCCTGCGGAATCAACGCCAGCGTACCGGTGTGCAGCAGCGATAAATTTGCGGGAAGCGATGCGATAATTTTATTCACGCTGAAATCGCGGTCGGCCACTTGATCGTGATGAAAGGCGTAGGTGGGTTTGCCGTGCTCGTCGAGTGAAACAATCGCCAGCGCGGTTGGTTTGGCGCTGGTAAAATCGGCCGCCATCGCCACGCCATTGATGCGTAATTGTTGCACGAACTGTTGGCCGAAATGATCTTGCGACAGCGGGTTCAAATAAGTTGTCGCGACTCCCTGCCGCGCAGTGCCGATAGAAAAATTATACGGCCCGCCTCCCAAACATGCTTTGTAGTGGCCGTCTGCCTGCTGGATCATATCGACCAGCGCTTCGCCCAATGTGGCAATCATGTTGGCGCGCTTTCACTATCCAGCGCCGTTGCCGCCCCAAGCAAGGCGGGCGCTGCCGCGTGAATAATGTGGGTGGGAATGGCGGATAAATAAGTATGGTAGCGGCCTTTGCTTTCAAAGCGCTCGCGGAATTTCGAGTGTGCGAAATAATCGCCCAGCTGCGGCACGATGCCGCCGCCCACATACACGCCGCCGCGTGCGCCGAATATGAGCGCGAGATTGCCGGCGAAGGAGCCGAGCATGGCGCAGAAAATTTCCAGCGCTTCGACGCAATGTTTGTCGCCGCCGTGCATGCCTTCACGCGTAATGAATTCGGACTTGAACGCTTCGGGCTCGTTGCCGGAAAGCGATGCGACTGCGTTGTAAATATTCACCAAGCCCATGCCGGACAATAATCGCTCAGCGGAGACATGTTCGTATTGGCGGCGCGTGAACGCAATGATGGCTTCTTCGCGTTCGTTGGCCGCGCACATGGATGCGTGTCCGCCTTCGCCGGGAATGGCGATCCATTTATTATCGGCACGCAACAAACCCGCGACGCCCAAACCGGTGCCCGGACCCAATAATGCGATGGGTGCATTTTGAACGGATGCGCCGCCGCCGACTTTTTTCAATTCCGTTTCGGGTATCAACGGCAGCGAAAGTGCCAGCGCTTCAAAATCGTTGAGCACATGCAATTGATTTAGTCCGAGTTCCTGGCGTACTGCCTCTATGGAAAACTGCCAGGGGCAGTTGGTCATTTTTATCCAATCGCCCGTTACCGGCGTGGCGACGGCGATGGCGGCTTCTGTTATGCCGGTGATTTTCTCGTCACGAAAATAAGCGCTAAGTGCGGAAGCCAAAGTCGGATGATCTGCCGTGCGCACGGTTTTTTGTTTTGAAATTTGATGCGCGGCACCGTTGGCGATGGCAAAGCGCGCATTGGTGCCGCCGATGTCGGCGACCAGGCGCGGGCTTTGTTGTTTGGTGTGATCCATCGGCTAAACCTGTTGAATCGGAGAAAACATAGATAATACGCCGCGCCTTCTCTACGCGGCGCGGCTATGAAGCTAGGTCGGAGCCGGTGCCGGCTGTTTGCTGTTTGCCCGTACAAACAACATCGAGACAGCCGCGCAAAGTAACAATATACCCGCCAGGCGGATGACATTTTCCGGATTATTATTGAGCACGGTTTTATAAAGTGTCGGCAAAGTAAATGACTGGATGATCATCGGTATCACGATGAACATATTAAATATGCCCATATATACGCCGACGCGCTCTTTGGGAATGGAGCCTGCCAGCATCACATACGGATTGCCCATGA
>JAYTVC010000039.1:0-72088 GCA_043744215.1 Pseudomonadota bacterium
TGTAACGGTTAATCCCGAGCTCGCAGTGGCAGACACACTCACAGAAGAGGCCTGCCCAAACGTGACATCAGCAGGCTTGGTAAAGGTGATGGTCTGCGCTGCTTTGTTAACGGTAAATGTTTGCGTTAACGAGGTTCCGGCTGCGGCAGTCGCAGACGCATAAATATTATTTCCAGCTTGGTTCACTGTCACCGTGCAGGTTCCGACGCCAACAAAAGTAAGCGAGCCTCCTGCCTCAGTACATATGCCTAGGGTCGCCGTGTAACTGACCTGTAAGCCCGAACTTGCCGAAGCACCGAGGGGAATTGCCGGTGTACCCAGAGTTTGCGGCGAGGCGATGGTTGGAAAATTAATGGTCTGTGGTATCAGCGTACCAACACCGGTAAGTTGTACTGACTGAGCGACGCCAGCATTGGGACTGATGCCTAAGCCTGCCGTTCTGGCTCCGGCCGCCGTGGGTTTGAAAATAACATCCACAGTACAAGTTGCATTAGGCGCAATGCTTGCGCTGCACGTATTAGCCCCGAGGGTGTAATCGCTGCCCGCAGGTTGAATTGCTACCGCCGTAATATTCAAGTCCGCACTGCCGCTATTTTTGACCGTCACGGTTTTAGTGGAGGAACTATTGATTTGCTGGCTGGCAAAGTCGAGCGTCGCTGGCGTTAAGGTCATACTCGCCACGCCATTCACTACCACATCTTGCGCTACATCCGGCGCTGCGCTGTAGGTTGCGTTACCGGCTTGGCTGGCGGTGATGGTGCAAGTACCGACGCCAATGAAACTCACCCCAACGCTGGACAATGTGCAAATACTTGTCGGAGTTGCGGTATAACCGACAGCAAGGTCGGAACTTGCGGTTGCAGTCAGCGCCGCCGTTTGGCCTGTATTTCGCGGCGAAACCAAGGCGGGGAATGTTATTGTCTGCGCAATGAGCGGTACCGCTGAAACCGTAAGCGTCACATCATTGCCTGTGCCGCCTTTGTAACTTATTTTGAATTTGTAAGGCGCCAGCGTAATTTCAGCCCCTTCGGCAAGTCCGCTGAACGTTCCGCTTATCCCGTCTTTTTGATTATTGGAGATGAGGGTAAAAACGCTATTGAGCGCTGGTTTGCAATTTGCATCTTGATTAAGTTTTAAGTTCCCTGCGAGAGTCACGGCTCCCGTTACGGCGATCGCGTCGCTCACGCAGCTCGCACTGGTGAGGCCAATATTCAACGTGCCTGTCGCTAACTGGCTGAAGCTGCCGGTATTCAGTGTGAGCGGCGAGACGAGCGTGAGGGAGCCCGCGTTCTGCGTCTGGGCAACCGATACCGCGATATTCGCGCCGACTGTCACGTCGCCCGTAGCGCCAATCAGCATAGCGGATGACGCGGCAGCACCGGCAATGGTGAGGGGCACGGGGGAAACAAAACTCACTTGCTTGTCGATTGAGGGCAAACTGCCCGCCAGCGTGATGGTCTGTGCGGTAATGTTACGAAATGTAATCGTGTGCGGGCCTAGGGATGGATCGGCGGCAAGGTCAATCAACGCTTGGCGGAGTGATCCGGGAATGACGGCAACCGCATCATCAAGATAATCTGTCACGTCAAAGTTGGTCGCAGAGGCAACCGAAGATAGCAGTAGGATGAAAGCGGCAAACAGCAACCGGCAAAGCCCAATGATGGGGGTTTGAATCGAATGCTTAACAGCACTTGAAAATAATTTTTTACGGGGTTGGTTGAATATAAATTTTTTCACGCCTGTTCTCCAACTTGATTTTGTTTGGCTGCTTGTTTAACGCAAAATTGTTACGGCTTTATCCAACGATTCATCATAGTAAAAAAAACAGGTTTTGAGAGTACAGTAAACACCCCAAATTGCAGATGGGGAACAATAAATTATTCAATATAATCAATTAGTTACAATAATATCGTGACGAAGCGAATGTGAACGAGTGAAACGATGATGGTTTTGCTATGAAAAAAATCAGAATTGGTGCCCGGGGCCGGAATCGAACCGGCACGGGCGGATAAGGCCCGAGGGATTTTAAGTCCCTTGTGTCTACCTGTTTCACCACCCGGGCGCAGGACACTCTGGAAATCTGGAGGCGGGGGTCGGAATCGAACCGGCGTACACGGCTTTGCAGGCCGCTGCATGACCACTCTGCCACCCCGCCAGTATTGCGTTTGCTGGCTTTGCGCGCGTCGCAGAAAACAACACGCTGAAATTATACTGTCTAAAAACTACAAGGGGGAAAGCCAAAGCTTTCCCCCAGAAAACTGGAGCGGGAGACGAGGCTCGAACTCGCGACCTCAACCTTGGCAAGGTTGCGCTCTACCAACTGAGCTACTCCCGCAAAAACACAGGACGCATTATGTGAGTTATGGCCTGATTTGTCAATGTAACCCCCGGCAAAGACAAATTTACTTTTGCTTGCTTACGCCGGGCGCGGCCATTTTCAAATAATAAAACATCGACCATAAGGTGAGCACCGCCGCAACGACAATCAGCCAGGTGCCGATGCGATGGGCATCAAACCAGCCGCCAAATAATTTTTCGTGAATCAGTAACAGCGTGATGGCAATCATTTGAAAAGCCGTTTTCAATTTGCCGATAACGGAAACCGCGACGCTTTTGCTCTCGCCCAATTTGGCCATCCACTCACGCAGCGCCGAGATGGTGATTTCGCGGCCGATGATGATAAATGCGATGAGAATATCAACCCGATCAAGCCATACCAGCACAATCAATGCCGCGGCCACCATCAGTTTGTCGGCCACTGGATCAAGAAAAGCGCCGAAGGCCGACATCTGATTAAGCACCCGCGCAAGATAGCCGTCGAACCAATCGGTAATCGCGGCGAAAGCGAAGATGCCAGCAGAAATATAATTCGCCTGTTGCGGTGTAACGACATCGCCCTGGAAATAAAATATCGCCATGAATAGCGGAATCATGACGATGCGCATCCAGGTCAGCAGATTGGGAATGTTAAGCGGCATATTCGAAAACGGTGCCCGCGGGCTGCCTTAATGTAATTGTTGGTAAATTTTTTCCGCCAGCGCGCGGCTGATGCCTTCGACTGTCGCCAGGTCGTCCACACTGGCAGACATCACGCCTTTCAATCCGCCAAAGCGCGTCAACAATCGTTGCCGTCGCTTGGGGCCCACGTCGTCGATTTCTTCCAGCGCCGATGCGGTGCGCGCCTTGCCGCGTTTGGCGCGATGGCCGGTTATCGCAAACCGATGGGCTTCATCGCGAATCTGCTGAATCAAATGCAGGGCCGGATGATCCTTGGGTAATTGTATCGGGTTTTTCGGCGCAGGAAAAATGAGTTGTTCCATGCCCGCCTTACGCTCGACGCCTTTTGCCACGCCGATGAGTGGTATATCGCCCAAACCCAAATCGGCCATGACTTCCTGCGCGATGTGCAATTGGCCGAGGCCGCCGTCAATGAGAACCAGATCGGGCACCGCGCCCTCGCCCGCTGCGATTTTTTTGTAGCGCCGCGTGAGCGCATCGCGCATTGCCGCGTAATCGTCGCCAGGCGTAATGCCGCTGATATTGAAGCGCCGGTATTGGCTGCTTTGCATATCGCCGTGGTCGAACACCACGCACGAGGCCACCGTCGCTTCGCCCATGGTGTGGCTGATGTCGAAACATTCCACCCGTTGCGCTATTGGAATGTCGATCAGCGTTTGCAACGCCTGCAAACGCGCTTCCTGTGAAGTTTTGTGCGTCAGTTTTTCCTGCAGCGCGAGTTGCGCATTTTTTTCCGCCATGGTCAGCCACACGCGGCGCTCGCCCTGCGGTTTGTCGAGAATTTTCACCGTGTGCCCGGCCATGTCACTGAGCATTTGTTGCAGCGATTCGTTATCTTCCGCTGTATTCACCACCAACAGCGGCGGCACAGGCTGGCCTTCGTAATGCTGGCTGATAAAGGCTTGCAGAATATCCGCATCGTCAAAACCATCAGCATTGCTGGGGAACAAAGTCTTGTCGCCCAGATGCCGCCCGCCCCGCACCATCACCAGATTCACACAGGCCATGCCGAAGGCGCTGGCGACGGCGATCACATCAGCGTCGCGCACATCAGCGGATTCGACAAACTGTTTCGACAACACTTGCTGCAAATTTTGAATCTGGTCGCGCAATGCGGCGGCGTCTTCGTAGCGCTGTTCATGCGCGGCGGATTCCATCGCGTTGGTAATGGTGCCGATCACATCGTTCTCGCGTCCCTGCAAAAACAGGCGCGCATTGTCGATGTCTTTTTTGTAGGCGGCTGCGTCGATTTTACCCACGCACGGCGCGGAGCACAGATGAATCTGATGCAACAAACAAGGCCGCGAACGGTTGTTGAACACGCCATCATCGCAGGTGCGCAGCTTGAACACTTTTTGCAAAATCTGCACGCTCTGCTTCGCCGCCCAGCCGTTGGGAAACGGCCCGAAATAATTATTGCGCTTATCCATGCTGCCGCGATATGTACGAATCTGCGGAAACTGGTGGCCGGTGAGCATGATGTAGGGGTAACTTTTGTCGTCGCGGAACAAAATGTTATAGCGTGGCGACAATCCCTTGATGAGATTATTTTCCAGAATCAACGCTTCCGCTTCCGAGCGGGTGACCGTGGTTTCAATGCGGGCGATTTGTTGCACCATCAAGCCGATGCGCGGACTTTGCAAAGTTTTTTGAAAATACGACGACACGCGTTTTTTCAAATCCTTCGCTTTGCCCACATACAACACTTCATCTTTGGCGCCCAACATGCGATAGACACCGGGCAAATTCGGCAACGTCGGCAGAAGCGCGATATAATCGTAACTCATTGATTATAATGAATTATTTATGATGCGAAATACATCCTCAAACATCGCGGCCGTCAGCCGTTTGGTGTTGGTGTTGTAGCGGCTGCAATGATAACTGTCGATGAGTTTCAAGCCGCGCGGCAAGTCATATTGCGCGCCATGCACGAAAGGAAAATTTTTTATTTTGATGTCGAGCGCCATCAACACGGCTTTGTGCGCCACGCCGCCGAGGGCCAATATCCAGGTGTCTTTTTTTAGCGCCGCAAGTTCCGTGCGCAAATAATCGTTGCATTGCTTGATCTCGTCCGTCTCCGGTTTGTTGTCCGGCGGCAAACATTTCACCGCATTGGTGATACGTGCTTTGATAAGTTTCAAATTAACATCGGCGCGCACATTGTTGGGAAAAACCGAATCCGCCGTCACCGTGGTCGGCTGCGACGAGAAGCCGAATTTATGCAAAGTTTCATAGAGCAAAATGCCCGCATGGTCGCCGGTGAACGGCCTCCCAGTCTGGTTCGCGCCATGCATGCCGGGCGCCAGGCCGACTATCAGCAAACGCGGATTGTCTTCGCCGAAAGGCGGCACCGGTTTGGCGAAATACGCGGGAAATTCAGTCTTCACATCGTCTAGAAAATGGGCGAGGCGCGGGCAGGCGCGGCAACTGGTGGAAAATTTTTCTGTCGATATTTTTACGCTGGCATTCATGTTCAATGTTTATGTCCGTGCCCGGTTTCATGTTTGTGAACATGCTCAATCGCGCGAATCGGAATTTTTGTTTGGTAAGGTTGCGTGATGCCCGCTGCCGATTCCGGTTGCAATGTCACATGCTTAATACCGTATTCACGCCGTAACATGAGGCGCGTCGCCTCTAAAATATTTGGCCAATTATTTATATTAATCAATGAGATATGTGATGATAGCGCAATCTGTCCTGAAGCCAGTGTCCAGATGTGCAAATCATGCACAGACTGCACGCCACTGACTTTCGCCATGCGATCACCGATGACATTGAGGTTCAATCCGCGTGGCACGCCTTCCATCAATACATGCAACGCTTCACGCAATAAATTCAACGTAGAACCGAGAATCAACAGCGCGACAAAAATGGAAAGCAGCGGATCAATGGGCATCCAGCCGGTAAAATAAATCACCGCGCCAGCAACGAGAGCCGCCACCGAGCCAAGCAAATCGCCCATTACATGCAGCAACGCCGCGCGCGTGTTGAGATTGTGATCAGCGCGGCTCAGCATGTAAGCGACGATAATGTTCACCAGCAAGCCGATGAAAGCGATCACCATCACGAAAAAGCCCTGCACCGGCTCGGGCGATTGCAAACGCTTTACTGCTTCGACAATGATATAAACAATCAAGCCCAACATCAGCAAACCATTCACGCTGGCGGCGATGACTTCTGCGCGAATGAGGCCGTAAGAATGTTTTGCCGACGGCGGGCGCTTGGCCAATTGTGCCGCAAATGCGGCGAGGCCGAGAGAGAACGCATCGGAAAACATATGGCCTGCGTCGGAGATCAGCGCCAACGAATGCGACACCCAACCGCCGATGGCTTCAATCAAGGCAAAGCCCAGGGTCAGCAGCAGCGCGATGACTAATATTTTGCCGTTAGCACCGTGGCCGTGATGATGTGCCTGGCCGGCATGATGGGGATGGCCTGCATGATCATCGTGTTTATGATCGTGCTGTTTGTGATCGTCGTGTTTGGCGCGCTGGCTCATGTACTAAATTACGCACTCTTACTTCGCGCCATAAACGATTTCACCGAGGCGACGCCCGCCTGATACGCCAGCAGATTCCCCAGCTCGTCAATGTCTGGCGCACCCGAACGCCCCGCCATGCGCTTCAGGCGCGCGGCGGACTTGGCGGGCATTTTGAATGGAAGGCCGGCAAGCAGCTCATCGGCTGCGTCGGGCGCGTTGCAGACGAGGACCATGTCACAGCCGGCATTCAGCGCCGCCTCAGCACGCTCGATGACACCACCGGCCACACTGGCGCCTTCCATGCTCAAATCATCGCTGAAAATTACACCGTCGAATTTCATTTGTTTGCGCAGAATATCCTGCAGCCATACTTTTGAAAATCCGGCGGGCTGCGAATCCACATCGGTGTAAATCACATGGGCCGGCATCACCGCCGCCATGCCTGCCTGCGCCATTTTGTAAAACGGCATCAGATCATCGCGGTTGATGTCTTCAAACCGGCGCTCATCCACAGGAACCGCGTGATGGGAATCGGCGCGCACATAACCGTGGCCGGGGAAATGTTTGCCCACTGTTTGCATGCCCGCATCGTTCATGCCCTGCTGAAGCGCAATGGCCAATTCAGCAATCACCTGTGGATCGCGATGGAACGCGCGGTCGCCGATAACACCGCTTGCACCAAAATCCACATCGAGCACTGGCGCAAAACTAAAATCGACACCATGGGCCAGCAACTCGGCGGCCAACACATAGCCGATGTCGCGCGCGCGTTTTTTTGCCGAGTCGGGTTTTTTGTCGTACAGCGTACCCAGCGTGCGCATGGGCGGAATGCGCGTAAAGCCATCACGGAAACGCTGCACGCGCCCGCCTTCGTGGTCGACGGCAATAAGCAATTCTTTGCGCACTTTGCGAATGGCGCAGGTGAGATCAATCAATTGTTCCGGGGTTTTGAAATTACGCCCGAACAGAATCACCCCACCGACAAGCGGATGGGACAGACGTTTGATTTCTTCTTCGGTCAATTCAAGACCGGCAACATCACACATGACGGGGCCGAGGGACATAGCGGTTCCAAAAAATGATTGTGAACCAGCATGATACGGGGAATTGATGGCTAACGGAATGCTAAGAGGCGCATTTACGAAGAATGAAATCTCTCCTTCAAATCGTTATACATCGCACTCAATTTCGCAAAACCTCGCTAAATTCGACGCCTTTGCCTGTTCCACCCATCAGCCTTAGCATGGCCAGCGGCATCAACCCTAGCCCTTCAAATCAGGAAAATCCTCTTCCCGAAATTCCATTTCCCTTCTCTCGCCATTAACCTGCGATGCCTCCAGCTTGCGCAACTCCACCCGCCGAATCTTTCCCGAAATAGTCTTCGGCAATTCAAAAAATTCCAAACGGCGAATACGTTTGTACGGCGCTAAATTTTCGCGGGTGAATTTGAAAATTTCCAACGCCAATTCGCGGCTCGGCGTGTAACCCGCGCGCAGGGCGATGAAGGCTTTAGGCACGGCCAATTTGATTGGGTCGGGGCTGGGCACGACACCGGCTTCGGCGACGGCGGGATGTTCGATCAGCGCGCTTTCCAATTCGAACGGGCTGATGCGGTAATCCGATGCCTTGAACACATCGTCAGCGCGGCCCACGTAGGTGAGATAGCCATCGGCGTCGCGGCTGGCCACATCGCCGGTGCGGTAGTGGCCGTGATGAATGGCATGGTTGGTGAGTTCGGCGTCGCCTTCGTAGCCTTTCATCAAACCTAACGGATTCGCACTTAACACCAAACTGATTTCGCCTTCTTCGACCGTTTTGTCGTCGGCGTCGAGTAGTACGATTTCATAGCCGGGCAAGGGCCGGCCCATGGAACCGGGTTTTAGTTTTTGGCCCGGCGAATTGCCCACCAGCGCGGTGGTTTCCGTCTGGCCGTAGCCGTCGCGGATGGTGAGGTTCCAGGCTTTTTGCACGCGCTCGATCACTTCGGGGTTAAGCGGTTCACCGGCGCCGATGACTTCAGTCAATTTGATTTTATAGCTGGCCAAATCTTCCTGAATCAACATGCGCCATACCGTGGGCGGCGCGCACAGGCAGGTGATGCCGCAGCGGACGATGGCGGCGAGCAGCACCTTGGCGTTGAAGCGCGGCGTGTTGAAGATGAACACCGTGGCACCGGCGATGAAGGGCGTGAACACGTTGCTCCACGCATGTTTTGCCCAGCCGGGCGAGCTGATGTTGAGATGCACGTCGCCAGGTTTAAGGCCGAGCCAAAATAAAGTCGAGAGGTGACCGACCGGATAACTCTGGTGCGAATGCTCGACCAGTTTGGGTTTTGACGTGGTGCCCGAGGTGAAATAAAGCAACATGGAATCCGTCGCCATGGTTTTGCCACCGGGCGTGAAGTTTGAAGAGGCTGTGTGGCAATCTTCAAACTTGTGCCAGCCGTTTACTGCATCACCGACGGCGATGCGCGTGTAGTCGCCTGGCACATCGGCAAATTTGGCGGCATCTTGCGCGCCAACAATCACATGACGTACCCGGCCGCGCTCGAGACGATCCACCAAATCTCTTCCATTGAGCAAGGTCGTAGCAGGAATCACCACTGCGCCCAGTTTCATCGCCGCCAGCATGGTTTCCCACAACGCGACCACGTTGCCCAGCATCATCAAAATGCGGTCACCGCGCTTGACGCCGAGGCCACGCAAATAATTGGCAGCGCGGTTGGAGCGTTCGGCTAATTCGCTGTAGGTAATTTTGGTTTCGCTGCCGCTGTCATCAACAATCCATAGTGCAAGCGTCGAATTATTTTTCGCCTGCGCATCAAAAAAATCCAGCGCCCAGTTGAATTCAGTGAGCACGGGCCAGCGGAAATCGCGCTTAACCGTTGCGTAGTCCGTTCGGTGTTTGAGAATGTAATCGCGGGCTTCAATGAAAGAATGCGGAGTTGTCATAATTGTCTTCCGTTTGTTTTAATTGAAAGGCGGGGAACGCAAGCAACGATATCCGTTTGCGCCGATTGCACAAACGGATATTACTTCAATTTAACGGAAATTTGATACAGGCGGTAACGAGGGAAATGAGCATTCGCAAGGCGGGCACAGTGCCCACGCCGCAAAAAAACTAGACCGCTGCCGAGATATCGCCGTCTTTGGATTTGTTTTTGTAAAGCGTACCAAACAACATGTCGGTAAAAATGAACACCGTACCAAAATTGCTTTTGGTGTCGTCGTGATGACGCATGTGGTGGTCGCGCCAAATTTTGTAAATGCCGAGACGCGTGGCCCAGCTATCGCGCAACTCATGATGGGCGGCGTGGATAGACGACCAGAGGGACGCATAAACAATACTAAAAAATAATATGACGATGACCCAAGGTAAGCCGAGAAAATAGGCAAAACCAAGCAAAGGCGCAGAACCGATCAACACGCTGAGGGCATCCAGATCAATATTGATGTCGTTGCGGCCTTTGCCGTGATGCTCGACGGCATGTTCTTTCCAAATAGTGGCCAGGTTGCCAAATTGCTTATGCATCAACCAGCGGTGCGCGGTGTATTCCGCTATTGGTGCATACATTGCCGAGAAAAGTAACGCGATAAGCCAAGTCATGGTGGTTCCCTCATTGAAGGTCAAAAGAATACACGTTTACTAAGGCGCACGCTACAGCATTGCGGCCAAATTTGCTGGTAAAAAATCCGCTCAACAAGTTCAGATATCCCCTAGCTATCATTTATTTAGCGCGGCTTTCATCTGCGACAACACTTTGGCCCAGAACATTTTCATTTCCTCCGCCGCTTTTGCGTCAGCCAATTGAGCGTGTTGTATGACGATTTGGGTTTTGTTGTCGTCTTTGATATAAAACGCGATCTCGAGCATCGTGTCATCATGGCGTTTAGCGCGAATCGATTTATATGGCGTCGATTGAATGACGCTGATTTTTTCTTTCAACCATACTCTGCGTTGATTATTATCAAGCCAGGCGTTGAAAATTTCCACTTGCCCGACAGTGATAGTGCGGCTGACGCTGATTTCAAAACCCTCGGGCTTTTGATGCACTTCGCGCAGGCCGCGGGCTTGTTCATAGCCGACGGCGACCATCTGGCTCCACCAGCCCGGCACTGAACATTGCCCGGTGAGATGCGCGACGATTTCCTGGTGAGCCATGTGTTCGCAGCCGGCCTGGTCGAGCACGGCGAACCACTCGAGCCAGTTTTTGCCGGTAGCCTTGGCTATCGCCTCGTCGCTCACACGTTGAGAAGTTTGGTTTTTGACACTCATGAAGCGATCACTTTTTCAGGGTTGGACAAGTGCACGGCACTTGCCTATTATTCGCACATCGGGCTGCGCTTTGAAGGCTCATGATAATTCACGGAGAAAAATATGACATCCCCTCGCCTGCTATCACTCTTTGTTTGCGCGGCCCTGCTCTCGGCCTGCGGCGGCAAGGATGCAGACAAACCCAAGCAAGCCGACGGCAGCGCCAAGCCGGCGGCCCAGGCGACCAAGACACTGGTTTTCTGCTCCGAAGGCAGCCCGGAAGGATTCGACCCCGGCCAATATACGACGGGCACCACGTTCGATGCGTCGGCCATTCCCGTTTATAGCAGGCTGACGGAATTCGAGCGCGGCGGCACCAGCGTGAAACCCGGTCTGGCGGAAAAATGGGATGTGTCGGCTGACGGCAAGACCATCACCTTCAATTTACGCAAAGGCGTGAAGTTTCATACGACGGAATTTTTCAAACCGACGCGCGAGTTCAATGCCGACGACGTGGTGTTTTCTTTTGAACGTATGCTAAAAAAAGATCATCCGTATAACAAAGTCGCACTCAAAGGATTTCCTTACGCCGAAAGTATGGAGATGCCAAAAAGTGTGAAGGCGATCGAAAAAGTCGACGACCATACCGTGCGATTTGTGCTCAACCAGCCTGAGGCACCGATGCTTGCCAATCTGGCGATGCAGTTCGCTTCCATCCTATCGAAAGAATACGCCGACCAACTGATGAAAGACGGCAAGCCGGAAAGCCTGAACCTCGCCCCCGTCGGCACTGGGCCGTTTGTATTCAAGAGCTACCAGAAAGACAGCCAGATCCGCTACGAGGCAAACAAGGATTATTGGGGCGGCAAACAGCCTATCGACAAATTGATTTTTGCCATTACCACCGATGCATCGGTACGTATGCAAAAACTCAAAACCGGCGAATGCCATGTGACGGCCTACCCACGCCCTGCCGATGTAGTGGGCTTGAAGGCCGACCCCAAACTCAATGTAATGGGCCAGGAAGGTTTGAATGTGGGCTACCTCTCGTTCAACATCGAGCATAAACCGCTGGATAACAAACTGGTGCGCGAAGCCTTGTCGCTGGCGATCAATAAAGCGGCCATCATCGAGGCGGTGTACCAAGGCGCAGGACAGGCGGCGACGAATTTTATTCCACCGACCATGTGGTCGTATAACAAAGACATTAAAGACATTCCCTACGACATCGCCAAGGCAAAAGAATTATTGGCCAAAGCCGGCTTGCCCAACGGTTTTGAAATTTCGCTGTGGGCCATGCCAGTGCAGCGACCCTACAACCCCAACGCCAAACAAATGGCAGAAATCATCCAGGCTGACTGGGCGAAAATCGGCGTGAAAGCAAAAATCGTCAGTTATGAATGGGGCGAATATAACAAGCGTTCAAAAGAAGGCCAGCACGACGCGATATT
Organism: Pseudomonadota bacterium; assembly: GCA_043744215.1. GTDB lineage: Bacteria > Pseudomonadota > Gammaproteobacteria > Burkholderiales > JBEEJL01 > JBEEJL01. Next base: position 12,205 of record JAYTVC010000039.1, read on the forward strand.
GTTAGGCTGGACCGGTGACAACGGCGATCCGGACAATTTCGCCGCCAACCTGCTCACCTGTGAAGCGGCCAAGAACGGCGAGAACCGTTCGCGCTGGTGCCACAAACCGTTTGACGATTTGATTCTGAAAGCGCGCACCACCAACGACATGAAACAGCGCACCGAGCTTTATATGAAAGCGCAGGAAGTTTTCAAACAGGAAATGCCCTGGGTTACCATCGCGCACTCCTATCAATATCAACCGGTGCGCAAAGAAGTGATGGGCTTTAAGCAAAGCCCTTTTGGCACGAATGAATTTAGCGGGGTAGATATTCAGTAATAAAAAAAAATCAATATAATCAAATAGTTACACAATATTACGAAATATGCAGTTTTAGCAGGGCGGCAAACACCAGGAAAACTGCCGCCCATGCTTGTGCATAACCCTGCTCTTGGTTACTCTCACGCTGTGCGGTGTTAACTAAACATTTTCAACCAACTTCATTTCAACAAAAACTAACCATGCCTGAAGCTGTATCAGAACCCGCCATGATGTATTGCCGCAGTTGCGGCAAGCAGATTCAAAAATCAGCCGTAAGCTGTGCCCACTGTGGCGAAGCTACGGCCGAACCCGCTGCCTCAAAAAGCAGCCGGCTGACGATGATGCTAACCGCGACCGTGCTCGCATTACTGGTCGGCGGCGGCATGGCAGCAAGCATGTTTTATCCGCAGTACGTAGCATCAAGAGACCAGAGTCGCCAATTTGAAATCGTAACCCTCGCCCAGGAAGCCACGGCGAAAGTGGAAAAATATTACCGTGATCACGGCGCCGTGCCCAAGACGCTGGAAGTGGCTGGCGGCAATTCCAAGCCTTCCACTGGCACCGTACGATCGCTGTCTGTTCATCCGCAAAAAGGCACGGTGGATATTGTGCTTGGCTATGGCGATGCCGATGGCAAAACCCTGACCTACACGCCCACCATCGACGACAAGCAAATCATTTCCTGGAATTGTCACAGCAAAGACGTACCGGAAAAAATGCTGCCGCACGGTTGCAAGCCTTTCGAAAACTGATTTCCGCCTTTCTCACCCAAGCTGATACATCCGCTACAATAAGCGGATGAACACTTCAACCCCAACCAAATCCTACGACGTCATCATCATCGGTGGCGGACATAACGGCCTCGTTTGCGCCTGCTACCTCGCGGGCAGCGGACTGAAAGTGCGCGTACTCGAACGCCGCGCAGTCGTCGGCGGTGCCGCGGTTACGGAGGAATTCCATCCCGGCTTTCGCAACTCCACCGCTAGTTACACTGTCAGCCTGCTCAACCCCAAAGTCATCCGCGATCTCAAACTGTATGAGCACGGCCTCAAAGTAATTGAGCGCCCGCTGTCGAATTTTTTGCCGCTGCCCGATGGCCAATATCTCAAAGTTGGCGGCGGTCTCGAAGCCACACAAAAAGAAGTGGCCAAATTTTCCAAACGCGACGCCGAGCGCCTGCCCGCCTATTACGCGATGCTCGAATCCGTCGCCAATGTGTTGCGCGGCATGTTGCTGGAAACCCCGCCCAATGTCGGCGGCGGCATCGCCGATTTTGTGCGCGCATTGCAGTTGGGCGGCAAGCTCAAAAAGCTTTCCATGCCCGAGCGACGCGACTTGCTCGACCTGTTCACCAAAAGTGCGGGCGATGTGCTCGATGGCTGGTTCGAGTCCGACCCGATCAAAGGCTTGTTCGGCTTTGATGCCATAGTCGGTAATTTCGCCAGCCCCTACTCACCCGGCTCTGCCTACGTGCTGCTGCACCATGTGTTCGGCGAAGTGAATGGCAAGCAGGGCCAATGGGGCCACGCTGTCGGCGGCATGGGCGCGATTACGCAAGCGATGGCGAAGGAAGCGAAAATTCGCGGAGTGGAAATCACCACCGATTCGCCCGTGGCAAAACTGCTGACTGCCAATGGCAAAGCCACCGGCGTTGCGCTGGAAGACGGTACGGAAGTCAACGCGCGCTGCGTGGTATCGAATCTGAATCCGAAATTGTTGTTTCAAAAAATTGTCGGTGCAAAAGATGTAGAACAAGAATTTTCACAACGCATCGACCACTACAAATGCGGCTCGGGCACCATGCGTTTGAACGTGGCGCTTTCCGAATTGCCCGACTTCAGCGCGCTGCCCGGAAAAAATGTGCAGATCCATCATCAGGCCGGTATTTTTGTCGCACCGTCGTTGCAATACATGGAGCAAGCCTATTTCGACGCCAAACAACTGGGTTGGTCGCGCGCACCGGTAATCGAGATGCTGATACCGAGCACGGTGGATGATTCTCTTGCGCCGAAAGGCCAGCATGTGATGAGCCTGTTCTGCCAGCATTTCAACCCGACCACGCTGCCCGATGGAAAAACCTGGGACGATTGCCGCGAGCAGGCGGCCGATTCCATAATTGAAACCGTGAACCGTTACGCGCCCAATTTCAAAGCCAGCATTCTGGGCCGCATGATTTTGTCGCCGCTGGATTTGGAACGAAAATTTGGCTTGATCGGCGGCGATATTTTTCATGGCGCGCTGAGTCTCGATCAACTGTTCAGCGCACGGCCCGTGTTGGGATATGGAGATCACCGCACACCGATCAAAGGATTGTATATGTGCGGATCGGGCACGCATCCGGGCGGCGGCGTGACCGGCGTGCCGGGCCACAATGCGGCAAGGGAAATTCTGAAAGACGCAAAACGAAAAGCTTTTTGAAAATCTTAGGTCAACTAGGAATTTATTTCTTCAGCCAGATGACAAGCGATCAAATGACCGCCAAGGGGACGCGCCAAGGGAATTTCTTCACGACAACGTTGCGCCGCATGAGGGCAGCGTGAATTGAACGCGCAGCCCGCCGGCAAATTTAGCGGCGACGGTAATTCACCTTTTATCGAAATAATTTTTTTGCGCGCGCGACCTTCGAGCGATGGCGTGCTCGCCAGCAGGGCTTGCGTGTAAGGATGCAACGGCTTGGCGAAAATATTTTGCTTGCTCGCCGTCTCCACTGCATTGCCCAGATACATCACCATCACGTTGTCTGCCACATGTTCGACCACGCTCAAGTTATGCGAAATGAATACATAGCTCACGCCGAACTCATTCTGCAAGTCATTGAATAGATTGAGTATTTGTGCCTGTATCGACACGTCGAGCGCTGACACCGGCTCGTCAGCCACGACGATTTTCGGATTCAGCATCAGCGCGCGCGCAATTGCGATACGCTGGCGCTGGCCGCCGGAAAACATGTGCGGATAGCGCCGCGCGTGTTCGGGCCGCAGGCCAACTTTTGCCAGCATCATGGAAACTTTTTCTTCGCGCTCTTTTGAGGACAGCCTTGAATTTATTTTTAGTGGTTCATCAAGAATGGTGCTGATTTTTTTGCGCGGATTGAGCGACGCATAGGGATTCTGAAATACCATTTGCACTTTGCTGTGCAGCGCTTTGCGTTCACTGGCAGCCAGCGGTGCGACATCGACGCCCTCAATGATCAATTGCCCAGACGTGGGTTGCTCGATGAGTGTGAGCTGCCGTGCCAGCGTCGACTTGCCGCAGCCCGATTCGCCCACGACGGCCAGCGTTTGTTTCTCGGCAAGCTCGAACGATACGCCGTTCAAAGCCTTCACCAATCCTTTTGGTTTGAATAGGCCGCGCTTGATTTGATAATGGCGGACGAGATTTTTGGCAGAGAGGATGATCATAAGCTCACCAGCAAAGGCTTGCCATTCGCGTCAAGCGGCGTATGGCAGCGCACCAGCCGCTGCTGCACGTCCGAAATTGCAGGCCGTTGTTCATGGCACCGATCAAACACAAACGGACAACGCGGCGACAATAAACATCCTGTTGGCCGATCATATTGTCCCGGCACCACGCCGGGCAGCGCATTCAATTTTTCTGCGCCGTGATTATGCTCGGGCAGCGCAGCAAGCAAGGCCGCCGTGTACGGATGCTTGGGCGTGCGGAAAATCTCCGGTATCGCGCCCTCCTCCACTACTTGCCCTGCATACATCACCAGCGCGCGCTGAGCGACTTCGGCTACCACTGCCAGATCGTGGCTGATAAGGATCAAACCCATGTTGGTTTCTTTTTGCAACTTCATCAGCAGATCAAGAATCTGCGCTTGCACGGTGACATCGAGCGCCGTCGTCGGCTCATCGGCAATAAGCAATTTTGGATTGCAGGCCAGCGCCGTGGCAATCATCACGCGCTGGCTCATGCCGCCGGAGAGTTGATGGGGATAAGCATCGATGCGGTTTTTCGCATCGGGAATTTCCACCAACTCCAGCAACGATAATGTGCGTTTGCGCAGCACATCACGAGACCCACCCTGATGAATTTTGATGGCTTCGCTTATTTGATAACCGACAGTAAAGCTGGGGTTCAAGCTCGCAATCGGATCCTGAAAAATCATGGCGATGTCGGCTCCAATGACTGTGCGCCGCTGCTTATCATTCAGCTTGAGCAAATCCTGTCCTTCGAAATTCAGCACATCTGCGCGCACGCGGCCGGGGCTGTCGATGAGACCCATCACCGCCAACATCGAAACACTTTTACCCGAGCCGGATTCACCGACGATGCTCACCACTTCACCCGCATCGACACTGAAATCGACACCATCGACAGCGGGAAACGGCGCGCTCTCGGCGCCGAATTCTACCCGCAGGTTTTTGACTTCGAGCAGACTCATGACGATTGCTTCAACTTCGGATCCAGCGCATCGCGCAGGCCGTCGCCCAACAAATTCAACGCGAGCACCGTGATCAAAATAGCGAGACCAGGGAATGTCACTACCCACCACGCGCGCTCAATATAGTCGCGCGCTGTTGCCAGCATGGTGCCCCATTCCGGTGTCGGTGGTTGCGCACCAAGGCCGAGAAAGCCCAGCGCGGCAGCGTCGAGAATCGCCGATGAAAATCCCAGTGTCGCCTGCACGATCAACGGCGCCATACAGTTGGGCAGCACGGTGATAAACATTTGCCGTAGCAAGTTGGCCCCGGCAATTTTGGAAGCGATGACGTACTCTTTGTTCATCTCGCTTAATGCGGCCGCGCGCGCGAGCCGTGTGTAGTGCGGCAGGCTGACGATGGCGATGGCGTACATGGTGTTGGTCAGCCCAGGACCAAGGATGGCGACAATAGCCACGGCCAGCAACAAACTCGGCAGGGCCATCATCATGTCGGCCAGACGCATGATGGCCGAATCGACCATGCCAGGAAAAAACGCGGCGACCATGCCGAGCAAAATGCCGAAACCCATCGACAGCGCGACCGCTACTACGCCGATGAATAAGGACAAGCGCGCGCCGTGAATCAGACGAGACAAAATATCACGGCCCAGATCGTCCGTGCCGAGCAGAAATTTACTCACACCACCATGACTCCATGCTGGCGGGGTTAGCAACGCTTCACGAAATTGTTCAATCGGGTCGTGAGGTGCCAGCACGTTCGCGAAGATCGCACAGAGCAAAACCACAGCCAAAACAATCAAGCCGCCTAAAGCGCCTTTGTTGCGCTTAAAGTCGCGCCAGAACTCCGCCAGCGGCGACGGATAAACGGGCTCAATGATTTGGTTTGAAATGATGGCCATCAGTGCGCCGTTCTGATGCGCGGATTGATCACACCATACAACACATCGACCACCAGGTTCACTACAATAATCAGTGTCGCAATCAGCAAAATGCCACCCTGCACCACCTGATAATCGCGACGGTAAATGGATTCAATCAACCACTTGCCGACACCGGGCCAGGAGAAAATCGTCTCGGTGAGAATCGCACCGGAGAGCAGAGCGCCGACCTGCAAACCAATAACGGTAACGACGGGAATCAGCGCATTGCGCAACGCATGAACAAAAATCAGTTTGGTGCGCGACACCCCTTTGGCGCGCGCGGCGCGGATGTAATCTTCGCGCAGCACTTCGAGCATCGACGAACGCGTCATACGGGCGATCACGGCAAGCGGAACTGTCGCGAGCACAATGGTCGGCAGAATCAAATGCGACAACGCGGATTTGAACGCGCCCACTTCACCGGAGAAGAATGCGTCGATCAGCATGAAGCCAGTTTTCGGCGGTACATCGAAAGCAAAACCAATGCGCCCAGATACCGGCGTCCATCCCAGCGTGACGGAAAATAACAGTATCAACAGCAACCCCCACCAGAAAATCGGCATCGAATAACCAGTGAGCGCCGCCCCCATCAAACCATGATCTGCCAGTTTTCCTCTTCGTGTTGCGGCGATGACGCCGGCGGGAACGCCGATCAGTGTGGCCAGGATGATCGCCATGAACGACAGTTCGAGCGTTGCGGGAAAGCGGGAAAAAAATTCCTTCAGCACCGACTCGTTGGTCACGACCGAAATGCCGAAGTTGCCGCTGGCCACATGCTTGAGATAATTACCGTATTGAACGGGCAACGATTTATCGAGGCCCAGTTTGGCCTTGAGTTCGGCATGGCGCTCGGGGTTAATGCCGCGCTCGCCCATCATGGCCTCGACGGGGTCGCCCGGAATGAGATGGATAAGGGAAAAGGCAATCAGCGTGATGCCGAGAAAGGTCGGAATAATCAGCGCGATGCGTTTAAGGATGAAAGTAAAAATGGCCGTCGGCTTTATAGATTTGTGCTGACAGCCATTTTAACAGATTAGCTCTTTTGTACGACGGCCTTAATCTGCTCCAGCGCTGATGGATCATCCAGTGTTGTCAAATCGCCCGGATCACGCCCCTCAGCGAGCGCCTGAATGGAGCGGCGCAATAATTTGCCCGAACGCGTTTTGGGCAACAGCGTCACAAAATGCACGCGCGCTGGTCGTGCAATCGCGCCGAGTTGTTTATCGACTGTCGCCATGACTTCTTTTTCCATTTGTGCGGCGAGTTCCGGCGTAGCAATTTTGCTTGGGTCTTTGACCACGGCGAACGCCAATGGCATTTGTCCCTTGAGTTGATCGGCCACACCGACCACGGCGCATTCGGCAATGTTGCTGTGCGCGCTGATCGCTTCTTCGATTTCACGCGTGCCGAGGCGATGGCCAGCGACGTTGATCACATCGTCAGTGCGGCCGAGAATAAAGTGATACCCGTCTTTGTCGCGAATGGCCCAGTCAAACGAAGAATAGAGTGGGCGTTTGAAGCCGGAGAAATAGGTTTTTACAAATCGCTCATCATCGCCCCACACCGTCGATAAACATCCCGGCGGTAACGGCGGCACAACGACCAGCACGCCTTTCTCGTCCGCCCGGGCTTCTTCGCCCGTACCTTCGTTGATGACTTTCACATTGAAGCCCGCAGTAGGAAAACTTGGCGAACCAAACTTGCGCGGGGTTTTTTCTATGCCGAGCGATGCAGATAGCATTGGCCAGCCGGTTTCAGTTTGCCAATAGTTGTCGATGATAGCTACGCCTTCGAGCGCATCGTCGATCCAGCGCGCGGTGGGTTCATCGAGAGGTTCGCCCGCGAGGAACAGCGAACGCAATGAACTGATGTCATACTTTTTCAAAAATGATTGGTCCTGTTTTTTTAACACGCGTGCGGCAGTAGGTGATGTGAACATCACCGATACTTGGTGGTCCTGCACGATTTTCCACCAGATGCCCGCATCGGGACGAATGGGCAAACCTTCGTACATAATCGTTGTCGAGCCATTGATCAGCGGCGCGTAAACAATATACGAGTGGCCGACCACCCAGCCGATATCTGAGGTGCAGAAATAGGTTTCACCCGGCTTGCAATCGAACACCTGCGGCATCGACGCGGCGAGCGCCACGGCGTATCCGCCCGTATCACGCTGCACGCCTTTGGGCTTACCCGTGGTGCCGGAAGTGTAAAGAATGTACGACGGCTCGGACGATTCCAGCCAGGTCACAGGTACTTCGGCGTTCATGTGTTCCGCACGCAAGGTAGCGTAATCAAGATCGCGTCCAGGCGTGAGTTTCATTTCCTTGTCGATGCCACGATTGACGATGATGACTTTCTGCGGCGGAAACTGCGACAAGCGGATTGCTTCATCAACCAAATGTTTGTACGGAATCGATTTGCCCGCGCGCATGCCTGCATCGGAGGTAATCATCACCTTTGGTTTTGCATCGTCAATGCGCGTGGCGCAACTGTTGGCCGCGAAGCCACCGAACACAACAGAATGAATTGCACCGATGCGCGCGCACGCGAGCATGGCGAACACACCTTCGGCAATCATCGGCATATACACCAGCACGCGGTCACCTTTGCCGACGCCCTGCGCTTGCAAAATTGCCGCCATGCGGTTCACTTCTCGATATAAGGTTTTGTAGGTGTACGTTTTTTCGTCACCGGTTTCGGTGGAAATATAAATCAGCGCTTTCTGGTCACCGCGCTTTTCCAGATGACGATCAATCGCGTTGTAACAAAGATTGGTCTGCCCACCGACAAACCATTTAGCAAACGGTGGCTTGGAAAAATCGCACACGCTATCAAATGGCCTGTGCCAATCAATCAGCTTAGCCTGCTCAGCCCAAAACACGTCGCGATTGTCGATGGATTGCTGATGAAATTCTTTGTAGCTGTTATAGGTTTTCATATCATTCCAGAATGATAAATTATTGTTTATAATCAAATACTTATATAATAACTGTTTAAGCGATTTTTACCACCGTCCGACCCTTCACTTGCGCTTTCAAAATCGCTGCAAAAATTTCCGGCAACTGATCGAAGTTGATCACATTTGCGATGGATGTTGCGTGACGCAGCTTCATATCTGTCGCTAATCGCTTCCACACTTCCAAGCGCTGTGCCATCGGACATTGCACCGAATCAATCCCCAGTAAATTGGCACCGCGCAAAATAAACGGTAGCACCGTCGTGTTCACTTCAACGCCGCCGGTCAAACCGGAAACGGCAATGCTTCCACCGTAATTCATCGTGCGCGTCAGCCACGCCGTCGTCGCGCCGCCAACCGGATCCACCGCGCCCGCCCACAAAGATTTTTCCATCGGCTTCGTGCCCATCTCCAACGTGTGCCGAGAGATGACTTCTTTCGCGCCGAGCGTTTTAAGATAATCGTGTTCGTTGTCTTTGCCTGTCAGCGCCGTCACCTCGTACCCCAGCCCCGCGAGAATTTCCACCGCCACACTACCCACCCCGCCTGTTGCGCCGCTTACAAGCACTTTGCCGCTGTCGGGCTTCAACCCGTTGCGCTCCAGTTGCACCACCGACAGCGCTGCTGTAAAGCCTGCTGTGCCGATGGTCATCGCTTCCAGCGTCGTCATATTTTGCGGTAGCGGCACCACCCAATCAGCCGGCACGCGTACCAGTTTTGAATAACCGCCATCGTGCGCCACGCCGAGCTCATACCCCGTCACCAGAACTTTATCGCCGACTTTGAATTTCGCATCACTCGAACTGTGCACGGTGCCCGCCACATCAATGCCGCCATTGATGGGAAACTTGCGACAGATTTTCCCTGCGCCCGTTGCAGCCAGCGCGTCCTTGTAATTGACGCTGGAATATTCAGCGGCAATGACGACCTCGCCTTTGTCGAGTTCATCGAGCGTCATTTGCGTTTGAAGCGAAACAATTTTGCCGTCTTCGTTGAAAATGCGGAATGCGTTGAATTTTTCCATCAGTAAATCTCCCTTTATTGAATCGTATTTGTTAAGCGATGGGTATCGCTACGCTCGGCTCATCCTACAATATCTGTCATATCCGTGAAAACGGGAAGCTATTTTGACGCTTTAGAGGGCACCCATCCCCACCCCAACCCTCCCCTTGAAGCGGAGGGAATTTCTTTCTTCGATTGTCGGTTCTGTTGCTTCTGGTTTTAGTTTTGCTTTTGCTTTTCTATTTGCGTTCGTAGAGTCATTGCCGAGAGTCATTTACCTCCCGCTTCCCCATCTGCGCCGCCGAAATTGCGCTGGGCAAGCGGGGGCAGTCGGCGAGCAATGTTTGAGCCACTCGCAGTTTCAGTTTTGAAATGAAGGCGAAGGCGAGTTTTGCTCGACCGCCCGCTTGCCCAGCGCAATTTCGGCGACATCAAAACCAAAAATTAAAAAGCAGCGCGGCTGGGCGTCGCCTTTTTTGGTTACTTTTTTGGCGAAGCAAAAAAGTAACTTGCCGCCGGGCAACCCCCGGCAAACATTCAGCCGAAGTCTGACACAAAACCCATCCCCACCCTACCACTCCCCTTGAAAGGGAAGGAACTTCTGTCTTAGGTTTTTGCTGTTTGATGGGTATCGCTATCGCTCGACACTCCGCGTCAGGTAACGGCGCAAAAAACCGCGCCCCAACCTGATCTACAAAGGCTACAAAATTATCACCCTGAAATATGACCTAGCCCCAAATATTCCCGCGATTGCATTTCCAACAACCGGCTCACTGTACGCGCGAATTCATCACTCCGTGTGCCATCCACATACAAATTCTCCGGTGCCACCTCTGCCGAACACATAAAGTTTACCCTGTGGTCATACAAAATATCTATCAGCCAGGTAAAGCGCCGCGCTTCGGACGATTGGGCTGTGCCCATCTTCGGCACGTTGGACAACAGAAGCGTGTGATACACCTGCGCGATTTCCAGATAGTCCAGTTGTGAGCGCGGGCCGTCGCAGAGTTCGGCAAAATCAAACCAGATAACACCCATGCCGCTTTGCTTGACGTTAATTTTACGCTGGTTGATGTCAATGGGCTTGCTGCTGCAATCGGCGCATAACGCTGAAAAGGTTAACGCCAGTTTTTCCTCGGCAAGTGAACCCAAAGGTGTGTGATAGGTGTTGATCTTTTCCAGTGTACGCAGGCGATAATCCGTGCCGCTATCGACATTCAACACGTCAAGATATTTTTTAATCAAATCAATGGTTGGTAAAAAGCGTTCGCGCTGCAGGCCATTTTTGTACAATGCATCGGGTGCGTAATTGGACGTGGTGACAACCACCACCCCGCGCGTGAATAAATTTTCGAACAGGCGGCCGAGAATCATCGCGTCAGCGATGTCATTGACGTGGAATTCGTCGAAGCACAGCACACGGGTATTTTTTGCAATTTTCTCGGCAAGGTTGACCAGCGGATCGGTTTCATCTTTCAGGGCTTTCAGTTCTTCATGAATCTCTTTCATGAAGTGATGAAAGTGCACGCGGCGTTTGCGCTTGTACGGCAGCGTCATGAAAAACGCATCCATCAGCAAACTCTTTCCACGGCCTACACCGCCGTATAAAAAAAGTCCGCGCGGCGGCGACTCGTTATTCAGCCACCCGATGAGCGGTCGATGGCGCGCGGTTTTGAAGCTAAGCAATTCGTCGTGGAGTTTTTGCAGGCGCGTGATGGCGTTTTGCTGCGCGGGGTCAGACTGGAAGCCGGGCTTGGTGAGTTGCCGCGCGTACCAGTCTCGCGGGGAGCTGGCTTGAATGTTTGCGCTGGTAACGGGTTCGCTCATATTGGGTTATTGCGATGCCGTTGAAGGAAATATTATTTAGCGCGAGATGGGCACGCTGTCGCTTGGCCCATCCTACTTCGTTCCGCTGCAACAACCGCTTCCCTGTTTACCGTCGATTTGTATCGGTGGGCAAGCCACGCTACCGTAAGAACAAAATACACAGCAGTCGCCAGGCTTGGGCTTGAGTAAAGTTTTACAGTAAGTACAATCGTAATACCACTGGCAGGCATCAGTCGGCATTATTTCCGTGCAAACATGGGCGCAATTCGGACAGGTAATCGCGGATTGCAAAATCACTGTTGCCGACATCATGCGCACCTGATTAGTTATGTATCGGCCGCTTATCCACTTGCAGCGCCGCTTCGTGAAACACTTCCGACAATGACGGATGGGCATGCACGATGCGGGCGATGTCTTCCGATGCGCCGGAGAATTCCATGGCGACGACGGCTTCGGTGATCATCTCCGATGCGAAGGGGCCGATGATATGCACGCCGAGAATGCGGTCGGTCTTGGCGTCGGCCAGCATTTTCACAAAGCCGCCCGTTTCGCCCATGCCTTTGGCGCGGCCGTTGGCGGCGAAGGGCGATACGCCGCTGCGGTATTCGATGCCTTCGGCCTTGAGCTGCTGTTCCGTCTTGCCCACCCACGCGATTTCGGGCGAGGTGTAAATCACCCAGGGGATGTGGTTGTAGTCGAGGTGCGGATGCTGACCGGCGATGCGTTCGGAGACGGCGACGCCCTCTTCCATGCCTTTGTGCGCCAGCATCGGGCCGCGCACGACGTCACCCACGGCCCAAACATTCGGCGCGGAAGTTTTGCAATGGTCATCGACTTCGATGAATCCACGCGCGTCGGTTTTGAGGCCGACGGCTTCAAGGCCAAGGTTGCTGGTATTGGGCACACGACCGACAGAGACGATGAGTTTATCGACTTCGAGCGATTGCGCCGCACCGCTGCTGTCGGTGTAATTCACCGTCAGTGATTTTTTGCTCTGCTTCACGACGGCAATTTTTACACCGGTGTGAATCAGCATGCCTTGTTCTTTGGTGAAAATTTTCTGTGCTTCCTTCGCAACCTGTTCGTCTACAGCACCCAAGAACGCTGGCAAGGCTTCGAGGATGGTGACTTCGCTGCCGAGCCGCTTCCACACGCTGCCCATTTCCAAACCGATGACGCCCGCGCCGATGACACCCAGGCGTTTGGGCACATCGGCAATCGACAACGCGCCTTCGTTGTCGAGAATGTTGACGTTATCGACTTTGGCAAACGGCAGCACGCGCGGCACGGAACCGGTGGCGACGATGACATGTTTCGCTTCGACGATTTCTTTTTTGCCGGCGTCATCCACTTCGATTTGATACGTGTCGCCGGCCTTCACAAATTTGCCGTGGCCGTGCAATGAGGTGACTTTGTTTTTCTTGAAAAGATAAGCAATACCACCCGTGAGCTGATCAACGATTTTGTTTTTGCGATCCAGCATCGTTGCCACATTCATCTCGACGCCTTTGGCTGTAATACCGTGGGCGGCAAATTTGTGCGTGACACGCTCATAATTTTCCGATGACTCCAATAATGCTTTGGATGGAATACAGCCGACGTTAAGGCAAGTGCCACCGAGGCTGGGCTTGCCTTGTTTGTTTTTCCATTCGTCGATACACGCAGTTTTAAAACCCAGTTGCGCGGCGCGGATGGCGGCCACATAACCGCCGGGGCCACCGCCGATTACGACTACATCAAATGATTGGGGCATATTGTATTTTCTTGGCTAAATTCAAAAGCTACCACAGAGGCACAGAGACACAGAGAAAAACAAAAAAAGTCATTAGAAATTGCGCTTTAATTAGTCTGCGCGCAACGTCGTTTACGGCAATTTATTTTTATTGCTTTTGCTTTTCTCTGTGCCTCTGTGCCTCTGTGGTGAAGAGGTTTTATCAAATATCCAGCAACAATCGCGCCGGGTCTTCCAGCGCTTCTTTCATGGTCACCAACGCGAGCACGGCTTCGCGGCCGTCGATGATACGGTGATCGTAAGACATGGCAAGATAATTCATTGGGCGGATGACGATCTGGCCGTTCTCGACCACGGCGCGTTCCTTGGTGGCGTGTACGCCAAGAATGGCGGACTGCGGCGGATTGATAATTGGTGTCGATAGCATAGAGCCGAACACACCGCCGTTGGAAATGGAAAACGTGCCACCCGTCAATTCTTCCAGCGTAATTTTGCCGATTTTTGCGCGGGCGCCGAAGTCGGCGATTTGTTTTTCAATGTCGGCGATGCTGAGTTGATCAGCGTCGCGGATGATCGGCACCATCAAGCCGCGGTCAGTGCCGACGGCGATGCCGATGTCAAAATAACCGTGGTAAATGATGTCGGTGCCATCAACCGATGCGTTGACGACGGGATATTTTTTCAGCGCGGCGACGGCGGCTTTGACGAAAAAGCCCATGAAGCCCAGCTTCACGCCGTGTTCTTTTTCGAATTTCTCTTTGTATTTGGCGCGCAAATCCATCACTGGCGCCATATTCACTTCATTGAACGTGGTGAGAATCGCAGCGGTGGATTGCGATTGCACCAGGCGCTCGGCGACGCGCTGGCGCAAGCGCGACATGGGCACGCGCTGCTCGGCGCGGTTGCCTTGCGGCACGTTAACGGCAGGCGCTGGCGCGGCAGGTTTTGCAACGGGCGCCATAACGTCGCCCTTGGTAATGCGGCCATCGCGGCCTGAGCCGCTCACATCGTTTGATGCGATGCCCTGCTCGGCCATAATTTTCTTCGCGGCTGGGCTGGCAGAATCATTGACCGTTTTGCTAGCAGGTGTTGTAGCCGCAACCGCAGCTTTTGCTGGCGCTGCGGAAGTCGCCGTCGCTTTACCATCGGTATCAATGGTGGCGATGATTTCGTTCGACACCACAGTGCCACCATCGGTCTTGACGATTTTAGTCAACACGCCGTCGGCGGGTGCCGGCAATTCCAACACCACTTTGTCGGTTTCGATGTCGATGAGATTGTCATCCCGCTTCACGAACTCGCCCAACTTTTTGTGCCACGTCAACAGCGTCGCTTCGGCGACGGACTCGGACAACTGCGGCACTTTGACTTCAACTAACATGCGATTCTCCTTTTCAGAGCGTTATTCGTAACTTATTGATTATAAACAGTTTTTATACAGTCAATGCAGCATCGATCAATGCTTTTTGCTGCTCATTATGCTTGGCGAGATAACCAACGGCGGGCGAAGCGGACGACGGGCGCAATGCATAAGTGAGTTGCTGGTCATCGCGCATATGGCGCAGCAAATAATGCTGCACGCGATGCCACGCGCCCTGATTACCCGGCTCTTCCTGCGCCCAGCAAATGTCTTTCGCTTTGGCGTAGAGCTTGATCTGATCGGCAAACTCTGCGTGCGGGAACGGATACAACTGCTCGATACGCACCACGGCGATGTCCTTGATATTGCGCGCCGCGCGTTCGGCCACGATGTCGTAATACACTTTGCCGCTGCAAAACACCACGCGCTTCACTTTTTTCGCGTCGATGCTCGCATCGGTTTCGCCGATGATGTTGTGGAACTGGCCCTTGGCCAGATCGTCGAGGCTGGAGACGGATTCTTTCCGGCGCAGCAAGCTCTTGGGCATCATCACAATCAGCGGGCGGCGCATGGGGCGAATCATTTGCCGGCGTAACATGTGAAAAACCTGCGCCGGGTTCGACGGCACGACAACTTGCATGTTGTGCTCGGCGCACAGTTGCAAATAGCGCTCAAGGCGCGCGGAGGAATGTTCCGGCCCCTGGCCTTCGTAGCCGTGTGGCAGCATTAAAGTCAGTCCGCACAAGCGGCCCCACTTGGCTTCGCCGGAACTAATGAACTGATCAATCACCACTTGTGCGCCGTTGGCAAAATCGCCGAACTGGCCTTCCCAGATCACCAGATCATTCGGCTCGGAACTGGCATAGCCGTATTCAAAACCCATCACCGCTTCTTCGGACAGCAGCGAATCGATCACCAAAAACATCGGCTGGTTATCGCGGATATTTTGCAACGGGATAAAAGCGCCGGAATCCCAACGCTCTCGGTTCTGGTCGTGGAATACAGCGTGGCGGTGGGAGAACGTGCCGCGCCCGCAATCCTGGCCGGACAGGCGCACGGCATAACCATCGTCGAGCAATGACGCATAGGCAAGATTTTCCGCCATGCCCCAATCCAGCGGCAATGCGCCCTCGCCCATTTGCTTGCGCGCAGCCAGCATACGCTCGACCGTAGAATGCAATTTGAACGTCGGCGGAATGGTCGTGAGCTTGTCCGACAGGCGTTTTAATTCTTTCAAAGGTACGGCGGTTTTGGCGGCACGTGTCCAATCTACTTTTTGATAAGGACCCCAATTCACCTGGAACGGCGGCGTGTGTCCGTGCAGAATGGACTTGTCGGGGTTGTGGCCCGCGTCCATATCGACACGATAATTTTTCACCAGATCGTCGCCATCGTTCGCGCCGATAACATTTTCAGCGGTCAATTTCTCGGCGTACAACTTGCGCGTGCCGGGGTGCTGCGCGATTTTCTTGTACATCAGCGGTTGCGTGACCAGCGGCTCGTCCTGCTCGTTGTGGCCGAGGCGGCGGTAGCACACCATGTCGATCACCACATCTTTGCGGAACGTCATGCGGTAGTCCAGCGCAATCTGCGTCACCAGAATACAGGCTTCGGGATCGTCGCCGTTCACATGGAACACCGGCGCTTCGATGGACTTGGCGATGTCGGTGCAATAAATCGTCGAACGCGTGTCGCGCGGATCGGACGTGGTGAAGCCGATCTGGTTGTTCACCACTACATGTACCGTGCCGCCGGTGCGATAGCCGCGAGTTTGCGACAGGTTCAATGTCTCCATCACCACGCCTTGCCCGGCGAATGCGGCGTCGCCGTGAATGAGAATGGGCAACACTTGCTTGCCTTCCAGATCCTTGCGGCGTTTTTGTCGCGCGCGTACCGAGCCTTCGACAACGGGATTCACAATTTCCAGGTGCGACGGATTAAACGCGAGCGTCAGATGCAAGGCACCGCCCTTGGTTTGCACGTCGCTGGAAAAACCCTGGTGGTATTTCACGTCACCCGACGAAAGCGCCGATGCGTGCTTGCCTTCAAACTCGGAAAATAAATCCTGCGGCAACTTGCCCAGATTATTTACCAGCACATTCAAGCGCCCGCGATGGGCCATGCCGATGACGGCTTCACGCACGCCTTGCTCGCCGGCGCGCTGGATGATTTCATCCATGATAGGAATCAGCGTGTCGCCGCCTTCAAGTGAAAACCGCTTCTGGCCGACGTAGCGCGTGTGCAGATATTTTTCCAGCGTCTCGGCGGCGGTGAGGCGTTCGAGTAAATGTTTTTTTTGTTCGACGCTCAGATTGGCCTTGCCCTGCACAGACTCGAAGCGCGATTGCAACCAACGCTTTTGTTCCTGATCGGAAATGTACATGTATTCAAGGCCGATGGTGCCGCAGTAGGTCGCCTTGAGAATATCGAGAATTTCCTTGAGCGTCGCTTGTTTGGGCCCGACCAGTGAACCGGTATTGAATGTGGTGCCAAGATCCAGATCAGTCAGGTTATAAAATGAAAGATCGAGTTCGGGGATGCGCGGCATTTCCTGTCGCTGTAACGGGTCGAGATTCGCCACACGATTGCCGGAAAAACGGTGCGCGTTGATGAGCTGCAAAACGGCCACTTGTTTGGCCGCCATTTCTTCATCTATTGCAGCGGCAGGTCGGCCGGCTTTTTTTGCCAGGCGCGCAAACGAATCAATAATCGGCGTATGCGGTACATCGCGGGAGACCGCGCCGTTGGGTTTTTGCAGGCCGTCAAAATACTTGCGCCAATCGTCGCTAACCGAATTGGCATCGGCCAGATACGCTTCATATTGCTCTTCGATAAACGGTGCATTGGAACCGAAGAGATGAGACGTGTCGAGATTCTGTTTCATCATTGCCGTTTTCCCTCAACCTCTTTGTGCCAGCGGCTTCAAATCACGCCTCGGCGCACCGAGGTAAAGCTGGCGCGGGCGGCCGATTTTTTGTTCGGGGTCGGAAATCATTTCGTTCCACTGCGCGATCCAGCCGATAGTGCGGCCCATCGCAAAAATCGCGGTGAACATGCTCACCGGAATACCCAGCGCGCGCAAAACGATGCCGGAATAAAAATCCACGTTCGGATACAATTTTTTCTCGATGAAATACGGATCTTCGAGGGCGACTTTTTCCAGCGACATTGCCAGCTTGAACAGCTTGTCGTCTTGCAAGCCCAATTCCTTTAACACTTCATGGCAGGTTTTGCGCATCACGTCGGCGCGCGGGTCCATGTTTTTGTACACGCGATGGCCGAAGCCCATGAGCTTGAAGCCGGAAGTCTTGTCTTTAGCACGCGCGACGAATTCGGGGATGCGCGACTCGTCGCCGATTTCACCGAGCATTTTTAACACCGCTTCGTTGGCCCCGCCGTGCGCCGGCCCCCACAGCGCGGCGATACCGGCCGCGATACACGCGAACGGATTGGCGCCCGATGAGCCAGCCAAACGCACGGTCGATGTTGATGCGTTTTGCTCGTGATCTGCATGCAAGGTGAGAATGCGGTCAAAGGCTTTGACCAAAACAGGGTTAGGCCTGTACGGCTCACACGGCGTCGCAAACATCATGTACAAATAATTTTCCGCGTAGCTCATATGGTTTTGCGGATACATGAACGGCAGGCCCATGTTATAGCGGTAACACATGGCCGCGATGGTCGGCACTTTGGCGATTAAACGAATGGCGGAAACATTGCGGTGCGCGGCGTCACTGATATCAAGGGAGTCGTGATAAAACGCCGACAATGCGCCGACCACACCCACCATCACCGCCATCGGGTGCGCATCACGGCGGAAGCCTTTGAAGAAATTGGTTAGCTGGTCGTGCACCATGGTGTGCTTGCGGATGGTGGTGTTGAACCGTTCATATTCCGCTTTGCTGGGCATTTCGCCATTCAGGAGCAAATAACAAACTTCAATAAAATCAGACTTTTCTGCCAACTGTTCGATGGGGTAGCCGCGATAGTAAAGCAGGCCTTCATCACCATCGATAAACGTGATTTTCGAATTGCAAGCCGCTGTGGAAAGAAAACCCGGATCGTAGGTGAACATGCCGGTTTTGCCCAAGGCGCGGATATCGATCACGTCTGGCCCGAGGGTGCCGCCATAGACGGGTAAATCCACCGATTGGGTGCCGGTACCGTTTTGGTAGGTGAGTGTGGCCTTGCCTTTTGCTTCCATCATGTTTCTCCGCTAAACCGGGAATGTTTCCCGCTTGAATGAAATTTTTCTGTCCGTATCGCCCGGCATCTACACTTGCCTGACGCGCAAAAGCATGGGTAACAACTTGGGGTCTTGCAACGCCTGCTTGCCTAAAATGACGTCAAGCAGGTCATTATCTTGCAGTCGCAGCAATTCATCAAATAAGTTCGCGTCTTGTTTGCTAAGCTGCGCCAGTTCTTTATCAAGAAAACGACCCAGCAGAATATCCAGTTCCAGCAAGCCGCGGCGGCAATGCCAGCGCAGACGTTCGTGTTCGCGATTTATTTCCATGCTTTCATCAGACTACGCGCCGAACCATCAACTCTTTTATTTTACCGATGGCCAGCGACGGATTTAAACCCTTTGGGCACACATCGACGCAATTCATGATGGTGTGGCAACGGAACAGCCGATACGGATCTTCCAGATCATCCAGCCGCTCGCTCGTCGCCTGGTCGCGTGTGTCGGCGATGAAGCGATAAGCTTGTAATAAGCCCGCAGGCCCAACGAATTTATCCGGATTCCACCAGAACGATGGGCACGAGGTGGTGCAGCAGGCGCACAAAATGCACTCGTACAGGCCGTTCAGCTCTTCGCGCTCTTCCGGCGATTGCAGGCGTTCCTTGTCGAGCGGAATTTTGGTTTCATTGATGAGATAGGGCTTCACCGAATGATACTGTTTGAAAAACTGCGTCATATCCACGATCAGGTCGCGGATGATGGGCAATCCCGGTAGCGGGCGTAATTCCACCGGTTCTTTCAAATCAGAAATCTTGGTGATGCACGCCAAACCGTTTTTGCCATTGATGTTCATCGCGTCGGACCCGCAAATGCCTTCGCGGCAGGAACGACGGATGCTGAAGGTGTCGTCCTGCTCCTTCAAACGAATCAGCGCGTCAAGCAGCATGCGGTCGGTGGGCTCGAGTTTCACCTCGACGTCCTGCATGTAGGGCTTGGCGTCCTGGTCGGGGTTGTAGCGATAAATTTTGAATTTCATTGTTACATCCTTGTCAGGCGGTGGATGGGTGTCGCGATCGCTTAACCTGTCCTATGTTCAAAATGTCCGTGTCTTGGGTTCGAAAGCTTCCACGGTCAGCGGCTTCAAGTGCACCGGTTTATAATCGAGACGGTTGCCTTGCTTGTACCACAGCGTGTGCTTGAGCCAATTGATGTCGTCGCGGCCGTTGGGGCGCTCGGGCGTATCGTGGCAATCAGCGCGGTCATGGGCGCCACGGGTTTCTTTGCGCGCTTCAGCTGAAATCATCGTGGCCAACGCCACTTCGATGAGGTTTTGCAATTCAAGCGCCTCGACGCGGGCAGTGTTGAACACTTTACTCTTGTCTTTAATTTCTAAACGCTCGGCACGCGCCGCGATGGCTTTCATTTTCGCCACGCCGGACTCGAGCAGATCGGGGAAGCGGAACACGCCGCAATGGGCTTGTAATGTGTTGCGCATGTCATCGCCTACTCTGGCCACGCTTTCGCCGGAAGTTTGATTGTCCAGACGATTCAATCGCGCCATCGTAAAATCAGCCGCATTAGCGGGCAGCGGTTTATGTGCCGGTGTGTTTTTCAAATACTCCACCATGTTGTCGCCGGCGGATTTTCCAAATACCAGTAAATCGGTCAGCGAATTGGTGCCGAGCCGGTTCGCCCCGTGAATCGACGTGCAGGCGCATTCTCCTGCCGCATAAAAACCTTTAACGATCACTTCAGGGTTGTTGTCTTTCGGCACCAGCACTTCGCCTTTGTAATTGGTGGGGATGCCGCCCATCATGTAATGGCAGGTGGGCACCACGGGAATCGGTTCCTTGATCGGATCAACATTGGCAAACTTGATGGCAATTTCGCGAATGCCGGGCAAGCGCTTGTTGATGGTTTCCGGGCCGAGATGGTCGAGTTTGAGCAACAAATGGTCGCCGTTTTTGCCTGCGCCGCGGCCTTCTTTTATTTCTGTCGCCATCGCGCGCGACACTACGTCGCGCGGTGCCAGATCTTTCAGGTTGGGCGCGTAGCGCTCCATGAAACGCTCGCCATCCTTGTTGAGCAGAATGCCACCCTCGCCGCGCACACCCTCCGTGATCAGCACGCCTGCACCAGCAACACCTGTGGGATGAAACTGCCAGAACTCCATATCTTCCAGCGGAATGCCCGCCCGCGCCGCCATGCCGAGGCCATCGCCGGTGTTGATGAAGGCATTGGTGCTGGCGGAATAAATACGCCCTGCCCCGCCCGTGGCAAACAGCACGGCCTTGGTGTGAAACACCGATACTTCGCCCGTTTCCATTTCCAGTGCGGTGATGCCGACCACATCGCCGTCAGCGTCGCGGATTAAATCCAGCGCCATCCACTCGACAAAAAATTGCGAGCGCGTCATCACGTTGCGTTGATACAGCGTGTGCAGCATGGCGTGGCCGGTGCGGTCGGCGGCGGCACAACTGCGCTGCACCGGCTTTTCGCCGTAATTCGACGTATGGCCGCCGAAGGGACGTTGATAAATCGTGCCGTCGTCGTTGCGGTCGAACGGCATGCCGAAATGTTCCAGCTCACGCACCACTTGCGGCGCTTCGCGGCACATGAATTCGATGGCGTCCTGGTCGCCCAGATAATCGCTGCCTTTCACCGTGTCATACATATGCCAAAGCCAGTTATCCTCGCCCATATTGCCCAGCGAAGCACCGACGCCGCCCTGCGCGGCTACTGTGTGCGAACGGGTGGGGAACACTTTTGACAGCACCGCCGTCTTGAAACCCGCCGTCGATAATTGAATCGCCGCGCGCAATCCGGCACCGCCGGCACCGACAATCACCGCGTCATAAGTTCGAGTTGCAATGGCCATTGCTTAAACGCTCCACAAAATTGAAATAGACCAGATGGTGTAAGCGAGCAGCAGGAAAATCACCATGACCTGCAAAGCGAACCGGAGGCCGGTGTGTTTGATGTAATCCATGAAAATGTCGCGCACGCCGACCCATGCGTGATAAAACACGCAGAGAAAAAATATCAGTGTCATGATGCGCACAAAATTCGCGCCGAACAACATTTTCCATTTGGCGAAATCCCACGGTGCGTGGATCATCATCGCGCCTGCGAACAAAACGGAATACAGCGCCATAAACACTGCGGTAATGCGCTGGGCCAGCCAATCGCGCAGACCGTAGCGGGCACCGGTGACAACGCGCTTTACCATAATTTTACCCCCACCAAAATCGTCAGCAGAATACTGACGCCCATGACAATTTTTGCCGACAACCGCGCTGATGGCAGGTCAATACCCTTGTGCACGTCCATGAGCAGATGGCGAATGCCAGCACAGAAATGATGCAAATAAGCCCACACAAAAACGAGTGTGACGAGCTTGGCGACGGGATGGGACAGGCAGGCGATGACCGATTGAAAACTGTCCGGCGACGCGAGGCTTTTACTCAGCGCCCATAACAAGGCGGGAATGAAAAACAGAAATAGTATCGATCCGCTGATTCGGTGCAAAATGGAAACCAAACCGGGAAGCGGCAATTTGATTTTCATTAGATCCAAATGTTTTGGACGTTTTTTAATTATTTCGGACATGGTAAATTACTCTTTATAATCAAATACTTACAAAACACACGCAACAAATCATTTTAACCTAATTCGTTGTAGTAGGAATAGCCGTCGGTATGGCACAACCCTCTGCGCCATTCTACGGGCTTATCGCCGTAGGTGTAGGCGATACGATCCACACATAACAGCGGCGTGCCAACTTTAATATTGAGGTACTTCGCCGTTTCTTTGTCGGCCGACACGGCGCTCAGACGCTCTTCGGCGCGAATCATGCGCAGCTTGTAATGGCTTTCAAAAAAACTGTAGAACGAGCCTTTGTAGCTGGCCAAAGTTTCTTGCGTCAAGCCCTTGAACAACGCGGCCGAGAGGCAAATTTCGTCCAGCACGACGGGATTGCCGGAATAGCTCAGCACTCGTTTGACGGAAAACACCGGCGCGCCCGCGCGCAAATCAATGACTTTGGCGATCTCGGCGCTGCACTTGGCGCGCTTGAAATCCACCACAATGCTGTCCGGGTAGGGCGTGTCGCCCGCATTGTTCATCACCCGGAGAAAACGGAATTGTGTACGTTCTTCCGTGTGGGTGGCGACGAAAGTGCCTTTGCCCTGGCGGCGCACAACAATATTTTCAGCGGACAATTCATCGATGGCCTTGCGCACCGTTCCTTGGCTGACCTTGAAGCGGGCAGCAAGTTCGATTTCACTGGGAATCGCCTCGCCGGGGCGCCATTCGCCCGCGATAAGGCTCTGCGTGATCAGGATTTTGATCTGATCATAGAGCGGGCGAAAGCTCGGTGGCGTGAGTTGATGTTTAACCATGATTTTATGAAGATAATTTTAGCACGATCGCGCGGCAAGTCACACATTTTATATCTTATATAAGATATAAGTCTACTTGACTTGGACAAATGCAGACGCTAGACTTTGTTCTTCGTAACCTGCCGCTTTTCTCTACGGACATTGCCTATGACTTCCTCTGCCGGTGCCACATTCCGCGCTGCCGTTGCCAGCGAAAAACCCCTGCAAGTCGTAGGCGCCATCAATGCCTACACGGCACGCATGGCCGAAGCCAGCGGCTTCAAGGCGCTCTACATTTCCGGCGGCGGCGTCGCGGCCAACTCATTGGGCATGCCCGACCTCGGCATCAGCACGATGGAAGACGTGCTTACCGACGCGCGCCGCATTACCGATGTCACCACCCTGCCCCTGCTGGTCGATATCGACACAGGCTGGGGTGGCGCCTTCAACATCGCGCGCACCATCCGCTCATTTATCAAGGCCGGCGTCGGCGCAGTCCATATGGAAGACCAAGTGGGCACCAAGCGTTGCGGACATCGTCCGGGCAAGGAAGTCGTGAGCACGGAAGAAATGGTTGATCGCGTCAAAGCCGCCGTCGATGCGCGCACCGACGCAAATTTTGTCATCATGGCGCGCACCGATGCGCTGGCCGTCGAAGGCATTAACGCCGCGATGGACCGCGCCTGCGCCTACGTCGAAGCCGGTGCGGATATGATTTTCCCCGAGGCGATGACGGAACTGTCGATGTACAAGCAATTCAAGCAGGCAGTGAAAGTGCCCATTTTGGCCAATATCACCGAGTTCGGCCACACGCCGCTTTACACGCGTGAAGAGCTAGCCAGCGTCGATGTCGATATCGTCTTGCATTGCTGCTCGGCTTACCGCGCCATGAACGCGGCGGCGCTGAAAGTGTATGAGTCCATCCGCAAAGAAGGCACGCAAAAACATGTCGTCGATCTGATGCAAACGCGCGCCGACTTGTATAAATATCTCGACTATCATGCTTATGAGCAAAAGCTGGACGAGCTTTTTGCTGCTAAAAAAATTAAATAAAATCAAATAGTTACCTAACAACTCATCACGGAGAAAAACATGGCCGATACGCCCGTCATACCGAAACCCAAAAAATCTGTCGCGCTCTCCGGCGTGACTGCGGGCAACACGGCGCTGTGCACCGTGGGCCGAACCGGCAACGATTTGCATTATCGCGGCTACGACATTCTCGACATCGCCGACACATGCGAGTTTGAAGAAATTGCGCACTTGCTGGTTCACGGCACTTTTCCAAACAAAGCCGAACTCGCTGCCTACAAACGCAAACTGCAAAGTCTGCGCGGCCTGCCCGCCAATGTGCAGGACGCCCTCGAATGCCTGCCCGCTAGCACACACCCGATGGACGTGTTGCGCACCGGCGCATCGTTGCTCGGCTGCACCTTGCCGGAAAAAGATGACCACAACATCGCCGGTGCGCGCGACATTGCCGACAAACTGATGGCCAGCTTCGGCTCCATGCTGCTCTACTGGTATCACTACAGCCACAACGGCAAATGCATCGAAGTGGAAACCGACGACGACTCCATCGGTGGCCATTTTCTCCATCTGTTACACGGCGAAAAACCCCAAGCGTCGTGGGTCAAAGGCATGCACACGTCACTGATTTTGTATGCGGAGCACGAGTTCAACGCTTCCACGTTCGCCGCGCGCGTCATCGCCGGCACGGGCTCGGATATGTACTCGGCCATCACCGGTGCCATCGGTGCCCTGCGCGGTCCGAAGCACGGCGGTGCCAACGAGGCAGCCTTCGACATCCAGCAGCGTTACAACTCGCCCGACGAAGCGGAAGCCGACATCAAGCAGCGCATCGCCAACAAGGAAATCGTTATCGGCTTCGGCCATCCGGTTTACACCGTGAGCGATCCGCGCAATGTAGTCATCAAGGAAGTGGCAAAAAAATTGTCCAAAGAAATGGGCAACATGAAACTCTTCAACGTGGCCGAGCGCCTCGAATCGGTGATGTGGGCAGAGAAAAAAATGTTCCCCAACCTCGACTGGTTCAGCGCCGTGAGCTATCACTCGATGGGCGTGCCAACGGACATGTTTACGCCGCTATTCGTCATTGCGCGCACGTCGGGCTGGAGCGCCCACGTGATCGAGCAGCGCATCGACGGCAAAATCATCCGCCCTTCCGCCAATTACATCGGGCCGGAAGATTTGAAATTCGTGCCTATCGAAAAACGTAAGTAAATCAAAACACGGACGAAACTTCTCTTTAGGTTTATGATGCGCGGATAATAATTATTCGACACAATAATCCCAAGGAGAAATTTGTCATGACGTACACAAAGACCCAGGCAGGGTCGGAGGAAATAAAAAACCGCAGTTTGAAATTAGCCTCGCAGTTGCGCACCTTGTTGCTGATGGTGGATGGCAAAAAAAGTGTGGCGGAATTGCAGTCCATTTGCAAAGCGCTCGGGGCGCCGGACACTGGGCTGGCCGATCTGTTCAACAAAGGACTGATTGCCGAAGCCAGTTCAAGCGGCAATGTGGCGTCAACGGATGCAGACATCACCATAGTGCAAAATCCCGCACGCCTGGCGCAAACACCGGAGCAAGCTGCACAGATCTACACGCGCATCCAGCAGAATATGAACGACGTAGTGCGCAGTGTCATGGGATTACGTGGCGTATTCATGACCATGAAAATCGAGAAGTGCATGAACCTCGCGGATTTGAAAACCCTGTATCCGTATTTTGAAACGGCGGCCATCAAAGCGGCCGGCAAGGAAATCGGCGAAACCCTGTGCCGGGACATTCGCCATGCATTGAGGTAAGCATTTTCAGCAACTCATTGATTATATTGAATAATTTAACACTTTTCTTCAACGCAATAAAGGAAATTCTGTGTCAGCCCACATCTCCAACGTCCGCCCCAAACCCGATAAAGTGCTCGTCGATATCGTTGATTACGTCACCCAATATCAAATCAAATCCAGCGTCGCCTACGACACCGCACGCAATTGTTTGATCGATACCCTGGGTTGCGGATTAGAAGCGTTGGAGTATCCGGCATGTAAAAAATTACTGGGCCCGATTGTTCCCGGCACCGTGGTGCCGAACGGCGCGAAAGTGCCGGGCACGCAATTCCAGCTTGACCCAATCCAGGCCGCGTTCAACATCGGGGCAATGATTCGCTGGCTTGACTTTAACGACACCTGGCTCGCCGCCGAATGGGGCCATCCTTCCGATAACCTGGGCGGCATTCTCGCCACCGCCGACTGGTTGTCGCGCAACGCCGTCGCAGCAGGCAAAAAACCGTTGCTGATGAAAGACGTGTTGACCGCCATGATCAAGGCCCATGAAATCCAGGGCTGCATCGCGCTGGAAAACTCTTTCAACAAAGTTGGCCTCGATCATGTGGTGCTGGTGAAAGTCGCTTCCACCGCCGTCGTCGCCGAAATGCTCGGCTTGAGCAAAGACGAAATCCTCAATGCGGTTTCGCTGGCATTTGTCGATGGCCAATCATTGCGCACCTATCGCCATTCACCCAACACTGGCTCGCGTAAATCCTGGGCGGCGGGCGACGCGACGTCGCGCGCCGTGCGTCTAGCGCTGATCGCCAAGACGGGCGAAATGGGTTATCCGTCTGTATTAAGCGCGAAAACCTGGGGCTTCTACGACGTGCTGTTCAAGGGCAATGCATTCAAATTCCAGCGGCCTTACGGTTCGTATGTGATGGAAAATGTGCTGTTCAAAATTTCCTTCCCCGCCGAATTCCATTCGCAAACTGCCGTCGAAGCGGCGATGACCTTGCATGGCGAATTGAAAAAAGCCGGCAAGTCCGTCGAAGACATCAAAAAAATTACCATTCGCACCCACGAAGCCTGCATACGCATTATCGACAAAAAAGGTCCGCTGGATAACCCCGCCGATCGCGACCACTGCATTCAATACATGGTCGCTGTGCCGCTGATTTTCGGCCGCCTCACCGCCAGCGATTACGAAGACAGCGTCGCTGCCGACAAGCGCATCGACGTGTTGCGCGACAAGATCGTCTGCGTGGAAGACACAGCCTTCACCAAGGATTATCACGACCCGAAGAAACGTTCGATTGCTAACGCGATGACCATCGAATTCAAGGACGGCAAAAAAATGAAAGAAATCGAAGTCGAATACCCGATTGGACACGCCCGTCGTCGTAAGGATGGCATTCCACTACTCGTCGCCAAATTTAAAACCAACCTCGCGCGCATGTTCCCGCAAAAACAGCAGGACGCAATTTTGAAAGTGTCGCTGGACCAGAAAAAACTGGAAGCGATGGCGGTGAATGAGTATGTGGATATGTATGTGATTTAATTGCGTAACCCTTTCACCATAGAGACACAGAGAAAAGAAAATCTTTTCACCACAGAGGCACAGAGACACAGAGAAAACCAAGGTCTGAGTAAAAACCTTTAATTAGTGTCATTTCTACGAAGACAGAAATAGTGCGTAATTTGTTGGGTTTAACTGTTTAGGGTTTTGTTTTTCTCTGTGTCTCTGTGCCTCTGTGGTGAGCCTTTAGAATTCAGGAGTCAACCATGTCCCACAATCTTCACAATACCCTGCAAGATTTCAAACTCGCTTCCGGTAAAACCGGCAAGTTCTACTCGCTGCCCGCCCTTGAAAAAGCTGGCGTAGGTAAAATCTCGCGCCTGCCTGTTTCCATCCGCATTGTGCTCGAAGCGGTGCTACGCAACTGCGACGGTAAAAAAGTCACCGAAGCCCACGTAAAAGAACTGGCAAACTGGGGCGCGACGGCCAACCGCGTGGATGAAATCCCCTTCGTCGTTGCCCGCGTAGTGCTGCAGGATTTCACCGGTGTGCCGTTGCTGGCCGACCTCGCCGCCATGCGCAACGTCGCGCACAAAATGGGCAAGAACCCGAAGACCATCGAGCCGCTGGTGCCCGTTGATCTGGTCGTCGATCACTCGGTGATGATCGACCATTTTGGCACGCCCAATGCGCTAAGACAAAACATGGAACTGGAATTCCAGCGCAATCAGGAACGCTACCAGTTCATGAAATGGGGCATGCAGGCCTTCGATACATTTGGCGTCGTGCCGCCCGGCATCGGCATCGTGCATCAGGTGAATCTGGAATATCTGTTCCGCGGCGTGTTGAATAAAAACAGCGTTTACTACCCCGACACTTTGGTAGGAACCGACTCGCACACCACCATGATCAACGGCGCAGGTGTCGTCGGCTGGGGCGTGGGCGGCATTGAAGCAGAAGCGGGCATGCTCGGCCAGCCCGTCTATTTCCTCACGCCTGACGTAGTCGGCGTAGATCTGAAAGGTAAACTGCGTGAAGGCATCACTGCAACGGATTTGGTGTTAACCGTGACGGAAATGCTGCGCAAAGAAAAAGTCGTTGGCAAATTCGTCGAGTTCTTCGGTGAAGGCACGGCCAACTTATCTCTCACTGACCGCGCAACGCTCGCCAACATGGCACCGGAATACGGCGCGACCATGGGCTTCTTCCCCGTCGATGATGTGACTGTCGCCTACATGAAAGGCACGGGCCGCACCGACGAAGAAGTCGATGCGTTCCAATCGTATTTCAAAGCGCAGAATTTGTACGGCATCCCCAAAGCGGGCGAGATCGATTACACCAAAGTGGTCACCCTGGATTTAAATTCCATCGTGCCGTCGCTGGCCGGCCCCAAACGCCCGCAGGATCGTATTCCCCTGCCGCAAATGAAAAACAGCTTCAGCACATTGTTCAGCGAAGACGTAGCGAAAAACGGTTTCGGCAAAAACGCTGCCGATCTGAATCGGCGCTACCCGACCAAACAAGCGAACGTCGATCTGGGGAATGGCGACGTTTTAATCGCCGCAATTACCTCTTGCACCAACACGTCGAACCCGAGCGTGATGCTGGCTGCCGGTTTGCTGGCGAAAAAAGCGGTAGAAAAAGGTATCACCGTGAAGCCTCACATCAAGACTTCCCTTGGGCCCGGCTCGCGCATCGTTGCTGAATATTTAAGCAAGTCCGGTTTGCAGCCTTACCTCGACAAACTGGGCTTTAACGTTGCCGCCTTCGGTTGCACCACCTGTATCGGCAATGCGGGCGACCTGACGCCGGAACTGAACGAAGCCATCGCTTCGAACGATGTGGTCGCCGCCGCCGTACTGTCAGGCAACCGCAATTTTGAAGCGCGCATTCATCCGAACATTCGCGCCAACTTCCTCGCATCACCGCCATTGGTTGTCGCGTTCGCGCTGGCAGGCAAAGCCAATATCGATTTGGAAACCGAACCGCTGGGCACGGGCAAAGATGGCAAGCCGGTGTTCCTAAAAGACATCTGGCCGAGCAGCGACGAAATCGCCGCCGTGATGAAATACGCGATGGATCCGGAAACCTTCCGTCGTCTCTACAGCGACATGACCAAAGACCACGATTTGTGGAACAACGTGTCGGCACCGACGGGCCAGGTTTACACCTGGCCGGATTCGACCTATATCGCCAAGCCGCCTTTCTTCGACGATTTCAAAATGTCCACGGACAAGATGATCACCATCAAAGGCGCGAAGGCCTTGTTGCTGTTGGGTGATTCGGTGACCACCGACCACATCTCGCCTGCCGGCTCGTTCAAGCCGACCACTCCGGCCGGAAAATTTCTTATGGATAAAAACGTCAAGCAACCGGACTTCAACAGCTACGGTTCACGCCGCGGTAATCATGACGTGATGATTCGCGGCACCTTCGCCAATGTGCGCGTGAAAAATCTGATGCTGCCGCCGAATGCCGACGGCTCGCGTATTGAAGGCGGCTACACCTTGCTCGACGGCGCACAAACGACTGTCTATGACGCGGCGATGACTTACATCAAGCGCGGCACGCCGACCATTATTCTGGCCGGCGAAGAATACGGCACCGGCTCATCGCGCGACTGGGCGGCCAAGGGCACGCAATTGCTCGGTGTGAAAGTGGTGGTGGCAAAGAGCTATGAGCGCATCCATCGCAGCAATCTGGTGGGCATGGGTGTGTTGCCGCTGCAATTCAAGGGCAGCGACAGTATCCAGTCATTGGGTTTGAAAGGCGACGAAACGTTCGATGTCGTCGGCGTGACGGAAGACATCAAGCCGCAGCAAGACCTGACCCTCGTCATTACCAAAGCCGACGGCAGCAAACAAAACGTACAAGTTTTGTGCCGCATCGATACACCGATCGAAGTGGATTATTACAAGCATGGCGGCATCCTGCCGTTTGTGTTGCGTCAGTTGCTGGCAGCCTAATCAAGTTAAGGAAAAAATATCATGGTTAAAATTCTGATTGGTTTTATTTTATTCGCAGCGCTCGCGCTGTTCATCCTGATGAAAAGCGGCGGCAATGTGAATCTGGGTGACGAACACGCAGCAGGCGAAAAATCCGAACAGCACGGCACAGTAGCGCCGGCGGCAGACAAGCCAGCTGACAAGCCCAAATCGGATACGGCCAACAGCGTGACGCCGACCCCTGCAACGGCTCAAACCAAGTAAGCGTAACGAACTTTCACAATAACAAAATGCCGCCGTTTTATACGGCGGCATTTTTTGTTTTAATACTGCCGCGTAAAATAATTGATTCGTACCATGCATGCCA
Organism: Pseudomonadota bacterium; assembly: GCA_043744215.1. Classification (GTDB taxonomy): domain Bacteria; phylum Pseudomonadota; class Gammaproteobacteria; order Burkholderiales; family JBEEJL01; genus JBEEJL01. Next base: position 42,881 of record JAYTVC010000039.1, read on the forward strand.
TGGCCGTCATGGGCAGGCTGACATATGCAAATTATTGTTTATAATCATATAGTTAGCATTGTATCGTTTTCATCTCTCCGTTCGCGCTGACGCAATGCTACGCGCGCCTCAGCACACGCAAATTAGCTGGATCTTCAGGCATGCTTGCCATGACGGCTCCCCCAAGCATATTTGCGCAATGGCATTTAAGGGTAGAATACCTCATCAAACCTGATGCCTTTATCCGCTTCCGTCACTATATAGGTAACCGTTTTTCCAATTTTCCAATTTTCCATTTTTCCTGGCAGCATCCGTTCACAACAAATAAATTCGCAGCTAAACATAAGGAGAGAAAAAACATGTCCCTCAATCTGCTCGAAATGTTGGAAACTTCCGTGGTACCCGAAATCAGCAAGCAAGCAACCAGCTATCTGGGCGAATCTTCCAGCGGCGTTAAATCGGCCATTGCCTCCATCCTGCCAACACTGGTAGGCGGCCTAATGCAAAGCGGTGCCAGCAACGAAGGTGCTGGCAAACTGTTAGCCATGATCAACACCGGGCCCAGCATCGAGCCGGGCATGCTCACAAATTTATCCGGCTTATTCAGTGGCGGCGAACGCACCGGCACCTTGCTCAGCATCGGCGGCACGCTGTTGAAAAATATTTTTGGCGATCGTGCAGACGGCATCTATTCAGCGCTGAGCAGCGGCAACAACATGAAAGCCGGCTCCGGCGGCTCGCTCATGGCCATGATCACGCCGCTGCTCTTCGGCATGTTAAAAAACCATATCGCCGCCAACAAGGTCGATGCACCCGGCCTCAAACAATTACTCCAGTCACAACAGAAATTTGTGGCTCCGGCACTGAACGATAAAGTCACGCAGGCCATGGGCCTTGGTACGGTTGGCGCATTTCTGGGTGGCGCTGCGACAGCAGGCGCTTCGCTCAAGGCAGGCGCACCCGAACCCATTCGCGCAACTGGCGGTGCGCCAGCGGAGACAACTGCAACCAAAACTGGTGCCACTGTCAGCGGCCATGCGCCCGCATCAACCGAAGTTGCCATGAACGCCATGAATGCCATGAACACGGCGCGCAGCGTCAACTATGGCGAGGCCGCCGCCCCAGCGTGGAAAAAGTTTCTACCTATCGGGCTGCTCGCCATTGCCGGTTTAGTTGCCGCAGCTTATTTTTTGAAAGGCCCGAATGGCAATGCAAATAAATCCGTTACGCCTGGCGGACAGGACGCGGCAAAACCGGCCATGCCGGAAGCGGTGAAACCTGCGCCCGACCTACCCAAGCCGGCGAGCGATGCGAGCAAGCCGGAACCGGCCAAAACCGAACCTGCCAAAGAAACGGGCAAAGTCGAACTGCCCGCCAGCCCGGCTACTCAAGCAGGCACCGATATGGCTAAGACTGCATCGGCAACCGGTGGCACGCCCGGCATGAAGTCCTACGCAGTAGCGGGCGGCAGTAAAATCGAAGTAGTGCCTAATAGCTTTGGCGACCGGCTGTTAGCGGCGCTGACCGGCCCCACTGCCGATCCCAAGCGTACCTTCAATCTGGACAAGGTGCGCTTCCCGTCCGATTCATCCGGCCTCAGCGCAGACGCTGTGCAGCAATTACAGGAAGCGGCAGTCATACTAAAGGCTTTCCCCACGGCGCAGATCAAGTTGGACGGCCATGCGGATAACACGGGCAATGTCGTCAGCAACAAAGATCTGTCCAGCGCTCGTGCTGATAAAGTCAAAACCGAACTCGTCAAACTGGGCGTTGCCGCCAGCCGTTTGAGCACCGACAGTTTCAGCGCCAGCAAACCCATTGCAAGCAATAATACGGAAGCTGGCCGGTTGCAAAATCGACGCGTGGAACTGGCTGTCATCAAACGATGACATGAAACGGATCGAATTCAAAGGGGGTGGCTCGTGCCACTCTCCCGACAAATTCCAAACCAGCAATATCCGGATTAACTTCAACAGTGTTAGCCTGAGATTCAGCAGCGCATTACAAACGAATTAAAAACAGTAACGGTTATCAATCTAACGATATCCTAACCATAAATATATTTAGGCAGCGCGCTTTTTACGCTCAAGTCATGCTTTCCTTACGTCACTCCCGTTCCATGTTCAGTATTTTGGTGGTGCCATTTGTCTTGCAAATGGTGCTGTTGGCTACGCTTATTGGCGGATTGTATTACCTCGCCAGTGGCGCGGCGGTGGATGAATTTCTCGAACGACGCATGCACGACCTGGTCGACAGTACCGAGCAAACCATCAAATCCCAACTCGACCGGTCTGAGCTGATTACAAGCTCCATCAGTATGGGCGCGCAGAGCTATGGCATCGGCTTCTCGAATCCTGAAGCGATGGAAAACCTGCTGTTTCAGTTAAGCTCGCTCACACCTGAAGTGACCTTCATTTACGTCGGCTCAAGTTCCGGTGATTTCATTGGCGTTGACCGTGTCGCGCCGGGAAGCACATTGGTGCACGTAAAAAACCGCGACACGCAGGGGAAAAAACTCGTTTTCAACTCTAGCGGCCCGAGCCAACGCGGAGAAATGGTTCCGGCCATGAGCAAAACCTATGACACCCTTGCCCGCCCCTGGTACAAACTGGCGGCTGAACAGAAAATGCCCGTGTGGACTTCAGTTTATTTGTCTGCCTCAAAAAACATTCTTGAAGTGACCAAGGCCGTCCCCGTACTCAGTACGCAAGGCGAACTGCAAGGCGTCATTGCCACCGATTTACCCTTGTCGCAAATTAGCAATTACCTTCGTGCGCACCCCATCAGCGAGCACGGTATCGCATTCGTGATGGAACCTTCCGGCGCGCTGATTGCCAGTTCCGCTCCTGCGCGATCTGCCACTACGGGTGAAGCGGCCACGCAATTAATCATGGCAAAGCAGAGCACTGAACCGCTGATTAAATTATCCGCCGAACAGTTGGCAGGGAGACTGCCCGCCATGGGCCAACGGCTGAATGTTAACCTCAAGCACAACGGTAGCCTGATTGAAATTTCCGCCAAGGCACTCAACGGCACTAACGGACTGAACTGGATCACCGTCGTGGCGGCACCACGCGATGATTTCATGGGCAATATCCATCGCACTAATTTGCGTACATTTTTAATCAGCCTTGGCGCGCTGGCCTTAGCTATCGCGCTGGGCGTGATGGGCTTACGTTGGGTCACACGCGATCTTAAGCGATTGTCCAGCGCCGCCGGAAAAGTGGGCAATGAGGATTTCGCGCAAAACCCATTGCCCGACAGCAAAATCGTCGAAGTCAGCGCGCTCTCGCGTTCGCTGTCGCAGATGACCGGGCGCCTGCAAGACTCGATGCAACTGGTATCCAGTAAAAATCAGGAGTTGGCACAGGCCAACACAAAGCTCGAACAAATGTTGCACCGGCTGAATATCGATACCCTGACCGGCGTGTACAACCGCCATGCACTATTGGAACGGTTGGCCAATTCACTTCAGCTTAACCGGCATAACGATAACCACGAAAAAATTGCGCTGCTCTACATCGACATCGACGCGTTCAAATTTTTCAACGACTCGCTCGGCCATGCCATTGGAGACAAGTTGTTGATCGAAGCTGCCACCCGGCTAAAAGACAATACGCGGGAACACGACACGGTGGCCCGTTTGGGTGGCGATGAATTTGTTGTGGTCTTGCCCAATCTGATCGATAGCGCGCAAGGGCAAGTGGTTGCTAAAAAAATCCTCGCCGCGCTCAATCAGCCTTTCCACCTGGAGTCAGGCACCACGTCGATCCGCGCATCCATCGGTGTCGCAATCTATCCGGACCATTCCCGCGATATGACTGAATTAATTAATTTGGCCGATCAGGCCATGTATCTGGCGAAATCGCGCGGCAAAAACCAAGTCGTCATGTCGCAAGCATAGCGTGCATTGACACGCCTGCGCCAACGGCCCGCTCGGGCCGTTTTTGTTGTATGCATCCCCCTCATTTTCTTCTGGCCTGATACTCCAACAGGTCGAGTCCACCTTGCAATTATTTTCACTTGAATCTGGTGACGTCTCCATTGTGAATAGTGCACAACAACATCAAGCAATTGTTCCTATCCGCACCAGGGGGAACGACGTAGATTGATATCGGGGGATCGGGACATAAACACTCCCGGTCTAATCAGCAAATATTCCAAGGAGACAGCCATGAAATGCATACGCAAACCTTGCACACTCACAGCTTTGATAACCGCATTGTTGTCAGCAACATCGGCAGGGGCAAACTCGCTCAACCCTGACCTCGCCGGCTTCAGTGGTTTTGATGGTGCCCATGGTGCCATGCACACCGAATACGGCATGCGCGGCGATGAGGGTAGCGCGGGTACTTCAGCGACGGCCTATCAAACTGAAAACCCCATCAACAGGGCGTTCGGCAACTTCAGCGGCTATAACGGTGCCCATCCAGTAACATGGGCTGCCGTATCAGGCATGCACGGTCGAGCCGGCATAACCGGCGAATATGGCAGTGCCGGCGCCATGCGTGAAGAAGCTACGACAGCGAATAACAGGAACTATTCTGTATTCGGCGATTTCAAAGGGTTTAGCGGTGCGCAATAACTGTGCTTGTGGTGCAATCAAGATCACTATCGGTGCTAATGATCTGCTGCCATGAAATGATCCGCACTGGCGACTGGGTCTGATGCCGCTGGGTCTGATGCCACTGGGTCTGAAGACCTAGTGAAGCCATATCAGGTTTCTAACTACCTATACTGGTTATCAGATAGCTTGGCTGTAGACTGGTTCCAGGCTATTGGTTATTACGACTGCAACGATTACGTTCATTCCAACCACGCTTTCAATACGGAATGATCGCCACGGTGACTCTCACACGGGTCCAACAACGGGGGCAGTGAGCCTCACAACAGAAGGAGAATGATCATGACTACCCATTACAAAATCGTCGCCGGTATCTTCTTGGCAGCTGGCAGCATGGTGCTGTTACCGGCGGCACTGGCGAAGCAAGGAATCAACGAGGCGTATGAAGACTTTAGCGGCACCCATGTAAACACCTACAAAACCGCGCAAGAACCGGCCAGAATGAGCGAAGGCAAACTCGGCCCATCGGGCAAAGAGGGCGAGAGCGGTATGTCAGGCTCGAAGACCATGCGTTACGATGTAGATCAGGCCTTTGAGGATTTCAGCGGTACACACGCTTCGCCGATAGCGATGGCTGCGCCGGGTCTGCAAGGCCGTGTCGGCACGAGCGGCGAGCGCGGCGCGGCTGGACGCGTTTTAGAAATCTATTCGCCTTTCAATTTGCCAGGCGATAAAGCAGACGGCTGCAGCAAATATCTGCGTTGCAGTGCCGAGTAATCAACACGGGCGCATTGCTCAAAACAAAACCGCGCAGGCATCTCACGCCTGCGCGGTTTTTGTATGTCAACAATTCAACGGAATGAAATAATTTTCAAGGCGAAAATTTTTGTCTTGACGTGTAAATTAGATATTATGTAACTATTTGATTTTATTGAATTTTTTACAATGAATTGCTAACCGTTATTGCGCGCTCGCAATGCGCATCGTGGCCACATCTGAAGGCAAACCCAACTCCACCATCACGGCTTGCACAAACGTTTTGTGCGCATCAGGGCAGCACGCATACCAGCGACGGAGATATTCGCCAATATCTTTTGCCGCACCTTGGCGGTCATGGTTGAGAAACGCCAATGCGCCCCATTGCTCGGGATGCTGTTCCAGCAAAGTCAACAACCGCGCTGCTACCACTTCATTCTTGCTGCGCATATACGGGTCGGCGCGTACGGCGCTTTCATTTTGCACAAACCAGTTTGCCAGGCTGAAACCTGCCGGCAGGGTGCGATGGTTCTCTTGGCGCATTTGCTCGGCATAGCGGCGCAATGATGCCGCATAATTTTTCCATTGCGGATAGGGCGGTGCCACTTCCCATGTAGCCGCCATGCGTTTGAGTGCGAACAGGGACGCCGCTTCGCATAAGGATTCTTCAAACCATTGATTCGGATCCTGCACCTTGCTTAAGCGCGATTCGCTGTTATCGAAATTCGACAACACATGGGTAAGTTCGTGGGCAAACTGATAGGCAAACTGGCTCCAGTGGCGGTCTTTGGCAGTGAGCAATATCACGTACTGACCGCCCGCCTCACGCTCATACAATGCCACAGGCGAATCGTTGCCATGCTCAACTTTGATCAGCGGCATTTTGCCGTGGGGGAAATACGGTTCGAGTTCAGAGGCAACGGAATACAACACGCGCTCGATGTCTTCCGGGTTGGCATCGCCCCACCCGTTGCCGCCGACCTTGATGTCGAGGCCGCGTTTGTTCAACTTGTCTTTGGTAGTGGAAAAATCAAAGGCGTAGGCGGCAGGATGCATCGACATCGCACAGAATAACGTCAGCGATGTGAGCGTGCGGGTCAGCCATTTGTTGCGCGGTAAGGCAATCGAATTGCTCATGTTTTCCCTCGATGCGATGGGACCGGAAACGCTAGCGCGATGTGTTTTCATGGCAGGCCGCTTTGAATGAAATGGCTTCGCTATACAAATAAAATAATGCGCTTATAAATTCTTCGCGCCAAGCGGCAACGGGTTAACAAACGTTACGCTGCAAATTATCATTTGGACTACGTCTTGATTATGGTTTTTGTCCACGGTGGATCTCATCTACCCACAGCACTTCTTCCGGCGGCTCGATGGTGGGGATGTCCAGATTTACCACGACCGATTCCTGATCGCTGCGCACTAAAACGCATTCGAGTTTTTCATCGGTACTCGCATTGATTTCCTGATGGGGCACGTAAGGCGGCACAAAAATAAAATCGCCGGGCCCGGCCTCAGCAGTAAACTCCAGATTATTTCCCCAGCGCATACGCGCGCGGCCTTTCACTACATAGATTACACTCTCCAGCGCACCGTGGTGATGGGCACCGGTCTTGGCGTTGGCAAGGATCGACACCGTACCCGCCCATATTTTTTGCGCTCCCACGCGGGCGAAGTTGATCGCCGCCGCCCGCTCCATGCCCGGCGTTTGCGCCGTGTTGGCGTCAAGTTGATTGGCGTGAATCACGCGCACACCGTGAAATTTCCAGTTCATTTTTTTTGCTTCGTCAGCCACGAAATTTCCCTTTATTCATTATGCCGTCCCACCCACCGTCAATTCTTCGATACGCAAAGTCGGTTGCCCTACGCCCACCGGCACGCTCTGGCCTTCCTTGCCGCAGGTGCCGACGCCGGGGTCGAGCGCCATGTCGTTGCCGATCATCGTTACGCGAGTGAGCACGTCGGGGCCGTTGCCGATGAGCGTTGCGCCCTTGACGGGATACGTCAACTTGCCGTCTTCGATCATGTAAGCCTCTGCCGCCGAGAAAACAAATTTGCCGCTGGTGATGTCCACTTGCCCGCCACCGAAGTTCGCTGCATATAAACCTTTTTTCACCGACTTGATAATTTCCTGCGGGTCTTTGTCACCGTTGAGCATGATGGTGTTAGTCATGCGCGGCATGGGCAGGTGCGCGTAGGATTCGCGCCGGCCGTTGCCGGTGAGCGGCATGTTCATCAGCCGCGCGTTAAGACTATCTTGAATATAGCCTTTAAGGATGCCGTTTTCAATCAGCACCGTGCGTTGCGTGGGGTTGCCTTCGTCGTCGATGTTGAGGGAACCTCTTCGATTTTCAATGGTGCCGTCGTCAATCACCGTCACACCTGGCGCGGCAACGCGCTCGCCAATGCGGCCGCTGAATGCAGAGCTGCCTTTGCGGTTGAAGTCGCCTTCCAATCCGTGGCCGATGGCTTCGTGCAACAAAATGCCGGGCCAGCCGGAGCCCAGCACCACCGTCATTGCGCCTGCCGGCGCTGCCTTCGCGCCGAGATTGGTGATGGCCTGATGCACGGCGGCCTGGGCATATTGTTGCAACACATCGTCGTTGAAATGTGAGTAATCGAAGCGCCCGCCGCCACCGGCCGAGCCCTGCTCGCGTACGCCGTTTTGTTCGGCGATCACAGTCACGGATAAACGCACCAGCGGCCGTACGTCAGCGGCCATCATGCCGTCATGACGCGCCACCAGCACCACTTCGTATTCACCGGCGAGGCCGGCCATCACCTGCACGATACGTGGATCCAGTTCGCGGCAATTTTTTTCGATGCGTTCGAGCAGGCGCACTTTGTCGGTGTCGGACAAGCTGGTAAGCGGATCATGCGGCAAATATAAATTGCGCCCGCTGCCGTGCTTCACCGGCACGGCGGCGCTGCTGCCACCCGCTTGCGCAATGGCGCGTGTCGCTTGCGCGGCAGATTCGAGTGCGGCCAGATTGATATCGTCAGAATAAGCGAAAGCGGTTTTTTCACCCGATATCGCGCGCACACCGACGCCCTGGTCGATGTGAAAACTGCCGGATTTCACCTGGCCTTCTTCGAGGCTCCAGCCTTCGCTGCGGCTGTATTGAAAATATAAATCGGCGTAATCGACCCGATGGGTCATGATGCTGCCGAATACTTTGGTCAGTGCGCCTTCATCCAGCGCGAATGGCGTCAGCAAAGTATTTTGTGCTGTATGAAGCAATGTTTGCGAGCTCATAAAACCTTAAAATATTGTTAATAATCAAATAGTTACATAATATAGCCAAAAGGCCTGCACGTACCATATGGCGACACCTGCGCCAGATTTAAAGCGTTCGGTGCTGCAAGGCCGGCAATTTTTTTCTCACCTCGGCGCTGCGGACTGGTTCAACATCGGTGACGATCACGCCTGCGCCTTTATCCATGCGTTTCAAAATTGTGCCCCACGCATCCACTATCATACTATTGCCGTGGGTTTCGCGCCCCGACGCATGTTTGCCCCCTTGCGCCGGCGCAACGACATAGCACTGATTTTCGATGGCGCGGGCGCGGATCAACGTTTCCCAATGGGCGCGGCCGGTGGTTTCAGTGAATGCCGAAGGCACGAATAGTATGTCGGCGCCGTGCATGGCGCGATACATTTCGGGAAAACGCAAGTCGTAGCAAATCGACAAGCCGAGTTTGCCAAAGGGCGAACCGACGGTGACGATCTGATTGCCTGCTTCAATGGTGCGCGACTCGGAATATTGCTCGTTGCCCGACGCGAATTCAAATAAATGGATCTTGTCGTAGCGGGCCGCCACTTCTCCGCCGGCACTCAATAGCAGGCAACTGTTGCGGACTTTTTTTGTATCATCACACGCGAGCGGAATGGAGCCGGCGACGATCCATAGATTCAAGCGCGCGGCGATGTCGCGCAAAAAATCCTGTGTCAGACCGCGGCCAAAAGTTTCGCGTACAGCGACTTTATCCGTCTCGTGCAATCCCATGATGGCGAAATATTCCGGCAATGCGACAAGTTGTGCGCCCTCGCCCGCTGCTTGCTCAATGAGCGCGCCGGCATCGCGTAAATTTGCGGCCACATCAGGGCCCGATACCATTTGCACTGCGGCCAAACGAAAAGTATTTTTTGCAGGCGCCACGTTGTTTACTCCCAGCCGCTCGGTTGTTGCACGGGTTGCTGCTGGATTTTATCTACATGCGGTTCATCCCAGGTGCCGGTAATCGCGTATTGATACGAGGCAATTTGGCCGAAGGGATTTTTCAACAGCTTTTGCAGCGCATACGACACCAAACCTACCACCGGCCCGCCAAGCAAGGTGCTGGCGATGGATACGGTCTCACTGGCGGCGGGAATCACTTTTACTTTCAGGCTTTCCGTTTCAGCGCCCAGATTCACGGTGCCTTCCATGGTCACAATGGCCGCCGTGCCATTGATGACAAAATCGGAAGTGGACATCACGCCCTTGTCGATCACAAAGCTGCCGGCCATGTCGTCAAAGGCAAAGCCTTCGCTGAATACGTCGCGGAAATCGAGGGTGATGCGGCGGGGCAAGGCTTGCAATGACATGAGCGACAACAATTTGCCCGGCGCGCCCGGTTGCAGTTTCAAAAATTGTCCGCCGCGCGCTTCAAGTTTGAAATTGCCGCTGAGGATTTTTGGATTGAACTCGTAGGGATTGCCTGCCCACGATAACTTGCCGCTGATGGTGGACGGCGCACCTTTGACGGCGTCGGGCGTGCCGAGCTGGCCGAGAAATTTTCCTGCGTTGGCCACTTCCAGTTTCATATCCAGCGTGGTGCTGGGTTTGCCCGGCAACACTTGCCATAAGCCACTGGCATTCAGGGTGGCATTGGGCAGGGTGAGTTTCAGTTTTTCCAGCCGCCAGTTACGCGCTTCCGGTTTCGCCACCACTTCCAGCTTGCCCAGCACCCGCTTACGAACTTGAAATTGTTCCGCCACAATATCCAGCGCCGGAAAATCCGCCTCGGTCAGCGCCGCCTCCGTTGACGGCACCGCTTTCGCATCGGCCGGGTCTGTCTCTGCCGATTCTGGAATGATAAAGTTCTTGAAGCGGGCAATGATGGTGCCATGCCCTTCGGGCTTCCAGGTCAGCGTGCCATTCATGTCATTGCTGATAATGGTGCTTTCCCATGCGGTGCCTACGCGCTCGGCATTGACGCGGGTGACGCCGATCAGCTTGTCCAACGCGGTCAATTTTGTCACGGTGAGATCGAAACCATAGAGAGATAACCCGACGGGCGCCATTTCCGCTGCGGCAGCCGGCCTGGCGGTCTTGCGCAAATAGGTGCGCCAGCGGTCGAGGTCAAGCGTGTCCAACGCACCGGTAACATAGACGCCATCGCGCGCTTGCAGTGTCGCATTGGTATTCAACGCGAGCGTACCGCGACGCATGCTCCACTCGCCTTTGTCATTCTGCGTGCGCAAAAACACGCCGCTGATTTCTTTGCCCAGGCTGACTTCATATTGCTCCTGGCCGTTGCTGATGGTTTTGCGTTCCACATGCAACGGCATCGAGGCAGCGGCAGCTTTTCTCAGGGGTTCGGGCAATTCGGATTTCACTCCGAGCAAATCCGAATCAAACTTGATCGCCGCATTACCTTTTTCGATTTGCGCGTTGACGCGCCAATCTGTCGTGCCGTCCATCCAATCCTGGGCAGGAATGTTCATCACCGATAACAGGTCATCGATGTTGGCTTTCCCCCCTGCATCCACCACCAGCGCACCGCCTGGCTGATTCTTCACATTGATATTGACCGGGCCGCCGAACGCGGTTGCCGTAAGGCCTTGCACCTGCACGCCCGTCGCGCCGAAGGCCAAAGTGCCGGTCACGTTGTCGAGCGGAGGCCATAGCTTGCCGCCTTCAATATGATTGTTTTGGAAATGATATTCGCCGGATGTTTTTGTATCGCGTGTATGACTGAGCGGCATATCCATTTTCAAATCCAGCACGCCATTGCCGCTTGCCTGCATTCCCTGCGTGAAGCCGTCAAGCAGACTGTTTACCGGGCTGGTATTGAGAAAGCGGATTTTATCGGCCACGGCACCGGAAATATTGCCTGTCAATTCCAGCAGCGCGTCGCGGGTAAACAGATCGGGGATGGCGACATCCAGCTTGTTGATTTTTGTGTTGGCAATCATGGCATCCCTTGAATGGATTTCCATGCGCTTGCCGGCAAACAACAAATCGGCTTGCAGTTTTTCAACTTTAGGCCATGCGTCGGAATAGTCGAACTCGGCATTGGACAATTTGGCGCTCACGCGGAACTGCCCATTCTTGTCGTGCTCAAACGGAAAATCGCGCAAATTACCTTTTAATGTCAACGCCACGTTTTCGGCCTTGCCGGCTTTGAGTGCGTGTTGTAACCAGTTGCGAATACCTTCCCCCAATGTAACCGGCAAATAGCGGTATACGTCGCGCGCTTCGACGCGCAACAGGTTGGCCTTGATGTCTGCCATGCCGGGAGAATTGGGCTGGGTAGAATATTTTCCGCTCAAGTTGCCCGCCGCGTCGGCGTTGGCAAAGTTGATATTTTGCAAATCAACTTCCCATTTATCATCCGTGCGTTTCCACGAACTTTGCACCACAAGCGAATCAAATTTCAGCGGCTCGGCAAAAACCTTTGGCAGTTTTACTTCGCTGGCTTTGTTGCTGAGCGAAAGTGTGCCGCCGCTCTCGCTGGCATTGAAATCGCCGTTCATGCCGGAAATACCGGGCAATGCTTCCGACGGTGCCACGCTGAAATTATTGAACTTTACTTTAGCCGCGTAGGTTTTCGGCGCTTCAACGTCGCCGCCCCATTTGATCGAAAGGTTTTCCAGACGTCCCTTGGGCGCCATTTGATCCATGCGCTTGCGGTGCGTCGCATCGAACGGCAACGAGTCGGCGACCAGACGCAGCGCTTCCACATCCAGCGCGCTGGCCAACAGCTCACCTTCGGCGGCGCGTTTATCGGAGGCGGGAACGTAATGGAAAAAATAATCGGCCTCGGGGATATTGGTTCGGCTATTGGCCAGCGTGAAATCCAGATGCTTGCCGGTCAGATTGAAACCTGGCAGCAAATCGCGATAACCCAGGCGCCCACCAAGGCTTGCCAGCGACAGCAAAGGCAGTTCAGGCTTGAGCCGGGTTGCGACATCATTCAATTGCACATCGGCGCTTACGTCGCTGATACGCGTGCCGTCAAAATCCAGCCACACTTGCACGCCGCCGATGCCTTTTTCCACTTCTTTCGGCACGGGTAAATAGGTGCGCCAGGCGGCGACATCGGCCGTATCCATGCGTGCATACACGCGACCGGACCAGGCGTTCAGATCAATAAGCGAACGCCCGTGCACTTCAGCGCGCACGTCGATCGGTGCGGCCAGTTCGGTCGGCGGCGTGGCGGTGAAACCGAGCAGATGGCGACTGCCGCTATTTTCGAGCCGTAGGGCAACGCCATTAAATTTTAGCTCGGGCGCGCCGCGCAATTCGTCATGCCATGTGACGACTGCGTCGCGGATAAAAACTTCGTCCTGGGCCAATAACCAGTCGCCAAATCCACCGCCCTGATCTTCGGTTTTTTTGCCCATCTTGATGCCGGCCACGTGCAACGCACCGTCTTTGTCACGGCGAACGGTCAGTTCCGGCCGTTTGATTTCGAGGGAATGAAATTGCAGTTCGCCCACCAGCAATGCCCACCACGACACCGTGCCTTCAAGTTCGGTGAGCGCCAGGCCCTTGCGGCTGCGTTCGTCTTGTAAAGAAATATCGGAAAATTTAAGATGCGGGCGCAGGCCGTCCCAACTTGCCTCTACCGTGCCCAAGGTCGATGGCACACCGATGGCGCGGGTCATGGCTGCGGCAATCTGACTGCGGTAATCGCCGATATTGGGCAACACCCAATAGCGTAAACCCAATACTGTCAGCGCAAACAGCAGCAGGCCGAGGATCAGTGTCCAGCTCAATAGTCGATGGGTAAAATACCAGGTGGCGCGTATCATAGGTTCGGCTGTCGTTTATGCGGCCACTTGCGTGTCATGCGAATAAATGTATGCCGCGTTGATTCGGGAGCATTGATATCGGCTTACGCTCCCGGTTCTTCCGTCGCGGCGTTCTGCCCCACATTATATAGGGCTCACGCTTGTTTCCGTTATCAAAATACAATGCCAAAATGTGAAAATGGTTGACCAGAGCCCACTTTGCGCCTCACCCGCCGCCTGCATCACCCGCGCCGCGCGGCTGTCGCGCTATGTGGGCCGCCTGCTGGCGGCAGAGCCGGGTCTCGGCGCTGACCTGCCGAGGCAAATGGCTTCGCCATTCTCGCGCGACGAAATGGAACAATTTCTGCGCGCCGCTGTCATCGCCGACGAAGCCCTGCTTGCGAAAATGCTTCGCGATCTGCGCAAGCGCGTGATGCTGCGCCTGATTACGCGTGACCTCAGCGGCATGGCTTCGCTCGCCGAAGTAGTGGCGACGGCGACGTGCCTCGCGGAAGTGAGCTTGCATTGCGCGCTGACGCATTGCCATCGCTGGCTGCGCGCGGAGTACGGCGCGGCTCTCGACGCAGAAGGCCGCGAACAACACCTGCTGATTATCGGCATGGGCAAGCTGGGCGGCGCGGAGTTGAACGTGTCGTCAGACATTGATTTGATTTTTGCCTACGCGACAGACGGCGAAACCGGCGGACCGCGAAAAATATCCAACCACGAATTTTTTACTTTACTTGGCAAGCAGGTCATCCGCGCGCTGCACGATGTCAAGGCGGATGGCTTCGTGTTTCGCGTCGATATGCGACTGCGCCCCTATGGCGACAGCGGCGCGCTGGTGTCGAGTTTCGACGCGCTGGAAGAATATTTCATCACCCAGGCGCGGCCATGGGAACGCTACGCCTGGCTCAAAGGCCGTGTGGTGTGCGGTGACGCTGGCGATGCGAAGTTGCTGGACGACATCGTGCGGCCCTTCGTGTTCCGCCGCTATCTCGATTACGGCGCGATTGCCGATTTGCGCGACGTGCACGGACAAATCCGCCGCGCGGCCGCCGCGCGGGGCGCCAAAGACAATATCAAAATCGGCTCTGGCGGCATTCGCGAAATTGAATTTATCGCGCAGGTGTTTCAACTCATTCGCGGCGGACGCGAAAAAGAATTGCAGTTGCGCCCCACCCTGCCCACGTTGCAATTGCTTGCGCAGCGGCACATATTGCCGCAAGACGATGTTTTGCAACTCATTGATTCTTATCAGTTTTTACGCAACCTCGAACACCGCTTGCAATATCTCGACGATGCGCAAACACAAACGCTGCCGACAAGCGATGTTGACCGCGCATTGATTGCCGAATCGATGGGCATGGCTGATGACGAATCATTTTTACGCACGCTGAACACCCATCGGCAACATGTGTCGCGCCATTTCGAGTCGGTGTTTACGCGCACCAAATCGTCTTCACCGACTGCTGACGATTTATCCGGCCTCTGGCTCGACGCGGAAACACACCAATCATTTCCCGCTGCCTACACCGATGTTGCCGCCGTGAAAGGACGGTTAAGTCTCATGCGCGCCTCGGCGCGTTACGCGCGCTTGCCAGAAGTGAGCCGTGCGCGGCTTGATGCGCTCATTCCGCAGTTGATCGGCGTCGGGGCACATTACGCGCCCGCTGACAAAACCCTATTCCACCTGCTAGATTTCACTGAAGCCATCGACCGCCGCGCAGCTTATCTCGCCTTGCTGAGTGAGCATCCCGAAGTGCTTGAGCGCGTCGCCAAACTGATGGCGGCCAGCCCGTGGGCGTCGCACTACTTACGCCAGCATCCGATTCTGCTTGATGAATTACTCGATACGCGTCTGCTGCACAGCCCACCGGACTGGCTCGCATTAAAACAAAAACTGCGCGAAGAATTATTGACTGAGACCGATGAAGAAAAACGCCTGGATGCTTTGCGCCATTTTAAACACGCGCAAACTTTCCGCCTGCTGGCGCAAGACCTCGAAGGCTTGATGACGCTGGAAACCCTGAGCGATCACCTCACCGCGCTGGCCGATACTGTCATCGATGTTTCGCTCGAACTTTGTTGGCGCGAGCTCGCGCAAAAATCCGGCAATGGCATCGACGCGCCGCGCTTCGCGGTTATCGGCTACGGCAAACTCGGCGGCAAAGAGCTGGGTTATAGTTCCGATCTGGACATGATTTTTTTGTACGATGATCCGCGAGCCGACATCGAAAACCAATACGCCGCCCTCGCCCGCCGCTTCATCGGTTCGCTTTCCACTCTCACATCTGCGGGCATGTTGTACGAAACCGATTTGCGCCTTCGGCCCGACGGCGTGAGCGGTTTACTGGTATCGTCATTCGAAGCGTTTGAAGCCTACCAGCGTCATCGCGCCTGGGTGTGGGAACACCAGGCCCTCACCCGCGCCCGCTATGTGGCAGGCGACAAAGCATTGGGCGAAAAATTTGAAGCACTGCGAATCGACATTCTCCGTCAGCCGCGCGACCTGGCGTTGCTACAAAAAGAAATCATTATCATGCGCGACAAAATGCGCATGGCGCACAAAGAACTTGAAGGCATGCTCGACATCAAGCAAGGCCGCGGCGGCATCATCGATGTGGAATTTATGGTGCAATACCTTGTACTCGCCGACAGCAGGCAACACACCGACCTCACTCTCAACAAAGGTAACATCGCCCTGCTCAAACGCAGCGGCGAACTGAAATTGATTCCGATGGAGCTGGCGACAAATTGCGCAAACGCCTATCGCGAATTCCGCCGCCTGCAACATGCATCGCGGCTGAATAATGAAGCGAATCCGTTGATAGAACCTGCTGCCATTAAAACGGAAACAGATGCCGTGAAAAAATTATGGTCGATGCTATTTACTGAAACTACTTAACAAAAATCAACCAGATGCAGGATGGGCAAAGCGATAGCGTACCCATCAATTAACTTTTTTCTCTCACCACACTTGCAAAAAAACTCAAGGTAAATCCTTTGCTTTACTCCAACAAGCCAGTCAAGTTAGCCGATTGCCATCAACGCGGCATTGAAACCGCAAACGAATTATTTATCGTCGAAGGCGACTCCGCCGCGCTGGCCGTCACCCGCATGCGCAACGCGCAACTGCAGGCCGTGCTGCCGATGCAAGGCAAGCCGATGAACACGCTCAAAATTTCCGAACAAAAAACCTGCGACAATTTTTTGTTCAAAGCGCTCATTGAAGCCCTCGGCGCGGGTATTGGCGACACATTTAACATCAACAATCGTCGCTACGCCAAAATCATTTTACTCATGGACCCGGATGCCGACGGCATTCACTGCGGCGCATTGATGCTGATGTTTTTTTATCGCTGGATGCGGCCATTGCTGGAGTCAGGCATGATTGAAATGGTGCGCGCACCTGTAGGCGAAATCACTGACCGGCAAACGGGCGAAACCCAATTCGCCTATACCGACGCCGAATTCAAGCGCTTGTGGTCGCAAAAAGATTTCGGCGGCGAAACTCACAACACCGTGAGATATCGCGGCCTCGCCGGCATGCCGCAAATTATTCTGGAGCGAGTTTGTATTAACGTTGATAGCCGCAAGACAAATGTCATGGGAATCAGAGATGCGGAAATGGCGATAAAGGTATTCGGCGGTACGGTGCGCGATGAAGCATAAAACAGGTGCGTAACGCATTTGCTCTTCCATCGTCCTGAAAAGCGGTAATTTTCAACCGTAATTAGAAATTAGTATGGCCTCATATTCACGCGCAGGGCGCGCTACCTATTCATTTTGCGCATGCGGATTGCGCGGACGATGATGTAAATTACCGCGACGGCAAACAGCACAAACCACACCAGCGACCAACCCGGAATGGTGAGGCCGAGAAATTTCCATGCTGACGCCGCGCACTCGCCTTCACCTTTGAAGATCAGCGGCAGCGCCTGGGCGAGGCCGAGTTCTTCGACCATGAAATCGAGACCGGGACCGCATTCGGTGAATTGTCCCGGCGGCAGATTTTGCACCCAGACGTGGCGCGCGGCGATGCCAAGGCCCGCTAAGCTGGCGATCAGAATCAATGCGGAATAAATAAGCTGGCCGGTGCGTTGCGGATTATGCAGCGCGGCGATCAATGAGACGACACCGACCGCGATGAAGGCGATGCGTTGCAAAATGCACAGCGGACAGGGGATTAATCCGGTGACGTGCTGAAGATACAAACCGTACCCCATCAGCGCAGCGCAGGATAGTAAAATAATGATATAAATCAATCTGTTAGATATCTTCATCGTGGAGTCCATTGGTGTAGGTATTTTGCATGGTAACCCGCCTTGATCATTGATCGAAATCAAACATCGCGCTACGTCCCGCTCAACACGCGAATATGTTCCGTCACGCTGCGGCCCAAGGCGTTCAATGCGTAACCGCCTTCGAGTGTCGACACAATGCGGCCTTGTGCGTGGCGATCGGCGAGGTCTTTGATGACGCTTGAGACCCACGCATAGTCGCCATCGTTCAATTCGAGATACGCCATGTCGTCTTCGCGATGGGCATCAAACCCGGCGGAGATGAAAATCATTTGCGGAGAAAAATTTTCCAGCAGCGGCACGCAGTGTTCGCTGATGGCCTGGCGAAAGCCCTCGCTCGCCGTGCCCGCAGGTAACGGCACGTTGATGATGTGTTCGTTAGCGGTGGCCGGATCGCTGTAAGGATAAAACGGATGCTGAAACGTGGAACAGACCATGACGCGCGGATCGTCGGCAAAAATATCTTCGGTGCCATTACCGTGATGCACATCGAAATCAACGACGGCGATGCGCCTCAACCCGTGCTGCTCGAGGGCGTGCGCAACGCCGACCGCGATGTTGTTGAAAAAACAAAATCCCATCGCTGCTTTTCGCGTGGCATGATGGCCCGGCGGGCGCACGGCGCAGAAAGCATTTTCCGCTTTGCTTTCGATGACCAGATCCGTTGCCAGCACCAGCGCCCCGGCTGCACGCCGCGCGGCGGGCAAAGTAAATTCATTCATCGACGTATCGGGGTCGATCACCGCATAACCGCGCGTCGGCGCGATGCTTTCGATATGCGCGATATGTTCCAGCGTGTGAACGCGCAACAGTTGTTCGTGTGTAACCTCCGGGGCTACGTAGCGATCAAGATACATACCGATGCCTGATGCGATCAAACGGTCATCGATGGCAGACAGCCGATCAGGGCGTTCGGGATGATGGGCACCCATTTCATGGCGATAAAAATCCGGATGGGAAATGAATGCGGTAGACACTGCGGCTCCGGATTAAACTTTTCTTTTGATAACTTGTGATTATAAAGACTATTGGGCACAATGGCTCATGGTGCATCGCACCAACACCTTATTCTCTCGAGGGAAACGCGCTATTTCTGCCATGCCTGCCGTAATGAGCACGAAAAAATCACTTACTGGATAGATAGTCAATGGATACCGGAAACCTCAGCCCATTATTCGCGCCCCAATCCGTCGCCCTGGTCGGCGCGTCGGATCGTCTCGAGTCCATCGGCGGCATGGTGTATGCAAAACTGGCGAGCCAGTATCGCGGCACCTTGTATGCGATCAATCCGGGCCACAAAACCATCGGCGAAAAAAAGTGTTTCAAATCCCTGGCCGATTTGCCAGGTAGCGTGGATCTGGCCGTTATCGCCGTGCGCGCCGATCACTTGCCCGAGATCATGCAGTCCTGCGCGAAGCGAGGCATTAAACACGCACTGTTGATGGCTGTGCCGGGCGATATCAAACCCGAGCTCGAACAAAGCTTTTGCACCGAAGCGTTGCAAATTGCGCGACGCCACGATATTCGCGTGCTGGGCCCCCATTCGCGCGGCATCATCCGTCCTGAAATCGGCTTTGATGCGTCGCCCAATACAATAGAAATACGCAGCGGTAATGTGGCATTGGTGTCACAGTCTGCCGCCCTCGGTGCAGCCCTGCTCGATATTGCGCAAGTCAACCACATCGGATTTTCCAGTTGCATTTCGCTCGGTTCCGCGAGCGATGTGGGCTTTGCCGGAATACTCGACTTCCTCGCCGCGGATCAGGCAACCAAAAGTATTTTGTTGTACATGGAATGGGTGACTGATGCACGGCGCTTCATGAGTGCCCTGCGCGCAGCCTGCCGTGTAAAACCGGTCATCATTCTCAAAGCCGGCCGGCATGCGGGCGGTGCCCACGATTTGCAAACCCACAGCGGCAGTCTGGCCGGTTCCGACGAAGCCTTCAGCGCAGCCATTCGTCGTGCAGGCGCGGTACGCATTGACACCATTCACCAATTATTTGCAGCAGCGAAAACCTTGCCCGTGCATTCGCGCGTAAGCGGCAACCGCCTCGCCATTATCAGCAATGGCGGCGGCCCCGGCATTATCGCGGCCGATCGTGCGGCGCAGATGCATGTGGTGCTGGCGCGGTTTTCCACCGCCAGCTTCGGCGCGCTCAATGGCACCCTGCCGGCCAATTGGTCTCTTGGCAATCCGGTCGATGTGTTGAACGACGCGGATCCGGCGCGTTTTGCTTTTGCGCTGAAAACTTGTCTGGATGATCCGAATGTGGATGGCGCACTGGCTATTCTCGCACCACAAGTCGTGAGCAAAATGGAAGATATGGCCCAGGCGGTGATCGATACGGCCCGCGCCCAAAGCAAACCGGTACTGGCTGTTTGTCTGGGTGAATCGCTGGTGGCCGGCAGTCGCCAAAAACTGGTGGCCGCCAATATTCCCAACTTCCGCACGCCGGAAGTGGCAGTAGATAGTTTTTCATTTATCACCGAATACCAGCGCAACCAGAAACTTTTGGCGCAGTTGCCCGGACCGCTGGCTAATGAAGATGCGCCGGATGTGGAAGGCGCTCGACTGTTGATTGAAACTGCGCTGGCGCAAGGCCGCACAGCATTAACGGAAACGGAATCGCGCGCCCTGCTTGCCTGCTTCCGCATTGCTACCGTACCAACCGTTGTCGCGCGTAGCGCCAACGAAGCGTTGCTGATAGCGGAGCAAATCGGCATGCCGGTAGCGATGAAAGTGTATTCGCCCGACATTACGCACAAGTCCGATGTGAATGGCGTCTGGTTGAATGTATCCGCCGCGCAAGCGGTGCGCTCGACTTACCACGACCTGCTTGCCAACACGACAAAGCTCCAGCCCGATGCGCGCATAGAAGGCATCGCGATCCAGCCGATGATCGTGCGTCCCCATGCGCGTGAAGTGCTGGTTGGCATCACGCGCGATGAAGTGTTCGGGCCGATATTGATATTTGGCGCAGGCGGCACGCTGGTGGAAATACTGGGCGGCCACGCCAGCACGCTACCGCCGATTAATCGCTTTCTCGCATCCGAATTGATTGAGCGCTCGGCCGTTGCCCGTTTGCTCAAACCTTACCGCAACCTGCCAGCCATCCATCACGAAGCGCTGGAAAACGTATTGCTGCGCGTATCGGAAATGGCCTGCGAATTGCCCTGGCTGCGGGAGCTGGACATCAATCCTTTGATGGTGGATGGAAACGGCGCGCTGGCAACCGAGGCTCGCATCGTGGTCGGCCAGGTATCGGCGAACCCGAAACCCTACGCGCATATGGCCATCCACCCGTATCCTGCGCACCTCGCGACTGCGTGGCAAATGCCCGACGGCGTCAACGTCACCATTCGTCCCATGCGGCCGGAAGACGCGGACATGGAAGCGGCCTTTGTGCGCAAATTATCGGACAAGACGCGTTACTTCCGTTTTCTGGGCACACTGCGCGAACTGACGCCTACGATGCTGTTACGCTTTACCCAATACGACTACGACCGCGAACTCGCGCTGGTGGCAGTGACGTCCGCAGGCGAGAGTGAAATACAAATCGGCGTAGCGCGCTATGTGATCAAACCCGATGCGACGCGTTGCGAATTTTCAGTCGTGGTGGCCGATGAATGGCAACACCGCGGCGCAGGTTACAAGTTAATGACAGCGTTAATGGACGCAGCACGGGCGAAAAAATTGCGGCATATGGACGGCGAAGTGCTCGGTGAAAACAGCGGCATGTTGTCGATGATGGATTCGCTCGGCTTCAAATCAAAAACCAGCGATGAAGATGCGACGATAAAAGAAGTGACGATTGACCTATAAAATATTGAATATAATCAAATAGTTATGTTAACTACGCTTCATTCAGCAAATCTCTATCCACGCCATCGCGTTTGATCATGGCGCGCAACGCGTTGATCGCTTCAATCTGGATCTGGCGCACGCGTTCGCGCGTGATGTCGAGTTCATTGGCCAAATCTTCCAGCGTCGATACATCGCCATTATGCAGGCCGTAGCGGCGCTCAATGACCCATCGTTGTTTCTCGGTCAACGCATTGAGCCAACTGCGCATCATGGCATGCACTTCGGCTTGCTCCAGTAACTCGTCCGGTAACAAGGCCTGTTCGTCGGCAATGGATTCGCCAATCGAGAGCGATGGATCCACATCGAGGGGGGAATCGAGGCTGGCCATGCGTTCGTTCAGGTTAAGTACACGACGCACTTCTTCCACCGGGCGGCCGAGCAAATGCGCGATGTCTTCAGGCTTGGGATCCGTATCGCTGCGCGCTTCAAGAAACCGCATGGCGCGCAAATAGACGTTCAACTCTTTGATCACATGCACCGGCAGGCGGATAGTGCGTGACTGGTTCATGATGGCGCGCTCAACGTTCTGGCGGATCCACCACGTCGCGTACGTGGAAAAACGAAAACCGCGTTCGGGCTCGAATTTTTCCAGCGCATGCATGAGGCCGAGATTGCCTTCCTCTATCAAATCAAGCAGCGGCACGCCCCGGTTAATGTAACCCTTGGCGATGTTGACGACCAGCCGCAGGTTATGCTCGATCATTTTTTGCCGCGCGTCGAAATCGCCCGCGCGGGCCGCACGGGAAAGCGTTTGTTCTTCGGCCGGCGTGAGCAGTCGGCGGCGGCCCAGTTCATTCAGGTATACCTGTGTGACGTCCGCATGAAATTCTTCGGCATACCCGTCGCTGACTTGCCGGCCGCTGACCAAGGCTTCCACTTCGTTTTTCAAAGCGCCATTGTGGCCTTGCAAAGGCTCTGCGCGATCCGTATACAAATCTTTATCGCTCATGTCGTCGGCGATATCCTCGTCATCGCTTCCGTAGCTGCGGGTCATGAGATTTTGTCGCCCGGCAGATATTTCATCGGATCTACCGGCTTGCCCATCAAGCGAATTTCAAAATGCAGTTTCACATGATCGGAGTCGGTGTTGCCCATTTCGGCGATCTTCTGGCCTTTGCTGACTTGCTGATCTTCTTTGACTAATATTTTGTCGTTATGGGCATACAGGCTCAAATAATTTTTGCTATGACTGATGACTACCATTTTGCCCATATGCGGCACGCTGCTGCCTACATAAATGACTTTTCCGGCTGCACTCGCCATCACGGGTTGGCCGAGCGCGCCGGTGATATCCAGCCCTTTATTGGCCTCGCTGAAAAAGCCCTTGATTTTGCCCTGGGCCGGCCATGCCCAGTCGGTGACGCCATCAGCAACGGCTGAGGGCGGCGCAACGACGGTCGGGGAATTCGCGGCAACGGGCACCTCGGCGCCAGGTTTAGCCGCTGCAATCGCCGTGCCGCCTTCAAGGCCGGGGTTTTGTACCAAGGCCAGCGCATCGGGGGAGTAGGGCAATTTGATCGCCTTGGGCGCGGATTTGAGCAATTCAGATTGGGCGAGGACGGCATTGCCGGTGCCGGCATTCGCGGGCTGATTCACCGCGCCGGGCAGCGCACGCGCTTGAGGTGCAGCAGCGCCCGGCTTAATGGGCGTGGCAATAACATCACCGCCAGCGGCAGGTTGCGACGGAATAATAACGGGCAAAGCAGTCACAGGAGGGGCAACCACCGCCGGTGCACCGCGCGCCGCGGTGGGCGCTGGCATGCGCTCGGGCGCGGGCTGGGGCAAACGCGTAGCACAGGCTGTAACCAGCAGTGCAGGGGCCAGCAGCCACGTAAGAAAAAAATAGTGATGGTTTCTGCGGTTCACATCGTACCCCCACGCAACGGAACGAACTTTACAGATTCGAGCCGGGTTTCGATGAACTCTTTTTCCGTATGGTCGATGACGGTCAGAAACTGTTCTGCGGCACCTACGGGCAATATCATTCTGCCGCCAATTGCCAATTGTTGCAACAGTTCGGGTGGCACGCGGGTAGCCCCTGCCGTCATGATGATCCCGTCAAACGGTGCTGCCGCAGCCAACCCGATATTGCCGTCCGCATGAAAAAGCTTGGTATTGCTGCACTTAAGTTCGCGCAAATGACCACGGGCCTTGGCCAGTAACGGGCCGATGCGTTCGACAGAATAAACTTCTGCGGCAAATTTAGACAAGACCGCAGTCTGATAACCGCATCCCGTGCCAATCTCCAGCACTTTCATCAAGTTCGCGCCGCGCGCGCCTTTAAGCAATAATTCTGTCATGCGCGCGACAATATGCGGGCTGGAAATGGTTTGCCCGTGGCCAATGGGCAAGGCATTATCTTCATAGGCGCGGCTGGCCAGTGCTTCTTCAAGAAAAATGTGGCGCGGAATTTGCGCCACGGCTTCGAGCACTTCCTCATTCTTGATGCCTTGGGCACGCAGGCGCTCCACCATGCGCGCACGGGTACGCATTGAGGTCATGCCAATACCCTGGCTGCGTAAACTGTTCAGCGGCTTCATGGATCCAGCCAGTGTTTTATCGGATCAATATGCGAGAACTGCGTCAAATCCATTTGCAGCGGCGTAATGGAAACGAAGCCGTGCTCTACCGCATGAAAATCGGTACCCTCGCCGGCATCTTGCGCCGGACCCGCTGCCCCTACCCAGTAAATGGTATCGCCACGGGGGTTGGTGCTTTTAATCACCGGCTCTGCCTTATGGCGCTTGCCGAGGCGTGTTACACGCACGCCCTTCAGCCCTGTATGAGCAATGTCCGGCACGTTAACGTTCAGTAACATCGGTTTCGCATAGGGCTGCCGCTGATGCCGGCGCACAATGTCGGCTACCACATTGGCAGCGGTGGAAAAATTTTCAGCGCCCCGCTTTGCCAGCGATACCGCGATGGACGGGATGCCCAGCAGATAACCTTCAGCCGCCGCCGCGACGGTTCCCGAGTAAATCGTATCGTCGCCCATATTCGCGTTGTCGTTAATGCCGGAAATGACCATATCAGGCAGTTTGTCGAGCAGGCCGGTCACGGCCATGTGTACGCAATCGGTCGGCGTGCCATTGAGAAAATAAAAACCGTTAGCCGCTTGTTTGAGCAGCAAGGGGCGATCAAGCGTAAGGGAGTTACTGGCGCCGCTGCGGTCCCGCTCCGGCGCGACAACCGTGATTTCTGCGATGGCAGAAAGGGTATCGGCCAGCATCGCCAGGCCAGGCGCGAAATATCCGTCGTCGTTGCTGAGCAGTATCCGCATGTATTTTTCTTTAAATCGTTCAGTCCGGAGGCGAATGCCTTTTGGAACATGTGGAAAAACAAATAAAAAAGGGTTACGTCTCCGTAACCCTTTTGGTTTCCTGGTCGGGGCGAGAGGATTTGAACCTCCGACCACTTGCACCCCATGCAAGTACGCTACCAGGCTGCGCTACGCCCCGGACAGCGCATTATATGCGCAAAGCCCTGCACTGACTAGACTTCAAGCAATTTGAGGATGGAGTGAATTTCCTGTCGCATGAAGGCGACATCAAACGTGGCGGGCGTTACGCCCACTGGTGACGCATTACTACGTGAGGCGGTGACTGCGTCGTCAAGCCGGTGCCGCGCACCGCTGATGGTGAAGCCTTCTTCATACAGTAATTCGCGAATTCGGCGGATGAGCAGCACTTCGTGATGCTGGTAGTAGCGGCGGTTACCGCGGCGTTTGAGAGGTTTGAGCTGAGCGAATTCCTGCTCCCAGTAGCGCAGGACGTGGGGTTTCACGCCGCATAACTCGCTGACTTCGCCAATAGTGAAATAACGTTTGGCGGGAATCAGCGGTAAATCACGGCTTGCCGGCTGTTCCACTGTAAGTGCTTTCAACGGTGGATTTCAATTTTTGGCTGGCATGGAAAGTCACCACGCGACGTGCTGTAATCGGAATTTCCTGGCCTGTTTTGGGATTGCGGCCTGGGCGCTGCGGCTTGATGCGCAATTGAAAATTGCCAAAACCGGAGAGTTTTACGCCGTCGCCTTTGGCCAGGGCGATACGGATTTCTTCAAAAAACGCTTCCACCATGTCTTTGGCTTCGCGTTTATTGAGACCCACTTTTTCGAACATCAAGTCAGCCAATTCAGCCTTAGTTAACGTCATTTTTCTTTCCCTATCAATTAGTTACGTAACTTATTTGTTCTATTTTCTTAACTCTGCGCCGTAAGCTTCCCGCAGCGCATCAACGATTTTTGCTATGACGCCGTCAATCTCGTCGTCGGTAAATGTTCTTTTAGTATCTTGCATAAGCACCCGAAATGCAAGGCTTTTTTTGCCTTCGGCGATGCTTTTTCCGCGATAAATATCGAACAATGAGACCTTCGCCACCGTGGCCGGTGATGCGGCCTGTACTGAGGTCAAAATTTGTTCGGCCGTAACCGATTCGGCCACCACGATGGCGAGATCGCGGGCGACCGGCGGGAACTTGGATACCTCGGCAAACTTTGGCAGCGATTGCGGCAAAATGGCGTCCACATCGAGCTCGAATAAAATCGGCGCAAGCGGCAATTCGTATTTTTGCAGCCATTGGGGATGCAATTCGCCGATGAAACCGACGGCTTTGCCGCCAAGCATCACGCTGGCCGAGCGCCCCGGATGCAAGGCCGGATGTTGGGTTGGTGCAAACTGAATGGGTAAGCCGGCGCACAAGGCCTGTACGTCGCCTTTTACGTCGAAGAAGTCGGCCTTTTTTGCCGACACGCCCCACTGCTCGGGCACGGCGTCGCCATAGGCCAGACCGCCAATGCGGCGCGGTTGCTGCGTCGGGTCCGTCCCGTGAAAACAGCGCCCTGCTTCAAACAGGCGTACGCGGGCTTCCTTGCGGTTCAGGTTAAAAACCAGGGTATTGATCAGCCCGCCAAAAAGCGTTGAGCGCATGACGTTCATATTTGACGCAATCGGATTTTGCAGCTTGAGCGCCGACGCAGCGCGACCAAAATCGCGCTCCCAGGCTTCGTCGACAAAGCTGTAGTTCACGACTTCCTGGTAATTACGACTGACTAAAATGTCGCGCAAATCAGCCAGCCTGCGCGCCGACTCGGTTTGCGGCAACATGGCAACAACCGCTTTGGGCGGCCGTGCGGGAATATTGTCGTAGCCATGCAACCGCACCACTTCTTCAATCAGGTCTTCCTCGATCGAAATATCAAAACGATAGCTCGGCGGCGTGACGGAAATTACATCAGAGTTTACTTTATGTTCAAATTGTAACTTATTGATTATATTCAATATTTTTTCGTTAGCAATATCGAAGCCGAGCACTTTGCGCAGCCGATCCGGGCGTAATTTGACTGGCTGGCGCTGCGGTAGCGCAGCCAACTGTTCGCTCACCGGCCCGGCTTCGCCGCCGCAGATTTCCAGCAATAATTGCGTCGCGCGCTCCAGCGCTTTTGGCGCCAGATTGAAATCGACGCCGCGCTCAAAGCGAAACGCCGCATCGCTGTTCAAGCCCAAGCGCCGCGTCATGCCGGCGATGGCGACGGGGCTGAAAAACGCGCTTTCTAAAAATACCGTCGTCGAAGCCTCGCCGAATTCGCTCTCCGCTCCGCCCATCACGCCGGCCAAAGCGAGCGCTTTGGCGTCGTCAGCGATAACCAGCATATCCGACTGCAATGTGACTTCTTGTTGATTCAGCAGCGTTAGCTTCTCGCCCGCCCTCGCCCAGCGCACGCTAATGCCGCCGTTGAGCTTGGCGTTGTCAAATGCGTGCAGCGGCTGGCCGAGCTCGAGCATCACATAATTGGTGACATCGACGACGGCACTGATGCAGCGCAGGCCGCTGCGCAGGATGCGCCGCTTCATCCAATCCGGCGTCGGTGCTTGCGGGTTTTTCAGCTTGATCACGCGACCGCAGTAGCGCGGGCAGGCGCTATCCGCCGCCAGCGTGATGCTGCGCGTGTCCGCGATAGACGTTGCAACCGTTTTCATTTCGACCGGCTTGACCGACGAGCCAGTCAACGCCGCGACTTCGCGCGCGATGCCGTTGATCGACAAACAATCGGCGCGGTTCGGCGTCAATTTCAGCGTAAACATCTTGTCATTCAGATCAAGATAGTCGCGAATACTTTGTCCAATAGGCGCGTCGGCGGGCAACGCCATCAGGCCGCCGCTCTCCTCGCTCAAGCCCAATTCTTTTTCCGAGCAGAGCATGCCGTTGGATTCGACGCCGCGCACCTTGGCCTGCTTGATGCTGATTCCCGGCAACTCTGCGCCGACTAACGCGCACGGCACTTTCATCCCCGGCGCGACGTTCGGCGCGCCGCAGACTATCGCCAACGGCGTGCCGCTTCCCACATCAACTTGCGTGAGTTTCAAACGATCGGCATTGGGATGCGGCTCGGTCGTGAGCACCTGGCCGATGACAATTTTATCGAAAGCCGGCGCGACATTTTCAATCGCTTCGACTTCCAAACCCGCCATCGTCAGCGCATGGGCGAGCGCTTCGCTGGAGAGTGAAGGATTGACAAAACTGCGCAACCAGTTTTCAGAAAATTTCATTATAATCAAATACTTATATAATTAAGCGAATTGCCGCAAAAAGCGTAAATCATTCTCAAAGAAAAGGCGCAAATCGTTCACGCCATAGCGCAACATCGCGAGGCGGTCGATGCCCATGCCGAAGGCGAAGCCGATATATTTTTCGCTGTCGATGCCCACATGCTTCAACACATTCGGATGCACCATGCCGCTGCCGGCGATTTCCAGCCAGCCGGTGTGGCTGCACACGCGGCAGCCGCTTTGGCAAAACACACAACTCATGTCGATTTCGGCTGACGGCTCGGTGAAGGGGAAAAACGACGGACGGAAGCGCACTTTCAAATCCGTGCGTTCGAAAAAATTCTGCAGGAAATCCTGCACCACGCCCTTGAGGTCGGCAAAGCTGACGTCTTCGGCTATCCACAAACCTTCAAGTTGGTGAAACATGGGCGAATGCGTCGCGTCGGAATCGACACGATACACGCGGCCCGGCGCGATGATTTTGATCGGCGGCTTGTGCGTTTCCATATAGCGCACTTGAATGGGTGAGGTGTGGGTGCGGAGCAGCAAGCCGCCCTCGAGATAAAACGTGTCGTGCATTGAGCGCGCGGGATGGTTTTCCGGCGTGTTAAGCGCGGTGAAATTGTGAAAGTCGTCTTCGATTTCCGGGCCGTCGGCCACGTCGAAACCAATGCTGCGGAATAATTCTTCAATACGTTGTTGTGTGCGCGTGACCGGATGCAATCCGCCCGTGCCCATACCGCGGCCGGGCAAGGTCACATCAATGGCTTCTTCGGCAAGGCGTGCGTTGAGCGCTTTAGATAGAATCGCGTCGCGTTGCTGATAGAGGAAATCTTCAATCTGCTGCTTCACCTGGTTGATGACCGCGCCGAGCCTGGGACGCTCTTCCGCCGCCGCTTTGCCCAGTTGCTTCATCTGCTCGGTGAGCGCGCCCTGCTTGCCCAGATAGCGCGCCTTGATCTGGTCAAGATCGGCGAGCGTCTGCACTTGCTTAATCGCAGCTTGGGATTCAGCGAGAATATTGGCAAGCAGGCTCATGAGTTTAATTAAGAAATTTAGCTACAAAAAAGGAGGCTACACGAGCCTCCTTAATATTTGGTAATTAGGGCGAAACGTAACCAAAATAGAGTTTCAGGAACTGCTTAAAAACGTTCTCGCCCCGATGATTATAGCGGTACTCAATTTCCTTCA